>CAZARU010000033.1:0-63461 GCA_964487605.1 uncultured Polyangiaceae bacterium
GCCACGACTTCCGCGGCGATCCAAGCGCCGCGCTGCTCGAGGTGCTCGATCCCGAACAGAACAACACCTTCGCCGATCACTACCTGGAGATCCCCTACGACCTCTCGAACGTGATGTTCATCGCGACGGCCAACATCGCCGATCCGATTCCCCCGCCGCTCCGCGACCGCATGGAGATCCTGGAAATCCCCGGGTACACGCGGCGCGAGAAGGTCGCCATCGCGCGGCAGCACCTCATCCCCAAGCAGCTCGAGGAGCATGGCCTGAGCCAGGATCAGGTGGACATCACCGACGAAGCCGTCGAGGAGATCATCGAGCACTACACCCGCGAGGCCGGTGTTCGCAGCCTGGAGCGCCAGGTGGCGAGCGTCATCCGCGGGGTTGCCGTGAAGGTCGCGGAGGGAGACGACCAGAAGCGCGTCATCAAGTCCGAGGAGCAGCTCAGGGAGTTCCTGGGCCCCATCAAGCACACCAGCGAGGTGGCCGAGCGCACCGAGGAGACGGGAGTGGCCACCGGCCTCGCGTGGACGAGTGTCGGCGGTGAGATTCTCTTCATCGAAGCAACGCGCATGTTCGGCACCGGCAAGCTCCAGCTCACCGGCCAGCTCGGTGAGGTGATGAAGGAGAGCGCGCACGCCGCGCTGAGCTACGTGCGCACCAACGCCGGGAAGTACGGCATCTCGAAGGACTTCCTCGAGAAGAGCGACGTCCACATCCACATCCCCGCCGGAGCCATGCCCAAGGATGGGCCCAGTGCGGGCATCACCATGTTCACCGCGCTCGTGTCGCTGCTCACCGGAATTCGCGTGCGCCACGACGTCGCCATGACCGGCGAAATCTCCCTTCGCGGACGCGCGCTGCCCATCGGCGGCTTGAAGGAGAAGACCCTCGCGGCCCACCGCGCCGGCATCAAGCGCGTGCTCGTCCCGGAGCGGAACAAGGCCGATCTCGAGGAGGTGCCCAAGGAAGTGCTGAACGAGCTCGAGTTCGTCTTCGTGAACAAGCTCGACGAGGTGCTCGAGGCCGCCCTGGAGTCCCGCCCCCAGCCGTCCCAGGAGTGGCTCGATGGGGTCGCGCAGAGGGAAGCCGCAGCCCAGTCCACCAACTGACCGCCGCGGACTACGACCGCCCCGCGCGCGCGTTATGCTGGCGGGTCCCGTGGCTCGTACCCCCACCATCCTCTCGGCGCTCGTGACGATGCTGGCCGTCGCCGGCTGCGAGCGCGGCACGGAGGCGACGGCCGGCGGAGCGGCGTCGGGGGTGGAGCCGACGACTGCGGCTCCAGTGGAGCGTGCTCAAACGCTGGACGAGTTGCAGCGCGCCTCCTGCAGCGACGAGATCGCGCGGGTGCGCCGCGAGCCGGCGCTGGCGGGTGCACCCGAGCTCGAGGCGCGGCGGGCGCACGTGCTGGCGCGCGCGAAGGGAGAGCCCGTGCTCTTCGAGCGGCCGCCCGCCGTCGGCGAGATCTCCCCCGAGGCTCGACGCCACCGCGAGCGCCTTCGCCAGAGCCCGTCCCCGTACTTCGCCTTCCACCAGCTCCATCGACAGATCCGCGGTCGCCGCGACGTGCTGCGCGAGGTCATGCTGACGGACGGCTACCTGTACTCCGACTCGCCCGACGTCGCGACGGCGATGGTCGAGCTCGTCACGCTCCCCGCGCTCTTCGACGCGCCGGAGCTGTTCATCCATCGCGGTGCCGACGTGCTTCGTGCGACCCGGAAGAACCGGCTCATGTACGAGTACGCCGACGGACCCGAGCGCGGCCGCCCGGCTCGGCTGATGCTCTTCGACCGCGTCGCGACGACCGCTTCCGGCCTCGTGGCGCCGCTGCACATCGACGTTCGCGGCGCCTCGCACCGATCCGGGTTCGACCGCCTCGACGTCGAGCGGATCACGGCGTCGGCTGTCCTCGGCCGGGCACGTTTCGGCAGCACGTGGGCTCAGGCGCTCTTCGCGCGGCAGGGCGTCGTGCTGCAGGAGATCTGCGCGCTCCCAGAGGCGGATCAGTCCGCACGGCTCCAGGCCGATCGCGAGCTGGTGCAGCGGCGCCGCCGCGTGCTGGCGGCGCAGCACGCGGCCATTCTCGAGCAAGTGGACGAGGCCCTCCCGTTCGACGAGCCGCGGACCGAGTTCGGGCAGCAGGACGGCGAACTTCGGCGCGCGTGGAGCTGGGCGTACCGCCACGGCTGGCACTCCTACGAGGTGAACGACGACCACTACCAGGTGTTCGACCTGGCGGGCCGCCCGAAGGTGCCCCAGGTGTGCATCGACTTCGTGACCGACACGTTCGAGCGCGCGAGCGGCACCCGCTGGGCACCGCGCGAGGAGGAGCGGCGGCGGGTGTCCGGGCTCCTCGACTTCGACACCCTGGGCATCGGGAATCGGCGCAGCGTGGAGGAGTTCGTCAAGTTCTCCTGGCAGAGGCCCGACGCCTTCGACGTCGTCGCGCTGTCGCCTACCGAGAGAATCCGCTTCCTCGAGCGCGGAGCGTTCTTCGACCACGTCTACGAGCATCGCGATCGATACGTGCCGGGGGACGTCGTCACCATTCACGGCCCGAAGAGCGATGGCGAGGCGCACTACCATTCGTTCTTCGTGTTCGAGGCCGACCCGGTGAGCGGCATGCCCACGCTGCTCGCGTGCAACGCCGGCAAGCCCCGCATTCGGACCTGGGACGGCGTCATGCGCTCGGCGCCCCTGCGCTCGATGAAGCATCGTGTGCGCGCACGGCTCGAGTGGCTGGAGGCGATCACTCCGCCCGCCCAGCGCATCGCGGAACGGCCGAGCCCCCTCGCTTCGTCGCCGATTTGATCCGCGCGGTCGCGGCGGAGCTTGACCACCCTGCCGGGCCTTGCGAGCGTCGGCCGCGCCATGGTCCGCCTCGGCTCCCTCGGTCTCGCCGCCGCGCTGCTCGCGTGCTCCCCCGCGGCGGGCCCTGCGCCCGGCGGCGCAGCGCCCGTCGAGCCGCCGTCTCCGGCTCCCGACATCGACGTCGCGCCGCCACCCAGGGAGGATGGGCGCTTGCCGGGCGGCGTCCAGCCCGTCCGCCAGCGTGTCGAGCTCACGCTGGATCCGCGCCAGCCCACGTTCCTCGGGAAGGCGACCCTCGATCTCGAGATCGCCGCGCCTTCTCGGGCCATCGTGCTGCACGGTCGCAAGCTCACCGTGCGCACGGCCTCGCTCGACGTCGGCGGCCGGCGTCTCTGGGCCAAGACGCGCGCGCGAGCCGCGGCGGGGACGCGCGGCGATCCGGAGGAGCTCGTCGTCGCGTTCGACGAAGTGGCGCCCGCGGGGCGCGCCGTCCTCGAGATCGAGTACGAGGCGCCGTTCTCCGACGGCCTCGACGGCATCTACTCCGTCACCGAGGCCGGCGAGCGCTACGCGTTCACCCAGTTCGAGCCCAACGACGCTCGCAAGGCGTTCCCGTGCTTCGACGAGCCCTCCGCGAAGATCCCGTTCGAGATCGTCATCACGGTGCCGGAGGGGCACGTCGCCGTCTCCAACATGCCCCTGGTCCGTCGCCGCGAAGCGCCGACGAGCGGACTGCACACGTTCGAGTTCGCGCCTTCGCCGCCGATGCCCAGCTACCTGGTGGCGCTCGCCGCGGGTCCACTCGACGTTCGCGAGGGTGCGGCCGCGTCGGTGCCCATTCGCCTCGTGTCGGTGCGGGGCAAGGCGCACCTGGGTACCCTGGCCCTCGAGGCGGCCAGGGAGCAGCTCGGCCTGCTGGAATCCTACTTCGGTCGGCCGTACCCGTACCCCAAGCTCGATCTCGTCGCGGTGCCGAACTTCGCGGCCGGTGCCATGGAGAACGCGGGGCTGGTCACCTTTCGAGAGGAGCTGGTGCTCCTCGACACCGAGCGCGCGTCCGTCACGGCACGCCGCGGCCTGGCCGGCGTCATGGCCCACGAGCTCGCCCACATGTGGTTCGGTGATCTGGTCACCATGCAGTGGTGGGACGACCTCTGGCTGAACGAGGGGTTCGCGACCTGGATGGGGACGAAGATCGTGGACCAGTGGCGGCCGGCTCTCGGCGCCGGACTCGGCGCCGTGGCCCGCAAGGCGATGGTCATGAGCGCCGACTCCCTCGACTCGGCGCGGCGCGTGCGGCAGCCGGTCGCCAGCACCAGCGCCGCGCTCGAGGCGTTCGACGGCATCACCTACGTGAAGGGCCACGCGGTCCTCGCGATGGTCGAGACGTGGGTGGGAGAGGAGCCCTTCCGCGACGGCGTGCGCAAGTACGTGGACGCGAACGCGTGGAAGAACGCGAGGGCCGGCGATCTGTTCCGGGAGCTGTCCGCCGCGAGCGGCAAGGACGTCGCGGGCGTGCTGGACGGCTTTCTCGATCAGACCGGCGTCCCGCTGGTCGAGGCCAGCGTCGTCTGCTCGCCGAAGCCGGCCGCGCTCCTGCGCCAGAAGGAGTATCGGCTGCTGCCGCGCGACGGCACGCGCCCCGACAAGCGCTGGCGTTTCCCCGTGTGCGTCAAGTTCGGCGACGGCAAGCGCGTGGACGTGCGCTGCGCGGAGCTCTCGGCGGAAGAAGCGCGCGTCGAGCTGCCGTGGTGTCCCAAGTGGCTGCACCCCAACGTCGGCGAGGCCGGCTACTACCGGCACCGCCAGGACGACCCGGCCTTCGACGCGCTCGTGGGCGCCATGAAGCATCTCTCCGACGCCGAGCGGGTGGGCCTCGGTGCGAATGCGTGGGCGCTGGTCGCGAGCGGTGACTCCGGGGCGGACACCTATCTCGACCTGCAGCCCGCGCTGACTAAGCTCGCGCACCGCGTCCTCTGGGAGCAGTCGCTCGACGCGCTCGCCACCGTCCGGCGCGACCTGGTGCCGGACGCCGGCTCCGCCGCGTTCGCCGGATGGGTGCGCGGCCTCGTGGGTCCGGCGGCGCGCGCCCACGGCTGGAAGGCGAGTCTCAAGGACGACGACGATCGTCGGCTGGCGCGCGCTTCGCTCGTCACCGCGCTCGGCGCGCTCGGGCAAGATCCGGTGACGCTCGCGGAGGCTCGAAAGCACGCCGAGGCGTGGCTCGCCGACCCGGCCAGCGTGGAGGGTGAGCTCGCGGCCATTGCCGTACCGCTCGCCGCGCGCTCGGGCGACGCGGTCATGGTGGATCGGCTGGTCGCGCGCCTCGCCGGCGCGGCCAGCCCCGAGGCGCGCGTGGTCGCGCTCACGGGGCTCTCGAGTCTCACCGACCCGGCGCTGATTCGGCGGGCGCTCGGTCTCACCCTCGACGGCACCATCAAGGTGCAGGACCTCCGGTACGTGTTCTCGCCCTACTTCGCGCGGCCCGAGACCAAGGACCTCGTCTACGAGTGGGTCACGGCGAACTTCGACGCGCTCGCCAAGCGAGTGCCGCAGTTCGTGCTCGGCCGGTTCGTGTGGGCCGCCGCCAGCCGCTGTGACGACGCCCAGGTCGAGGCGGCGCGGTCGTTCTTCGCCGAGAGGGTGGCACAGATCGAAGGCGCCGAGCGACAGCTCGCCCAGGCGGTCGAAGCTGGCCGCCGGTGCGCGGCGATGGCAAGGGTGCAGCGCCCGAAGGTGGAGGCCTGGCTCGAGAGGGCCGGCAGGGTGCCGAAGAAAGGCCGTGTGCCGTGAGTCCCGAACGCGTGAAGTTTCCGGTCAGGGTGGCGTTGCTCGGCTGCGGCACCGTCGGCGGCGGCGTCCTGCGGCTCATTCGCGAGAACGCCGAGTACCTCGCCTCGCGCATCGGTGCGCCGCTCGAGGTCTCGCGCGTGCTCATCCGCGACGACGCGAAGGATCGGGTTCCGGAGTGTCGCCGCGAGTGGCTCACGACGGATCCGGCCGACGTGTTCGCCGACGAGGTGGACCTCGTGATCGAGGTCATGGGCGGCGCCGAGCCTGCGAAGACGCTGATCGTGCAGGCCATCGAGCGCGGCAAGAGCGTGGTCACCGCGAACAAGCTCCTGCTCGCCCACCACGGGCCGGAGCTCGTCGAGCGCGCGAGCGCCGCGGGCGTCGATCTCGCGTTCGAGGCCTCGGTGGGCGGCGGCATTCCGCTCATCCGGACCCTCCGCGAGGCGCTGACGAGCGACTGGGTCGAGAGCGTCCACGCCATCCTGAACGGCACCTGCAACTACATCCTCACGCGCATGCGCGACGAGGGAGCGAGCTTCGAGGCCGTGCTCGCCGACGCGCAGGAGCTCGGCTACGCCGAAGCCGATCCGAGCCTGGACGTGGACGGGCACGACGCGGCGCAGAAGCTGGTGGTCATGGGCATGCTCGCGTTCGGGGCGAACGTCGATCCGGACCGCGTCCCGGTGGAGGGGATCCGGAGCATCGATCAGCTCGATTTCCGCTTCGCCGAGCGGTTCGGCATGACCATCAAGCACCTCGCCATCGGGCACGATCGCGGCGAGCGCCTGGAGCTTCGCGTGCACCCCGCCATGATCCCGAGGGACAGCGTCCTGGCGAACATCCACGGCGTGCTGAACGCCGCGTTCATCCGGGGGCGCGCCCTCGGGCCGTGCCTCCTGGTCGGGCGCGGGGCAGGGGACATGCCCACCGCGGTGAGCGTCGTGGCCGACATCGTCGATGTCGCGCGGTCGCGCCGCGAAGGCGAGCCGGGGCTCGCCACGCGGGGCATCCAGCTCAGCCGGCGCCCTCTGGTGCCGCTGGCAGAGGTGGGCTCGCGCTACTACCTGCGGTTCGACGTGGCCGACCAGCCCGGCGTGCTCGCCCGCGTCGCGCAGGCCCTCGGCGCGCAGGGCGTGAGCATCGAGCAGATGGTGCAGGACGGGCGAGCCGAAGCGGCGGGCAACGCCGTGCCCGTCGTCTTCATCACGCACCACGCGACCGAAGGCGCGGTCCGCGCGGCCATCGAGGACGTCCGCGACGAGTCGTTCATCAAGAGGGCTCCGAAGATCCTCCGCATCGAGGCCGTCTGAGCCGAATGGCGCTCGATCGCAGCGCGCCCATCGGCGTCTTCGACTCGGGGCTGGGTGGGCTCACGGTGGCCGGCGAGCTCGCGAGCGAGCTGCCGGCCGAGCGCATCGTCTATCTCGGCGACACGGCGCGTGTCCCGTACGGCACGCGCTCGGCCGAGACGGTCGTTCGCTACGCGCGCGGCTGCGCCAGCCTGCTCGTCCAGCGGGGCGTGAAGCTCGTGGTGGTCGCGTGCAACACCGTCAGCGCCGTCGCGCTCGATCTCCTCCGCGCCGAGCTCGACCTTCCCGTCATCGGGGTCGTCGAGCCGGGCGCTGTCGCGGCGGTGCGCCTGGCCGAGCGAGTCGGGGCCAGCACGATCGGCGTGCTCGGCACCCAGGGCACCATCGCGTCCGGGGCGTATGCGCGGGCCGTCTCGGCCGTCTCCACACGGTTCGAGGTCGTCGGGCGGGCGGCGCCGCTTCTGGTCCCGCTGGTGGAAGAGGGCTGGATCGACGGGGACGTGCCGGCGATGGCGGCCCAGCGCTACGTCGCGCCGCTGGTGGAGGCGGGGGCGGGCGTCATCGTTCTCGGTTGCACGCACTACCCGGTCCTGCGGGACGTGATCGCCGCCGCGGCACTGGCGGTCGCCGGGCGTCCCGTCCCGCTCGTGGACGGCGCGCGGGCCACGGCGGCGGCGGTCGCCTGCCTGGTGCGGGACCGCGAGCTCGACACGACATCCACCATCCCCGGCGGCGTCGAGCTCCTCGTCACGGACCTCCCCGCCTCCTTCGAAGCCATGGTCCGGCGCTGCCTCGGCCGGGAGGCGCCGGCACCGGCTCAGGTCGACGTCCCGGTGGGTCCCGCCTGACCGCGCAGTCCGCCCCGCTCGGCCAGGGGGCCGGCGGCTGGGGCAGTTAAATCGCTAACGCACCCGCCGTCACTTCGGTTAGAAGGCGCACCGGCAGAGGGGCGATCCCCGCGTTTCACGGGACCGGCGAGTTGGTCCGGTCCTTGCTGTGCGGCGGTCGGCCCTACCAGGGTCACGTCGCGTCCGTGCATCCCTGGTCGTCGCCCAAGGAGGTTTTCAAATGGGTTCTTGGTCTTTGAGGCTCGGCTTTGGCGTCCCCGTCCTGGCAGCGTGGGCCCTCACCCAGGTGGGCTGCGCTGAGGAACGCAAGCCGATCAACCAGGTGCAGGCCAACGCGCTGGCGAAGTCGTTCTTCATCGGGAGCGACCTGCAGTCGCCCGACGACGACCCCGAGTTCTACACGAACGCCACCGTCATCGACGTGCCCTACGGCCTCGACGCGGCGCAGGTGTTCCCCGGCCTCACGGGCGGCGTGAAGCGGATCAAGTGGGAGGTCACCGAGCACCAGCTCGTGGCCCGCCAGACCTACGAGGACATCGAGGGCGTGGACCGCCACGGTGTCGGTGCCGCGACGCGAAACGGCAAGGTCATCGCCGCCTACCACATCGAGAAGCACTTCGACATCAAGCGCGCCTACAACTCCTCCACGGGCGAAGAGCTGAACGTCATCACCGAAAACTCGAGCGATCGCGCCTGGTACGACCGCGACTATTTCCGCGTCGACTGGTCGTCGAGCATGGTGACCTCGTCGTACAACTGGGATCCGCTGCTCCTGTACAACGCCCTGTCGGACGGCGTTTCGGTCGAGCCCCTCTCCTACTACGTGAGCGACCCGTCGCACCCCGACGCGCCCCACTTCGAGGCCGATCAGGGCTACTTCGACATCACGAACAAGGTCTTCTACCAGCCGGCCACGATCACCATCGACGGCCAGACGCTGCCCGCGTGCTTCTACCGCGGCAGCATCGTCGTCGGCGCGACGGCCCCCTGGGGCCAGTGCGAGGCGAGCGAGGTCACCTACCGGATGTCGTTCAAGAAGGTCCCGAAGGCCGGCGACGCCGACTTCACGGACTACGAGCCCCGCCACTGGGACGGCGCCCGCATGAACGGCTTCGGCATCTTCACGACCGACCGCCTCGGCTACGACGAGCAGACGGGCATCACCGACGACCTCTGGTACCGGTTCGCGCAGCGCTACAACCTCTGGAAGGCGAGTCACACCGAGGTGGCGTGCGCGGGAACCGCCACGAAGGCCGCCGGCCTCGAGCCCGGCCGTGACGACAACCGCGACGGCACGGACGACGAGTGCGAGGCGGCGGGAGTCGGCTCGCGCTGCGACAACTTCGTCGGCAAGTGCACGATTCCCTACGCCAAGCGGGAGCTGCGTCCCGTGCCCTGGTACTACACCCTCGACGACGGCGACGACGTCATCTTCGAGGCCACGCAGCGCGCGACCTGGGAGTGGGACGCGGCGTTCCGCATCGGCGTGATGGCCGCCCGCCTCGTGGAGTGCCGGCGCACCGGCAAGGGCTCGCTCGCGGGCAGCCCGTTCGCCAGCGCCCAGACCTGCGAGGAGTTCTTCGGCTGGGATCAGCGCGACGACGTGGAAGCGAACCTGGTCGAGAACCACATGCGCTGCAAGCTCGCCAACGGCGCAGAGGCTTGCCAGGACAAGGTCAAGAGCAACGTCACCGCGCACACACCGATGGTCGTCCTCTGCCACAGCCCGGTCGTCGCGGAAGACGACCCCGCCTGCGGACCGGTCGGCAAGGTCGTCCGCGTGGGCGACATCCGCCACCACCAGGTGAACGTGTGGCCGACGCGCCAGAGCCTGTCGCCATGGGGCTACGGCCCCTCCGGCTCGGATCCGCTCACCGGCGAGATCCTGGCGGCCAGCATCAACGTGTACGACGCGATCACGGACTCCGCGGCGAAGTCCTTCGTGGATCAGCTCCAGTGGCTCAACGGCGAGCTGAAGAACGAGGACATCATCAGCGCCGACTACGTCCGCGGCTGGGCCGACACGCCCTCCTCGCAGGCGCCGGGCTCGGCCCTGCGCATGCAGCCCGAGGAGATCGACTCCCGCCTGGGTGGCATGAGCAACGCGCTCAAGTCCACGGATCCCGCGCGCAACAAGATCCTGCGCGAGGAGCTGAAGCGAAAGATCAACTTCGAGCAGCTCAGCAAGCAGGTGATGCGCGACCTGGACATCGGGCGCATGCCGTCGACGGTGGGCGGCACGGCCAACGCCGAGTTCGAGGCGCGCATCAACATGGCCAAGGGCACGCCGGTGGAGGCCGCGCTCATGGGCCCCATGTGGACGCAGCTCGCCGGCACGGGCGAGATCGCCCAGCGGGACTACGAGGCCGCCCTGGACATCTCGTCGCCGATTCGCGGCATGCGCAGCAAGATCATCGAGCAGGGCACCCAGGCGCTTCAGGTCAAGCTCGGCCAGATCGGCCAGTGCATCCTGCAGGCGCCGGAGCCCACGGGCCTCCCGGCCCTCGCCAAGGCGATGAACGAGAAGTTCCCGCCGGTCGAGGACGACGCTTCGCCGGCCGAGCGCAAGGGGCGCACGCTGCGCATGTGGGACTACCTGCGCGCCAACATGCACTACTCCGTCATCCTCCACGAGATGGGGCACACGGTCGGGCAGCGGCACAACTTCGTCGGGTCGTACGACAAGCTGAACTACCGCCCGCAGTACTGGCAGCTCCGCACCAAGGGCAACACGGTGAACACGCCGTGCACCGGGCCCTCCGCCGACGGCGAGGACTGCGTGGGCCCGCGCTACTACGACCCCCTCACGGAGGAGGAGAACGACAACGCCATCTGGATGTGGCAGCACAGCACGGTCATGGACTACCCGGGTGATCTCACCCAGGACATGCTCGGGCTGGGCGTCTACGACTACGCGTCGGTTCGCATGTTCTACGCGGACGTCATGGATGTGTGGGCGGACGGCGTCATCGTGAAGGACACCCAGGAGGGCGACCAGCTCATCGACCTCATCGACCGGGCTGGCGGCATCACGGGCCAGTGGGTGTTCCGCGACGCCAACACGTCCCTGCACTACACGCAGTGGAACGAGTTCTTCGGCGGCCTCATCCGCAACTGCCGGCAGGTCGGCGCCAACCCCGACGAGGACGCTGACCGGAACATGGTCCGCCCCGACTGGTGGGACGACGACAAGTACGGCATCTGGCACCCGGTGTTCGACGGCCACGTGGTCCGCAACGAGGTGTGCGACCGCCCCCCGGTGGACTTCGTGTCGTACCGCGACATGCAGGGCGACTCCCTGTCGGACTACCTGAACTCGGATCCGAAGTACTTCACCCCCCGGCGCACCCACGACGACCAGGGGCGCCCCCGCATGCCGTACGGCTTCGAGTCGGACGAGTACGCGGACGGCTGGTCACCCTCGACCTACCGGCACGACAACGGCGCGGATCTCTACGAAGAGCTCCTGTTCCACTCGAACCTGTACGAAGACCGTCACGTGTTCGACAGCTTCCGGAACAACCGGACGAACTTCACGGTGTACGGCGGCTACCTCCGGGCGCTCAGCCGGTACCACGGCAAGATCGCGAACCTGGGCCAGGGCTACTCGCTCCTGCACGACTTCTACTGGAAGGAGATCGCGCGGAACGCCGGCGTCTCCACGCAGTACCTCATCGACCTCTACGAGGCCGAGGGCGGACCGCTTCGTGACCACGCCATCGCGGCCACGCTCGCGTTCGACCACTTCGTCCGCGTCCTGACGCGCCCCCACGTGGGCCCGCACTTCCGCACCCAGCTGAACCCCCTGGTTCGGCCCACGGAGGACGTCATCGGCTACCAGTCGCGAACGACCCCTCCGGTCATCAACATTCCGAACGGCACCTCGGTGGCGAACGGCGACCTGATGTACGGCGGTCGGCCCATCAACAACCAGTTCCAGTACGGCCAGGGCTACTGGTCCAGCGACTACATCAACCAGACCGGCTCGTACTACGAGAAGGCCTACGCGATGGAGATGCTGCTCTCGGCGAGCTACCAGTCGTTCAACTTCTTCCGGTTCGACGGTCTGGACGCCCGCTTCCGCCACACGAACTTCACGAACCTCTTCCCCGAAGGCATGCGTCGTCTCATCGGCGTGCTCATGACCAACGACGCGGAGATGTTCGCGCCCCGGCTGGCGACGCGCGGCGGGCTCATCGAGTCGACGACCGACGACGAGGGTCGCAAGTGGCCGTCGAAGCCCATGGGCTGGGCGTCGTTCGTGCACCCCGACGGACCGCAGATGTGCTGGCCGACCAACGGGTTGCTCACCTGCAGCGACATCGCGGGTGACTCGCTGGGCGCGGGCGCACCGGCGGAGTCCGTCGCGATCGACCCGCAGCTCGGCTACGAGATCCAGAAGTTCATCGGCTTCTGGTCGTACGTGTACCTCCCCGGCCGCCAGAACTACGACTGGGTCGACATGATGCGCATCTACCAGGTCGGCGGGACGAGCAACCCCGACTACCTGCCCGAGCAGTCCATCGAGTGGCGTGATCCGGTCAGCGGGCTGCGCTACGTCGCTCGCAGCTACGGCGACGAGCAGATCTTCGGCAAGACGTGGGACAAGGGCGTCGCGGCGAAGATGCTGCAGTGGGCGAACACCCTGACGGAGAAGGCCTACGAGACCGACGACGTCACGCCGGTCGATCCCGTCACCGGGCGCGTCAACGTCAAGCTCGACGCCGACGGCAACGCCATGGTCAAGACCGACATCAACCGGACGCCGAGCGACCCGAACAACCTGACCTGCGACGACAACTCGTACTGCACGCAGCTCCGGGAGTATCGCGGGTTGATCGACTACATGCGCACCACTGCCGCGTACCTCGGCTTCCCCGAGCCTGCGCTGCAGATCTTCGGCGGGGACTGAGCCCCACCGCGGAGAGCGGACGAGCCGCCGTGGTCCCGGGACCGCGGCGGCTTTCGTCCTTCTACTCGGCGGCGACGCCGAGCGGCTCGCCCGGCTCGCTGGCGCAGAAGTAGAGCACTGCCATGCGCACCGCGACACCGGCTTCGACCTGGTCGAGGACGACGCTCTGGGGACCGTCGGCGACGTCCTCGGCGATCTCCACGCCCCGGTTCATCGGACCCGGGTGCATCACGATGGCGTCGCCCTTGGCGAGGGCGAGCCGGTCCCGGTTGAGGCCGAACTCTCGGGAGTACTCGCGCAGCGTCGGGAAGTACGTGCCGCCGAGCCGCTCGCGCTGGATGCGGAGCATCATCACGACGTCGGCGTCCTCGAGGGCAGGCTCGAGGCGGTCGAACCTGGTCACGCCGTACTGCTCCACCGCCGGAGGCAGGAGCGTTCGGGGCGCGGCGACGCGGACCGTCGCGCCGAGCAGGCCGAGGAGCAGCGCGTTGGAGCGGGCGACCCGGCTGTGCAGGATGTCCCCGCAGATGGCCACGGTGAGCCCGGCGAGCGTGCCTTTCGAGCGGCGAATGGTGAAGGCGTCGAGCATGGCCTGCGTGGGGTGCTCGTGCGTGCCGTCGCCGGCGTTGACGACGGCGGCTCGGATCCGGGTCGCGACGTAGGCGGCGGCGCCCGAGGCCTCGTGGCGCAGCACGAGGACGTCGGGGTTCATCGCGTCGAGGGTCCTGACGGTGTCGCGGAGGGTCTCGCCCTTGCTCGTGCTGGAGCTGGACCCGCCGATGTTCACGACGTCGGCGCTCATGCGCTTGCCGGCGAGCTCGAAGGACGTGCGGGTACGTGTCGAGGCCTCGAAGAACGCGTTGATGACGGTCTTGCCGCGCAGGGTGGGGACCTTGCGGACCGCGCGCCGGTTCATCTCGAAGAAGGCCTCCGCGGCGTCGAGGATGGCGAGGGCGTCGGTGGCCGCCATCCCTTCGATGCCCATGAGGTGGCGCCGCGTCATCGGGGAACGTCCTCCACGGCGCCGGGTGGCGGCGTCGTCGGCGCGCCCAGCGGCTGGATCACGGCTCGCAGGCCCTCCGCTACGGCAAGGACGTCGATGCGCTCGTCATCGCCGATGGTCGCCTGGCGCACGGCGTAGTCCGGCTGCACGGGCAGCTCGCGCCCGCCGCGATCGACGAGGGTGGCGAGCTGAATGCGGCGCGGGCGGCCGTAGTCGAGCAGAGCGTCCAGCGCAGCGCGGACGGTGCGTCCGCTGTGGACCACGTCGTCCACCAGCACCACGGTCTTTCCGTCGAGGCGCACGGGGATCGAGCTCGGGCCGATCCTGGGGTTCGGCAGCGCGGTCGCGGCGTCGTCGCGATGGAGCGTGATGTCCACCGACCCCATGGCGACGTCCGACCCGTCGAGGGACCGCAGCCAGTCGGCGATCGCCCGGGCCACCGGCTCTCCGCCGCGACGGATCCCCACGAGGACGAGGCCGCCCGCGCCCCCGTTGCGCTCGAGGATCTCCCCCGCGACACGCCGCAGCCCACGGCTCACGTCGTCGGCGTCGAGCAGCACGCGCATCTGTGGCCGGCGTCCTACCACGCACGTTCGACCCTGCGGGGCGCCTGAAGGATTGCCACGTGGTTTCAGCGGGTTGCGGCGCTTCGCGGTGGCAGCGCGCGTGGTGCGGACGCCTCAGGGCGGCAGCATGACGACGGCCACCGGAGTGGTGCGTGTGGTCTCCGTCCCGTCGCCCAGCTTCCCGTACCCGTTGTCGCCCCAGCAGAACACCCGACCGTCGCCGAGGAACGCGCAAGAGTGCTCGTTCCCGGCGGACACGCCGACGGCGCCCGTGACGACGCTCACGGCGACCGGGGTGTCCTCGCTGCTCGACGTGCTGCCGCCGTTCCCGATGCGACCGCTTCCCCGGTCGCCCCAGCAGACCACGCCGCCGGTGGCTCGCACCGCGCAGGAGTGAGTGCGTCCCGCGGAGATCTGCAGCGCGTCCCCGAGTCCGCTGACCACGACGGGCGTCGGGGCGTTGCCGGCGCTGGAGCCGCCGTCTCCCAGGCGATGATCGTTGCGGTCTCCCCAGCAGCGTGCGGTGCCGTCGCGGAGCACCGCGCAGGTGTGGGCGTTGCCGGCCGACACCTGCGTGGCCGTGGTGAGCCCCGTCACCGCCTCGGGCGTTGCCGCGTTGCCACTGGTGTTCCCGCCGCCCAGCCGTCCCTTGTCGCGGTTGCCCCAGCACTGCACCGCGCCGCTGGCGAGCACGGCACAGGAGTGCTCGTCGCCGGCAGAGACCTGAATGGCCGTCGTGATCCCCGTGACGGTGACGGGGACGTCCGAGTTGCCGCTCGTCGGGCCGCTGCCGAGCCGTCCCTTGTCACGATCCCCCCAGCACACGACGGTGCCCCCGGCGCGAACGGCGCACGCGTGGTGACTTCCGGTGGAGATCTGCACCGCGTCGGGAAGGTTCACGACGGTCTTCTTGGTCGTCACGCTGCCCGACGTGCCCCCTCCGTCACCAATCTGACCGCTCGTGCGGCTCCCCCAGCACGAGGCCTGCGCGGTGGCATGGAGCGCGCAGCTGAACGCGTACAGATCGAAGGCATGGGACGAAGCTTGCCGCGCGTCGCCGATCCCCGTCGCCAGGACCGGCACTCGAGAGTCGGTGGTCGAGCCGTTGCCGAGCTGTCCGACGGTGTTTCGCCCCCAGCACGCGACCGCGCCAGAGGGTCGAGAGGCGCACGTGTGGTTCGCAGCGGCACCGCCCGTCAGCAGCCGCGGAACACAGATTCCCGCGCGGCACTCCGAGGCGCTGGGCGGGCACACCGTGCCGCACGCGCCGCAGTTCGCGGGATCGGAGGCGACCTCGCGCTCGCAGCCGTTCGTCGCGTTGCCGTCGCAGTTGCGCCAGCCCGGATCGCACACCGGGGAGCAGGCGCCGGCATTGCACGCTGTGGAGCCGTGCGGGTTCGTGCACGCGCTCCCGCAGGCACCGCAGTGCGCCGGATCGGTGGCGGTGTCCACGCACGAGCCGCCACAGTCGATGGCGCCCTGCGTGCATTCCGAGGTGCACTGCCCGTTCGAGCACACCTGGCCCGCCGAGCACGCCCTTCCGCACGTGCCGCAGTGTGCGGTGCTGGTCTGCGCGTCGACGCACGCCCCGGAGCACGGGGTCAGGCCCGCGTTGCAGGCGATGCCGCAGGCGCCGCTGGTGCACGTGGCCGATCCGTTCGCGGGGGCCGTGCAGACGTTCGTGCACGACCCGCACGCGGCGGGATTGCTGGACGTCGCGATGCAGCCCGCGGGGCACTTCGTGAAGCCCGTGTTGCACTGGACGTCACAGGTGGCGTTCTTGCAGGTCGAGGTTCCCTGGGCGGGAGCGAGGCACTCCACGTTGCAGGCGCCGCAGTGGCCGGCGTGGCTGCTCGTGTCGACGCAGGCGCCGTCGCACGGGGTGCGCCCCGCCCCGCAGGCGCTCTCGCACCTTCCCGTCGAGCACACCTCGCCGGCACCGCACGCCACGTCGCAGCCGCCACAGTGGAGCGGATCCTGGTCCAGGTCGACGCAGCGCTCGCCGCACTTGGCGAAGCCTCCCGAGCACGCGAACGTGCACGCGGACGCGACACACGCCGCGGTCCCGTTCGCTGGCGCGTCGCACACGACGCCGCACGTCCCGCAGTTCTCGACGCTGGTGGCCGTGTCGACGCAGCTCGTGCCGCAGGCCGTGAAGCCCGGGTGGCACGCAACCCCGCACGTTCCGGCGGAGCAGACCGCTCGGCCGTTCGCGGGTGAAGAGCACGGAGCTCCACACGCACCGCAGTGGAACACGCTCGTCGTCAGATCCACGCAGGCGCCGCTGCAAGCGTCGAGCCCCGCCGCGCACGTGGTGTCGCACGTGCCGACGCTGCACACCAGGCCGGTGTCGCAAGCCCGGTCGCACATGCCGCAGTGATCCGGATCGGCCTCGAGGCTGACGCAGCGACCGCTGCACTCGTCGAGCCCCTGGTCGCACGCGGCGCCGCACTGGCCCGCCACGCAGGCCGGGTCGCCGAACGCGACGGGCGGGCACGCGTTGCCGCATCCACCGCAGTTGCGCGGATCGGTCTGGTCGTTCGTGCACTCGCTGGCGCACCGCGTGAGGGCGCCGCAGACGAAATCGCAGCGCCCACCGACGCACACGGCGGTCGAGCCGGCAGGGGCGGTACACGTCGCGCCGCAACCGCCGCAGTGCTCGATGTCGTCCAGGATCTCGACGCACGCGTTTCCGCAGCGCGTTTCGCCCTGTCCGCAGACCACGGGGCCATCGGGAACCCCGGAGTCGCCGCCGTCCGTACCGGCCGCTCCGCCCGCTCCGGCCTCGCCCCCCGCGCCGCCCGTAGCATCCGGTGCGCGCGCGTCCAGGGCGGCGTCGGCGCTCGAATCGCGACCCGCCGAGAGCTCGTCGAGATCCCCCCCGAGCGAGCAGGCCACGGCGCCCGCCAGCGCAGCGGCTGAGACGACCCGGCGCACCACGGGGGGAGCGTCGCACGTCACGGCAAGGAGGCAACCCGGCGGAGGTCACCCGGCCCGGCGCGGCATCTCCGGCGCGACGGACTAGTGCAGCATCTTCGGTCCGGAGTCGCCGTCGTCGTCGTCCTTGCCGCCTCGGACCACTCGCAGGCCCGACCGCTCGACGCGTCGCTTGCGGTCGTCCCGCTCGCGGGCGGTCTCTCGTTCGATCTGGCCGAGTCGAAACCTGAGGTACAGGCGGCGAGCGGGTGACGGCGTCCCCGCACCCAGGAACCATCCCGCGAACATGCCGCCGAACGGCGCGATCAGCCCCTCGAACGTCTCTGCGACCGCGATCACCCGCAGGACGCTCACCGCGACGACGAAGACGATGAGGCCCGTGGACGACACGGGCAGTACGAACATGAGCCGGACCTGCTGCCCGCGAAAGGACAGCGCCCACGCGATGGCCACGGCCTCGCCGATGGGGACGGAGCCGAACCAGTGCCCCCCGACGAGCTGCGCGGCGGTGAGCCGTGCCGCGGCGCTCGCCGGCAACAGGAGCTCGACGCCGATCTGGATCGAGTAGCCGATGATCCCCGACAGCACGAGGAACCTGACGAAGCGACCGGAGCCCCACCGCGCCTCCAGGCTGGGGCTGAGGAAGTAGAGGATGAGCAGGGCCGTGAGGATGTGCCCGAAGCCCGCGCTGCCCTGAGGCCAGTGCACGAACGACGCGGTCACCAGGCGCCACAGCTCTCCCGAGAGGACCTTCTCCGTGTTGCCGCAGAAGAGCAGGAACACGTCGCTGCTGGCGCTCGCCCAGTTGAGGCCGATGGCGAAGGCGACCCAGGTTCCCAGCATCCCGAGCAGGACGGCCTTCAGCGCGCGGCCGGGCCGAGGCAGCGAGCCGAAGGCGGAGGGCTCGTTCGGTGCCATCGGCCTACCCGGCGGGAGAAGCGACGCACTCGGCGAGCGCTTCGGCCCCCGGGCTCACGGTCGTCTCGCAGCTCGCCGACGGTCCCGCCGAGCCGTCGGCGCTCGTGGTCGTCAGGATCGCGTCGTACACTCCGGGCGCCAGATCACGCAGAACGAACGGCGCGCTGCAGGCCTGGGGTCCGAGCACGAGTGACGAACCCTGGTTCGCGCCCGTGACGGTGATGCGCGCGCGGGGAGACCCGTCGGTGCACGTCGCTCCGACCTGCGCGAGGATCGCCGGGACGTCGAACCGCAGGCTCCCGCGATCGTCCAGCGGTTCGCACGCGGCCGGTCGTTGCACCCCGGCGAG
Source organism: uncultured Polyangiaceae bacterium (assembly GCA_964487605.1). Lineage (GTDB taxonomy): Bacteria > Myxococcota_A > Polyangia > Polyangiales > Polyangiaceae > JAJDAH01. The sequence goes on from CAZARU010000033.1 coordinate 18,448, forward strand.
CGCGACCTGGAAACACGTCGTGGACCAGCGCGGCGATGGCCTGCCGTCCTCGAACGCCTGGACGGTGATCGAATGGCCGTCACCGGCGGCGAGATCCTCGAACACCACGGAGTCGCCGCACGAGGCGGAGAGCTCGGTATCGCCGAGCCGAGCCCGGAACGACTCGACCTGCCCGGGCGCCTCGCCGCACTCGAGCGAGCCGAGCGCTCCTGAGAGGCTCACCGAGATGGATCCCGTAGCGCTGGTGGGGTTCGCGTCGGCGAGGGGTGCGCACCCGCGCACGGGAATGGTGCGCTGAAGATGGGACACGGCGGGCTCGAAGCGACCGGTGGTCGGCTCGGTGCCGGGCTCGTCCGGAACGCGGCCGCACGTCGTCGTCCACCGTGGGGTGACGACGTCGCCGTCCGCATCGACCATGACCGGGCTCCCCGAGGAGCTGCCGCCCAGCGGTGACAGGTCCGAGCGATCGTAGCCCGCGACCTCCGCGGTGTACTCGTGGCCCGGCACCACGAAGCCGAACGTGACGGCTCGGCCGCAGGGCACCGGGCCGGAGCTCGGCAGCGAGAATCCCGACGGCAGGCCGGCGTCGCCCAGCAGGTTCTCCGTCACGTCCGTGAGCGTGGCGACGTAGCGCTGCATGGCGCCCGGCTGGTCCAGGCACGCGACGGCGCCCAGGAAATCCGTCGGATCGACGAGCAGGAGCGTGGGGGGAGGTTGCAGGCGTCGGGGCCCCGAGGAATCGCCGCAGCCGGCCGCGGTCAGCGCGGTCAGAAGCAGGGCGGGAGCAAGGGCGGCGCGGCGCATGGGGCGCCGTTCCGTAGCGTCGCCGGGCGGGGTAGGCAATTGGCGTGCGGTGGGCAGCCCAAAACCCGGATCACTGCAGCGCCAGGTAGGTCCGCTTCTCGAGGGCAGGGGCGAATCCGACGAGCTGGTCGCCGCGCAGGACGAAGCGCGCGGAGCCCGTCGAGATCTCCGTCGCGCCTTCGGGCAGGCCCGGTCCGTCGCACTCCCGCGCCAGCGCCGTCTCGGGGCGGGTGATCTCGACGGCGGGGTCTCCGCTCTTCAACCCGTACTTCAGCGAGACGACGAGCTCGGCCTTGGCCACGCAGGTGACGGTGCCCCCCGCCCGGAGCGTGAACGTCTCGCGCACCCGCAGGTTCTCCTTGGCCTGCCGCTGCCCGCGCTCGAGGCGAATCGAGCTGACCAGCTCGACCTCGATGACGCTCACCTGGTCCGGAGGGCTCCGGAAGCTCTTGCCACCCTGCCGCGCTTCCCAGAGCGTGCCGACCCGGAGGATCTGAGCCTCCGGACCCTCGGTCTCGACCACGGGCGGTTCTGCGGGCGGAGGGCTCCCGCAGGCTGCGGTCGCAGCGACGAGCACCAGGGCCGCCGACGCGCGCGTCATTCGGCGCCGGCGTCCGCGGGCGCGGCGTCGCTCTTCGCCGCGTCCGATCCGGCGTCCTTCGCCGGCTCGGGATCGTCCGGCGTCAGGAACGCGCACTCGAGCGTCGCCTCGGGCGACGCGACGATGTCGCAGGCGGTGCGGAGGGTCGTCGCCTCGGTCGGCGGCGCCACGCACGCCGCGAGCTCGGTCTCGGCACCCAGCTTGGCGCACTCGCCGGCCAGTCGAATGGTCTCGACACACCCCTTCAGCAGCCGGGACGACGGCGGCCGCTTCAGCGGGAGCCCGTGGAGGCACTGATCGCGGTAGTAGCGCTCACAGGCCGCCAGATCCTTCACCACACCGCACTCCACCCCGGCGCGGCACCGCTCGATCTCGATGCGCCGGCAGTCGTCCACGCCCACGGCGTCCGTCCCGCAGCCCGACGCCGAGACGAGGAGAAACGACGCCACGGTCGCCGCAGCCGAAACGGAGATCGTCGCGAGCAACGTCACGACCGGGCGCGTATCACGCGGCGAAACGTTCCGGCGAGTTTCTGGCGCCCCGCCGTCGGCCCCGGCAAGCTGCCCATCGTGCGCCGCGCGATGGTCCTCTGCGCCGGGTACGGGACCCGCCTGCGCCCGCTCTCGGCGGAGCTGCCGAAGCCGCTCCTGCCGGTGGGGGACCGCGCGCTGCTCGCCCACATCGCGGCCCGGCTGGCTTCGAGTGAATTCTCCGAGGTCGTGGTCAACACGCACCACTTGCCTCGGGAGTTTTCGAGGATTCACCAGCAGTTGCCGGTGAACCTCGAAGTAGTTCACGAGCCCGAGATCCTGGGCACCGCCGGCGGCGTGCGCGGGGCCCTCGGCCTGCTGGGTGGTCCGCCCGTCGTCGTGTGGAACGGCGACGTCATCGCCGACGTGCCGCTCGCGGAGCTCGGCGGACGGGCCGGCGCGTGGGCGTGCTTGGCGGTTCGGCGGCGTGCGCGGGGCGAGGGCACCCTCGGGCTCGCCGCAGAAGGGTGCGTCGTCCGCCTGCGCGGCGAGTGCTTCGGGGTGGAGGCGACGGGGGCGGACTACCTCGGCATCGCGGCGCTGGGACCTCTGACGCTCGCGTCGCTCCCCGTGCGCGGCTGCCTCGTCGGCGACGTCTGGCTTCCCGCGCTCCGCGGGGGCGCCGCGGTCGCCACCCTGGAGGTCGGCGGCGCCTGGACGGACATCGGCGATCTCCCCGGCTATCTCGCCGCGAACCTCGCGTGGGTCCGCGACCAGGGGCGCGGCTCCTGGGTAGGCCCGGGTGCGACCGTCGCGGGCGGCGTCCAGCTCGTCGACGCGGTGATCGGCGCGGGCGCCAGGGTGGAAGGCGAGGGGATCGTCGAGCAGGCCGTCGCGTGGCCGGGCGCGACCCTTCGTGCACCGGCGTCACGCGTCGTGGTGACCTCTCGTGGCACCCTGGTGAAGGTGGAGCCAGTCCGTGCGACCTAGCCGCTCACGCGCCGAAGCCGCAGCTCCCGGGCGCGTCGGGAACGAGGCAGTTTGCGCCGCACGGGCAGACGTTCGGGTTCACGCAGGTGCCGTTCGCCGGGCAATCGGTGGACTCCCAGCACTCGTCCGCCGCTGGCGCCGGCAGACAGCGTCCACCGGCCGAGTCGCGGCACACGGCGCCGTAGCAGCGCTCCCCCGCCGCGCAGTCGGCGTCGTCCAGGCAGCAGCTCGGCGCCGGCTTTGCCTCGCAGGGTGCGCCGCGAGGGGGATCGCACGTCCCGACCATCTCTTCGGCGAGACAGTCGCAGCAGAGCTGGGTGCCGTGGCACGACTGATGAGGCAGGCAGTCCCGCGGCTCGTAGCAGCTCCCGGCGGGCGGGCGCGAGCGGCACGCCCCGAGCACGCCCGTTGCTTCGTCTGCGAGGTAGCACCGCGGCAGGTCTCCGACGCCCATGCCGCAGTCGCCGTCGGTGAGGCAGCATCCCGAAGGGACGCCGCCGGAGCCCGCGCCGCCTCCCGTACCCGCGCTGCCGGCGGTGCCACCGGAGCCCGACGCTCCGTCCGGGCCGCCATCGGGTCCGACACCCGACGATCCCGAGCTGCTGCACGCGGCGAGGCACAGTGCGGCGGTGGCGATGAGCGCGAGAGGTCGCAAGGGTTCCTCCGGGAGGGTCGCGACGAGCGTAGCGCGTCGCGCCGCGGCGCGCCCGCTGCTAGATCCTGTCGCGCATGGGCCGGGCTCCGGTGACGAGGCACGTGTCCGGGGAGTGCGCTCTTGGATAAGCGGGCGCTCGTCGAAGCGGCGGTCGCGCAGCTCGACGAACGGCTGGCCGAGATGCGTCGGCTCACCAACGACGCCCGCGCCGAGGTGACGCACGAGGAGACGCGCCCCGAGAACGACAAGGACACCCGGGCCATTGAGGCGTCGTACCTCGCGCGAGGGCAGGCGGCGCGGGTCGTCGAGCTCGAGGACGAGATCAAGGCGCTTCGGTTCCTGCAGCCCCGCGACTTCGCCCAGGCCGACCCCGTCGCGCTCGGCGCCCTCGTGCACCTCGACGTCGAGGGCGAGCGCCGCGTGGTCTTCCTGGTCCCGAGCGCCGGCGGGGTTCGCGTTTCGCACGACGGGGGCGCGGTGATGCTCGTGACGCCGTCGGCGCCGCTGGCGCGCGCCCTCGTCGGCCAGCGCGTCGGGCACGTCTTCGCGCTGGTCGTCCGCGGCAAGGCCTGCGACCACGAGATCGTGGGGATCGAGTGAGGTCGCGCGCGCCGGCGGCGCGTGCCACAATGACGCGCCTTCACGGGGGAGTCCGGAGCCCGACATGATTTGCTCGCGTCTCGCCCCAGCGTGCTTCGCCGTCGCCTCGGTGCTCGCCGTCGTCGGTTGCGGTGGCTCCGACCAGGAATCGGCGAAGGGCGGTGGCGGCGCGGGCGGTTCTTCGGGGTCGAGCGGCGGCACTGCGGGCGCTTCGAGTGGCGGCACGGGTGGCGCCGGTGCAACCGGAGGCACCGCCGGTGCTCCCAGCACGCCGTCCTACGCCGTCTCCATCGGTCCCATCACCGTGCAGCCCGGTGACGAGGACACGAGGTGCGTCGTGAAGCGGCTCGGCAACGCCGAGCCGATCCAGGTCGGCCGCATCAGCAACTCGATCAGCAGCTCGTCCCATCACCTCATCGTGTACCGGACGAACGCCACCGTGGAGCGCCCGACGCCGTTCGCGTGCACGCCGTTCCTCGACACGCTCGACCCCAGCAACGGCGCGCCCCTCGTGATCACCCAGAAGTACGACGACGTCATCGAGCTCCCCACCGGTGTGGGCTACACCCTCGAAGCGGGCCAGATGGTCCGGCTCGAGCTGCACTACATCAACACGACGCCTTCGGCGGTGGACGTGACGGCCACCTCCACGCTCTCGACGATGGTGCCGGGAACGTTCGAGCACGAAGCGGACTTCCTGTTCATCGGCACGCCGGACATCGACCTGCCCGCGCGCTCCGCGAGCACGGTGGGCCCCGTGTTCTTCCCCGTGCCGCAGAAGTTCGAGGGCGTGAATTTCTTCGCGATCACCGGCCACACGCACGGCTACGGGACCAACGTCCACGTGGACACGCGGGCTTCGGCGACCGGGATGGCCACGTCGGTCTACGACGTGCCCGGGTGGTCGTGGAACGAGCCCGCCACGGTTCCGCACGATCCTCCGTTCCAGATCCCGGCCGGTGGCGGCTTCGGGTTCGAGTGCCAGTACGACAACACGTCGGGGCAGCGCATCGGCTTCGGGGAGTCCGCCAACCAGGAGATGTGCTTCTTCTGGGCGTACTACTACCCGAGCCGTGGCGCGAGCGTGTGCTTCCACACCGAGCAGTTCCTCGGTGGCATCGACGCCTGCTGCCCGGACAACCCGCTCTGCGGCGCGTTCTTCCGCTGATCCGTCCCGTCGCTACGGCCCGGTGACTTCGACCGCCGTCTCGGCCTCGCCGCCCGCGAGCGCGACGTGTCCCGTCGGCAGCGCGATGGCCGTGGCGAACCGGCGCGGCCGCCGCTCCACGACCGAGCCGTCCGCACGGAGCGCGACCGCGCTGCCGTCCGCGCCTTCGCCCACGACGAGCGGAACCGACGATTCGAGCTCGAACGCGACGGCGCGTCGCACGTCCAGCGCCGGCTCTGCGCTCTCCGGCGCGCAGCCGAGGTCGCACCCGAGATCGAGCGCGACCGTCGCCGCCGGCGCGCCGTCGGCGCCGACGCCGCCCGCGCGCCGCCACTCCCCCTCCACCTCGAACAGCGCGGCGCCCACCGTCGGGTCCGGCGGGTAGCCGAGGGAGCGCCAGCGCGTCTCGGCAGGGGGCAGCACCTCGACGCCGGCGCCCTCTGCCGACCCACCGGCGATGACGAGGCCGATACCGGGCGCCCATGCCACGGCGGCGCCCGCGCGGGGCGTCGCGAGGCGAAGGCCCAGCGCGGTGCCGTCCTCGGAGAGTCGCAGCACCGCTGTGGTCGCGGACTCCGCCCGCGTCGCTCCCACGACGTACACGAAGCCGTCGCTTCCCGTCACGGCGCGCCCGCCGGCGAGCTCGGCGAAGGTGAAGCCCGCCGGTGCCTCGGCACGCGCGGAGCCGAGCGTGGCGAAGTCCAGCCAGAGCCCCCAGTCGTCGCCGAGCGCGAGCACGAGCGTGGAGGTCGTCGAGGTGACCGCCAGCGTCGAGAACGCGCACGGCGGGCTGGGGCAGGTCAGGAGCGGCGGCTCGGCCGTGGGGGACCAGGTCGCCAGATCGAGCAGGCCGGTGGTCACCGGGTCCTGGCCCTCGTTCGCGACGACGAGCAGGTAACGACCGGCGATCACCGCGGCCGGCGCGTTCGCGCCCGACGCCGCGAGGTGGGCGACGCCGGAGAACCTCCCGGTGCGTCCCAGGAAGAGCGGCAGGTCGACGCCGAGAAAGTCCAGCGGGTCGAGGGTGAGCGAGCGTCCGACGGCGATGGCGGCGCCGGAGGCGTCCCTGACTTCCGCCTCGAACGCCGCAGCGCCACCGGCACCCAGCGCGAAGGCCTCGCGCGGCAGCGCCTGCCGGGTGTGCTCCCGTCGCGCGCCGTCCGTGGCGATCCGCGTCACGACGAGGGATCCGTCACCGGCCTCGTCCCACGGCGCGTTCTCCAGACCGAACACCAGCTGCATGCGCGCGGACGCCGCGACGTCGCTCGAGCAGCCGAGACACGTCGCGAAGAGGATCCACCAGGCGCGCACGATGCGTCTCGTAGCGCGAACGCCCGGCAGGGTCACGTTCGCTCGCGAGGATCCGGCGACGCATCGGAACGCCTTCGGCCCCGGTTCTGCCTCGCCGGGACGGCCGTGCGTTCCGTCCTTGAGTCGCTCCGGGCGCCGGTTCACCATGCGCGGCATGCGGAGCAGTGGCGCGAAAGTTCACCGGGCGGGAGCTGCCGCCTGGCTCCGCCGTGTCGGTCTCGTGCTCGGCGTCGTCGTGGGCGCCGCGGCCGGCTGCGGTGGTGACGACGACGCGAGCGGTGCCGGCGGCACGGGTGGCGGCGTGGACGGAGGTGGCGGCTCGGGCGCCGACGCGAGCGCGGGCACGGGAGCTGGCGGTTCGAGCACGGGCGGTTCGAGCACGGGCGGCTCGAGCGCGGGCGGCCTAGGCGGCTCGAGCGCGGGGGGCTCGAGCGCGGGCGGGGCGGGGGGTACGGCGGCGCAAGGGGGCGCCGGCGGCGTGCCCGGGTGCCTCATGGCCGGCGGCGCGGCGGGCGCCGGTGGCGGACCTGCGCCGACGTGCGGGACGACCGGGCTCGCCTGCTGTGCGCTCGACGCGTGCGATGCGCAGAGCGTCTGTCGGGGCGGCTCGTGCGTCGCGTGCGGCGACGACGGTGAGCCTTGCTGCACCATCGGGCCGGAGTGCGGGCCGGGCGCGCTGTGCGACGCGACGACGAGCAGGTGCGCCCCGTGCGGTGGTCCGAACCAGCCCTGCTGTGCCGACCGGAAGTGCGAAGCGGGCGCGCAGTGCGTGACGGCGAAGTGCCTGCTGTGCGGAGGAACGGATCAGCCGTGCTGTTCCGGCAGCACGTGCGCGTCGCCGACGGACGTTTGCGCGCTCGGTGCGTGCCGCGCGTGTGGAGCGCCGGGCGGCGCGTGCTGCGCCGGCAACCAGTGCGACGGGGGTGGTTGCTGCGCCAACGGCCTGTGCATCGCGGAGGCCGCGTCGTGCCCGAACGGGCAGACGTGCGCCGCCGGCGCGTGCGGAGACTGCGGCGCGAAGGGCGCGAGCTGCTGCCCCACGCTCGGCTGCACCGCGGACGGGACGGTGTGCGGCGGCGCTTCGTGCGTCGATTGCGGGCGGCGCGATCAACCCTGCTGTCAGGGCGTGGGCTGCTCCGAACCAGGGACGGTGTGCCGCGGAACGTGTGCGGCGTGCGGCGGCCCTGGTCAGCCGTGCTGTCCCGGTGAGCGGTGCGACGCGGGCTGCTGTGACCCGACGGACTTCACCTGCCGCGCGCCCGGGGAGCGATGCCGGCGCGGCGATCTGTGCGGGACTGGCGGCGAGTGCACCGGAGTCGGCGGCAAGGGTCAGCCGTGCTGCGCGGGTGGCCTGTGCAACGACGGCTGCTGCGACACGTTCAGCCCGTTCTCCGTGTGTCGCGAGGTCGGCGACCGCTGCGCGGAGGGCCGGGTGTGCGCCGCCACCAACGCCTGCGTGGCGTGTGGAGGCGCAGGGGCGCAGTGCTGCGACGGCGACAGGTGTGACGACGGGCTGGCGTGCCAGGCGGGGTCGTGCGCGTCGTGTGGGGCGCTCGGCGCGGCGTGCTGCCTCGGCGGGACCTGCGCGGACGGCGGCGTGTGTCGGAGCGGCACGTGCGAGGCATGCGGCGACACCGGCGAACCCTGCTGCGCCGGCGGCGACTGCGGCCCGGGCGACGCCTGCGTCGAGGGCGTCTGCCGCACCTGTGGCGGCGCGGGCGAGCCCTGCTGCGCGGACGCGACGTGCGACGACGCGACCCTGGGGTGCCTCTCCGGGACGTGTCGCGTGTGCGGTGTGGACGACGGCCCGTGCTGCGCGGAGGGTACGTGCGCAGCCGGTGGCTGTTGCCGCAGCGGGGTGTGCCGGGCCGACGGGCGAGCGTGCGGGGCGGGCACGTGCTCCGCCGGCTCGTGCGGGGGCTGCGGCGGTCCCGGTGAGCCGTGCTGCCCCCCGTTCAACGAGTGCAGCGCTCCGGGTCAGGGATGCGGTCCGTCGAACACCTGCGTCCCTTGCGGCGGCGTCGGCGAGCCCTGTTGCTCCGAGCGCACGTGCACGTCCGGGTGCTGTGACTACGACACGTGCGTCGCCGTGGGGCAGACGTGCCTCGGCGTGCGGGAATGCCTGGCCGACAATCGCTGCGAGTTCTGCGGCGTGGCGACGACCCGGCGCTGCCCGGGGCAGGGGGGCTGTTCCGGCGGCGCCTGCTTCGACACGGCGACCGGCCTGTGCGTCTCGCCGGGCGCCAGCGGAGCGAACCCGAAGAACGTGTGCGTGAACGGCGCGTTCGTCCCCTGTGGCGGCCCCGGCGAGTCCTGCTGCGCGGCGAACTCGTGCGACGCTGCCGGGTGCTGCGCGAACGATCGGTGCACGCCGCCGGGCGTGTCGTGCGGCGCAGCGCTGGCGGGTTACTGCTCCCAGGTCAAACCGGGCGCGTGCGGCCAGTGCGGCGGTGAAGGCGACCCCTGCTGCGCGTACCTCACCGAGAACGACTTCTGCTCGGCCGCCGGGACCAAGTGCTTCGGTGAGACCTGCGAGGTTTGCGGGGCCCCCGGCGAGGCGTGCTGCGACGGAGCCACCTGCGCCGGCGACGCCTGCTGCGTCCTCGGTGTGTGCGTCGCGGGCGGAGAGGACTGCGGCTCGAACGACGGCGTGTGCGACCGCGGTGTGTGTCGCGCCAGGAACGGCGACTGCGGCGGCCTCGGGATGGACACGTGCCTCATCACCGACTGCGTGGCGCCCTACGCCGACGACTCGGACTGCAACGCGTGCGGCTCCGCCGGGCAGATCTGTTGCCACGGTTACAGCGGGTTCAACGACTACGCCGGCTGGTGCGGTCACGGGCTCGCGTGCTCCGGCGTCGCGTGCGAAGCCTGCGGCGGTCCCGGCGAGATCTGCTGCGACGGGCTCTTCTGCGCGTCGGGGGATCCGTGCGGGCCGGGAAGCGGCAGGTGCCCCTGACGCCCGCAACGCTCAGCGCAGGCTGAGACATCCGCCCGTTTCGTGGACGCACTTCGGCGGCGCTGTCTATACCGCCCGCGGGCATCGTGGTATCCGGCTCCACGCCGACTCTCGTGTGAGCTCGTCGATTGCGGGCGGGGCCCGGAGACACCTTGGCCGAAGAAACGGACATCCCACGAATCACGGGGACGGCGCGCTTCGCCTACGCTCCGGCGGACGACGCCGAGACGTGACGCCAGAAGCAGGCGATCTTCGTCGTCGCGGGCGGGTGCTCGCTGGCCGGGTGCGTCTGGACGGCCATGTACTGGGCGGTCTTCGGCTGGGGGCTCACCGCGGCGCTCCCCCTGGCGTTCGTCGTCATCGTGGGCTCGGCCCTGGTCGTTTCGCAGAGGACCAAGAACCACCTCTACGCCGTGTACGCGCAGATCGTCTGCATCATGTACATCACGGCGTTCATCCAGTGGAGCATCGGCGGTGTCTTCGCGTCGGGCTTCGTCATGGTCTGGGCGTTCATCGGGCCCATCGCCGCTCTCGCGTTCTTCCCCATGCGGCAAGCCGCCGTCTGGTTCGTGCTGTACCTGGTCAACCTCGGCGTCACCTTGGTCTTCGACGACACGTTCAGTCGTCACGGACTCGCCGTGGACGAGGGCACGCGCTTCCTGTTCTTCGCGATGAACCTCGGCGTGTCGTCGGTGATCGTGTTCTTCTTCGCGAGCTACTTCGCGCGCAGCGCCGACACCCAGCGTGCCCGTGCCGACCGACTGCAGACCTCCCTCGACAACGAGAAGGCGAGGCAGGTGGGCCCCTATACGCTCGGCGTGCAGCTCGGTGCGGGTGGCATGGGCGTGGTGTACAAGGCGCGGCACGCGCTGCTTCGACGGCCCACCGCCGTGAAGCTGCTCCCCATCGACAAGATCGGCGAGGAGAGCATCCAGCGGTTCGAGCGGGAGGTTCAGCACACCGCCACGCTCACCCACCCCAACACCGTCGCCATCCACGACTACGGCCGGAGCACCGACGGCACGTTCTACTACGCGATGGAGTACCTCGATGGCGTCGATCTCGAGACGCTAGTCCAGCGCGCAGGGAAGCTGCCGCCCTCGCGGGCGATCTTCATCCTGCGTCAGGCCTGCGATGCGCTCGACGAGGCTCACTCCCGCGGGCTGGTCCACCGGGACATCAAGCCGGCGAACATCATGGTTTGCCGGCTGGGAAACCGCAGCGACGTGGCGAAGGTGCTCGACTTCGGTCTCGTGAAGGATCTCGAGGCGAACGACGGCGTCACCCGAGAGAACGCCATCTCCGGCACGCCGGCCTACATCGCCCCCGAGACCATCACCGATCCGGAAGTCGTCGGACCCGCCACCGACCTCTACGCCGTCGGCGCGGTGGCGTACTGGCTGCTCACGGGCGAGACGGTGTTCAAGGGCAAGTCCATCGTGGAGGTCTTCGCCCACCACCTGCACACCGCGCCCATTCCGCCCTCTCTGCGCGCCGAGGGGATCCCCTCCGCACTCGAAGCGCTGGTGCTGCAGTGTCTGGCGAAGGACCCGCGCGGCCGCCCGAGCTCGGCCAGCGCCATGGTTCGTGCCCTGGAGGAGCTGGCGCTCGCGCATCCGTGGAGCGCCGACGACGCTCGCGCCTGGTGGGACGCCTTCGAGAAGGAGCCCGCGGGCGACCCGCCACCGATCTCGGTGACCGCGCGAACGCTCCTGGTGGATCTGAGCGAGCGGACGAGGCCGTCCATCCCGCAGGACGTGCAGAAGTCGGGGACCACGGTTCGGTCGCGCGAACGAGCGGGGTGAGCGCGGGCCTCGAGGCGCTTCTTGCGGGCGTCAGCGCTCGCACGTAGCGTGAGCGGCGAGATGTCTCCGCTGCGGGTCGTTTCGCGGGACGGAACCCGCATCGCGTACTGGAAGACCGGGTCGGGTCCGCCGCTCGTCCTGGTCCACGGCACCTCTGCCGACCACACGCGCTGGGGGCCCGTGCTGCCGGCGCTCGAAGAGCGGTTCACCGTTCATGCCTGCGACCGGCGCGGCCGCGGCGAGAGCCCGGATGACCGCGCCGAGTACTCCATCGAGCGCGAGTTCGAGGACGTGGCGGCGATCGTCGACGGAGTCGGTGGAAGGGTCGACGTGGTGGGGCACTCGTACGGGGCCATCTGCGCTCTGGAGGCCTCCGTGCTCGCCACCCGCATTCGGCGGCTCGTGCTCTACGAACCGCCAGTCCCCGCGGGGCTCACGATCTACCCACCAGGCATCGTCGATCGCCTGCAGGCGTTGCTCGATGCCGGCGACCGCGACGGCGTGGCGACCACGTTCCTGCGCGAGGTCCCTCGGGTGCCCGCGGAGCAGCTCGCGCTCATGCGCTCGCTTCCGGCCTGGCAGGGGCGCGTGGCGGCCGCCCACACCATCGTCCGCGAGCTTCGAGCCCACGCGGGCTACGCGCTCGCCCCCGAGCGATTTCGCGGCGTGGTCGTACCCACCTTGCTCCTGCTCGGTGGAGCGAGCCCACCGTTCTTCGCGGCGGCGATCGATCGCGTGCGAGAGGCGCTACCCCACGCGCGGCTCGCGGTGATGCCGGGACAGCAGCACGCCGCGATGGATACCGGTAGGGATCTCTTCCTTGCGGAGGTTCTGTCCTTTCTGTCGGGGGACTGAGCTTCGCGAGCATCATGGGTACCCCGCACCAGGACGCAGCACGCCCTCGCGCGCGCCCGGCGCCGGGGCCGCGCGCTGCCGTCTCCATGTGGGACTTCTCCTGGCTCACCCGGCGTGACGGAGGAGCGGCGGAGTATCGCGACTGGGATCGCGTGCTCGACGAGCTGGCGGAGCGCGGCTACGACTGCGTGCGCATCGACGCGTTCCCTCACCTGGTGGCGGACGGGGAGGAGCACACCGTGCTGCCCGAGCCGTACTCGGCGCAGTGGGGCAACACGCGCCCGGTGCGCGTCCGGGCGCGCGAGGGCCTGGTCCGGTTCATCGTGAAAGCGAAGGAGCGTGGGGTACGCGTCGCGCTGTCCACGTGGTTCAACCCCGACGCGAAGCGCCTGCGGAGCGCCGTGCGAACGCCCGAGGACTACGCCCGCGTGTGGCGCGCGGTGCTCCGGCTCGTCGCAGAGCACTCCCTCGAGTCGCAGATCGAGTGGGTGGACCTGTGCAACGAGTTTCCGCTCGGGGCGTGGGCGCGCGGCGCGTACCGCGAGGTGTTCCAAACCTCGCCGGACAATCCCGTCTCGGTGCTGCGTCCGTGGCGCGACCACGAACGCGCGGCACTGCAGAGGTACTTCGATGACGCGATTGGGGCGCTGCGCGCGGAGTTCCCGATACACCGGTACACGTTCTCGAGCCAGGCGCTCGCCGAACGGCAGTTTCGACGGCTCTCCGTGGAGAGCTTCGACCTGCTGGAGCCACACGTCTGGCTGTCCGATCGGTGGTCGTTTCAGTTCGAGACGGCGCACCTGCTGTCGCTGGTGCAGGCGCCGGGGGGGCCAGCCCTGCACGCTCGCCTGGCCTCCACCCTGCACCCGCTGCGCGCGCGGGCGTGGCGGCGAAGCCTGGAGCAGCGGCTGCGAGCGGTTGCCGAGTGGGGGCGGGTCACCGGGCTTCCGCTCGCCACGAGCGAGGCCTGGGCGTCGACCATCTATCCGAACGTCCGCGATCCGGCATCCTGGCGCTGGCTGAAGGACGTCTGCGCGTTCGGCGTCGGGACGGCTCTCGGCCTCGGCTGGCGTGCACTCTGCACGACCAACTTCTCGCAGCCGCACTTTCCGGTGCTCTGGTCTGATGTCGCCTGGCACCGCGAGCTCTGCCGGTCCATTCGCGCAGGCTGAAGGACGCGAGTGCGCGAAGGATCGTCGTTGCTTCGCGGCGTGCACCGTGCGAGGCAGCGAGCCTGAGGCCCATGTACGCGCGCTCGCCGCTCCGCACAGCGTCAGCGCTTCTTTTCGTTCTCGGCGTCGCCCGCTCCGCCGCCGCGGACCCGGGCATCAACAACCCTGGCAACTACGAGACTTTTGCCGGCACCGTGCGGGAGTCGGTCGTGAGTCAAGCCCTCGCGACGAACGCGCGCGTGTTCGGGATCGCCGGCTTCCTCGAGCGAGTCATGTTTCCGCGCATGACGCAGCTCCCGGGCACGCTGCTCGTTCTGGGTGACATGAACCAGATCTACGGCGTCACCCGCCTGCCCGCGGAATGCGTGTGCGACGACGCGTCCGAGCCCTACGGCCTCGCCGACGTGGACACGTTCGCCACCGCCGGCGGCGTCGGATACGCCACCGAGGACTGGGGCCTCTTCTACTCGGCGAGCTGGAACGGAGCGCAGATGCCGGACACCGCTCTCGTCCGGGGTATGGGCGCGGTCGCCTGGTCCGGATGGGGGCTGTTCTCGCTCTACATGTCACCCTTCATGACGGGACCGCTGAAGATCATCGATACGGGGGAGCTCATCGAGGGCTCGCGCGTCGACTACGTCCTCGGAGGGCGAGGGGAGGTGGCGGGGATCCAGCTCCAGGCGGGCTACCTGGCCTCGGACATCGACGGTGGCCTGTACGGCAACATCACCGAGAAGAAGCTCCGGCTGCTGGCCGCCGCGGCGCTCACTCACGGCGCCCAGAGCGTGAGCTACCTGAAGTCCGGGTTCGATCGCGCCTCGTGGCTTCTCGGCCAGGGGAAGAAGGCCCGGAACGTCGAGCGCAGGCTCAGCTCCCTGTACGCGCGCAAGCTCGCGCTCGTGCCCCCGCAGACGGCCGCTTCCGTCGCGGACTTCGATCCGGCGGATCTGCGGAGCGTCGACCTCTGGACGGCGCACGTCGAGCAGCTCAACCTGGGCCCGCTCGACGTGAAGGCGGCGTTGGGCGTCGCGCCGGCGGTCGTCGTGCACGAAGCGCGCGCCACGATCCACACCGAGGGGTTCAATCCGGATCCGAACGCCGACGTGCAGGACGAGGAAGCGGAGCCGAGCGCCGGGATCACCGCGGGGATAGTGGGCCTGCCGAAGCTCTACTACTACGGGGTCGAAGGCGGGAACCGCTTCTCGTTCGCCGCGGAGGGCCGCATGGGCCTCTCCGGCGCGATGATCGCCTTCAACGATCCCGAGACACTCGCGCTCTTCCCGTACGCGCAGAATGCCTGGCGCGTGAACGTCCACCTGGACTTCTCCGGGGTGTGGGCCGAGTGAGTCACGCGAGCTTCCGTTACGCGGCCATCGGCGCCGCCTCCCTCGCGGCGCTCGGCGCGTGCACCGCGCACGACGCCTTGCCCGCCGACGAGGTGTGCCGAGACGTGGGATATGCGATGGCCAATCGCATCTTCGAGTGCACCGGCGACCACGACCGTGCCAACGCCGCCTACGATCGGCTCGACTCCAAGCTCGATTGCCTGGTGAGGTCGAAGTACGGCAAGGGGGAAATCGGCGAGCGCGTTCTGCAGACCGATGCTGGTACGCTCGACGTCAGGGGCGCCTACGGCTGCGTCTCGGCCGTGCGCGAAGTGCCGTGCAAGACCGCCAGGGCGCTGGAGAAGGATCCCGCAGCGTGGCTCGGCTCGGCGTCGCCCACGTGCGCCCAGCTCTTCGCGACGAAATCGGGTCAGCCGCTCCCGGAGGGCGGTGGGGTCGATGCCGGCGGTGGAGACGACGGCATCCGGTACACGGGCGTCGAGGAGGGCGCGGACCTGGACGTGTTCTGTCCCATGGACACCCAGGCTTCGTTCAACCGCAACCCTGCGACCGGCGCACTCTCCGGGACGCTGACGTGCTCGAGCGCCCTCGTGAACTTCTCCGCTCCGCAGCTCGAGTTCACCTACTCTTTCGGGGAAGTGTCGGTGCAGTCCGTCTTCGTCAGTGCGCCCGCCGGCGTGACCATGGACCCGCTCTCCTCGCCGGCGGAGCTGGCGACCTACGGACTCGTGTTCACCACGTTCACGCCGTCGGCGGATCAGCTGTCGCTGCGCGTGGAGGGGAGGTTCCACGGGAGCCGGGTGGACGGCCGCCTGACCCTCAGCGGGACCTTCGGGGGGAGCCTCCCGTGTGCCGGCGCGTGTCCGTGAGCGGCAATCCGGGCCATCATCGAGCAGGTCACCCAGGCCGTCACGGTGCTCTGCGCCACAGGTCGATGCTCGGCCGCCTGCCGTGCCCGTGGAGCAGCGTGATGCGGCCGCACTGAGCGGTTCCGTTCGTCACGGTGAGGTTCGAACACTCGATGCTGCTCACGTGCGGCAGGCGCAACGGCTCGCTCATGTCGGCCTGGTTCGTCAACACGACGTCGTTCGTGCCGGCGCGCCGCTCCCATCGCCCGCCCGATCCCCGGGCCGAGCCCGCCAGCGTGAACGTGACCGGCGTGGCCGCCCAGCTTCCCGGGGGATCGCTCCGGGTGACGGAGCCGTCGAAGCGGATCGAGCCGCGCACCGGGGCGCCAACGAAGCTCAGGAACGTGTCGCCTGGCTGCGGTTGGCGCAGGCCGGTCGTCGTCTGGCTGCCGCTGATTTCCCCGGTAATGGTGCCGTCGTGCCCGATGCGCAGCACGTTGGGTTGCCGCCCCGCTTCGATGGACGCGTTCTTGCCATCGTCGGGTGGGCTCCCGGCCGCCGGGGGTCTGACGCTCATGGCGTCGCCGGACGCCGGCGCCACGTCCCACGTGCCGACGATCGCGGCCAGCGTGAAGTCCGCTGCGCACGTGGACGGCGCGACACGTACGATCGCCGCCGCGTCGTCACTGCCGTGGCCGCGGGAGACGGCGACGGACAGCGACCGCGTCACGGCCGCCCCGCAGAGGCGCGCGGGGCGATCCCGCGCGATCCTCACGCCGTCGGCGAGGACGATCTCGTAGCTGGGATCGGATTCGGCGACGAGCGTCAGCGTCAGTCCCTGGTTCCGAGCGGGCGCGGGCAGTCCGAGGACGATCGGCTGCGTCGAGAGCGGCGCACCCGTCAGTCGACGGTCGCCGGGCAGCGACGCGAGGCCGAGACGAATGGTCGCTTCTCGCGTCAACCTGGGCTGACGAGGGATCCGCTGGTTCAGCAGCGCCACGCCATAGTCTCCGAAGAGGCGCGGCGTGGGGCCGGGCCCTGCCTCCAGCCACCGGAGCTGGCCCGGGCGGTCCGTGGGGACGTGGCGGATCAGGTCGATCACCGCCGCGTCGCCCCGCGCCTGGGCCAGGAAGGCGAAGAACCAGTAGGAGCCGTAGTCCTCGGAGAACACGGTGTTCGCGGCGAGCTCGTAGAACCGGCGCGTGTTGCGCGCCATGAGCGCGCCGGTCGGTGCAGTCACCGTGCCGGCGAGCCACTCGGCGGAGCCTTCGATCCACCAGGCGTTCGGATCCACCGCCGCCAGCCTGGGGCCTTCGGCGGCGCGGATCTCCGGTCGCACGGTGAACTGGAAGCAGTGGGCGATCTCGTGCGCGAGCGTGAACCGTAGCGCGCTCGTGGCCGCCGTGTCCCGCGTCCGGAAGACCGTGACGATGCAGCCGTGTCGTCCTGCCGCGAGCTGCCGGTAGCCGGCCTGCGCGAACGGTTCACCGCGTGCGGGTCGCGCGCCGGAGATCTCGATCAGGATCTCCGGTCCGGGAGCCCCGAACAGGCGGCCGTAGGCCTCGATGGCCGCGCGCGCCACCTGCCGCGTCGCGGTCGTGCGCGCATCGGAGACGCCGGGCGCGAACCGGAGGAGATGCGAAGCTCCTCCGACATCCAGCGTCTCTTCGGTGGGCTGTGCGCCGGCCGGCGAAGCGACCTGCACGACGGCGAATCCGAGCGCCGCGACCCACCAGGCGCGCCGCGGCACGAGCCGGGAGAAGGGGCCCCGTGACCACCCGGTGGTTCGGGTCGTCGCGGCGCGAGCGCCGCGTCGTGGCGCTCCCGAATCGCGCCGCCGCATCCGAAGACCGGCGATCGTGCCCATCAGCGCGAGCGCGACCAGCGCCCAACCCCCGGGCGGCGCTCGGCCCGGTACGCTGCAGCCGCACCCACCTTCGTCCGTGGCCGCGGCGTCCGCGTCGAGATCTGCCGCGACGCACTTCGCGTCCTGGGGATCGCACACGTGTCCGGATGCGCACTCGGTCGAATCGTCGCACTCCCGGGTGCAGGCGCCGCCGCGGCAGACGTACGGCGCGCAGGCCTCCGTGGCGCCGTTGGGCTCCTCGACGGTCACGTCGTCCGCACAGCGGCGTTCTCCGAGGGTGCAGCGTTCGTCGGGCGTGCAGACGGCGCCGGCGGAACAGTCGGCGTCGCCCGTGCACGAGCTCCGGCACTCGACCGTCGCCGGATCGCAGCCGTAGGGCGCGCAGGCGCTGGGCGTGCCGGCTGCCGCGCACACTCCGGCGCCGTCGCACGCAGGTGCCAATCGCAGCGAGTCGCCCTCGCACACGGCCTCGCCGCACGGCGTTCCTCCCGCCGGATAGGCGCAGCGATCCGTCGTGGCACCGTCGCAGGCCCCGCCGCACGGAGGGGCGACGCCGGCGCACGGGGCCCGGGCGCCCCTGGGCTGACCCGCGACGGGCGTGCACGTCCCGACGCTCCCCGACTCGCCGCACGCCTCGCACTGGCGCGTGCAGCCCGAGTCGCAGCACACGGCGTCCACGCAGAAGCCGCTCTTGCAGTCGTCTCCCGAGCTGCAGGGGCGCCCGTTGTCGTCCTTCGGCGCGCACACGCCGTTCGGCAGGCAGCGAAAGCCGGGCTGGCAGTCGTCGCGGGTCGCGCACGGGTTCGTGCAGCGGTCCACCGCGCAGTAGTAGGGAAAGCAGTCCACGGGCGTGGTGCTCGACGAGCAACCGCCGAGCCCGTCGCAGCGAGGCGTCGAGAGGTTGTTGCTGACGCAGGTCGGCGCCGCGCACACGACGGTGGGCGCCTCGAGCTCGCAGGCGCCGGCGCCGGTGCAGGCGCCAGTGGTGCCGCAGGGGTCGCCGGCGCCGTGGGCGGGACAGCGGTCGTGGGGATCCGTCCCCGCGCGCGCCGCGCCGCACTCGCCGTCGTTCACGCCGGACTGCTTGAGGGTCGCACGGCACGCAGAGCAGGCGTCGGTGCACGCGACGTTGCAGCACACGCCGTCCGCGCAGTGGCCGGTCGTCTCCGAGCCGCTCCGCAGGCACTCCCGGTCCGCTCCGCACGCGGCGCCCAGCGCCTTCTGTGGCTCGCAGGCCCCCGCATCGCACCACGCGTTGCCGCCGCAGTCGCCGTCCACGGTGCACGACCCGGGGCACGCTCTGGCCTGGCCGTCGCAGAGCAGCCCGCCGGGACAGGGCGGTGATCCGGGCGTACCGCCGGCGACGGCCTCGCACGTCCCGGGAGTCCCGCCGACGCAGGTCTCGCACGACGCGGAGCACGCGGCGTCGCAGCACACGCCGTCGGCGCATGCGAGCCCCACCTGGCACGCTCGGCAGCCTGCCGCGGCGCAGTCGGCACCGGCCGCGACGTTGCACGGGTTGCCGAGCGCCTTGCGCGGCTCGCACAATCCGCTCGAAGCGCAGAAGCGTGTCGGCTCGCAGTCGGCGTCGGAGACGCACTGGGTCGGACACGACGGCGAGGCGCCGTTGCACGCGAACGCGCCGCAGTCCGGATCGCCGGGCGAGCCCTCGGCGACGGGCGTACACGTGCCGTCCGCCACGGCGCCGCCGGCGATCGAGCAGGTCGCGCACGGCTCGGCGCATGGGGCGTCGCAGCACACGCCGTCGGTGCAGCTCCCGGACGCGCACGCGCGGCAGCTCGCGGCGAGGCAATCGGCTCCCGCGCCGACGTCGCACGGCGAGCCGTTCGCCTTTCGCGGTGTGCACGCGGCGGCCGCGGAGCAGTAGTGATCCGGAGCGCACCAGGCGTCGCTGCCGCAGCTGGTGAGGCAGAAGCTGACGAGACCGCTGCAGTGATGGCCACCAGGGCACGGCGGTGCCGGGGCGACACCCAGGGCGGCGATGCCGCACTGCCCGTCGGTGGTTGCGCCCAGGGATGCCGCGCACACGTCGCAGCTCGCCGAGCACGCCGTGTTGCAGCACACACCGTCCACGCAGTGACCGCTCGCGCACTCCGCGGCCGAGCCGCACGGCGCGCCGTTGACGCTCCCGGACCGCTCGTCGAACACGAACGCGGAGCCCGCGACCGGCCCCGGGGTGACGCTGAACATCGCGGTCGTCCCCCAGAGAGCGATGGAGCGCCCGATGGGCGCGAGGTTCGAGGCGGTGAGCAGCGTGGGCGTACCCCACGACGTGCCGACCCGCCGGTAGACTGCGACGCGTCCCCCCGGGCCGCTCATCATGGCGGTGTCGCCCTGGACGGCGACTGCCCCACCCATGCCGTCGAAGGACACCGCCGACGGCGGCGTCAGGCGCGCTTGCTCGGTCCAGGTCGTGCCGGTGCGCACGAACACGAAGGCCGATCCGACCGGTCCGCTGCTGGTGACGAACGCCGGGGCGCCGACGATTGCCGTGTCGCCCGAGAGCGCCACCGACGCGCCGATCTTCGCCATCGATTGCGCCTCGGCGGGGACCAGCACCGCCTGCTTGGTCCAGGTGCCTGCGGAGTGGACGAAGACGTACGCGGCGCCTGCCGGGAGTGGACCCGGGAGACTGCGCGTCGCGGCGCCGACGATGAGCGTGTCGCCGTCGATTGCGACCGCCGATCCGAACGACTCCTGCGTGCCCGAGTCGGGCAGCAGGAGGGCCTCCTCGGTCCACGCCGTTCCCGAGCGCCGGAACACGAACGTGCGGCCGGCGTCGCGGTTGCTCGCGCCCACGACGGCGACGTCGCCCGCGGCGTCGAGCGCGACCGCGTCGCCGAAGCGAGCGTTTCCGAGCACGACCGTCGGCACGAGCTTCTGCTCCTGCGCCCACGCGGCGCCGCCGCCGGCGAAGACGTAGACCGCGCCCGCGTTCGAGCCGCCGGTGTCGTGATCCGGAGCGCCGGCGAGAAGCCTCCCGGGGGCGACCGCGACGGCGTCACCGAGCCGATCGCCCGCGGCGCCATCGATCGCCACGACCACCGCGCTCTCGGCGAAGGTCCCGCCCGCGCGCGGGAACACGTACACGGCGCCCTGGTCCTGGGCCGTGACGTCCCGCCCCGGCGCGCCGAGCACCCCGACATCTCCCGAACCGGCCACGGCGAAGCCAAAGTCGTCGTACGCGGTGGCGTCGCTCGCCACGAGTCGCTGCGTCTCCACCCAGACCAGCGGGTCGACGATCACGGGCCACGCGGCGTCACGGACGTCGATCCGCAGGACGATGCGCCCGTCCACGGGCGCCATGTGCGCCGGCAGGGGGCTGCGCCGGGCGTCGTAGGCGTGCAGCGCGCCGTAGCGAAGCCGGCGCTCGCCCGACGCGCCGACGAGCAGGACGTCACCGTTCGCAGCGGGACCGGTCGGCGAGAGGTCGCCCTCCACCGCGATAGCCACGCCGATCTCGCCCGACGTGCCGCACGGCGGGCGCCGGAACGTGAACCCCTGCTCGAAGCCGCGCTCGGTCGCGATCCACCACTCGTCGAATGCGGCGCTCTGGGCGTCGCGCGCCAGGACGACGCGGTCGCCGTCGAGCCGCGCGGAGCGCCCGATGACCGCCCGCTCGCCGGAGCTGCAGACGACGGCCTGCGTGCGGAGCTCCAGGGACGCCGCCTCGTGGTCGAGGGTGAGCGCCCGCGCGTCGAGGCGCGCGCCGAGCCCGGCGGCGCGGGCCCGGAAGGTGTCGCCGGCGCGGTCCCAGGCGACGACACGGCCCGCCGGTACCGGCAAGAGCGCGGAATCGTCGGCGTGGCTGGGTTCGACCTCGGACGAGCAGCTGGCCAGCGCGGCGAACAGCGCGATGACCGCGGTGGTCGTGCTCGAAGTCACGGCGCGCAAGGGAGCGAGCGTACCACGCGCGAGAGCCGCCGAGCGGCAAGGCTCGTGCCACCCAGCGCGCGGCCAGTGAGCGCGGTCGTCACCGGTCCCCTCACCGGGCGCGCCCTCCTCGCTTCGCAGGTGACCAATACGGGCTCATGGTGCAGGATTCCATCCATGACGCTTGGGAGAATCCTGGGGCTGGTCGGCGCAGGGCTCGTCCTCGTCGTCGCGTGCGGCGGGAGTGATTCGGGGGGCGGCGGTGGGAGCGGTGCCAGCGCGGGAGCTCTGGGCGACGCTGCGGTCGATGGCCGCGCCGGATCGGGCGCCAGTGGGGGCGCGGGCGGTTCGGCTGGCGGCGGGACGGGCGGCGCTGCCGGTGCGTCGGGAGCTGCCGGTGCCGCTGCGGGAAGTGGCGCGGCGGGCGCTGGATCGGGTGGGGTCTCCGGTGCTGCCGGCATGTCCGGAACCGCTGGCGCGTCGGGCAGCGGCGGCACCGGGGCGAGCGGCGGCAGCGGCGGCACGTCCGGCAGCGGCGGCACGTCCGGCAGCGGCCCCTCGTGTCGCGCGGCGGGCACCTTCTGCACGCACTCCATCGCAGGGGAGTGCTGCAGCGGCGCCTGCGACGGTGACTCGTGCTGCGGATTCCTCGGCGACTCGTGCCCGCACGGCCATGGTTGTTGCTCGGGAAGCTGCATCGGCGGCACGTGCCGGTGCCCCGCGGGGACGCTCGATTGCGGCAGCGGTCTGTGCACCGGCATCCTGTGGAACGACGACGCCTGTGGCGACTGCAGCACGAAGTGCGGAACGAACGCGCTCTGCGACAACGGGCAGTGCATCTGCGACCCGAACCTCTTCGACGCTCAGTTCTACGTGAAGTGTCCCACGGGCTGCTTCAACACGCGCTCCGACGATCAGCACTGCGGGAGCTGCACCACGGTCTGCAGTGGCGGCACCGAGTGCCGGGGCGGTGTTTGCCAGTGCCCGTTCGGGACCCAGGACTGCGGCAGCGGGTGCGAGAGTCTCGCGTCCAACCCCATGCGGTGCGGCTCCTGCTCCAACGTGTGCGATCCCGCGACCAAGACGTGCGTGAACGCCCAGTGCGTGTGCAAGCCGGGCTTCTTCGCGTGCACTCCCGGGGTCTGCGTCGACCGCCAGACGGACAAGAACAACTGCGGTAGCTGCGGCAACGCGTGCGTCGGCAACAAGACGTGCGTGGCGGGCGCCTGCTCGAACTGACGCCGCGACTCGGTTTGCCGCCTCCGGGCGGGAGGTCCGGTCAGTAGATCCACCGGACGCCGGCGTACCCTCCCGGCCCCTGCGCGTCCCGCGCGCCGGCGCCTCCGGCGCTGACCTCGACGCATCCCATTCCGACGTCCCCGCCGCACGGCCCTCGGGGCGTCACGCAGCACGCGATGCCG
Source organism: uncultured Polyangiaceae bacterium (assembly GCA_964487605.1). Classification (GTDB taxonomy): domain Bacteria; phylum Myxococcota_A; class Polyangia; order Polyangiales; family Polyangiaceae; genus JAJDAH01. The sequence goes on from CAZARU010000033.1 coordinate 41,214, forward strand.
AACGTCGGCGGACAGAACTCCGGGTTGCACGGCGTGGCGAGGCCGCCCGCGCCACCGCCGCCGCCGAGGGCACCTCGGGCCGCGCTGCCGTCCGACGGCGTCGCCGCGCTCCCGCCCGCGCCCGCTCCGTCGTGCCCGAACGATCCTCCCGCGGCGTCTCCTGCCCCGGCTCCGCCGCCCCCGGTGCTCACGTCTCCGGGAGCGTGGCCGTCCGTCGGCGCGCCGCCGCCCGAGCCCATGCGGGAGGTCGCGCCCTCCTGGTCACCGCAGGCTCGCAGCAGCGCGGCGCCAGTGAGCGCGAGCGCGAGAGCCCTGACGACCGAGCCGCCCACGAAGGCGTGTGTCGCCTCACGGGGCGCGCGCGCTGAAACGGGACGACGCACGCGCCGCCCGCAGCGGCGCGCCACGGAGCCCGCTGCGGCCCCCGTGGTACGTTCCGTCCGTCGAACATGGGGCGACGCGACGTGCACATCGAGGCGAAGGCCTACGACGTCGACGCCGCGGCGGAGACGCTTCTGCGGGTGCTCCGGGCGAACGCGCGGGTGGAGGTGACGGCGGCGGACGCCTCGGCGCTTTCGGGCGTTCCGCTGGAGCAGTGCCAGCCGGCGCTGATCGCGCTGTCCTCGACGTACCCGTCGCGGCTGCGCGTCACCTCCACGGGTGCGGTACTCTTCGCGTTCGAATCCCTCACCGCGAGACCTGTACCGGGCAGGGTGCGCGCCGCTCTCGCCGCGCTTCGAAGCCAGGTGGTGCGACACCGGGACGGCGCGCTCGCGATCTTCACGGTGCTCGTGGTGCCGCCGTTCCTCGGGCTCCTCGCCGCGAACATCTGGGCGCTCGCCGCGTGGGCGCACGAACTCCCCCTGTGGGCGGAGATCCCCATCGCCCTGGTCGTCTGGCCGATGCTCTACCTGGTGTTCACGTTGGCGTTCCTGTCGCTGGTCGTCTTCCACGTTTTTCCCGCCATCGGCGTGGTGCTCCTCGGCATGACGGTTGCCCTACCGGTTGCTGCGGTGATGGACCTTTGGGGAGACGCCTGGTGGAAGATCGCTCTGGTTCTCGCGATCCTGGTCGTACCGATGCTCGTCATGGGGTACGCGGGCACGTTCCTGTGCAAGCTGGCCTGGGAAACGCTCCGGGACGTCGTGGCGACGGACCGCGCCAGCGCCGCGCGGGGCTTCTGGCGCGCCGTCGGTGGATTCCTCCTCGGCCCGCTCGAAGGAACCGACGACGCCGACGGCCTCGCCGACGAGCGACGGCTCGTCGCATTGATCCGCGAGCGTCGTGGCGTGATCACGGGACTCGACCTGATGGCGCTGTTCGGGTGGAGCGCCGAGCAGGCCGATCGAGAGGTCACGCGCGTCCTCGCCGATTACGGCGGCGACATCGTCGTGACGGACGACGGTGCCCTCGTGTACGTGTTCGATCCGCTGATGGAGTCGGCGGCGACGGCGCCGTCGGCGGGGGCACCCCCGAACCCGTCACCCGCCTACGAGGTCGAGACGATGGTGCCCCGCTTCTTCGGCTGTTCGCCGGCGCTCGCCGGCTGGGTGCTCGCAGCGCTCGGCATGGGCCTGCTCGGCCTCGCGCTCCTGCCGGATCTGTACCTGTTCCCGCTCGCCGCCGACTACGTCGCCCTCGCGGACGCCGTCCACGCACGCGGCGCGGACGAGGTGCTCCTGATGCAAGGGCTTGGCGCGTGGCCGTACCTGCTGCCGGTCGCCACGCTGGGACTGCGCGTGCCGTTCTGGCTCCTGGCGCGTCGGAGCTTCGTCGAGCGTGCGAGTTTTCTCGCGCTGCTCCGCGTCGCCGCGACGTCGCCCGAGGGCACGCGGGTGGCGGCGTTCCGCTCCGACCATCTGGCCGCCCTCGGCGGCGAGCTGCTGCCGGACGCGCCCGACCCCGCGGGTCGTGTTCGAGTGCGATTTCCGGAGCTCGCGCTGGCCCGGCGTGCCGCCGAGGTGGTGCGTGCTCGGGCGACGCCGCCGCCGCTCGGCGACGTGGTGTTCGACACGAACGAGTGACGGGCGGTCACCGGCACGCGCGAGTGCCAGAGCCCCCGCTCGGCGAGGCGTAGGTGTACACTCGCTCGCGTGAGGGCGCTGTGGATCGCGGTGATGTTTCTCGGCGCGTGTGGCAGCGATGCGCAGGAGGCGCGCGACCGGTGTGGCGAGGGCGAGCCTTGCGAGCCCCCGGTGACGGAGTGCGGCGAGCGCGAGGCGCCGGCGGCCGCGGGCTGTCGCGCGGCGGGGATCCCGGCGGACGCTTGCGGCGAGGGGTTTCGGTGGGACGGCGCTGCGTCGTGCGAGGCGGTGCTGCCCCTCGAACCGTGCCCCGACGGCAAGATCGCGATCCCGGGCGACACGACGTGCCGTGACCTGGCGCCGTGCGGCGACGGAACGTGGGGCGAGGTGCCGACGGACGCCGAGACGGTTCACGTGGACGCCGCCTACGCGGGCGGTGCCTCCGACGGCTCGGCGTCGCGACCCTTCTCGACCCTGACGGCCGCGCTCTCCGCGGCGCCCGCCGGCGCGCTCGTGGCGCTCGCGGCGGGGACGTACACGGGCAGCGTCGAGGTGAGGCGTCCGGTTCGCATCGCGGGCCGGTGTCCGGACCTGGTCGAGATCGTCGGGACGGGTCCGCCCGCGATCCTGGTGCAGGCCACTGCGGAGATTCACGGCGTCTCCCTCACGGGACCGTCGGTGGGGATCCTGGTGGCGCACGCGACGGGCGTGCGCGTGTCCTCGGTGCGCGTTCACGACGTGGGCGACCTGGGCATCGATGCGGAGAGCACCGGGCCGGCCACCGAGCTCACCGTCGTCGACACGCTCGTCGAGTCGTGTGCCGGCGCCGGCATCAACGTCTTCGGTGCCACCGTCCACGCGGAGCGCGTGCACGTTCGCGGCACGAAGGGACGACCGGACCGCGCGACGTCGGGCAACGGCTTCTCGATCCTGCGGCACCCGTCGAACCCGGCAACGGAGCCACGGGTGACGATCACGCGGTCGCTGGTCGAGGGGAACCACTCCGCCGGGATCTTCGCGCGCGCGGCGAGCGTCGTCATCGACGGCACGGTCGTTCGTGACACGCGGCCCTCGCCGGTGACGGATCTGTTCGGCGCTGGCGTGCTGTTCTTCGGCGACCCGGCGGCGGGGCGTCGCGGCAGCTACGAGCTGCGGCGCTCGGTGGTCGAGCGGAACGTCGAGCGCGGCGTCGCCATCGCCTTCGCCGACGGAAGCGTCGAGCACACGGTGGTTGCGGGCACCGCGTCGCGCGCCGTGGATGGCGAGCTGGGCACGGGAATCGAGGTGAGCGAGGAGGCGGTGGCGACGCTCACCGAGTCGGTGGTGCGCGACAACCGCAGCGCCGGCGTCGCCGTCGCCGGATCCAGCGCGAAGCTCGAGGCGCTCCTGGTGCTCGATACGTCGCCGTCCGAGCGGTCCGGCGCGGGAGGGTACGGCATCGTGTCCCAGCGCCTGGGTGCGGCGCCATCGACGGTCTTCGCCACGGAGTGCGTCATCGCCAGGAGCGTCCTCGTGGGCTGCGCCGCGTTCGGGTCGCGCCTCGAACTGGTGCGTTCGGCGGTGCGCGAGACCCGTCCGCTGCCGGACGGAACCTTCGGGGATGGGATCGGCGGCAGCGCCGTGGGGCCGGACGCGCCGGCAGACGTCCTCCTCGAAGGCGCGCTCGTGACGGGCAGCGCACGCGCGGGAGCGGTGGTGTTCGGATCGAGCCTGCGCATGACCGGGACGCGGCTGCAGTGCAACGCCCTCGACCTGGACGTGGAGCGGGCGTTCGTCGGCGGTGAGCGCGATTACGCCCTTCACGATCAGGGCGGCAACGAGTGTGGCTGCGGCGCGAAGGCGGCCTGCGTCGCGCAGTCGGCGTCCCTGGCCCCGACGCCGGCGCCGACCGACGTCTCGGGCAACTGACCGCCGCGGGAGCGCCTCCGGCGCGTGGCTCCGGCGCGAGCCCAACCGTGCTACCACCCGGCGCGCATGACGCTGCTGGCGAAGCCTGCCGACGTCCCCGTCGATCCGCTGCGCCTGGCCCGCCGTCTCGGCGGGCGCCGGGGGCTCGCGTTCCTGCACACGGCGGCGCGCAGCGGTCGCTCGTTCCTGGCGTGCGACCCGGTCGAGTCCGCCTCGCAGGTCGACCCGGAGCCGGCGCTGGCGCTCGCCCCCGCCGGCGAGCACGGCGCGGTACCCCGCTGGATCGGCGTGCTGCCGTACGAGCACGAGCGGGGGCTCGAGCGCCCGCGGTATCGCCGCGCCGAGGTCCGGCCCGAGCCGATGCTCACCCGACCGCTCTGGCATCGCTACGACGCCGTCGCCGTCATCGGAGATCGCGTGCAGGTCGTGGGCGAGTCGCCGGCGGCGGTGGAGCGGCTGTGCGAGCTGCTCGCTGGGCCGGATCGGTGCGACGCGGCGCGCCTCGAGCCCGTCGCCACGCGCTCCGAGCTGGCGGAGGACGCGCGTCGCCATCGCGATCGCATCGCGCGCGCCCTCGAGCTGATCGCGGCGGGGGATCTCTACCAGGTGAACCTGGCGCGTCGGTTCGATTTTCATGCGTCGGGGAACCCGGTGGAACTCCTCGCCCGGATGAGCGCGAAGGCGCCGGCCGAGTACGCGGCGGCGCTCGACCTTGGGAGCACCGCCGTGGTGAGCACGTCGCCGGAGCTGTTCCTGGGCCTCCACTCCGACGGCCAGGTGTGGACGTCGCCCATCAAGGGGACGCGGCCGCGCGCCCCCGACGCCCAGGCGGACCGCGCGCTGGCACTGGAGCTCGACGCCGATCCCAAGGAGCGCGCGGAGCTCGCGATGATTCTCGACGTGGAGCGCAACGATCTGGGGCGCGTCGCCGCGACGGGCAGCGTCTGCCTCACGAGCGCCCCAGCGGTCGTGACCCACGCGACCGTTCACCATCGCGTCGCGACGGTCACGGCGCGTCTCGCGCCGGGTGTGTCGCGCGCGCAGCTCCTCGCCGCCATGCTCCCGAGCGGGAGCGTCACCGGCGCGCCGAAGATCCGCGCCATGGAGGTCATTGCCGATCTGGAGGAGCACCGGCGGGGTCTCTACACCGGCGCGTTCGGCGTGCTGGGGCACGACGGCGGCCTCCGTCTGGCGATGGCCATCCGCGTGCTGACGGTTCGGGGCGGCTCGGCGCACTACTTCGCGGGCGGTGGCATCGTGGCCGACAGCGACCCGTGGACCGAGGTCGACGAGACGGGCTGGAAGGCCCTCCAGGTGCTGGGAGGGGAGCGCGCGGAGGACGCCGTGGCGACGGCCGCGGTCGGCTCGCGCGCCGCCGTGCGGGGGATGGCGCGTGGCGGGCCATAGCGAGCTCGAACCCGGGAGCACGCTGGGGCGCTTCCGCATCGACGCCCAGCTCGGGAAGGGGGGCATGGGCGTCGTCTACGAGGCGACGGACACCACGCTGCAGCGCCAGGTCGCGCTCAAGGTCCTTCCCGCTCACCTCTGCGCGGACGAGGAGCGGCGCGGTCGCCTCGTGCGCGAGGCCCGGGCGGCGGCCCAGCTCGCCCACCCGAACATCGCGACGGTGTACGAGGTGGGCGAGGACGGTGGTCGCGTCTTCGTCGCCCTCGAGCTCGTCCGCGGCAGGACGCTCCGCGCGCGCATCGGCGACGGCGCGCTTCCCGTGGCCGAGGCGCTGGCGGTCGCGCTGGCCATCTGCGAGGCCCTGGCCCGGGCGCACGAGAAGGGCGTCGTCCACCGCGACCTGAAGCCGGACAACGTCATGCTGAGCCACGACGGAGGCGTCAAGGTGCTCGACTTCGGCCTCGCGAAGCTCGTGGACCAGGACGGCGAGGCGGCGGATCCCGCGGCGCCAGATCGAGCCACCGCCACCGCCCTCACCGAGATGGGGCGCATCCTGGGAACGCCGGGCTACATGTCCCCGGAGCAGGCGACGGGCAAGCCGGTGGATCACCGGACCGATCTGTTCGCCGTCGGGGTGATGCTCTTCGAGATGCTCACCGGGGCGCAGCCGTTCGGCGGCGACTCGGCCATGGAGAAGATCGTCGCCACCACGAGGGACGATCCCGGCGCTCCCTCCGCGCGCGGCATCGCCGTCTCCCCGGGGCTCGACGCCGTCGTCGCCCGCTGCCTGGCGAAGCTCCCGGGCGATCGGTGGCCCACGGCGCGCACCCTGGCCGACGCCTTGAAGGCGGTGGACGACGAGCGCGCGCGCGAGCACTCCCTCGACGCCGTCGCCTCGAAGGTGACCGCGCGCGGAGCCGAGCGGAATCGATCAGGGCGCGTGGTGCTCTTCGCCCTGGCGGCGCTGCTGGCCGTGGCCCTCGTCGCCGTCGCGCTGAAGCGCGAGCGAGCCGGAGGGGCTGCGCCCGTGGCGTCAGCCTCGGCCTCGGCTCCTGCGTCGAGCGCGCCGGCGCCCTCTGCGACCACGCTGTCGGCTCTGCCAGTGCCCAAGTCGAAGGATCCCGCCGCGGTGGCCGCGCACGTCACCGGGGTTCAGGCGATGCGAGACGGGGTTTGGCACGCCGCGCGCCGGCACTTCGATCGCGCGGTGAGCCTCGATCCGGACCTGCCCGAGACGCACCTGCGGCTGGCGGTGGAGGGCGCGTTCAACTCGGACTCCGTGTCGGCGCGGGAGCACTTCGCGAAGGCGTTCGCCGCACGTGCACGTCTGGGGGAGCGCGACCGAGCGTTCCTCGACGCGATCGAGCCGGTCGCCCAGCGCACGCGAACGGATCCGGCGGAGGCGGCTCGTCGCCTCGCGGCGCTGACGGAGCGTCATCCGGGCGATGCCGAGCTCTACGTGCTCCGCGGCTGGCTGATGAGCGCGAACCCCGAGGAGGGTCTGCGTGCCGCCGATCGCGCCGCGTTCCTCGACCCCCACTACGCCGACGCCTGGCAGCTTCGGGGGCAGAGCCTCTCGACCCTGGGTCGGTCCGACGAGTCCGCGGCGGCGTTCGATCGCTGCGTGTCGGTGTCGAGCGGCTCGTTCGACTGCTTGACGTTCCTCGTCGCCATTCACGAGCTGCGCGGCGCGTGCGCCGAGATGGAGCGCACCGCCCGCATGACGGTGGATCGCGCGGGGGCGTTCGGTCACCTCTTCCTCGCGTCGGCCCTCCACGCGACCGGCCGCCCGCCGGAGGTCGTCATGCAGTCCGTCGACCAGATCCCCGACGACTCCCCGAACCTGCTGGCGAGCAAGCTCTTTCTCCGGGTGGGCCTGGCCCTCTCCCGCGGCGATTTCGTGGAGGCTGGCAAGCTGGCGAAGAGCGTGCCTCGGAGGCCCGAAGACGAGCTCGAGCTTCGATCGAACCTGGCCGAGACCGGACTGCGCCTCTACCTGGCCCTGGAGACCGGGGACACCGCGGAGGCGCACCGCGTCGCAACGGCCTTCGCCCGGAAGCACGAGCTGCTCTCGGAGCCCACGTCTCTGGTGCCGCTGCACTCCGCGGGCATGCCCGGTATCCTCCGGTTCGCCGTGGACGCGAAGGCCCTGTCGAGCGCCGACTTCGAGCGCTGGCGGGAGGGATGGGTGGAACGAAACGCCAGCGCGCCCCGCGGCCTGCTCTGGACCTTCGGGTACGCGGCCGCCGCGCGCACGCCGGAAGAGGCCGCTGCCGCCCTGAAGGTCGCGCCGGCCTTCGAGCCGCTGAACCTCGGGTCCACGATTCCCGGCGCCAGCGCCAGCGCTGCGCGCGGGCGGGCCTTCTTGCTCGCGGGAGATCTGGACCGGGCCAGCGCCGCCCTGGAGGACGCCGGGAAGTCCTGCCCGGGCCTCTCCACGGTGTTCCCCCGGACCCGGGCCATGGTGTGGCTCGGGGAGGTCCGGGAGCGTCGAGGGCAGACGGAGGAGGCCTGCGCCGCCTACGGCGAAGTCGTCCGGCGCTGGGGCGACGCGAAGCCACGCTCCGTGAGCGCCGAGCGCGCGCGCGAGCGGATGAAGGCGCTCCGCTGCGCCGGCTGAACGTCGCCCGGGCGCCGTCAGCGCGCACGCGCCGCGGCGGGGGCGGCGCGCTCGAACAGTCCCGCCAGCGCGCGCGCCATGACGCGCCCGACGTCGGCGCGGTCGAAGGGCAGGGGCGAGCGGGGATTGCCCACGGCGCCGCGCTGGGCGAGGTCCGCCGTTCCGTGGGCCGCGGCCCAGGCCAAGAGGACCAGCGGTTCGGGATCGCCCGCGGGCGCGGCGCCGGCGGCCTGAAGGTCGCGGATCCCGCCGGCCACGAGCGCGTAGACCGGCGCCGCGGCCTCGCGCAGGCGCGGGTAGTCCCTCGGGAGCGCTCTGAACATTGCCTGGAAGTGCGCAGGGTGCGCGAGCGCGAACCGGACGTAGCCGCGTCCGATGGCCTCGAAGGCCCCGAGCCGATCGCCGTCGGGCACCTCGCGAACGGCCTCGGTCATCGTCCCCGCCATGAGACCGAACCCCTCCTCGGCGATCGCCGCGATCAGGTCGTTACGGCTCGGAAAATGGTGGTAAGGCGCGCCGCTGCTGACCCCCGCGCGCCGCGCGGCCTCCCGGAGGCTGAGCGCCTCGAGCCCGTTCTTCCGGACCAGGTCCAGGCTCGCGTCCAGCAGCGCGCGGCGCAGATCACCGTGGTGGTAGCGCCGCGCGGCGCGCTTGCCGCCCGAAGGAACTCGCCTCGCCATGGACGTCCGAGTCTACCGTTCCGGCCCATCTTGACAACGCTCAGACCATGATCTAAGCAGTGATTAGTCCCCCCGCGAAAGGTTCACCATGTCGCTCACCGCCGAGATGCCGCCCTCCGCGGCTTCGTCCTCCGCTTCCGCCCCCTCCCTCCGCGCGACGGGACCGCGGTCCGGCCCCGGGCCGGAAGAGGGCCGCGCGCGGGACGTCGACCGGCCACGCCCCCTGGGAGACGTTCGTCCATTCCGCGCGTCGGCGCTCGACGTGCGGGAACGGGACGTCACGGTGCGCGGCGCGGTCCCCGGCTGGCTTCGGGGCGAGCTCGTGCGCACGGCCCCCGCGGTGTTCGATCTTCCCGGCTGGCACGCCCGCCACTGGTTCGACGGGCTCGGGATGCTCTACGCGTTCCGGTTCGGACCGGAGCGCGTCACGTACCGCAGTCGGCTTCTGGAGAGCGACACGGCGCGCGCTGCTCGTGACGGGCGGTCGCCCTTCGGCGCGTTCGACACGCGCATTCGGCGTCCCTGGTGGCGCCGCCTGGTGCAGCCCGTTCCGCCGCTGACCGACAACGCGAACGTCAACTTGGTGGCCCTCGGCGACGAGCGCGTGGCCCTCACGGAGACCCCCCGCCAGGTCGTCGTCGACGCGGACTCGCTCGAATCGCGGGGCTACGTCGCCTACGACGACGAGCTACCCCGCGCGGCTCCCATGACCGCGCACCCCCAGTTCGACTTCGCGCGCCAGCGCGTGGTGAACGCCGCTCAGGGACTCGGGCCTTCACCGTACATCGCGTTCTACGACCACGCGCCCAGGTCTCGCCGTCGCGAGGTTTTCGCGAAGTACCGCGCCAAGCGCCTGCCCTACGTCCACTCCTTCGGGCTCACCCCGAAGCACGCGGTCCTCGTCGCGCACCCGTTCACGGTGAACCCCGCCCGCCTCCTGTGGTCGGACGCCGGCTTCGTGGAGGCTTTCGAATGGCGCCCCGGCGATGGGACACGCGTGGCGGTCTACGACCGCGAGACCGGCGCGGAGCGACTCCACGAGACCGACCCGATGTTCGTCTTCCACACGGTGCACGCCTTCGAGGACGGTGACGACACCGTGCTCGACGTGCTCGACTGGCAGACGGCAGACGTCACCTCGGATCTGCGCGTCGCCGCGCTCGCGAGCGGCGTGCCCGAGGTCCGCGCACGGCTGGTGCGCCTTCGGCTCTCCGGCTCCGGCGGCCGTGCGCGCCGGGAGGTGCTCTCCGACGTGAAGTTCGAGTTTCCCGTCGTCTCCTACCGGCGCGTGGAGGGCAAGCCCGAGCGATTCGTGTGGGGCGCGTCCGTCGGTCCGTGCCACTCGCCGCTCGTGAAGGTGGACCTCACCGACGGATCGCACCGCGAGTGGTCCCAGGCGAACGTCGTGTTCGGGGAGCCCGTGTTCGTCGCGAGGCCGGAGGGCACGGCCGAGGACGACGGCGTGCTGCTGGCCGTGGGCAGTGATCTCGAGCGCGACCGGGCGGTCCTCGCCGTCCTCGACGCGGCGTCCCTCGAGCTGCTTGCGGAGGTCGAGGTCGATCTCGCCGTGCCGCTCGGCTTTCATGGGAGCTTCTTTCGGGGCTGACGCGGCTACCGCCCCGAACGGCGGCGCGCCATGCGTCGATCGCGCATCTTGACCCAGATGCTCCGCAACAGGGTGCACTCCCGCGTCGAGAGGCCCATGCGGCGCTGCAGAACCAGGCGATCGTTCTCGAGGAGGACGCGTTCGATCTGGCCAGCGCGAACGAGTCGATCGCACTCGGCGAGCGGGAGCCCGCCGCCGAGCCGTGCGGGCGAAAGGAGCCGCTCGGCCTCCGTCGGTTCCAGCTCGAGGACCCCGCCTCCGTACGAGCGTCCTTCGACCTCGGCGGACGCTGCCGTCAGGTGCGTGTAGAGGCTGGCGATGGTCCGCCTCGGCGCGGACTTGCAGCGCAGGCGGTGAATCGTGTCGGTGGAGGTGGCGTCGGCGCGATTGAGGACGGCCCGCGGGAAGTCGTAGATCTGCCGGAAGAGAAAGCCGCTCGGCACCCAGACGGAGGGGACCGCGTACCAGGGCTCGCGGATCGAGCACTTGTAGCCCCGGTCGAAGCCTCGCCTCGCGCCGGACCGGACGTACGCCCGGAGCGAGGGCGGAAGCGTCCCGGCCCCGTGAGGAGCCAGATGCAGCAGGTGCACGCGATCACCCGCGGCCGCCAGAGCCCGCCACTCGCGCCGTGCGATCGAGGCGCCACGCAGATGAGCCGTTCGCGAGACGAGGGGCACCGTGTAGCGGCGGCCGCCCACCGAGGCCGCCGCCTCGGACGTCAGGACGAAGAACTCGTTCTTTCCCGTCACCACGCCCACGTCGACGCTCGCGTGCGCCGCCAGGGGCGCTGCGACGTCCGAGCCGCGCAGCTCGCGCAAGAACGCGATCTCGCGCGCGCTCAGGAAGTACTTCAGCCATTTCTCGCGGTCGTGGCGCACGGTCTTCGGCGCTGCCGCGGCGAGCACGGCTCGGGGTGATCGACGGGTCACGTCCCGTACGGTTGCCACCTCGGTCATGGCGACGCGACAGGTGCGCCCCGCGGGGGAGTCCGGGCGCGCGCCGGTCGCCAGCACGAGGACGACCTCCTGTTCCGCGTTCTCGAAGAACAGGTCGTTGCACGTCACGATGTCGAGGCGCCGGAAGCGATCCGTGAGGTACGACCGAAGTTGCGCCGCGTAGCCGACCTGAAGCAGCTCTGCGGGCAGCACCAGGCCCAGTCGGCCACCTGCGCGCAGGCTCGCCACTGCCGCCGCGACGAAGGGTACCCAGATGTTCGTCAGTCGGTTCGGCGCGAGGCCGAGGTCGGCCATGAGGCTCATGGCGCGCGACCGGTGCGGCTCGGGGAAGCTCTGGTAGCGGATGAACGGCGGGTTCCCGACGACCACGTCGAACGACGGCCGCCGTGGCCGGCTCCACCACTCGAAGAAGTCCGCCTGCTGCGCGACGTGGGTAGCGCGGACCCCGAGACCCCGCCGCACGCGTGCTCGGGTCGCCGCGACCTGTGAGGCCTCGACCTCGATGCCGGTCACCCGGGCGGCGGCGTCGGCCGGGGAAGCCCCGAGCGTCACCAGTCGCCTGGCGGCAGCCTCGACGAGCTGGCCGTCCCCGCAGCTCGGCTCGAGCACGTGGTCCGACGGGTCGCGGATGGCCCATCGGCAAATCCACGCCGCCAGCTCGGCGGGGGTGTAGTAGCCGCCGCGTACCTTGTCGGACGCCAGATCCGCGAAGCGGCCGCTGCCTGAGCTTCTTCCCATCGCCGGGTGAAGCTGGGCATCGACGCGCGAGCAGTGTCAAGTCCCCGCAAACTTGGCCGAATTCCCCGGAGGCAGGTAGCCCACCCCGAGAGCCCATGGGTCTCGAGGAATCACTGCGCGCGAGCGTCTCGGACGCGCTCGACGAACTCGTCCGCGACGGCGTGGTTTCCCGCGAGGTCGTTTCGCAGGGGCGCTTCGCCGTCGAGCCCCCGCGCCGAGGGGGCTCGGGCCACGTGGCGACGAACGTGGCGCTCGCGCTCGCGAAGGCGGCGGGCCGGAACCCGCGCGAGCTGGCCGAGAAGCTGGCCGTGAAGCTCGGAACGTCGCCGGTCGTGGCCGGTGTCGAGGTGGCGGGCCCGGGGTTTCTGAACGTGACGATGGCCCCCGAGGCGTTCGCGGCGATCCTGGCCGAGATCCACGCGGCCGGCGATGGATACGGGCGCGCCCCGAGCGCCATCGGCGAGCGCGTGCTGGTCGAGTTCGTGAGCGCGAACCCCACGGGACCGCTGCTCATCAGCCACGGACGCGGCGCGGTTCTCGGGGACGTCATCGCGCGACTGCTCGAGGCGACGGGCAACCGCGTGGTGCGCGAGTACTACGTCAACGACTTCGGGAACCAGGTGGGGCTGCTCGCGAAGAGCGTGGTGGCGGCGAGCGAGGGTCGCGAGCCGCCCGAGGGCGGCTATCGCGGCGACTACGTCGAGGAGCTCGCCGCATGGATCGCGGCGAACCGCGCCGAGATGCTCACCGAGCAGAACCAGGAGCGTCTGGTGCGCGAGTGCGTGACCCTGATGCTCCACGGCGTTCCCGGCGGCGCAGAGTGGGGCATCAAGAAGACCCTGGGTGCGCTCGGCATCCAGTTCGACGTCTGGACGAGCGAGGAGTCCCTGCACCGCTGGGGTCGGGTCGCGCTCACCCTGGACGCGCTCGCTGCGCGCGGGCGACTCGAGCCGGTGGACGGTGCCCTCGTCTTCAAGACGGGGGACGAGGACGACAAGGACCGCGTCGTGAAGAAGAGCGACGGCGGCTTCACGTACTTCGCGAGCGACATCGCTTATCACGACGACAAGCTGGCGCGCGGCTTCGCGCGCCTGGTGGACGTGTGGGGCGCGGACCACCACGGGTATGTCGCGCGGGTGCGCTCGGCGCTCGACGCGCTCGGCCACGATCCCGCGCGGTTCGAGGTCGTGCTCTTTCAGCTCGTCAGCCTGCTGCGCGACGGACAGGCGTTCAAGATGGGCAAGCGACTCGGCAACCTGATCACCATCCAGGAGGTCCTGGAGGAGATCGACGCGGACGTCGGCAACCCGCATGCCGGTCGCGACGCCCTGCGCTTCTACTACCTGTCCCGGAAGTCCGACACGCCCATCAAGCTGGACGTGGAGCTCGCCAAGAAGCAGGGCGACGAGAACCCGGTCTTCTACGTCCAGTACGGGCACGCGCGCCTCGCGTCGATTGCGCGCAAGGCCAGGAGCGAGCACGATCTCGATCTGCGCGGGATCGTGCCCGAGCGCGCCGATCTCGTCGCGCGACTGACCCATCCGCTCGAGCTCGACGTGATTGCGCGGCTCGGTCGTTACCCCGCGGTGCTCGCCGAAGCCGCGGCGGCGCGAGAGCCGAATCGCCTGGTGAACTACCTCGACGAGCTGGCCCGAGCGTTCCAGAGCTACTACACGCAGGGCAAGCGCGGCGACACCATCCTGCCGCAGCGCTCCGATCGCGAGGAGCCCGGCTGGGAAGCGCGCTGGGACTGGGAGAAGACACGAGCGCGCCTGGCGTGGGTCGGGGCCATCCAGCGCGTCTACCGGAGCGGTCTCGATCTCTTGGGCATCGACGCGCCCGAGGCGATGCATCGAAGGGAAGAGCAGGAGGCCGCGCCGTGAGGTTCGGTACTCCGGAAAGGTCAGCACCATGGATTCCGTGAACGTCCGCAACCTCGAGCAGATCCAGGAGGACGATCGTCGGCCGCGCTCGACGCGACTCGGGACGCTGGTGCTCGCCTCGGTGGCGGGCACGGCGCTCGTGACCGCCGCGGTGCTCCACTTCAAGCCCGCCGGGGCCCTGAAGACACCCGAGCGCGACCCGCTCGCCGCCCTGGTGGCCCAGGCGCGTGCCGAGGAGGAGCGCGCGCCCGACGAGGTGGGCGCGAAGAACGCGACGTTCACGAACGTGCTCTCCGACGACGCCAACCCGACGACGGCCCTCGCGGCGGTCACCGACGAGAAGGGGCGGCTGCTGCAGGACCCCGGGGCGCCGAGCGATCCCGCGAGTGCGCCGCCCGCCACCGACAAGCTGCCGCTGGTGCCGCTCTCGGCGGGCACGCTCTTGCAGGCGACACCCGTCACCAAGGATCCGAAGGACGACCTGACGGCGATGGCGATCAGCCGCTCCGCGCTCGACGAGTCCGTCGGTGCGGCCCCGCCGGGAATGGAGGGCGGGTATCAGATTCAGGTGGCGAGCTTCGAGAAGCAGGGCGATGCGGACGCTTTCGTCGAGGTGCTGCGCAAGAAGGGGCATCGCGCCTACCGTCAGGCGGCGCACGTGCCGAGCCGCGGGCTCTGGCACCGAGTGCGCATCGGACCGTTCAAGTCGCGCTACCAGGCGCAGGAGTACAAGAAGGAGTTCGAGCGCACCGAGCGCGTCTCACCGTTCCTGGTCGATCCCCACAAGGTGCAGCAGCAGAAGGAGCTGCTCGACGCCAAGCGCGAGGCGCGCAAGCGAAGGCTCGGGGACTGACGGTCGGAGCGACCGCCGCCGTCGTTCAGTCGCAGATCACGACGGAGACGGTCCAGGCCTGGCCCGGGCTCTCGCACACCGCCCGCGTCTCGCCCTCGGGCGAGAGACAGTCTCCGTAGGAGCAGGTCTGCGCGCCCCACCAGCCGCACACGTCGCGCTCGCCGCAGGCGGTGCCCGCGCGCGGTGGGACGTCCGGGCACGGCGGTGGCGGCGGCGGGTTGCACGTCGGCGACCAGTCTTGCCACGTCCCACCGTCGCAGTGGAACTCGGCGGGGCCGCAGCAGGCGTTCGGCTCGCCGTAGCTACATGCCGCGCCTTCGGGCTTGCACGGCGTACCCCAGTCCGGCGGTGAAGCCGGGCACTCCACCGCGACGGGCGGGCAGTCCTCGGGACCCTGCAGGACCCACCCGCTTCGCGTGCACGTGGCGACGAGATCACCCCGCTCGCACGCGTCGTACACGCACGGGGTGTCGAAACCGGCACAGTCTGAGCCAGCCTCGGGCGCGACTGTCGGGCACTGCGGAGGGGGCGGCGGGTTGCCGCCCGCCCCGCCGAACCCGCTTCCCGCGGTCCCTGCGCTCCCGGACGACCCCGACGCGCCGGCGGTACCACCGCTCGACGCCCCGGCGGCTCCACCTGATCCGGCGCCCGCGCCGCTGGAACCGCCTTCCCCCTCACCCTGCGCGTGCCCTCCGCATGCTGCGGCGGCCGCCGTCAGCGCGACCGTGACGACGAACGGGGCCTTCAGGGTCTTGGTGCGGCGCTTCCCGGGCATGGCGAACATGGCGGCGCCTTCGAGCAAGCAACGTGCCAGGTCGGACGCGTGCCGCCCAGCGCGCTAGCTCTTGCCCGCCGACTTGCGCGAGAGCTGCCGCCTGCACGCGGCCTGCACGGACGACGAGACGTTCTTGCTCTTGGCGAAGATCCGCAGGTCGTTGTCGCGCAAGTGGGGCACCATTTCCGCCACGAACGTGAACGGCGTGCGCGGGTTCGAGACCAGGTTCTTCTTCACCTGGTAGCTGCGGGTGAACTCTCGGTTGCGCGCCACGGTCCGCAGCACCTCTTCGGTCACGCTCCGGCTCGCGCTGATCTGGATGGCCTCGTTCTCGCGCATGAGTGGGCTCTGCACGGCGGCCATCGACACCATGCGGTTGCTGTCGCGCACCAGGAGCAGTCGCTCGGACGACGTCCCGAGGATGGCGATGCGGATCTTCTGGGTGACGGTCATCTGCTGGATGCGGGCGTAGAGGGGGACGAACTTGTCGATCAGCTTCTCCTCGCCCTCCTCGTCCACTTCGTGCGTGACGGCGGCGTCCTCCGCTTCGAGGGCCTCGGCCGCCTCGGTCTCCTCTCGGAACAGGAGGTCGTCGAAGGTCGGCTCCTCGCTCCGTTCGGGGATGAGCTCGGTCATGATGGCCGCCGCGGCCTCCTTGTACGCCGGGATGTTGAGCTCGATCTCGTTGCGTACGGCGAGCTCCAGCAGGCGGTCCGCGGTGGACATCCGGACCCGCTTGTTCATGTAGAGCTTCTCGATCACGACGGGATTCGACAGCAACAGCGACTCGTTCACCGCGATGATCTCGCCGAGCTTCTCGTCGGCCCGCTCGGCGAGCGCCGCGAGGGTCTCGACCGCGATGCGCTTCATGCGAACGAGCGGCTCGAGGACCTCCAGGTTCCCCGCGTACGCCACCGAAAGACGATCGATGGTGAAGGCGTCGAGGTCGGACTGCAGGGCGCCGGCGAGCACCGGAGGGGCGAGCTTCGCGAGGGTCACCTTCGCCGCCGCTGCGACCTCGGCGTCCTCGGATTCGGTCAGCAGCGCGACGACGGTGGCGATGTCGCCGGGCTTGAGACCCGGAACGATCCCCCGCGCCGCCATGACCTGCATCTTCTGGGGCGCGTCGGGTCCGACGAGCCTCTGTGCCTGAGGCGGCAGTTGCTCGAGCGGCGGGCGCTGCACCATGGTCCTCGGCAGACAAGCGCCGAACCGAGCGCTTGTAAAGCGCGCCCGGGGATTCCCGGGCGCTGTACGCGACGCTGGTTGCGCCGCCCCGAGCCGGTGGCTACTGTTCGCCGTCTCGCGCCGGTAACGTGCCGGCGCGTCTGCAGCGAGGACAGTACGCCCATGGGCATCTTCGATTTCGTCCAGAAGGCCGCGCAAGAGAACTTCATTGCCCGACCCGACGAGCTCAAGACCAAGATCGTCTACAAGTGGCCCAACCAGCAGATCCCGATGTTCACGCAGGTGACCGTCGATTCCGACGAGTGCGTACTGTTCATGAAGGAGGGCAAGGAGGTCGCCGGCCTGCTGCCTCCCGGCCGCCACACGCTGCAGACCGCGAACATCCCGTTCCTTCACCACCTGGTGGACAAGTTCACGGGCGGCAACCTCTTCATCTCGGAGGTGTTCTTCGTCACCACGAAGCCCATCTTCAACGAGGGCTTCGGCGGGACCATCGGCTCGATGCGCGACCCGGAGCTCGATCTCCGGGTGAAGCCGCGCGTGAACGGCCGCTACTCCTTCCGCGTGGCGGATCCTTCGCGGTTCGTCCTCGGTTTCGTGGGCCAGACGGGCACCGCCGACCCCGACCAGGCCATGCAGTGGGTGCGCGACCAGCTGATCATGGGCATGAAGACGACGCTCACGCGCCTCATCAAGAACGGGGATCTGACGTTCATGGATCTGGGCGAAGCCGGCCCGGAGGTCGCGCGAGAGGTGGTGAAGAACTGCCCGGATCTCACGAACGTGGGCGTCCAGGTGCTCGAGATTTCACGGCTCGATCTGAACCTCTCCGAGGAGGATCAGGCGCGCATCGACGAGTTCCAGGACCAGATCGTCCAGGCGAAGATCGAGGCGCGCAAGGCGAAGATCGGCATCTCCCAGGCCGAGGCCGAAGCCCAGCAGCGCCAGTTCAATCTCGACCAGGACTTCGCGAATCGTGCGCGCTACGTCAATCAGCTGGACATGAATCGGTACCAGCAATACGCGGGCGCCGAGGCCATGATGGGGATGGGCGAGGGCATGGCGCAGGGTGGCGATGGCGCGTCTGCCGGGCTCGCCGGCGCCGCCATGATGGGCGGCATGGGCCTGGCCGCCGGTATGCGGGCGCCGATGCCGGGTTATCCGCAGCAGGGCTACCCACAGCCCGGCTACCCACAGCCGGGTTACCCGCCCCAGGGCTATCCGCAGCAGGGCTACCCGCAGCAGGGCTACCCACCCCCGCAGGGCTACCCGCAGCAGGGCTATCCACAGCAGGGCTACCCGCCCCAGCCGGCGCCTGCGCAGCAAGGCTACCCGCCGCCGCAGCCCGCCTACGCGCAGCCGGGCGCGCCGCCGGCGCATGCCGCCGGCTACGGACCGCCGCCCGGCGCACAGCCCGACGGGAAGGCGTGCCCGAAGTGCAACGCGCGAAACGCGGGTGCGGCGAAGTTCTGCGCGGAATGCGGTAACGGACTCGCCTGACGTGCGCGAGGCGCGTGCGGCGCCTCGCCTCGTAGAGGGCCGTGCGGTACGCTGCGGTTCCCGTGGCGGATCCCACGATCCTGCAATTTGGGCGTGAATCGCCGCGCTCGGCCGAAGTCGGCGCCGCGACGACGCCGAGCGGGGGCCGAGTGTGTCCGGAGTGCGGTCACCGGTTCACGGGTGACGCGCGGTTCTGCCCGTTCGACGGCGCGAACCTCGGCGCGCGGAGCTCCGTGGACCCGGCCGGGGATCCGCTGGTGGGTACCGTGGTGGACGGCCGATACCGCGTCGATCGCGTCATCGGCGAGGGCGGTATGGGGACCGTCTACGAGGCGCGGCACACCTCCCTGGGGCGACCGTTCGCGCTCAAGGCGCTGAAGAAGGTCCTGGCGCAGGACGGTGAGCTGTCGGCGCGTTTCATTCAGGAGGCCCGCGCCGCCGCCTCGGTCGCGCACCCGAGCGTGGTGCAGATCACCGACTTCGGCGTGCTCTCGGAAGGGCAACCGTACTTCGTCATGGAGATGCTCGAGGGTGAGTCTCTCAGCTCGCTCATCGCGAAGGGCGGCCCGCTTCCTGCCGGACAGGCGGTGAGGATCCTTCGTCAGGTCGTCGAGGCCCTCGCCGCGGCGCACGCGGCGGGCGTCGTGCACCGCGACCTGAAGCCCGACAACGTTCACGTGGGCAGCGCCGCGGGGTCCGGCAGCGAGGTGGTGAAGGTGCTCGACTTCGGGCTCGCCAAGGTCGCCGGCGCGAGCAAGCTCACCCGCGCCGGCATGGTGTTCGGCACGCCACACTACATGAGCCCCGAGCAGGCGTCGGGTGATCCGGTGGATCACCGCAGCGATGTCTACTCCCTCGGCATCGTGATGTACGAGATGTTCACGGGACGCGTCCCCTTCGAGGCGGACAGCTACATGGGCGTGCTCACCAAGCACATGTACATGGTTCCGACGCCCCCGAGCGAGGTGGTCGAGTCCGCGAAGGAGCTCGGCGCGCTCGAGGACATCACGCTCCGCTGCCTGCAGAAGAAGCCGGAAGCGCGGTTCTCGTCGATGACCGAGCTGCTGAACGAGCTGGACGCCGTGGTGTCGCTTCGCGACGGGGAGGCCGTGGTTCGCCCTTCGCGTGTCTCGACCGCATCGCCGCGACGCAACGTCCTCGCCGACGAGCTCGAGCTGCCCACCTCCGACGAGATGCGCGTCGCGCTGAGGCGAGCCGGCGTCGGTCCCGCGGCATCGCCCGCCGCGGTGACGGTGGCGATCCTCGGCGGTGTCCTTTTCGCGGGCGCCCTCGTCGCGCTGGCCGTCGCGAAGGGGGGCGGGCAAGAGCCGGCCCCTCCTGACACGAGCGCGGCGGCCGTCGCCGCGGATGGGGCAAAGGGGGCGCCGGTCGCCGTGACCGCTTCGCCCATGGCCGCCCCCGCCGCACTCCCCGTTTCGGTACCCGCGGAGCCTGTGCCGGTGTCACCCAAGGCGTCCGAGCCGCGCCCGACCAAGCCTGTCCGCAAGGCCATCGCGCCCCCGGCTCCGCGGCCGAAAGCCCCGACAGCCCCCAACATTCGTGGCTCGGAGATCGTCAATCCCTGGGCGGACTGACGGGTCCAGGCGGCGCGCGATGGCGCGCTTGACGCAACCGGTCGCCGCCGCAAAGGTTCCCTCCGCCGCTCCCCGCTAGGACCCCTCCTTCGTGGCCAAGAAGCAGCTCCTCCTCGTCGACGCCGACCCCCGAAGCGTTCGAGTGCTCGAGGTCAGCCTCAAGAAGGCCGGTTACAGCGTGACGACCGCGGCGGACGGTCAGGACGCGCTCGACAAGATCGAGTTCTCCACTCCCGATCTCATCCTCAGCGACACGCGTCTGCCGCGCCTCGACGGGTACGCGCTGGTTCGCCTGCTCAAGGAGAAGCCCGAGTACTCTTCCATCCCCGTCGTCTTCCTGACGAGCCAGAAGTCGATCGAGGACAAGATCCGGGGGCTCGAGCTCGGGGTCGAGGACTATCTCACCAAGCCCATCTTCGTCCGCGAGCTCATCACTCGCGTGAACCTCCTGCTGGCGCGGCGAACGCAGGAGCGCATCGCCACTACGATGCCCATGAGTGCCCGCACGCGCTTCAGCGGCAACCTGGAGGACATGGGCGTCGTGGATCTCATCCAGACGTTCGAGGTGAGCCGCAAGAGCGGCGTCGGGACGATCGAGAGCGGCACTCGTTCCGCGCAGATTTTCTTCCGCGAGGGCAAGGTCGTGGACGCCGAGTACGGCCGGCTCCGCGGTGAAGAAGCCGTCTATCGATCGCTGCTCTGGAACGCCGGCACCTTCGAGGTCGAGTTTCGCCCGGTGGACAATCGCGACGTCATCACCGTCGGGACCCAGGGCTTGCTCATGGAGGGCATGCGCCGCGTGGACGAGTGGGGGCGCGCTCTCGAGCAGCTCCCGTCGCTCGACACGGTGTTTCGCATCGACCACGGCGAGCTCGTCGAGCGGCTCAACGAGATCCCCGACGAGCTGAACGGCATCCTCCGGTTGATCGACGGGAAGCGCACGCTGTTGCACGTCGTCGACGAGTCGCCGTTCGAGGACCTCTCGACCCTCTCGACCATCACCAAGCTCTTCTTCGAGGGCCTGCTCGTCATTTCCGACGAGCCCACCCCGGACGAAGCAGATTCCGAGGACACGGTGGTTCCGAGCGACGCGGCTCCTTCGTCCAAGCCGGAGGGCGCGGGAGATCTCGAGGTCGTGCCCGGTCGCGCCACCAGCGAGCCGAAGGTGCCCGTCGCCCCGGTGACCAAGCCCTTGCCGCCGGTCGCCACGACACCCGATCGCGGCCTACTCACGTCGACGCTGCCCGGTGTGGGTCTGAGCGAGGCTCGAGCCGAAGCGCTCGCGGCGGTGAAGGCGGTGCTGCCCGATGGCGGCGGTGAGCGGGCCCCCGTCACGCTGGCGGGTCCGCCGCCCGAGCGCCAGGCCGACGTGCTCGCCAAGACGCAGATCGGCCTCGGCTCCGGCTCCGAGCTGCGCGGTGACTCGCGGCCTCGCGTCACCGTGAGCCGGACCAGCAGCATCGACGCGACGAGCCGAACGAGCGTCGCCGACGCCGCACGTCGCGACGGGACCGGTCCGGTGAGCACCCTCGCCGACTCGCCCGCAGCTCGTTCCGCGGCGGAGGCGGCGCGGGAAGCCGCGAGGGACGCGGTGCCGACCGTCAAGGAGCTCGCGGCGGCGCGCGAGGCTGCCAAGGTGATCCCGTTCCCGGCGAAGGCCGAGAGCGAGGAGGTCGCCGCGAAGAAGCGGGAGGCCGAGCCTCCTTCGACCGAGCGACTCCCCTCCACGCCGCCGCACGACCCGGAGCCGAAGCCGAGCACGAAGCCGGATCTCCCTCCCCTCGACGCAGGGCGGAAGCGCGGTCCGAAGGGCACGCTCATCGTCGACGCGCCGAAGGAGCCCGCACTGCCCGCGCTCCCGCCGCTCCCGGCCTTCACGACGTCCGCCCCGGTGCCTCACGCGGCCGAGGGCAAACGCTCGAAGCGCGACCTGTCGGACTCGGGGATCACGGAGTTCTTCGCGGCGGGCGACGAGGGGCGCTACGAAGGCGGTCCGGCGTCCGTCCCGCCGACCGCGGGACCATCCGCGCCGCCGCTGGTCGAAGAAGAGCTCCTCGAGGCGACGCCAGAACGCACACCGGAGCAAGTGGAGCGGCGCGCGCGCTTCGTGCGCCTGGTCGCCGGCATCGTCGGCTTCCTCGCCGCCGTGGGCGCGGTGGCCATGTGGAACCGCTCGCGCGCGACCGAGGACACGTCACCGCCGCCGACCATCGCACCGCCCGAGACGACCCAGCTACCACCTCCGGTCCCCGTCGTCCGCACCGAGGAGCGCGAGGTCGTGGTGCCGCCGCCGCCGCCGGCCGAGACCGTCGCGCCGCCGGAGCCCGAGCCCGCTGTTCCCGAGGCGGTCGTCGCCGCTCCGCCCGCGGCGGCGCCTCCCGTCGTGGTCCGGCCACCGGCGCCGGTCCCCGCCGTGCCCCCCCCCCCCCGGCCCGTCGCCGGCCGGCCGGAGCCGCGGCCCGTGGCACCGCCCCCCCCCGCCGGTCCAGGCGCGCCGCCGCCGGCGCCCGCCCAG
>CAZARU010000034.1:0-1917 GCA_964487605.1 uncultured Polyangiaceae bacterium
GACGGGTGGCACGAGCGGCAGTGGCGGCACGGCGACGGGTGGCACGAGAGGCTCCAGCGGCGCCGGTGGAACCGCAACGGGAGGGACGAGCGGTACCAGCGGTGCAGGCGGCACGGCAACCGGCGGCACGAGCGGCGCAGGCGGTACGGCAACCGGCGGTACGAGCGGCTCCGCCGGTGCAGGCGGCACGGCACCCGGCGGTACGAGCGGCTCCGCCGGTGCAGGCGGCACGGCCACGGGCGGCACGAGCGGCGCAGGCGGTACGGCAACCGGCGGTACGAGCGGCGCCGGCGGCACCGCGACCGGTGGCACCGCCGGTACCGCTGCCGGCGGCAGCGGTGGAGCGGCGGCGGGCGGCACCAGCGGTACGGGCGGAGGCGCGGGCTCCCTCGGCGTGGGCGGGTCCAGCGGCGGCGCCGCGACCGGTGGCACCACGGGCGTGGGTGGATCGTCCGCGACGGGTGGCACGACGGGGATCGGCGGCTCGGCCGGCGGTGGCGGCGTGGCGGGTGCTGACGGCGGAGACGGCGCCGCTGGAGACGGCGGCAGCCCTTCGGACGCCGGAGCGGACTCCATCGAGCCGCCCACGGATGGTTCCGCGGGTGCGGGTGGCGGAGCCGGAACGAGCGCGGGCGGCGGAGCCGGCGTGAGCGCGGGCGGCAGCGGCGGCAGCGCCGGGACCGGCGGCGGCGCCGCCTCCGGCGGATCGTCCGGGACGAGCGCCGTGGACGGCGGCGCCGGTGCGCCGAGCATCGACGACGTCATCAACGGGATCCTCGAAGGGGGCGGGTGCGACTGCACGGTGCCGCGCCCGGCCAGCCGGCATCCGCTGGCCGCCTTCGCCTTCGTCGTGGCTGCGGTGTTCGTCCGACGTCGGGTTCGCTGAGAGGTTGCTCTGATGAAACGCTCGTTGCTTCGTGGGCTCGTCCTGCTGGGCGTCGCTTCCGCCGTCCTTCAGCCAGCGGTTGCCGCAGCGCAGCCCAAGGCCGAAGGCTTCGCTCTGAATCGGTTCGACCCGTCGGAGCGCGGGAGCCACTGGTTCGTGCTCGAATCGCTCGACCGGCGCGGGCACCAGCGCTTCGGTGCGGGGCTCGTCCTCGACTACGCGTACAAGCCGCTCGTCTTCTACGATCGAGACGGCGAGGAGCTCCGGTCGGTCGTGGGGCATCAGCTCTTCGGACACGTGGGCGGCACGGTCGTGATGTGGGACCGCGTTCAGTTCGCGCTGAGTCTTCCCGTCGCCATCGTGCAGGACGGCGACGCGGCGAGGACCACGGTGGCGACGTTCTCGTCCGAGAACGCGACGACCCTCGGTGATCTCCGGGTCGGCGGCGACGTGCGCCTGGTCGGAAGGTACGGCGACCCGATCACGTTCGCGGCGGGCCTGCAGATCTGGGCGCCGACCGGCTCGCAGGACTCGTTCACCGGTGACGGCGCGGTTCGACTCGGCCCACGGGCGCTCGTGGCCGGTCGCGTGGACGACTTCGTGTACGCAGGGCGACTCGGCTTCGTGTTTCGAGCGAACGACGACCGCTTCGCGGGAAGCCCCATGGGCAGCGAGGTGGGCCTTGCGGCCTCGGCAGGTCTGCAGGCGCTCGACGACCGTCTCGTCGTGGGACCGGAGCTCTCCACGACGACCGTCGTGACGGACGGCGATGCGTTCTTCGGCCGACGCACGACGCCCTTCGAGGTGGTGCTGGGGGGACACTACACGCCGACGCCGCAGTGGACCGTCGGCGCGGGCGTCGGGCCCGGGCTCACCCGCGCGTTCGGTACGCCGAAGCTGCGCGCGCTGCTCTCCGTCGAGTGGCGCGAGCCGCACGAGGAGCCGAAGCCGACCGCGGCGAAGGTCGCGCCGAAGGACCGCGACGAGGACGGGATCCTCGACGACGAGGATGCGTGTCCCGACGAGCCCGG
>CAZARU010000034.1:2017-27708 GCA_964487605.1 uncultured Polyangiaceae bacterium
ACCGCGACGAGGACGGGATCCTCGACGACGAGGATGCGTGTCCCGACGAGCCCGGAGTGCGGACCGACGATCCGAAGACGAACGGCTGTCCTCCGCCGAAGGATCGCGACCTCGACGGGGTCCTCGACGACGAGGATGCGTGCCCCGACGTGCCCGGGGTGCGGACGGACGATCCGAAGACGAACGGTTGCCCGCCGCCGAAGGACCGCGACGGTGACGGGATCATCGACGACGAGGATGCATGTCCCGACGAGCCCGGGGTGCGCACCGAGGATCCGAAGACGAACGGCTGTCCGCCGCCGAAGGACCGCGACGGTGACGGGATCCTGGACGTGGACGACGCGTGTCCGGACGTTCCCGGACCGGCGAACGAGGACAAGAGGAAGCACGGCTGCCCGGTGGCGCGCATCGAGCGCGGTCAGATCGTCATTCGCGAGCAGGTTCAGTTCGCCTACAACAGCGCGACGATCCTCAAGGCCAGCGACGTCGTCCTCGATGCCGTGAAGAAGATCCTCGACGACCACTCCGACATTCGGAAGGTGGGCGTGCACGGGCACACCGACAGCAAGGGCGGTGACGCCTACAACAAGGCGCTGAGCAAGCGGAGGGCAGCCAGCGTCGTTGCCTGGCTCGTGAAGAAGGGCATCGACAAGAAGCGCCTCGTTTCGGAGGGCTTCGGAGAGGAGAAGCCGCTCGACACGAACGACACCGAGGAGGGTCGGGCGAACAACCGTCGCGTCGAACTCCACATCCTGGAGCAGGGGTCCACGCCGCCGCCCTGACGCCGGTGTAACCTCGGCCGCGGCCCGCCGTAGCCGCTCGACATGTCGCACCGGTTCACGTCGGCGCTCGTGGTGCTGGCCGCCGCCCTGCCGGCGTGCAGTCGGGCCGAGAAGCCCGCGGTCGATCCGGCGCCGGACGTCGCACCGGCGACGGCGGTCGACCCGCAGCACCGGTCGACCGCCGTCCTCGCCGGCGGCTGCTTCTGGGGCATGGAGGAGCTGCTTCGCGCCGTCCCGGGCGTGCTGGAGACCACCGTGGGCTACACCGGCGGGTCGGTGGCCCGCCCTCGCTACGAGGACGTCTCGTCCGGCAAGTCCGGCCACGCCGAGTCGATCCAGATCGTGTTCGACGGCTCGAAGGTGAGCTACGAGGAAATCCTGCTCACCTTCTTCAAGATCCACGACCCGACGACGAAGCATCGGCAGGGCAACGACGTGGGTTCGCAGTACCGCTCGGCGATCTTCGTCCGCGACGCGGACCAGCGGCGCGTCGCGGAGCAGGTGAAGCGAAGAGTGGACGCCTCGGGCGCCTGGCGCTCGCCCGTCGTCACCGAGATCGTCGACGCGACGGAGTTCTTCCCAGCGGAGGCGTATCACCAGGACTACCTCCGGAAGAACCCCGGAGGCTACACCTGTCACTACGCGCGCGACATCGAGTCGTACTGAGGGGGGGGCCCGGGTGGGCGCCGCTTCACGCAAGCCCGAGCTCGCCTGCGATGGAGTGAGTGCGCCCAGCGCGCTCTACCTGATCTCGGCGCTCTCGTTCCGCGAGCCCCGTCCGGCGACACCACCGACCACCGCATCTGGCTCGTGCCACAGATGGACGCCTTGTCGGCCACGCTCTTCGGCTCCAGCGTGGCTGAGCGCGGGCACGAGGGTCATCGTGACCCCCTACGTCACGTCCGGCAGCTGCTCCAGTGGTAGTGGTCGTCGAGTTGGCACGGCCGGGCGCAGTGGTCGTACTTCTTGGACTTCTTGTAGGCGCCGCCCACTTCGTTGCGGTGCACTTGCTGGTAGCACTTCTTGTCCGAGGGATTGTAGTCCACGCTCTTGCACGCGGGATTCCGGTCCGATGGGAAGTCTACCTGGTACGGGCGACCGTGGAGCGGGGCTTCCCTCGAAGCCGAAAGCGCCCCCGCCAGCCTTCGTGCTGGCGGGCATGCAACGCACGATGTCCTCGCAGTTCCTCACGGAATCCACCGCGGCCGATCCTGTCTGACCCGCTCGCCGGATGCACCCGTCCTCACGGCAGCCCGCGGTGCGTGCACAGCCGGGCGCTGCCGTCGGCGGTGCGCCGGCACCGACCCCCGACGCCGCAGGTGCTGCCCCTCTCGCATGCGGCGGACGCGTCGCACGGCGCGCCTGCCGGGACGACCGCGGCGCACGCGCCGTGGGGGCAGGCGCCGCTGGCGCACGCCGAGGCGTCGTTGCACGGCTCGCCGGCCGCGAGCGGGCCGATGCACCGTTGCTCGTGGCCCGCGCGCTGGTCGCAGGTGAGCGGCGGACGGCACGGACGCGTGTCGCAGGACTCTCCGAGGTCAACGAGGCGCCGGCAGATCCCGAGGTCGCACACATGGCCGGTCGCGCAGAGCCCCAGGGGGCATGGCTCGCCGTCCAGGCCGGGCACGGCGCACACCGGGCCCGTGCACACCGCGGGGGGCGCGCACGGTCGGTCTTCGCGCGCGTCGCACGCTGCGCCAGGCTCCGACTGCGGCGAGCAGCGGGGCTCCGAGCCATAGGGGCAGTAGGTTCCCTCGGCGCAGTACCTGGTCGAGAAGCACGGGTCCCCTTCTCCCTCGCACGTCTCTCCGCTGCACGGGAGCGTGCTGCCGTCCCAGGGGACGCAGACCTGGTCCTGGGAGCACGCGAGCCCTTCCCGGCACCCCACCGGGTTGCAGGCCTCGCCCTCCCGGGCGCGGGGGAGGATGGAGCACGGTGACTGGCAGAAGCCCTGGGAGCACACGAGGTGCGGTGCGCAGTCGCTGGCGAGATCGTCGTGCCCGCTGCACGTCTGCAGCTCGTCGCGCGCTCCGTGGATCGGGGAGCAGTGGTTCCTGCAGAGCCAGAGCTCGGGCTCCGGCGAGTCGCTGCACGTCACCCCCTCGGCCAGGCGTCGCAGAGTGGCCACGCACGTCCAGTCGATGGCGAGCGTGCGGGCTCGGGCGTACGCCAGCCGTGCTCGCCACGCTGCCTCGGCGGTCGGACGACAAGGCTCGCCGTCGCACGCGCAGTCGGACCGGGCGTCGCACGCCGCCTCGACGAGCTCCGCGATCGCGGCGGGGAGCGGCTCTTCGACCTCTCGCGTCGCAGCGCCGCCGCCCGGATCGTCGCCGCACCCGGACGCCCCGCCGAACGAAGCGACCGTCAGCGCCAAGACCGCGCCCCCGCGATGCGCGTACCGTGTCGCGACGTGTGCCAGTCGCCGCGTCCAGCGCGGCACACCCCGGCGTCGTTCTCGCTGCAGCTCGACGTCGGCCATGCGCATACCCTGGCAAAGCAAGTCGTGTGCCCAGGTGCCGGACCGCCTCAGGGTGAGAGGCGCGACGTCGGGAGCAGGGGTTCGTCCCGTCGTGGTCGAGGGAGTCGTCGCCGAGGTCGACTGTGAGCCGGGTCACCACTGAAGAACACTCGGTGCTGCGGAGGATCAGGCGCGGCGCAAGATGAGGAGCATGCCCGCGGCGAGAAGGGCGAAGCCAACGAGCTGTCGCGGGGCCAGCGCCTCGCCGAGGACGTACCTGGACACCAGACCGACGCACACGACGCCGGAGAACAGGTGGAACGACGCCATCTCGGCTCCCGTGAACGTACCGTACCCATGGCGTGTCGCCGCGACGTTCAGGACGTACTCGGGCAGAACGATCCCCCAGCTCATGGCGAGCGCAGCCAGAACCCCAGGTCACGGAACCGGAGGTGGGCGAGCCAGGCGACGGCCATGAAGCCACCAGACAGAAAGATCATCGCGGGCACGAGGACGAGCTTCATGGCCGCACGTTAGCGGGCGACGGCGAAGGAGCGAGGCAGAAACCGTTCGTCCTGCGCTCCCTCGGTACCCGAGCACGCCCAGATCGCGGAAGCGCCCATCGAGCAGCGGTGGTAGGCTCCTGCACGAGCCATGCAGGCGCACGACGTTCTGTCCCACGCAAGACCACGGCGCATGACCCGCGCCGAGTACGAGCGCCTCGCCGAGCAGGCCTGGTTCGAGAACGAACGGGTCGAGCTCATTCGAGGTATCGTGGTCGAGATGTCGCCGACCGGCTCGCGCCATGCCGACCCGATCGACTTCCTGAACCGACACTTCGTCCGCGGGCTCGGCGACCGTGCAGTGGTCCGTGTCCAGCAGCCGTTCGCGGCGGACGACGATTCGGAGCCGGAGCCGGATCTCGCGCTCGTGCCGCCGGGCCGCTACGCCGCTCACCATCCCCGAACGGCCTTCCTCGTCGTCGAGGTCGCGGAGTCGTCGCTCGAGCACGATCGCCAGACGAAGGCACCCCTGTACGCTTCGACGGGTGTTCCCGAGTACTGGATCGTCGACGTGGTGGCCCGGTGCGTCGAGGTGTACGACGGGGCCGAGGGCGACGGATACGCGCGCGTCCGCAAGTTCGGAGCCGGCGACTCGCTCGCACCGGCCGCCTTCGACGACGTCGTCGTGAGCGTGGACGAGCTGTTCGCCTAGGTTGGCTTGCGGCGAATCGTCGGCGCTTGCGACCTCCGCGCGAGGGCAGCGAAGGGGGCCGGCGGCCTGGGGCGCCGGAGCTGGGCGGGGCGGACGTCGCGTCGAAGTTCCCCCTGCTCTCCGCTTCGTCGATCCAGGGTTCGAGGGAGAGTTCGAACAGGAGCGCGGCGCGGTCCTCGGCCGGCTTCGCGCGCCGCGAGACGTCGGGACGGAGGGTGTCCTCCCGTCGACGGCCGCGTTGCGAAGGCAGGCCATGTCCCGCGCAGCGTGCCTCGATGCTCGAGCAGGTGGCCGCCGTCCGCGATCGGTGCGATTCTGGCGCGTGGTGGAACCCGCTCGAACTCTCGTCTACTCGTTCGACGAGTACGTCGCGCTCGAGGAATACAGCAACGTTCGCCACGAGTTTCGCGACGGATCGATCCTCCCGATGGCAGGCGGATCGCCGGAGCACGCGGCCCTGATCGCCGCCGTGTCGGGTCTCGTCCTGCAGCAGATCCTCGGGGCTCGCTGCGCGGTCCACAGCTCGGACCTCAGGGTTCGCGTCCGGGCGACCGGGCTCGCGACCTATCCGGACGCCTCCGTGGTGTGCGCGCCTCGCGAGCTGGACCCGGACGATCGCAACACGGTGCTCAACCCGCGCGTCATCGTGGAGGTCACCAGCCCGAGCTCGGAAGAGTACGACCGCGGCGAAAAGCGGGAGAACTACCTCCAGATCGAGTCCTTGGGGGAGTACGTCATCGTGTCGCACCGCGAGCGCCGGCTCGAGGTGTGGTCCCGCGCCGCGGACGGATGGATCCTCCGAACGACGACTTCCGGCGATACCGCGCGGCTCGAGTCGATCGGAGTCGAGCTCGAAGTCGACCGCCTCTACGATGTCGCGGCTCAGGCGGACTGAGGATCATCACGGCGACGAACACGACCGGGGTGAGCAACCGGGCGAGATGGGCGACGCGCTTCCGGCGGTGGATCTCGGTCCCGGCGAGTCGGTCGTCGCCATCGCCGCCTCCCTTCCCGCCTGTGCGCTCCTCGATTCGGGGCGAGTGAAGTGCTGGGGATACTTCGGCGTGGGCGGCGTCGGCGGAGAGCCGGGCCAGATGGGAGCGAGCCTGCCGCCGCTCGACCTCGGCGCGGACGAGCCGCTTTCTCTCGCTCTGTACGGAAGCAGCCTCTGCGTGCGGCTCGCGGGCGACAAGGCCACCTGCTGGAGCTTCATGACGTGGGATCCAGTGCAGGCGCTCGGGGGCCTCGGGCGTGGTCGCGACCTCGACCCATCGTATCGCGCCGCCGCAGCGGTCGCCGACGGTGACGTCGTGGAGGAAGACGGTCGGACCAGCCACGCCCACGGCTTGGGTGCGGGCTCGTCGTGGTCGAGGGAGCCGGTGTGCTCGAGACCACCGCGGGGTGGAAGTCTCGGGCGCCCGGAGCTCCCGGTGCGGGCGCCCCTTCACGCCAGCCCGAGCTCGCCGGCGAGCGCATCGACGGCGCGCGTGGCGACGGAGACGCTCGGGACCAGCGGGTGAGACGCGAGCGCCAGGATGGCGTGACGGCGGCTCTTCTCCAGCGCGGCCTGGACCGTGAGATCTTCGTACGCCTTCACGTGCTGGATGAGCCCGCGGATCTCCGGCTCCAGGGCGCGCTGGGGCAGGGGAGTGGCGCCCTTCGCGCCCACGGTGCATGGCACCTCGACGGACGCGGCATCGTGCAGTTCCTTCACGGCGCCGTGGTTGAGGACGTCGACGACGAGCTCTGCGCCGGTGTCGCCGCACACGGCCTCGATGACCTCGATGGCGGCGTGGGAGTAGTACGCGCCGCCTCGCTTGGACAGGCTGTCCGGCTTCGTGTCGTTCGACGGGTCGGCGTAGTGGTCGAGCAGCTCTCGCTCGATCTTCATCACCTCCTCGGCGCGGGTGAGCTTCTTCTCGGCTTGCTGCGCCAGGGACTCGCGCTGCAGGAAGAAGTAGCGGAGGTAGTCCGAGGGGATCATGCCCAGCGCGGCGACGAACTCCTCGGGGTAGTCGAGCTCCGGCAGATTGGCAGGGCGGTGCTCGCGAGGGCCGGTGACCCTGGAGAGCAGCGCCGGAAGGACGTCCTTGCCGTCCACGATCACGCCGCGGACGAACGACAGGTGGTTCAGTCCGACGGAGTCCAGGCGTATCGACGACGGCGTGACGTCGAGGAGCTTCGCGAGGTCCATCCGAAGGCCGATCGGGATGTTGCAGAGCCCGATCGCGCTCACCTTCGAGTGATTGAGGATGGCCTGGGTCACGATGGAGACGGGGTTCGTGAAGTTCACCAGCAGCGCATCCGGCGCGTGACGCTCCATGGCGGCGCAGATCTCGAGGAGCGCCGGAATCGTCCGCATGGCCTTGGAGAAACCGCCGACGCCGGTCGTCTCCTGACCCAGCACGCCGAGCGAGGCGCCCAGGCGCTCGTCCGAGCGGCGCGCGTCGTTGCCGCCGACACGGATCTGCGTGACCACGAAGCGCGCCCCTGCGACGCACGCGTCGAGGCCAGGGGCGAGAGTGACGGTGACGCCCGGCGCCAGACGCCGCACCATCCGGGCCACGAATCCACCCACGACCTCGAGGCGGCGCGCATCGAGGTCGGACAGGGCGACCTCGGTGAGGCCGAGGGCGTCCGCGCGGCGAGCCAGGCCGTCTACGAGCTCCGGCGAGTACGTGCTGCCGCCGCCGACGATGGCGATCTTCATGGGCCCACCGTGTACCACGCCGGCTCGGTCTTCCGCCGGCGCCCGCCATTTTCGTGACGGGTGTTCACCCATCGCGGCACTCATCCATGCCGGCGCCCCTACCGCTCGGCGAAGGGACATCGAACATGCTTCTGCACCGACCTTGCCGTCTTCTCCTGGTGACCACCGCACTCGCCACGTTCGCGTCGGCTTGCGGCGAAAGCGACGACTCCGGCGGGGGCGGCGACGGGGGGGCTTCGGGAAGCAGCGGCTCCGCCGGCGTGGGGCAGGGCGGTTCCACGGCGGGCGCCGGGGGATCGGGTGGGGCGATAGCCGATGGTGGTGCCGGGGCGCCCGCGGAGCACCTCTATCGGATCGTGCTGTTCGAGAACCCCGGGGCTCGCGTCCTCGGTACGCCGCTCGGCATGAACGCGCAGGGCGTGGTCGCTGGTTACTCGGGACCCGAGGGGTTCTCATCCACGTCCATGCCGCTGCGCGCGGCGCGAGCCGACGGCGCGGCACTGCTCGACGTTCCCGAGGAGCGCTTCGGGTTCGCGTGGGGGGTCAGTCCCGACGGAGCGACGCTGGTCGGGGAGTACGACTTCCAGCCGCAGGCGTGGGTGGCGGGCGCGCGCAGACCTCTGAAGGTTCCCCCCGGGTGGTTCAGCGGTAGCGCGAAGGCGATCTCGCCGGCGGGCCTCATCGTGGGTTCCTGGGGCGACTCCGACGACGCCATGCCGCCGAGCCCCATCGGTCCACGACCCTGCACCTGGGCGGACCCCGACGCGGATCCGGTCCCGCTTCCGACGCTTGGCGCCGCGTTCGAGAACGGCCAGGCGTTCGACGTGAACGCGAGCGGTCGCATCGCGGGCAACCTGGACAGCGCGGACGGTTTCGTTCCGGTCACCTGGGCGTCGCCCACGAGCGCGCCCGAACGGCTGCCGATAGTCGCCGACGCCAGCAACGGTGAGGCGCGTGGCATCAGCGATTCGGGTCACGTGGTGGGACGCGTGAGCTTCGCCGACTACTCGAGCCGCGCCTTCCTCGTCCGCGCGGGGGCGTCGAGCGCGGTCTCGTTCGAGGCGCTGCCCGGCGCGGCGCTCGACTACGCCGAGGGACTCGGAGTGGGCGAGGACGGCACCATCTGCGGCCTCTCCACCGCGTCGGACGGGAAGATCCACGCCGTGCTGTGGACCGAGGCGGGCATCGTGGACCTCAACGACAGGCTCGCCGAGCCGGATTCGCGCGTGCGCTACGTCTCGTCTGCCGTCGCCATCGGCGCGGGAGGGCTCATCGCCGCGGAGGCCGTGCTCGAGGAGTCGGTCGGCGACGAGCGGCGAGCCGTCGCGCTGCTCGTTCCCGAGGAATGAGGGGCCGGCGCGAGCGCGCCGACGCCGCTAGACGTGTTGATCCACCAGGATCGTGTTTCCGTCGGGGTCCACGATCGTGAAGCTGGCGGGTCCCGTGGTCGTCTCGTCCGCCTTCGACTGGAACTCGACGCCTTGCTCGGCGAGCTTGCGCTGGATGGCCCGCACGTCCGTGTACGTGGGGAGCGGCTGACCATCCTGTCCCCACCCCGGATTGAACGTCAGGAGGTTCTTCTCGAACATGCCCTGGAACAGGCCGATGACGTGCTCCCGGTTCTTGAGGATGAGCCAGTTCTGTTCGGCCACACCATGGACGACCTCGAACCCGAGCTTCTCGTAGAACGCGCG
The DNA here is from genome assembly GCA_964487605.1 of uncultured Polyangiaceae bacterium. GTDB lineage: Bacteria > Myxococcota_A > Polyangia > Polyangiales > Polyangiaceae > JAJDAH01. The sequence goes on from CAZARU010000034.1 coordinate 10,877, forward strand.
CGACGCTGCAAGATCACGAACTGCGAGGCTGACTGAGAACGCTCCTAGATTCACGTCGTGCTCCTTTCGGTGGCGGTTCCGGCCGCGCCGGGGGGGTGAAGTACCATGCGCGCGGCCTCGACGGGCGCGCGTGCCGCACCTGGGTCAAACTTTCTTCGACGCGGACTGCTCGTGTCGAGGGTCCTCGGGAACCAACCCCCAGTGGATCACTACGCCGACCGCGCGCTGCTGGTAGCGGAGCTCTCGGAGGCTCGGGCGGACAGCCGGACCGAGGCGCTGTCGGAGCACGTGTTCGGCCTGGTGTACCGCCAGATGGCGTCGCTCGCGGCGCGCAGCGGGCGCGACCTCGACGACCTCGTGCAGGTGGCTTGCGAGCAGGTGCTCCGGTCGCTGCCCTCGTTCGAGGGCCGCGCCGCCCTTTCGACGTGGACCTATCGCATCTGCTATGCGACGATGCTCAAGCACGACCGCACCCGGTCGCGGTGGCTCCGTCGGTTCACGCTCTCCCGGACCGGCGAGCTCCCGGAAGCCGCGGACTCGACCCCCGGGGCTCCCGAGCGGATCGAAGCCGTGGAGCGGATCGTCAGGCTGCGGTCTGCGGTTGCGTCGTTGCCGCCGAAGCGGCGCGCGGTGGTCGTCCTGCACGATCTCGAGGGACTCGACGTGGGCCAGGTGTCGAGCATCGTGGGGGCGAAGGTGGGCACCGTTCGGTCGCGCCTGCGCGACGGACGGCGGCAGCTGGCGCGGCTCCTCGCGGCAGACCCGTACTTCGGAGCCGTGGATCTCGCGGAAAGGGGCCCCCGGTGAGGGCGGAGCTCGACGTAACGCTGCGCCGACGCGCCGCATCTTGCTGGCAGGAGCACGCGCCCTCGGATCACGAGACCCGAATGGCGTGGCTGCGGTACCGCGCACGCGGTGCCGGGCGGGCGAGCGAGAAATCGTCGAGCGCGTCGTGGCTCGGCTTGGCTGCGGTCGCCATGGCCGCCATCATCCTGGGCGGGCTGGAGTCCGGCGCGCAGGGCCGCGCGGCCGCTCCGTCCGCGGCGGTGGCGGCCCTCCCGGCTTCGGGCGGTGCCGTTCCGCTGGCGACGCCCGTTCCGCTCGCGACCGCCAGGTCCGAGGACGAGGCGATGCCGCACGCGCTGGAGCCCGTTCGGGAGCCCGCCGGTGCGCGCGCGTCGTCCCCGGCGCCGCGGCCCTCCAAGGTCGCGGCACCCAGGGTGCGCGTGACGTCGCCGAACGTGGTGGTCGCGCGCGTCGAGCTCGAGGAGGAGGGTGGTCGAGACTACGAACCCGACGCTCTCGCGCGCGACGCAGCGGCGCTCTCTCGGGCGTACTTCTGGGTGACCGATGGTCACGAGACCGAGGCGCTCTCGTTGCTCGAGCATCTGGCGGAGAGCGGCGCGACCCCCGGGATCCGCAACCGCGCGAGCCAGCTCTTGATTCGCGCCAGCGAGGCGCCCGCGTCGTCTTCGGCGCTCGTCGAGGGTGCGGTTCGCTCGAGCTGACCCGCCCTGCGAACGTGCCCGTGACCCGCGGCGCCGGGAACGAACCTCACCGACGGCGAGCCGCGATGGCCGCGCTCGCCACAGGAGGCTCGATTGCGACGGTTGGTCGTGCGGCTCGTGGCCGCGCTGTGCCTGGTGTGCATGGATCTGCCGGCGGCCCCGCGGGATGCCAGCGCGCTGAAGAGGATCGACGAGGCGATGGCGCTGTACTTCGACCAGGACTCCGGTGGAGCCGAGGCGCTCCTCGGTGCGATCGTCCGCGCTTGCGGCGATCGCTGTTCGCCTGGCGTCGTCGCACGGGCCTGGATGTACCTGGGCATCGTGCGAGCGGGCAGCCGTGGCGACGGCGACGCGGTACGCGAGGCGTTCTCCAACGCCCTGACCCTCGACCCTGCCGTCGAGCTGGACGCACCCATCGTTGGCCCCGAGACCGCCGCCGAGTGGGAGTCGTTGCGCGCCGCCATGGGTCGACCCGAAGAGAAGCCGACGGAGGATGCGGAGCGGGTGGAAGGGGGCGAGAAGCCCCCGCCCGCTCCCTGTGCCGAGCGCGAGATCTGCCCCCCGGGGCTCCGCTGCTCGTGCGGGAGCGACCAGGAATGCAGCGGCTCGGAGGTGTGCAAGGACGGCGTGTGTGCAGATCCGGAGGGTTGCACCACGGACGACGAGTGCGCTTCGGTGGAGCGCTGCGTCGCCGGTCGCTGCGCTCCGTCGGAGGCGCCGTCACTCCGGCTGGGCGTGCATCTCGTCCAGGACTTCGTGCTGATGGGAGCCGATCGCGCGTGCTCGCGGTCGAGCCGTGAGGATGGGACGTTCGCGTGCTTCGACGAGTCCACGGGCAAGGCGTACCTGGGCGATCCGCAGGCAGGCGGCGGAGGGGGGATCGCGACGGGGCTCGCGCCCGGGACCTCGCGGCTGCTCGCTTCCGTGGAGCTCGCGCTTTCGCCGTCGAGCTCGCTCGGAGCACGCGGTGGCGTCGCGCTGCGCGGGCGCGCGCCGGGCGAGGAGTTTCCCCCCGTTCACGTCGAGGCCCGCGCTACCCATGGCCTCGGCCCGCTCGCCGCAGCGCTCCGCCCCTTCGCCTTCGTCAGCCTCGGCCTCGCGCAGATCGACGCGAGTGTGCCCGTGCTCGTTCGCGACTGCGGTAGCGGCCTCGAAGGCGACCCACCGGGCACCACCATCGAGCCCTCTTCTGCGCAGTATCGCGCGTGCAAGGACGGCGCGGCGAGGGTCGCCGCGCACCGCCCGCTGAAGCTCCGCGCATGGCGCCGACTGGGCCATGGTTTCGCCGCGCTGGGAGCGGGTGCCATGTGGCGGCTCGGGCGCGCCGCGGTCGTCGTGGACTCTGCAGCGCTCGTCGCCTTTCCATCGGCGGGCTTCGCGCTCGAGTCGTCGATCGGAGTCGTGTACGAGCCTTGACCTGAAGCCCTCGACCCGTGGGTCAGCCCGTGGTCCCAGCGCGCAGCACGGCGCGTGCCACCGGGGCCACCATCCGATCGAATCGGATCGGCGTTCCTTCGAAGTCGTCGAGCACGTAGTTCAGGCGCTCGAACCGGTGGGTCGAGCGGGTGTAGTCCAGGTCGGGGTCCACGACGCCGAGCTCCTCCCGGGCGAGGTAGCCCTCGACGCCGAAGGGGCGACCGCGCAGGGCGGACGCCGCGCCGAGCACGCGCACCCAGCGCTCGAACTGCCGCAGCAGCGGCTCCTGGCTCGCGTAGGCCGCGAAGACGTCGCGCTTCAGCCGCACCTCGCCTGGGTCGAGCTCGATGGAGCGGCGGTCGCCGCGAAACCAAGGCTTGAAGCGCAGCGCGCAGGCGATCACGTACTCGTAGGCGGGACACTGCACGAGCGGGATTGGCCGCCGGGTCTCGCGGCGCAGGCGCGCCACGGCCCGCGCCGTCATCACGTGCACCAGGTCGTGCTCCGGGTGGCCCCCCTGCCAGGCGAGGACGAACACACGGTCCGGATCCGCGTCGCGAACGGCGCCCTCGACGCGGGCGGCCTCGTTCACGAAGTACTCGATGGCGTCACGGCCGGCGGCGCCACCCCGCGCGACCTGCACCAGGCGACGGTAGTTCTCGATCTCGGAGGACTCGAGATCGACCTTTCGTCCCGGGCCCACCCCGAGCCGGCGCAGCGCGTCGTCGCTCTCGGCCATCCGGACCCGGGCGTAGGCTCGTGGCTCGGCTCCCGCGGCCGGTGCGAGGCCGTCGCCGTTCGTCCACCAGACGAAGCGGCCGCGCTGCCCGTCGCCCGTCATGCGTCGGATCATCCCGGCCAGGACCGTCTCGTCGTCCTGGTGGGCGAACACGAAGAGTGGCTCCCCGCCGGCGCGAAGCAGCCAAGGCGTCTCGACGTCGCCGGCGCGCGGAGATCGCGGGGGGGCGGAGGCGAGGACTCCCTGCAAGGCAGGCGAGCAGAGCAGCGTGGAGCAGCGAAATCCAGGCGATTCGTGACGTCGCGTGTTGACATGGCGTGCCGCCCGCGCACAACTCGCGCCCGCGGCGGATCTCGCCGCGGCGGAGGTTCGTCTTGGAGATTCGAGGAAAGAACGTGTTGCTCACGGGCGCGTCGCGCGGGCTCGGCCGCGTCCTCGCCGCTGCACTCGCGGCGCGCGGCGCGAACCTGGCCCTGACGGCGCGCTCCGCCGGTGCCCTCGAGGAGACCGCGGCCGGCCTCGGGAACGACGGCGGGCACGTGGTCACGGTGCCCTGCGACGTGAGCGACGCGTCCTCCTGCCACGCACTGCTCGATCGCGTGAGCGAGCAGCTCGGCCCCATCGACGTGCTGGTGAACAACGCGGGGATCCAGCACCCCGGTGCGTTCGCCGAGGCGGACCTCGCCGCGGTGGAGCGAACCCTCGACACGAACCTGCTGGGGGTCCTGAGGCTGACGCGCCTGGTGCTTCCGGGGATGCTCGAGCGGCGGCAGGGCCACGTCGTCACCATCGCCTCGCTCGCCGGCAAGCAGGGCGCGCCCTACAACGCGACCTACTCGGCGACGAAGGCAGGGCTCGTGGAGTGGACCCGCGCGGTGTCGGGTGAGCTCGACGGAACGGGCGTGGGGATCTCCGTCGTGTGCCCCGGCTTCATCTCGGACGTCGGCATGTTCGTGGACAGCTACGGCAAGAAGGCACCGCGCCTCGTCGGCGAGTCGACGCCGAAGGACGTGGCCGACGCGCTCGTGCGCGCCATCGAGAAGAACGTTCTGGAGATCCTGGTGAATCCGGTCCCGGTGCGCCCGCTCCTCGCGCTCAACGCCGTCGCGCCGGGCGCGGCGAACGCGCTCATGAGGCGCCTCGGCGTGGGGCGGATCTTCCGCAGCATGCGCTCGGAGTAGGCGCGCGGCGCCACTCGGGCGGTGCCGAGCTACCTCGTGATCGTCACGCGCGCGCTGCCCGCGCCATCGAGCGTGACGGCGACGGCTGGGAGCGGCGCGTCGGCGTCCACGTCGTAGGCGAGCAGCTCGACGACCTCTCCCGGTGCACCCGCGAGCTCGACGTCGATGCCGGCCGCTCGGGGTTCGATGGCGACGAACCGGCGATCCGCGACCGTCACCGCCTTCGCCGTCTCGCCCAGCAGCGCCAGGCCGCTGGAGAACACGGGGGCGACGACGAGCTCTGCGTGGTCGTACGGGTCCGTCAGCTCGCTCAGCTGGGTCGCGCCGCGAACGACCCGGGCGTCGCGGCGGCGGGCGTCCCACACCACGACCGTCTCCTCGACGCCGAGGTCGCGCTCCAGGTCCAGGGTGAAGTCATCGACGTGGTCCGGCAGCACGTAGTGCTGGTCGGGCTCTTGCCCGTCGTACGACGCCACCGCGAAGATGTTGTCGGCGATCGGGATCACGTCGCGCGCGACGTGGAACGCCGCGACGTACCACCAGCGGCGGGTGCCGTGATCGGAGTGCGTGGCCACGGTGAACGGCCGCCGGTGGGGGAGGAACATGGCGTCGATGGGGGCGGCAGGCCGGTCGGGCTTGAGCAGAACGCCGTCCGAACGACAGGTCCGGAGCAGGCGCTCGCGATCCATCTTCCCGATCTGATCGCCGGGGCCGACCATGCCGGCGCTCAGGATGCTGATGAGCGCCTCGGCCTCGCCGTAGGTCTCCGACGAATGGAAGTTGTCCTTGAAAGGGAGCATGCCGACGGCGCGCGCGACGAGGTTCACGACGTGGAACTGCGGCCAGAAGGCCTGCTTGGCGATCCCCGGCGCGTAGTCGATGGAGGTGCGCATCGACGTCACCTCCGGGCGCCGCACGCGATCCAGCAGGTGCGGCGGGCCCGGCATGGTGAGCTGCACGGTCAGGCCCTGGTCCTTCGCGGCATCGTGCAGATCGGCGATCCACTTCTCGGCGTGTCCCATCCCGCTCCGGAGGTGCGGCACGCCCCAGAACTGCAGCATGAGCCAGTCCTGCTCGTAGGTGATCGCACCCCACCGGACGGCGTCCGCCATGAACCGGTCGAAGACGCCGCGCTCGAGCGGAAGCGCCATCTCGTCGCCGGACGTGAACTCGAAGTCGCCGGTGTAGGCGTTGTCCTTCGCGAACCACCGGTTGTGCAGGATGAGCGGAAGGCCGAGGTCGTTCACGAACGACTCGAGGCCCTGCGGGAACATCTCGGGCTGCGGTTCCCAGCGCACCAGGCCGCCCGCCAGGCGGTTCTGCCCCGTGGACTCCTTGAAGTACCACCACGAGTCGAGCTGCAGGTAGCCGAGGGGAATGTCCCGCGCGTCGGCGTCGGCCTTCACGGCCAGCATCGTCTCGGCCTCGTTCAGGTCGGGCTCGGTCCGGTAGTAGTAGTAGGCGCCGTTGTCGGTCCAGTAGCCCAGCCGGGCGACGCCGTCGTCGGCGTACCGATCGACGGGCACCGCGCCGTGCTCGCTCATGAGCCGGGCTCCCCAGGCGTCCACCGTCGCGCCGATGCCGTCGCCCTCGACCACGACGAACCGGTGCCGGAACGGCTCGGGCACGGTGTCGATCTCGCCGTGCAAGCCGTACTCGATGCGCCCGTCGCGCAGCTCGACGACGGTCTCGTAGAAGTGGTCGAGGGGCGAGAAGACGAGGGTCTCGAGGTGATCCGAGTAGAGGATGAGCGGCCCGCTCGACGGCAGCGGCTCGCGGAAGGGCGGGAGCATGGGCGTCATCTGGAAGTTCAGGACGTGCCGGTACTTCGGATCGACCGCGAGCGCCCCGTGCACGACGGACGGCGTCCCGTAGTCGCCCGTGGCGATCCCCTCCGCCGCAGCGACGTCATGCTCGACGACGCGGACGTCGAACGCGGGCGCCCCGTCGCCGCGCTTCACCTCGGCTTCGCCGCAGGCTGCCGTCAGGGTCACCAGCCCCAGGGTGGGTACGCACCGAAGGCGACGAAACACGGCGGGAGTCTCGCACCGTCGCCTCGTTTCGCCTAGCGCGGTAGGGTACGGACGACATGAAAGTCCTCGCTGCCCTGGTTGCTGCCGCGGTCTCGACCGTCTTGCTGCCTGCGTGCGGCGGCGAGGACGACCGGGCGGCGTCGTGCACCGAGAGCGTCTGCTCCGCCGACGCGACGGTCCTGACGGAGTGCGTGAAGGGCAAGAAGCGCGAGGTCGATTGCCTCGGCGAGCGCGGTCAGCTCTGCGAAGCGGGGGCCTGCGTCGATCCGTGGCGCTACGGCGCGCCGCAGTGGCCGACGTGCGCCGCCGAGGACCGGGCGACGACCGAGTCGCTGGCGGACAAGGCGACGCGGTACGACGAGATCGCCACGCGGCTGCACCTCCACCCCGACCTCGGCTGGATGATGAGCGTGACGCTCCCAGCTTCTGCCTCCGATCCTGCCGTCCCGGCGGTCACCGAAGACGTGGCGACGTACGCGGACGTGGCGACGTGGCACACGGGAGAGAACGACGGCCTGTGGAACGCGCTCTACCTGGCCTCCCAGGCGTTCCGGTACGCCGCCACGGGATCGGCCGAAGCGCTCGCGACGGTGAAGTTCGTCCTGCAGGGTCAGGTCGACAGGATGCGCATCACGGGCGTTCCGGGGATCTACACGCGCCAGTACATCCCGCCCGGCGTGCCGGGGATCGCGTGTCCCGCGGACGACGCGAGCTACGTGCCCGACAGGGAGAAGAACGACAACAAGTGGGTCCAGGTTCGCGACGACGGGTGCGTCTGGACCGTCGATCCGACCACGCTGGCGTGGAAGAAGTCGGAGCACTGCGGGCTCGACGACTACGCCGGGTACTGCTGGCTCGAGAACGTGTCGAAGGACGAGTACTCCGGGCACCTCTTCGCGCTGGGTGCCCTCTACAAGCTGGTCGACGACGAGGAGGTCCGAACGCTCGTGGTCGATCACCTGGAGCAGGTGGCGGATCACCTGAAGGAGAACGCGCTCACGCTCGTGGACTGGGACGGCCGTGTCACCGAGCACGGGAAGTTTTCGCCGCTCGCGTTCGACGACTACCCGGGCTTCAACGCGGCGATGGCGATGGACTTCATGCTCATGGCCGTGGAGGCGACGGGACGTGAGGACCTCAGGACCTACCTCGACGACTGCCTGCTGATGAAATCGGGGATCCAGGACTGCATCGGGGGGACGTTCTCCATCAACGAGCCATTTCCGGCCTTCCTGCCGGATGCCGGCATGTACGTGGGCGAGGGGAGCTGCGGCCAGAACTTCAACAACATCTCCATGCACATGCTCTCGATGCACAACCTGATCTGGTTCGCTCGTGACCGCGACCTGCGCGACGCGGCCCAGCGCTCGCTGGACGTGGACGTCGTTCGAGCCGACCGCCCACGCCGCATCCTCGACCAGAAGAACGCGTGGATCGACTTCATGTGGGCGGCGCAGAAGGCGCTCGGCCCGGCGTCGGACGGCCCCGCGCTCGATGCCGTGGAGGACGGGATCTGCATGCTGAAGCAGTTCCGCCCGAGCCAGACCACCCCGACGGTCTCGCTCCCGCCCGAGGCGGTGCCCTTCTGCCAGGACAGGTTCGGGCGGGACGCCGCCGAGCACCCGCGCGAGATCGCGGACCGGTGCCCCGGCACGTTCGTCTGGTGGAGCGACCCCTACGGCCTCGGCACCTGCACGGAGAATCGCCTGTCGGTGACGCAGCCCACGGGGTACCTCCTGCCGTACTGGATGGGGCGCTACTACGGCTTCTTCGACGAGACCCTCTGACCCCTCGCTGTCGGCCGTGAGCCGCGCGGCGTGAGCCGCGCGTCGCGCGGCAGAATCTCCTTGACCGCCCCAGCAATTGGTCGGACCATGCGACCAATATGGTCCTCGCCGACGGTCCTCTGGCGCCCCGGGAGTCCGCCGTCGACGCGTGCTTCGCCGCGCTGCGCTCGGCGATCCTGGAGGGCCGGCTGGTGCCCGGCGAGCGGTTGCCACCGGAGCGCGCCCTCGCCGAGCGCTTCGGCGTGAATCGCGTCACGGTACGCGGCGCGCTCGGGCGGCTCGGCGCGACGCGCCTGCTCAGCGTGCGGCAGGGCAGCGGCTGGGTCGTCGCGGACTACCGGCGCGACGGCGGGCCCGACCTGCTGTCTGCGCTCGTCCAGGCCGCGCGTGCGCAGGGCGACCTCGCCGCGCTGGCGGGCGACCTGCTCGCCATTCGCCGCGCCCTCGCGCGCGCCACGCTGCAACGCCTGGAGCCGGGAGTGAGCGCGCGGCACCGGGCCGCCATCCGGCGGGCCGTGAGCGCGTTCGAGGACGCCGTCCAGCGGGGCGCGGACGACGTCGAGCTGGCCCGAGCGGACGTGGGCGTGCTCGGCGCGCTGCTCGATGCGACGGACAGCGCGGTGTTCGCTCTCTGCCTGAATCCCATCGTCGCCGTGCTGACGGAGCTGACCGAGCTGCGCCGCACCATCTACGCGGCTCCCGAGACGAACGCCGCGGCTTGGCGTGCGCTGGCCGACGCTCTGGGTCCGCGCCGTCCCGGTCTTGCCGACGACGTCGAGCGCGCGCTCGCCCAGCGCGATGCGCGCACCGTCGACGAGCTCACCCGCCCGCGGCGGCGCAGGGGGGCGTCATCTGCCCGCAGGAGGAGCGCGCCGTGAGCGAAGCCGTCTGGTACACCTATCCCTTCCTGCTCGCGCCCCGGCGCATCGCGAAGAACCTCGAGGTGGTGGCCGCGTCGGGTCTCGTCGAGCCCATCCCGAATCTCTGGCAGCTCTCCCTCGGCGTCGTGCGCATGTGGCATCGCCTCGCGTTCCGCTCCGAAACGGTCGGCATGTCGCCCGGCGGGGTCGTGCGTGACAGCTGGCGTGCGCGGCTCCTGCGCCGGCGTCCGCTGCGCTTCCCGTTCCTCCTCGCCGAGCGCGCGGTCGCGCCGCTCGACCTGACGGGGCTCATGAGTCACCCCGAGCGCACCACCCGTCACCTGCTCGGCGCGCACCACGACCGCGACGAGTTCGTCTACGACCTCGAGATCCTGGGCTGCCACCCCGGGCGACTCGAAGAGCTTCGACGTCGCGTCGCGGAGATCGTCGACGAGGACACGCCGCGTGCTCGCTGGATGAAGGACCTGGTCGTCTTCGAGGGGTACCACGAGCGGCTCCTCGCGGCGCTCGACGACATCCTCGAGAACGGCCTCCGGGTTCGGCCGGTGTACGCCGCCAATCCGGACTACTGCTTTGCGGCCTACCTCAGGTGGTGCGCCGCGCAACCTGCCACACCGGGCGCGACGCTCCGCGCCCTCGCGCGCGGCGAGTACTCCGCGCAGCACGGGCTTCGTGGGGCCATGCCGGCCTGACCGGGCGAGGTTCGGCTCGCGATCGTCGTGAGGTCAGGGCGGCGGCAGCGCGCCGCCCGCCGGAGGGCAACCGTTGCGTCGCGGATCCTCGTGGACCAGGCCGCGCTCGGAAGGGCACGCGTCGACGGCGTCCGCGATGGTGTCCCGGTCGCCGTCGGTGTCGGGACACCCGTCCGGGGTCAGCCCGGGATCGGAAGGGCACGCGTCACGGTTGCCGGTGAGCCCGTCGCCGTCGGGATCGGGAACCCGCTCGTCGCGCACGAAGGCGACTCCGAGCATCGCGCGAAGGTCCGCCGTCCCGGGTGCGTCGGTCAGGCCCGTCCCCACGGTCGCCCCGACCAGCACGTCGTGCACGCGCACGCGCAGTCCGAGCGCCGCCTCGAGCGCCGTCGACTCGCCTCCACCCGCCGACTGTCCCCAGAGCTCGGGTCCCACCTGGACCGCCTGGTCGAGCAGGCGCAGCGCGAGCCCCGCGCCGAAGGTCGGCCCCGGCCCGACCGTCGCGTCGCCGGCGCCGCGCTCGGGCCGAAGCAGGTACCCGCCGGTCGCTGCGTACGCGATGGGCCCCGCGGCGCCGCTCACGGCGACCTTCGGACCGAAGCGCACCTTGCCGTCACTCGTGAGCGCGTCCTCGCTACCGGTGGGGAACCAGACGTCGAACTGCGTCCCGACGGCGAGCGGCCCCTCTCCGCCGAGCCACGTGAGCCGCAGCGTGCTGCGCACGTCGCCCAGGCTCGCGCTCGCGACGCCGGCGTCGGCGTTCTGCAGCACGGCGTCCGCGAGTCCGACGTTGAGCATCATCGCCTCGGCGAGGGCGAGGGTGAGATCGGCGTTGCCGTAGGCGCCGTGCTCGACCGTGCCACGCCCCGTGTCGAGGTCCGAGGCGTACGTGCGCCAGAAGGCCGCGTGGACCTCGAACAGACCGCGGACTCGCCCGTCCGGCACCATCGTGAACGTGTCGCCCGCCGGCGCGGGGTCGGTGGCGTGAAGCGCGAAGCCGCGCGCAGACTGTGCCGCCGCGCTCGTCGTGACCGCGAGGCACGTCGTGAGCACGGTGGCGTGAACCAGGCGGGCGCAGGGGCCGCTCACGGCGGCAGCTCCTCGACCAGCGCGGTGGCCTCGGCGCCGAAGGGGTCGAGCTGTCGCACGTACGTCGTGCCCCAGAACTTGCTGGCGGTCCGGATGGCCCCCATGTCCCGGTCCTGCGAGAGATGGACCCGAGTGTGGGCGACCACGACGTCCACGCAGCGGCGCTCGCGACCCTCGCGATCGACGACGCAGTGGACGGTGTTGTCGATGCGATCCGTGTAGGGCTCGGGGTCGTGCGGGTCACCCGCGACGGACATGAACCAGTACTTGTTCTGGACGTGGAAGAGGTGCGTGATGCGGTGGGGTGCCTCGTCCTTCACCATCTCGTTCGTGGACGCCGCGTCCGCGGCGATGTGCGCGCCCCGGATCGCGAACCGCGCCGTCGCCTGGTGCTCCGGGTGGCCCGTGAACCCCTGGTACGGGTCGAGCGTGACCACGACGTCCGGCTGGAACCGCCGGATCGCGCGCGCCACGATGCCGGCGGGGTCGCCCTCGGAGCGCCACCGCTTCTGGATCTCCTGGCGCGAGGGGAAGCTCTCCACCGGCAGCGGCGCGTTGAAGAAGTCGTAGTGCTCCAGCGCCGAGCGGTAGAGCCGAGACGACTTCACCAGCTCTCCGTGTCTCACGTCCCCGAGCGTCGGGTGGCAGCCCTCCTGAAGGTTGCACTCGCCACCCGTGCCGCGGTTCAGCACCACGAAGTGGCAGGCGCTCTCGTGCAGCACGCACGCGCGCGCCAGCACGGGCCCGCCCATGGACTCGTCGTCGGGGTGCGCCGCCACCCAGAGCAGCCGCGGACGGCTCGCCAGCACGTCTTCCACGCTGGGCCCCGCGAAGGGCGCGCGGGGAGGCGTCCCGCAGCCCGCCGCCGCGAGGGCGAAGCACGTCAACAGCCGCGCGGTCCGCATGGAGCGGCGCGACCATACGGGCGCCTCGGCCGCGGGGCAATGGGCGGTGAGCGGACGGGCTGCGAGGGTCGAGCGCTCCCTCTGGTAGCATCCGCCCCATGTCATCGGGTCTACGCGCGGGGTACGCGCGGGTCGAGCTGACGCCGGAGGTGGGGTGCACGCTCGCGGACGCGCCGCTCGGGTCGGCGTTCACCGGCGCGCCACGTCTGTCGACGAGCCTGCGCGATCCGCTCTACGCCCGCGCGCTCCACCTTTCGAGTGGTCGGACGGAGGTCACGATCGTCGTCGGAGATCTGCTGCTCATCACCGCACGACTGCACGCCGAGGTGGCGGCGCGCGCGGGGGCGTCGCGGGCGACTCTCGTGCTCGCGGCGACGCACACGCACTCCGGCCCCGGAAGCTACTGGCAGGCCGGGCGCGCGGAGCGGATGGTCGGCAGGTTCGATCCCCGCATGTTCGAGCGCCTCGCGTCGGGCCTGGCCGAAGCAGCGCGGCGGGCCCGAGACGACGCGCGGCCTGCGACGCTGCGCGCCTCCGTGGCGGCCGCTGCCGGAGCGAGCGCGAACCGACGAGAGCGCCTCGGTCCGGTCGATCCCGATCTGACGCTCCTGCGGTTCGACGTCGCCGGTGCGGCGCCGATCGACCTGTGGAGCTTCAGCGCGCATCCGGTCATCGGCTCGGAGCGCGAGAACGGGACCATCAGCGCGGACTTCCCCGGCGAAGTGTGCCGGCGGATCGACGCACGCGGTCTGCGCTCGGTCTTCCTTCAAGGCGCGGTCGGCGGGCTCAGTCCGCTCTTCCCGGAGTTCCCGACGACGTACGACGAGCACCTCACGCTCGTCGGGGACGTCCTCGAACGCGCCTGGGAGCAGGCTCAACGCGCGCTCGTGCCCGCAGCCGCCGAACCCCTGAGCGTGTCGCGTCCATCGGTCGCGCTCGGCGCCGTCGAGTGCTCGGTGTTTCCCTCCGGTGCGCGGTGGAAGCTGGCGGAGCAGGCGCTCACGCCGCTTCGGCGCTGGCTCGTGCGCCTGGGCGAGGAAGGTCGTGAGGGCTCGACGGCCGACCTCCACCACGTGCGGATGGGCGACGCGGCCTTCGTGGGCGCGCCGTGCGATCTCGGCGTGCGCGTCGCCCTCGACCTCAAGCGCGCGCTGCGCGATGCCGGGGTCGAGTACCCCATCGCCGGCTCGCAGTGCGGCGGGTACCTGGGCTACGTGATGGCGCCGGCGGACTACGAGCACGCGCCGGAGGCCGGCTTCAGGGAGATGGCGCTCTACGAGAACGCGATGAGCCTCTCGGGACGCGACCTCGGGATCCGCTGGGTGCGCGAGCTGACGCGCACCCTCGGATGAACGCGCCCCCGCGGCGAGGCGTGTAGGGACCTGTGGGCTCCCACCCGGAATCCGCGCGAAAGGGGCGGCGAAGCCGCGCCCCGGATGCGTACACGGGTGTCGGGCAGGAGGCGACGCGGGGCGCCTGCGCTTCGGCGGGTGACTCGCCTCCCGGTAGCGTGCAGGATCTGCGCTGATGCGACCGTCACGTTCGGCGCTGGGCGGAGGCCTTCGGCAGGCACTCGGCGTCGCGACGATCCTCGCCGCCGGTGCGTGCTCGCTCGGGACGCTCGACGAACTGTCGAGTGGCTCGCCGGACGCCGACGGTGGCGCGCTCGACGCAGGCGACGGCGAGGGAGCTGCGGGCGCCTCGGGCGCCTCGGGCGCCTCGGGGGCGTCCGGATCGTCCGGATCGTCGGGCGCGTCGGGGTCATCGGGCTCGTCGGGCTCGTCGGGCTCGTCGGGCTCGTCGGGGTCATCCGGATCGTCGGGCGCCGGTGGGGGCTGCGCGACGGACTGTGCGTCCCTGGGCAAGGACTGCGGCGCGGTTCCCGACGGCTGCGCGGGCACGCTCGACTGCGGAGCGTGTGTCTCCCCGGCGACGTGCGGCGGGGGAGGTGAGCTGAACGTGTGCGGGTGCACGGCGAAGGCCTGTGGCGACGAGGGGCGCACGTGCGGCACGATGAGCGACGGTTGCGGGCGCACCATCAGCTGCGGCACGTGCACGGCACCGGAGTCGTGCGGTGGCGGAACGAACCCCGCCGCGTGCGGCTGCACGCCGACCACCTGCGCTGCGCTCGGCAAGAACTGCGGCGAGGTGGACGACGGCTGTGGCGGGACACTGGCCTGCGGAAGCTGCATGCCGCCACGAACCTGCGGCGGCGGTAGCGCACCGAACGTCTGCGGATGCACGCCGGCGACCTGCACCACGCTCGGCGCGGACTGCGGCATCGTCGTCGACGGCTGCGGCGGCACGCTGGACTGCGGGGCGTGCTCGCTCCCGGAGTCGTGCGGCGGCGGAGGGACCCCGAACGTGTGCGGCCAGGGGAACTGCACGCCGACGACCTGCGCGCGGGAGGGCAAGGACTGCGACGTCATCTCCGACGGCTGCGGCGGGACGCTCCCCTGCGGCACGTGCGCCGGGGCCGAGACCTGCGGCGGCGGTGGCACGGTCAACGTGTGCGGCTGCACGCCGACGACCTGCGCCGCGGAGGGCAAGGACTGCGGCTCGATTCCCGACGGCTGCGGGGGGACGCTCGACTGCGGCGCGTGCACCGCTCCCGCGACCTGCGCCGGGGCCGGCGTGCCGAACTCGTGCGGCTGCACGCCGACCACCTGCGCGGCGCAGGGGAAGGACTGCGGCTCGGTGTCGGACGGGTGCGGCGGAACGCTGCCCTGTGGCGCGTGCGTGCTGCCCGAGACGTGCGGGGGCGGCGGGACGGCCAACCGGTGCGGCTGCACGCCCGGTACTTGCGCCTCTACCGGCGCCGAGTGCGGGAGCGCGCTCGACGGCTGCGGCGGCGTGCTGTCCTGCGGTGCGTGCTCGGGGCCCGAGCTGTGCGGCGGTGGCGGCGCCGCGAACCAGTGCGACCTGCGCGCTTTCCCGTACGGCCCGTCGAACTTCGATCCGACCGCGAGCGGGGTGAAGCCACCCTCGACGGCGGTCGTGGTGCTCGACTGCGGGATCTCGCAGTTCGACTCCACGACGCTCGCCTTCTCCAACTGGTGCGGCGAGCACGAGCCCGTTCCGGTGCAGCCGGCACCGCCGAATGGTCCCGTCATCCTGTCGTTCGCCGGCCTGACCGTCGCCGGAGGTTCGACGCTCCGGCTCGTCGGAACGCGGCCCGTGATCCTCGCGGTCTTCGGTGACGCGACGATCACGGGGAGCGTCGACGCCAGCTCGACCGGCACGACGGCGGGTGCCGGTGCGAACCTGGCGTGCGGCTCGAGCGCCGGTGGCAACGGGACCGGGACCTCCAGCGGTGGCGGCGGCGGCGGTGGCGGCGGTGGTTTCGGGCAGCCAGGGGCGCCGGGCGGCTTCGGCGACAACTCCGGGAATCAGGGCGCGGCCGGCGTCGCGCGCGGCATGGAGTCGCTCGTGCCGCTCCTGAGCGGCTGCTCCGGCGGGCGCGGTGGCGGGTGTACCGCGCCGGGTGGTCTCGGGGGCGGCGCTTTCCAGATCTCGGTGTCCGGCTCCCTCGGCGTTTCCGGATCGCTGCTCGCGAACGGCGCTGCGGGGACGGCCGGCTGCGGCTCGGAGGGTGGAGGAACGGGCGGAGGCAGCGGTGGCGCCATCCTGATCGAGGGTGGGAACGTCACGGTGGCCGCCAGCGCCATCGTGCGCGCGAACGGAGCCGCAGGCGGCCGCGGCGCGAACGGAGGCAACGGCGGTGTCGGCGGGAGCGTGGCGGGACCCGCGCAGCCCGGTCAGAACGACGGCGCCAACGGCGGCGGCGGTGGCGGCGGAGCCGTCGGTCGCCTCCGCGTGAACGCGAGCACGCTCTGCGCACTCACCGGGTCGTTCAGTCCGCTCGTGTCGACGTCCTGTCCGTGACGGCGCCGGGCGCAGCGCTCAGTCGGGGCAGGGCGCGGCCAGCTCGCCGGGTGAGCAGCCGCTGAGCTGCGGGAAGCTGCACGTCGGGGAGCAGTCGCTCTGGGCGACGCCCGTGCGCAGGAATCGGTCCAGCTGCGAGCGGGCCTCGGGCAGCGCGCGGATCTCGCTGTGCGGATCGGAGCACGCGCGCATCGGGAGGTTGCACTCCGGGACGGGCGGCAGGCCGAACTCGTACTCCACGTACGCGGAGCCCGTCGAGGAGCTCGTCACCTTCTCGAGCGCGTAAACGTCGCGGAGCCCCGTGTCCACGTGCTTTGCGCCGACGGTGCGCGCCATGATGTGCGCGCCGAGGGTCGGAACCTGGTGATCGCCGATGGCGGCGCGCATGAGCACCGCCTTGGGGCCGTTCGCGACCGAACCGTCGCTCAGGTACGGCGTCCAGCCGTTCGGCTCGACGCGATCCCACAGCGACTGGACCAGTGAGAGCAGGAGCTGGGAGTCGCGCGAGTCCGTGTACGTCGCGCTCAGCACCAGGAAGAACGTGTCGAAGTCGACGCTCCGGTTCAAGAGGAGGTTGTACGGCTGCCCCATGACGCCGAGCACGCCACGCTCGACGTCCACGCTGCCGGCCACGTACACGCCCCCCAGGATCCCTCCCTGGCTGATGCCGTGGTAGTAGCGCTCCGTCGGATCGACGTAGGCACGGGCGTGGATGC
>CAZARU010000034.1:27718-42884 GCA_964487605.1 uncultured Polyangiaceae bacterium
GGCAGCGTACGTCGGGTGCTTCGCGAAGCCGCGCGCCATCATTCGCATCGCCAGCCAGTGGTTCAGCATGCCCTGGTGCAGGCGGTCGAACATGGCCGCCAGCCGCTGGGCCTCCCCGGTGGCGATCGAGGCGCCGATGAACACCGGATCGGACGCCGACATGCCGATCATGTCCACCGCGAAGAGCACGTAGTTGAACTCGTTCGCGAAGCTCGCGAAGTGTCCGGCGTGGACCTGCTCCTTGGTCCCGAAGAGGCCGTGGCCGTACTGCAGCAGCGCCGCGGGCGTGGTCGCTGCGGAGTGGGGGATCACCACGGTGAAGGGCACGTCCATGGTCGGCGTCGTCGCGTTCACTTCCGGCAGGCCGTCGTCGCCGAAGAGCAGCCGCGCCCCGGCGGCCGGCGTGTCCAGGTACAGCGGTGCCTTCATGGTTCCGCTGATGCGGAAGGCGACGTGCGCCGGCTCGGCGGTCGTGTCCACGCTGTCGATGGTGAACTCCGGACCGTCGTCACCGGCGGCGGCGAGCGCCTCGTCGCGCATGTGCATCAGCCAGGCGGTGTTGTTCTCCTTGGACGCGGTCGTGAAGTCCCAGGCGAGCTGGAGCGTGTCGCGGGCGACGCCCACCTTCGAGAGGTGGTCGAAAATTTCCGCGTAGAGCTGGCGGCGACCTTCGATGGCCGGGTCTTCCGTCACGGTGCCGTCGCGCAGCGCCGCGAAGGCCGGTGACGGCGCGAGGGCGGCTCCCGAAGCGTCGCGTACATCGCGGATGGCGACGACGTACCGCGCCGCGTCCCTCAGCCGCTCGACGGGGCGGATCATGAAGGAGCGTTCGTTCGCCTCGAGGGTCGTCTTGTCCAGCTCGGCGAAGTGCGGGATGCGTCGGCCCGTCTCGACGTCGAGAACGACCGTGGGAGAGTCGTCGGCCAGGGACGCCGCGAGATCCTCCGTACCCGGGAGGCCGGCGAGCGTCGCTCCCGGGAAGTACGCCAGGAGCACGCTCCCGGTGGAGAAACCGTCGTTCGCCGCCACGACCGAGGGGTCCGACACGCCGCCCCCGACGCTGACGGGGAGCGATGCGGCGGCGATCTGGATCCGCCTCCCCGTGGGCGACGTCGGATCCGCGCGCGTGAACACGTCGTTCGGGAACGGGAAGAGACAGTACTCGGGGACGAGCGGGTCGCAGTCGAGGGTGGGGTGCGTGGGCGGTGCGCCGTCCGGAGAGGCGCCGTCTCCAGCGTCCGGCGTCGTCCCCGTATCGGGTGACGTGCCGGCGTCCTTCGACGGCGAACCCTTGGACGACGCCTCGTCGCTGGAGCACGCGGCGTAGGCCGCGCAGAACGTCAGCGCGCCGACGATTCGCCCCCAGCGGCGCGTTCTTCGGAGCGTCAAGTTCTACCGTGGCCCGGAGGTCGTCGGGGTGGCCCCGCTGGCGGGTTCGGCCCGCAGACTCGCGAGCCGCACCTCGAGCTCGCGAAGTCGCGCTTCGTACTCGTCGATGAGCGCGGCGATGAACGCGTCCTGCTGCTCGACGATCTCGCGGTCGAGATCGCGGGGCCGGGCGACGGGATGAACGCCGGACGCGCGTCGTCCGGAGGGTGGGCTGCTCGGGCGGCGCGAGGGACCTCCGGGCATGGGCGCCGAGCCCGGTGCCGGCGGCGCCAGCCCTGGTCGCGTGTGCGCGCTGGCACCGTCCGGCGACCAGCGATCGTCGAGCTCCGCCAGGTCCAGCTCGAGCTCACGCGTGGCCGCGCTCATGCCTTCACTCTACGCTCGCTCGCGTCCGAACCCGCAGGACATTCTTCGCGAGCCCGGGCGCGAATGGGGGGCGTTCCCCTCACGACGCGCCGCGGCGCGTCCCGCCACTGATCGCGCCGCGCGCCGGGAGCCGTGAGCGCCGCGCGAGCGCTGCGCCGAGCGCGAGCAGCAGGACGCCCGTTCCATCGCGGGGCGGATTCCGTCCCGGGATGCGACACGAGCAGCCGCCGTCGTCCTCGGCCGCGCCGCCCTCGACGCACTTGCCGTTCTTCACGCGCAGCGGCTTGGCGCCCTTGAGCTTCCCCTGGTCGAGCTTCACGTCGTAGTTGCCGGTGTTCCGGTTGTCGTGGTGGTAGCTCTCCCACGCGATGACGCCGTCGCTCTTGCCCTTGGTCTTCCAGGCGTACAGGTAGCCGCTGCGCGTTCCGACGACCACTTCCAGGGACCCGTCGCCCGTGACGTCCCCGACCGCGGCGCTCGCGATGATCCACTGGTTGGTGAACTTCGGAAACCCGTCGGCTTCACGGCCGCACGCATCGACGGCGCGGACGTAGTAGCCGCCGGTGCCCTGGATCGCCTCCGGGTAGCCATCACCGCTGAGGTCCGCGACGGTCGGGTTGTTGAAGAAGGAGAAGTCCTCGAGGGGGATGGGGCTCGCGGGCATCATCTCGCCCGTCTTGCCGCTCCAGATGGACATCAGGAACTGCGCGCGGCTGCCGGTCGCGATGGTGGACAGCAGGTTCTGGGCGAGGCTGAGCGAGCCGCCCGACGTGACGATGTCGGGAACGCCGTCCTGGTCGAAGTCACCCGCCGAGGGCTGCGCGAACAGCGGGAACATCGTGTCCGGCGTTCGTGCCCTGGACTGCGCCCCGAAGATGCTGGTGGGCGGCAGGCCGCGCACCGGCTCGCCCGTGTTGTCGTCGATGCGCTCGGGGTGGGCGTTGACGGGGACCGACCCGAGGCTGCTCTGCGAACCGGGGTCCAGCGGGAGGATGAGCGGCGCGCTCGCGTTCCCGTGCATCACGCCGTGGGGAACGTCCCCGATCTTCGCGACGATGGGCGACACCGTGGCGCCCTCCGCGACGACGGGAAAGAGGTTGAACGAAACCACGGACACCGGCCAGTTGGGCAGATAGGGCGGGTTGCCGGCTGCAGTTCCGCGGCCGTCGATGAGGTAGAACGCGCCGGCGCCCTTGCCGCTCCCGAGGCGCTCGTTCGAGCCCACCAGGACGTCCGGCGTGCCGTCGCCGTTGAAGTCCGCGACGGCCGGCGTGGTGAGGATGCGGTTGTACTCCTGGGTGGCGCCGCTGGGGTGGTGCACGCGCACCGGCCAGCCCGCGACGGCGCTCCCGTCTCCCGAGAAGACGTGGACGTGGCCGTCGAACGCCGCCTGGATCACGTCGAGCTTGCCGTCACCGTTCATGTCTTCGAGCACCGGGCTGCCGAAGGCCCCGCGCGCGAGCGTCTTGAGCACGTCGTCGTTGCTGTCCGGCTCGCCCAGCTCGACGCCCATGCAGATCTCGCCCACGTGGTCTCGATCGGTCGGGCACGACGGGACGTCGGGGAGCCTCACCGGCCACCCGGACACGGGTGTGCCGTCACCGTGAAACGCGTGAATCGTTCCGTGCGTCGTCGTGGCCACGATCTCGGCCTTGCCGTCGCCATCCACGTCGCCAATCGCCGGAGTGGCGGTGAAGGACTCGCGCGCCAGCTCCGTATCCACGCTGCCCGACGTGAACGCCGCGGCGCCTCGATAGTCGGTGCGCGTGGCGTCGCCGTCGAAGCCGTCCAGGAGCTTGGCGCGCACGGGGAAACCGGGGAGCAGGGTCGGCTTGCCGCCGGCCAGCGAGTACACGTGGATCTCGCCGCCCCCCGTCGCCTGGACGATGTCGCGGACGCCGTCCCCGTCGAAGTCGTGGAGCTTCGGGCTGGACTCCAGGGAGTCGGCCGTCCGGATGGGGAAGCCCGGGAGCAGATCCGGATCGCGGTGCACGGCGTACGCGCGGCGAAGCTCGCCCCGGACGTCGCCGATGCTGCCGCCGTAGTGGGCGACGGCGCGGACGCGCACCGTGATGGTGTACTGGTTCTCGCCGAAGGGGCTGTCCGGGTCAGGCTCGTGCGTCGGATCGATGGTGGCCACGTCGAGCTCGGCCAGCGGCGCACCGTCCGCGCCCGTGACGACGTCGCCCGCGACGTTCTTCTCCTCGAGGACGACCGTGAAGGCGTCGTCCGGCGGCTGCACGCCGGGCGCCCACTCGACGAGATAGTCGTACGACGGAGCGCGCGCGGCGCTGACCGTGCCCATGATCGGCACGAGGGTGTCCTCCGCGTCCGCGTAGAGCACGTCGAACCAGTAGGGTTGGACGACGTCCACGACGGGCGGGATCTTTCCGTCCTTCACCGACTCCACGGCGGTGTTCGCGTTGACGCGCCCGTAGCCGAAGCGCTGATCGAAACCGGGCTGGGACCAGTAGAACACCGCGCCCGGTTCGCGTGACTCGGGCAGGTCGATGTCGTCGGCCGTCGCGTACAGGAGCTGCGCGATCTCTCCGGCGGAGAGCGGCGGGTCGAGCGCGGCCTGCAGGCCCATGGACGCCATGAGGCCGGAGATCCCGCCCAGGCGCCCGGCCCCCTCGCTCGAGCAGCCCAGGCCGGACACCGACAGGAAGTTCTGGGCGCCGAAGTTCGTGCAGTTGTTGAACGCCAGGAAGCTCGTCGCCGTCGTGCTCTCCTCGGCGACGCTCTGCATGGTGATGGCGTGCACCGGAATCGTCCGGTTCGCGGTCACGGGGAAGTTGTGGTGGCGGGCATTCTCGTCCGCCATGCTCGCGATGACCGGCACGCCGTGGTCCCACGCGTAGTCGAGCGCGCTCTGGGCGAAGCGCGTCATGTCGATGGTCCCCAGCGCCTCCTGGATGATCGTCGCCTTCGCGTCCACGGCGTAGAGCACGGCCTTGGAGAAGTCCTGGGCGTCCGCGATGAAGCTGTCCCCGACCCGCAGCGGCAGGAACCGGCACGCCGGGCAGACGCCCGCGTCCCCCATGCCGTCGTTCGTCTGCGCCGTAGACCAGCTCGCCTCCTCGGTGCCGTGCAGATAGAACGTGTCGTCGAACGGATCGTTGTCGTTCTTGTAGAAGTCCCAGCCCGAAATGTCGTCGACGTACCCGTTGGCGTCGTCGTCCGTTCCGTCGGAGAAGTTCGCGATCAGGTCGCTCGGGTCGAGCAGGCCGTTCCGGTTGACGTCACCCGCCACGCTCGTCCCCGTCGCCGCGGGCGTCAGGTGCGGATCGTCCGCGTAGTCGAGGACGTTGAGGATGCCGTCGCCGTTGCAGTCGAACCCCGCGAGATCTCCCGTGCCACCGCAGTCCGATCCGTCCGCGAGGTGCGGGGGGTGCGACGCCAGCTCCCCGCGGTTCAGGAACGCCTTGTTCCCGATGCCCAGCGACAGGTCGATCCCCGCCTCCAGGACGCTCGCCCACTTGAGCCCCGAGTCGAGCACCGCGACTACGACGCGGTCGTCTCCCATCGTGTGGCGCCACGCGAGGTCGATGGACATGCCCGCCGCGGTCTCGCCCGCCCGCATCGGCGGCGCGCCCGCCGAGCGATCGGGGATGAACGAGTAGAACGGCCACTGTCCGCTGGTGCGCTCGTTCGGCCGGCCGGCGACGTAGCCGTAGCCGGGATCGTCCGGCCAGCACGCGGAGTCCGCCATGTCCGTCGAGTCGAGCGCGCCGACCGCCTTGCCGCGGGCCGCCGCGCATGCCTCCAGCCAGGGCGCCGGCGCCGCCAGCGCCGCCGTCGGTGTGTCGAGGCACAGGAGGCCGGCGGCGCCACCGAGCGAGAGCAGCAGCGCAGATCTGGCTGATAGGACGACGTGACGCATGGTGCAGGCGAGCCTCCGTTCCACCCGAGGGACGTTCGACGCGCGAGCCTAGCGTCCGTGCGGGCCCGGCACCAGCGGGCGGGCGGGAGGTGGCGCCTTCGGGCGCCCTACCGAGGCGTGGGGCGGCTCACTTGGGAACGGTCGGGATCTCGACCTTGGGAGGCACCAGGAAGAACACTTCGCGCGAGTCCAGCACCGTGATGCCGTCGCCGATGACCTTCACCGTCCCCTTGAAGAGCTGCGGCATGGTCGTCGGAGGCACCGTGTCGTTCTGCTTCACGATGATGTCGAAGCACACGCGCGACCCCGGTCTCACGTCCGGAAACGTGTCCTTGTACGGGGTGCCCGTCGCCGTGCGCGGATCACAGCCGCGCGACGGGTCGCCGGCTTCGTTGGCTTCCAGGTGATCGACGAACGACGCGAGCGTGTCCACCGTGTCCGTCGGATCGTCTTCGTACTCGACCGAGACGTCGATGGGCGTCTGGTCCGCCAGGAGCTCTATCTGCTGCACCACCGCGTCGCTGATGGCCGCCCCGGGCGACCACGTGGACGTCAGCGGATTCCCGCTGCCGTCCACGGCGCCGGACATCTTCGCGAGCTCGTCGAGGGTCGGCTTCACGCCGGGGGCGCCCCCCACCGCGATCCCGATGATCTTGATCGGGTGCGTGGCCATCGCGCCCTGCAGCAGCGCGTAGGTCGGCGTGGTGCCGCCGATGAGGCCATCGTTGTAGGGGTTCGCGAATGCCGGGGGGCCGTTGTGAGTCTGCGCGTCGGTCATCACCACGGCGATGGCGATGGCATCGCCGCGGAAGCATGGGTAGCCGCGGTGCATCGCCGGGCACCCGGCCTGCGGCTGAATCGCCCCGCTCGGACTCGCGTTGCCCGCCAGACCGGAGCCCGTCGCGATGGCGTAGAGCGCCGGCACGTACGACTCCGGTGTGTCGCCGCCGTTGCCGAGGGTCATGGTGTCCACGGCCGACTGCGCGGCTGCCGGCGCGCTCTGCGAGTTGAGAGCGTGGCGAAAGGCGTAGTCCCCGGGCGCGCCGTAGCCCACAGGGAACCCGTTCACCGGGTAGTCCCGGAAGTCGCCCACGCCGAACCACACGTCGGGGATCGCGCCGCGCACGCGATCGATGAGGCCGGTGCCCGGCACGCTGAGCCCGGACTTCAGGCTCTCGAGGGCGTCGCGCATCGAGCCCGTCGTGTCCATGAGGAAGTACACGTCGGCCTTCTGGATGTCGGTCGCGAAGTCGAGGGTGTCGCGCGGGGGATCGGGCGGGAGCTGGTAGGGCTCGAAGAAGACGAAGTTGCCCCGGGTCTTCGGGCTCGCCGCGGGGTCCGACGGATCGTTCGCGCACGACGGATCGGTCCCGCAGGCGACGACCTCGACCAGATCGGTCACGCCGTCGCCGTCGGTGTCTGCCTTCGTGGGATCGGTGCCGTGGGTGGCCTCGTCGCCGTCGCCCAGGCCGTCGTCGTCGCTGTCGGGGTCGCGGAAGTCGGGGACGCCGTCGCCGTCGGAGTCGATGGGCGGCGTCGTCAGGTCCGCGTCGCCCGCCTCCGTCGCGTCGTCGAGGCCGTCGTTGTCGCTGTCCGGATCGAGGTAGTCCGGCGTACCGTCGGCGTCGGTGTCGAGCGCCTGTGCGCTGGCCTCGTGTCCGTCGTTGATCGTGTCGCCGTCGGAGTCGGCGGTGGGATCGATGGTGGAGCCGCCCGTTCCGCCGATGCCGCCGATCGCGCCGGCGCCGCCCGCTCCCGTGCCGCCGCTGCCCGAGGTTCCGCCGATTCCGGCCTTGCCGCCGTTGGCGACGGTGGACCCGTCGTCGGAGCCGCTCGTGCCGCAGGCCGCGCCCATGAGCCCTCCGGCGACGAGCGCCACGGCGAGCGGCGGGCGAGAGAGCGCGGCGAGCGCGAGCGAAGTCAACGGACGGCGAAGCATGCGGGACCTCCGAGGCTCTCGTAGTATCCCCGTCCGGGGCGCGGGGGCCACGAGGGATTGCGCGCGGCGGCGCGGGCACTGCCGCCACCGGTGGACGGTTACCGTGCCCCCGGATCGCGCCGGCCCTCGGTTGTGCCGGCGCGGAGTTCAGGCAGGATGGGCCCATGTCCGCCGCTTCGAAGCTCTCCATGCGCTGGCCCGCCGTGTCCGTTGCCCTGCTCGCCGCCCTCGCGTCCGCGTGCGGCGGGGACGACGAGAGCTCCGGGAAAGGGTCGGGGGGCACGGGTGGCAGCGGCGGTTCCGCCGGTGGAGCCGGTACGGGGGGCGTCGGCGGTGCCGCCGGCGCGCCGGTGATGATCCCCGATCACACGATCAACGAGCAGCTCGACCACACTCACGCGACGGCGGACTCCTCGTTCGATGCCGAGAAGGTGACGCTCTTTCGCACCACCGACGCGCTGCCTCAGCTCGACGTGACCGCCATCGAGGTGGCGGGTACGGCGGTGTACGCCGGCACGCCCATGGGCCTCTTTCGTCTCGACGCCGCGGGCGCGAAGTTCGAGGAGGTCACCCTCGGGGCCGGGTGGGCGCCCGTCGTCGATCTCTCGGCGACCAGCGGCGGCGGCCTGCTCGTGGCGCGGTCGGCCGACGTCTACCGTCTCGACGCCGCCGGCGTGGGCACGGAGATCCCGACGTTCATCGGCGTTCCCATCGCGATTGCCGCTCATGGATCGGACGCGCTGCTGCTCAACGACGGCGGATTGTTCCGGCTCGCGTCGGGGACGGCGACGCAGATCGTCGGCGCGGGCAGCGCCGTGGCGCGCGACTTGGTCGTGGCGGGGGACGAGGCGTGGATCGCGACGGACGCGGGGATCCGCATCGTCACCCTCGGGGCCACCGCGTCCGAATCGACGCTGACCGCGCCCACCCACCTGCTCGACGACGACGTCCACGCCCTGGCGGTGTCGGGGACGGACGTCCTGGCCGCGAGCGCGACGGGTCTCGCGCGGATCCCGGTGGGCGGCTCCGCAGCCACCTTCACGCGCGCGGAGCCCGGCAAGCTCCCGACGGACGCGCTGCGCGCGGTGACCGAGGGCGCGTCCGGTGTCCTCGTCGGTCACGCCGTGGGTGCGAGCTTCCTCGGGGCTTCCGCGGTGGACCACTACGTGACCGAGCGCTGGCTGCCGGCGAACGACGTGCGCGACGTGGCGCTCGCGCCCGACGGCACGCGCTGGTTCGCGACCTCGGCGGGCGTCGCGCGCATCGAGCTCGAGCCCATGACCCTGGCGCAGAAGGCGGCGGCGAACGAGGCGCTGCTGCCGAAGCACTGGCGCATGGACGGCTTCGTGGACGACACCGTGCGGCTGTCCGACCCGTGGGATCCGATGGCCACCATCGGGCACTGGGACAACGACAACGACGGCCTGTGGAGCCACATGCAGCTCGCCGCGTGGTGCTTCGCGTACGCCGAGACCGGTGACGAGCAGTACTACGACCGCGCGCGCAAGGTCATGGACGTCATCCAGCTCCAGTTCGACGTCCCGTGGCTCACGTTCGAGGCGCAGGGCAAGTCGAAGGGCTTCATCACGCGGTCGCTCGTTCGCGACGACGAAGGCCCCATCTTCGAGGACAAGAAGACGCAGCCCAACTGGCACCTCCAGGAGCACGACGGCCGCACCTACTACTGGAAGGACGACACGAGCTCCGACGAGTACGCCGGGCACTACTTCGGCATCCCCGTGTTCCACGATCTCTGCGCGAAGACCGACGCGGAGCGCGCCGCCATCAGCGAGCGCGTGGACCGCGCGACGCGCTACATCATCGAGAACGACTACCTCCTGATCGACCTCGACGGCGAGCCCACCGCGCACGGAGACTGGCAGGGCCTGGCGAACGCGGTGGACGGGATCGGCGAGTGCATCGCCCAGCGGCTCGACGAGTGCGCCGAGAGCTTCGGTGGCGGCGGGTGGTTGAACTCCATCGAGATCCTGGGGCTGCTGCTCTCCACCTGGCACATCACGGGCGACGACTACTTCTACGAGGAGTACGAGCGCCTCCACACGGTCGAGCGCTACGGCGACATGGTGCCGCTCCTGGATACCACCGTGACCGTGACGACGCGCGGCATCGGCAACCACTCCGACCACGAGCTCGCGAGCCTGGCGTACTACACGCTCCTTCGCTACGAGCCGAACGCCGACCGCCGAGCGCGATGGCAGAAGTCCATCGCCGACTTCTTCGAGTGGGAGAAGCCGGAGCGGAACATCCTGGAGATTGCCGTGCTGGCCAGCGCGACGCCCGACGCCCCCATGAGCGACGCGGTTCGAACCCTGCGGGAGATGCCGCTCGACTGGCGCGAGTGGCGCTACGACAACTCGCACCGGAAGGACTACGCCATAGACAAGGTGCAAGACCGGTTCGACCAGCTGCAGTTCACCGCCGTCCCCCCGTACGACGAGATCCGCACCATGAAGTGGAACGGCAACCCGTACGTCGTCGTCGGGGGCTCCAGCGGCAGCGCGGCGCAGGCGCCGTGGCCCTGGCTCCTGCCGTACTGGATGCTGCGCTACTACGGCGCGCTCACGGACTGACCCACGCCGGATGCTCGGATGGCCGCCGACGGGCGACTCACCCGGGATGCGGGTGTTCCCTGTGCTGACGGCGGCGCTCCTCGCGCTCGGGTGCGGCGGGTCCGTCGTGGACGACGGCGCCGACGGCTCCGTCGTGGAAGCGCCCGGGGACGAGCCCGGGCGACCCTCGAAGGGGCTCCCCCGGGCGCCGCTCGGTCCATGTCGGGGCGCGTTCCTCCCCGAGAGCGACCCTCACCGAGCGTGCAACTGGGTGGCGAACGGCGAGTGCTACGAGGACCGCGACGACGCCTGTGGCTGCGAATGCCGGCGGACGCGCGGAGACCTCTGCGTGTCCGGGTTCCCCGGGACGCCCGGCTCACGTGTCCCGGTGGACTGCATCTGAGCGGCGGACTTCGCCGGTCCGGCCGAATTCCTTGCGACTTCGGGTGGTACGGATAGGATGCGCCCATCCTTTGCGGATGGAGGCGACGATGTTCCGACGGACGCTGAAGGCCTGCGCCGTGATTGGCAGCGCCGGGCTGCTCGTCGCGTGTGGTTCGACCGAGGACGACGAAAAGGGCGTCAAGGACCCGATCGAGCCCGGTCGCGTGGCGCCGGCGGATCCCGGAAGCCCGGTCGCGGCGGGGACCACGCCGACGACCCTCGCGGTCACGTCGATCCTCCTGGGCGACACCGAGCCCGACGGCACGCCCAACCTGAAGTACTGGGAGAACATCGGGTACAACCTCGACGGCATCGTCTCGACCAAGGACGGGCGCAACCACTGCAAGCCGCTCCGCGGCGCGAACCCGGCCTTCGTCAAGACCGACGGGAAGGACGGGCTCGACAACTCGTTCGGCTCGAACCTCATGCCCATCATCACGTCGGTCGCGCCCGATGCGTCGCCGTCGCTGAATGCGTCGCTGCAGGTCGGGGACTTCACGGTCATCATCCACATGGAGAACGCGGACGAGGGCGCGACCCAGTCGGGGATCTCCGCGGCGCTGCTCGGTGGCTCGGTCCACAACGCGATGGACGCCTGCGCCGGCGGCACCGCGGCGCCCTGCCTCGACGGAACCGACGAGTGGCCCATCACGTTCGAGACGCTGAAGGACGGTTCCAGTCCGCCGAGCGTCAGCAACGCGAAGGTGCAGTTTCCGAGCTCCTACATGGTGGACGGAACCTGGGTGAGCGGGTCGCTCGGCGACCTGGACCTCAACGTCACGATCGAGAACGTCGCCTTCGTGCTGCGGATCCGCAACGCGCTCATCACCATGGACCTCACCGGTCGTGGAACGGACGCGCAGGCCGTCAACGGCGTCATCGCGGGCATCATCGTCACCAGCCAGCTCATCGAGGACCTGCGCACGGTCGCCGGAAGCCTGGACGAGTCCCTGTGCGACGGTCCGACCTTCGAGAGCATTGCCCAGCAGGTGCGCGCCGGAAGCGACATCATGGCCGACGGCACGAACGGGGACCCGGACAAGGCGTGCAACGCGATCAGCGTCGGGCTCGGTTTCACGGCGACGGCGATCAACCTCGGGCCGTCCGCCCCGAAGATCATGCCGCCGGACAACCCTTGCCCCATGTGACGGGAGAATCCTGATGCAGCGTCGAACGTTGGTGGTCCTCGCGGCCGTTTCGTCGGCGGTCGCCGCCGTGCACTGCTCGAGCGACGAGAAGAAGGACGAAGGCGGCGCGTCGTCCAGCGACCGCGTCGGTGGGCCGGGCCAGCCGCCCGCGCCCGCGAAGGACGCGCCCGCCGCCAGCGGCGCAGGCCTCGTGGTGGCGATGTCGAAGATCTGGGTGGGGGACACGGACGAGGACTTCGCTCCGGGTCGCGACGCGTGGAAGGCGTTCGGCCACAACATCGACGGCCTCGTCTCGTCGCCGTCCGACCGCAACCACTGCACGCCCAAGGAGTTCGGGGACCCGGAAGAGATTCAGGTGGACGGCCCGGACGGCATCGACAACTCCTTCGGCCAGCACGTCCTGTACAAGCTGTCGAGCATCGCCAAGGGCGTCTCGTACGGGATCACCCGCGCCATCGATCTGGGCCAGGTCACGTTCGTGATCAAGCTCGCCAACCTGGGGACCGGCGCCACGCAGTCGAAGGTCGACACGCTCCTCTACGGGGGCGGCTTCCGGCTCTTCGACGGGCAGGCGCCCGGCACGATCTTCGACGCGAGCCCCGACTCGGTCACCGACACGGGGCTGGTGGTGCTGCCCGACGGTCACGCCGTGGACCCCGTGTGCCAGTTCTGCGAGCCCCCCGTGTGGTCGGGCGAAGACCTCTGGCCCATCGTCTACGAGACCGTCGAGAACGGCTCGCTCGACGCGCCCAAGCTCCGCTTCCCGGACGGCTACGTGGTGAACGGCACCTACGTCGTGCAGCCGACCGAGTCCGTCCTGCTCTCCATCCCGCTGCGCGGTGTGGCCCTCGACCTCGTGATCCAGAGCCCGCTCATCTCGTTCGACGTGGTGGGCGAGGGGGCGGACGCCAAGGTGATGAAGGGCGTGATCTCGGGCGTGCTCGACGCCGAGGGGATGTTCGAGACGTTCAAGAAGGCCGCCGGGGCCATCGATCCGGGCTTCTGCGGTCCCATCAACCTCCTGAAGAAGCCCATCCTCCAGTCGGCGGACATCCTCCTCGACGGCACTCAGGATCCGAAGAAGGAGTGCAACGGCGTCAGCATCGGGATCGGTTTCGAGGGGTTGCCCGTGAAGCTGGGCGAGCTCACCGATCCCTCGCCGCCCGCGAAGGAAGTCTGCAAGTAGCTCCCGGCGCCAGGCGGCGCCGTCACGTGCAGAGGTTCGTCGTCCCGCTCACGGTGCAGGTCGTCGCCGTGCAGCAGGCGGCCGCGTCGCAGGACGACAGCCCCGAGCACTCCACCGTGCACGCATCGCCCGAGCACTCGACCGAGCCGGCGCAGGCGTCCACCGACGAGCAGGCAATCTTCGTGATCTGCGCGGAGCTGCCGACGCCGGAGTCGCACGCGCCGTGGCCGCACGTGATGTCGCAGCTCTTGCCGGAGCACGTCACCCGGTCCCGGCAGGCGTCCACGTTCTGGCACCCGATGGTGCACGACTCCGTCGCCCTGCACTGAACCGAGCCGCGGCAGCTCGACTGCCCGCAGTCGACCCGGCACGTCGAGCCACCGCACGTCACACCGTCGCGGCAGGCGTCGACGCCCAGGCACGTGATGATGCAGCTCGCCGCTTCGCTGCAGTCCACGAGCCCCTCGCACGCGGCCGTGCCGCACGCCACGCGACACGCCACTCCCGGTGGGCACTTCACCCCGTTCGGGCACGCGTCGATCCCGTTGCAGTCGATGACGCACGTCCCCGCCTCACAGCGCCCGACACCCGCAGCCTCGCAGGCGGCGGAACAGTCCGCGGGCGGCCCGCCGCCGACGCCCGCGCTGCCGGCCGTCGTGCCCGCGCTGCCGGCCGTCGTGCCACCCGCGCCACCGGCCGTCCCGCCGTTTCCCGACCCTCCGCTCGTGCCGGCCGCGCCGGCGCCGCCCACTCCCGCCGTGCCGCCCGAAGTTCCCGCGGCACCGGCCGTCCCCCCACTCGGTGCCGAGCCCGCGACCGCGCCACTGCCGCCCTCGAAGAGATCGCCATCGCCGGAGCTGCCGCACGAGGCCGCGGCGATCCCGAGCCCCAGAGCGGCGACCAGCGTCGGCGGAATGCGCATGCGCCCTCGGTTGTGCGCTACCCGAGCACCCGACGCAAGAACCCGCCGAGGGAGTCGAGGACGCCGCCGGGGATCTCGTGCTGCCCGCTGAAGGCGTGGAACTCCGACGCGAGCTCGGCCGCGGTGAACAGTCCGTGGAGCGCCTCCGCCCCCGCGAACGGCAGCAGCGGATCCGTCCGACCGTGGCTCACGAACACCGGCAACCCCGCGCGGTCGGCCATGAGCGGCGTCCATGTCTCGCGCGCCAGCAGCGTGCCGCTCAGGACGACGAGACCGGCGAACGGGCGTGCGCGCCGCAGCACCACGTCGGTCGAGAGCATGGCGCCCTGGGAGAAGCCGCCGAGCACGGTGCGCTCCGGTGCGGCCCCGTGGTGCTCCGCGAGCGCGTCCAGGAGCTCGACGACGAGGTCGTGCGCCTCGGCGAGGCCGTCCGGCAGACCGCCGGAGAGGTCGCGCGGCTCGCCGCGCGCGAGCGCGCGCTGTACGCCCTCGAGATCCAGGTTCCACCACGCCCGTGAGTCGAGCCCGCCCGGCATGCCGCCGAGCACGATGGGCGCCTTCGGGAAGACGAAGCGCACCTCGCGGGGGACGTCGAGGACTCGCCACAGCCCGACCAGGTCCGTGCCGGGCGCGCCGAAGCCGTGAAGCAGCACCACGACGGGGCCGTCGCCGCCGCCCTCGCGGTCCGTGCCTCCGGTGAGGGTGGCTTCCAGGCGGCCGAGCGTGACGGTCTTCATGCGCAGGTCCGGCGCCGCGGTGAAGGGCGCGCGACGTGGAGCATAGTGCATCGCGGTGCGCGTGCGGCGCTTCCGGTCTACTCTCCGTTCCACGATGAAACCGGCTTCGCTCCTGCTCGCCTCGCTCCTGCTCGCCGTTCCCGCCCCGGCGGCGGCACAGACGCTCGTACCCGGTCCCGGCGCGACGGGCCACGACGCCGCGCTCCTCGCCAAGGTGGGCGGGCACGATCGCATCATCCACCAGGTGATGACGCCGTCGCTCGGCTGGGGCCTCGAGGCGTTCATCGCGGACGCCGCTGACCGCCAGCTCATCGACGACTTCATCGCGTCCACCGAGCCCAGCTTCGAGACGTTCGCCGGCCGGCACATCTACTCCGTGGTGG
The DNA here is from genome assembly GCA_964487605.1 of uncultured Polyangiaceae bacterium. GTDB lineage: Bacteria > Myxococcota_A > Polyangia > Polyangiales > Polyangiaceae > JAJDAH01. The sequence continues at coordinate 42,686 of CAZARU010000034.1, forward strand.
ACGCGTACGGTGAGCACGGCGACCTGGGCATGTTCGGAGGCGTCCAGGCGGCGGGCGACGCGTTCCGCTACGTCGTGCTCCGCGACGGCGGCGCGCCGAAGGCCCAGGTAGACGCCGCGCGGGACGCCGTCCTCGCCGCCGCCGATGGCCTGCACTGGTACACGAAGGTGACGGGATCGCCCGGCGTGTTCGCCCGCGG
>CAZARU010000034.1:42894-63189 GCA_964487605.1 uncultured Polyangiaceae bacterium
AAATGATTCGCCAGCATCGCCAGCGCCTTCGTTCCTTCGTCCCGGTGTTCGCCCGCGGGATCCGGCGCATCACGCCGCTGTCGGGCGAGCCGCCGCTCCCCGACACGATTCCTGCGACCGTGCCGCTCCTGGACGCCGGCGGCATGCCCCAGCCGGTCATGAAGGAGCCGACGTGGCGAGACGACCAGTCGGGCGAGCTTCCGTTCCTCATCTGGCTCGACGACACGAGCAAGGATCAGTTCATCGGTTACGTGTTCGCGCTCGGCGCGGTCTTCGACGCGATGGCGGGCGACGACTCTTTCCCCGCGGCGACGAGGGACCGCCTGGTCGCCGACACCCGCGCCATCGCCATCGAGCTCATGAAGACGCGCACCATCGGCGCCCGAGAGACCGACCTCGTGATCATGGACGCCGACGGCCGTCCCGTGACGTTTCACGACCTCAGCGCGGAGGAGGTGACGCCCGGCCTCATCCTCGATCAGCCCGGGAACGCCTTCAACGCCGTCATGAGCCTCGGCGCGATGCGAACGTTCTTCCACATCACCGGCGACGAGGCGATCGGCCGCTACTACTACGAGGAGCTGCTGGGGAGCCGCGGCTACCTCGACTTCGCCGAGACCGAGGCGAGCGTCATCTACATGGGGAACACGACGAACTTCTCGAACATCAACATGGCGTTCGTCTCGGTGTACGGGCTCCTGCGCTACGAGAGCGACCCGGACGTGGCCGCGCAGGTTCGACGCACGCTGGAAGGCGAGCTCTATGCACCGGAGCTCCCGCGCCAGGCGAAGGGGCTGAAGCAGAGCTTCTTCGACTTCATCTACGCCGGCTTTCGCGAGGGAGGGACGTCGGGCCCCGGGGCCCAGGCCGTCGTCGACGGCATGGAGACGATGTCCGAGTACCCCGCCGCGCCGCACTGGAACATCGACGTGCAGAACTGCGACGCCGCCGAGATCGCCAGCCGCGACTGCACGGCGTCGGACGGGACGACGAAGATCGTCGTCTCCGCCGCTCCCGGGCGTAACGGTGCGCTCGTGGCCGAGAACCCCGTCCCCATGCGGCTCCGTCCGCCGTCCAACTTCGAGTGGCGGTCCGATCCGCACCGGATCAACGGGGGCGGCGGCGACCGGCTGAATCCTGCGGGTGGGTTCTGGGGCGCGTACTGGCTGGGCCGCCTGCTCGACGCTTCGACGGACGCCGTGCCGAACGTCTCGCCGCACGCGCGCCCGAGGCCCACCGCGGCCGGTGCAGGCGGCGCCGGTGGCATGGCCGGTACGGGTGCAGCCGGCGCGGGTGGAGCCGGCGCGATGGCCGGCGCCGGGGCCACCGCGGGCTCCGGGACGGGCGGAACCGGTTCGCCGAAGTCGCGTAGCGGGGACGACGGGGGCTGCGGCTGCCGCGCGGTCGGCGACGCGCCCTCCCGATCCTTCGGTCTCGCGCTGGCGCTCGCGCTCGTGGGCGCGGCGAGGCGACGGCGCGCTGACGTCACTTTTCGACTTCCCGGCCGAACCACCCGCGGGCTAGGTTCCGCCGCATGCTGAAAAGAATGGGTGTCGCTGTTGCGCTCTCCGCCGCGCTCGTCGTCGGTTGCCAGCAGACGGTCGACAAGGAACGCATGGACGCTGCGGCGGCCTGGTCGAAGACGGTGTGCGAATGCGCTGGGCAGCCGGGCGCCGACCGGGCGCAGTGCATGGAAAAGCACCCCCAGCCTCCGGACCCCGGGTCCGAGCAGGGCATGGGCTCGCGGCCGAAGTACAAGCTCGAGTCGCTGAAGGCGTACGATGGCGTCAAGAGCGTCGGAATGAAGTGCCTGATGGGGCAGTGAGCGCTCAGCTCCGCCGTCTTCGCCGCCGCCGTCGTCGAGGCGGGCGTGCCAGCGGCGCGAAGCGATCGGCAGCGGGCGTGGCGCCGGTGCACCGATCGCAGGTTCCGCAGCCCTCGCCGCGCGGAACCCCGAAGTAGAGTCGAACCGTCTGCGCTCGGCACTCGCGCGTCGTCGCGTACTCCGCGAGGGCGTCGAGTCGCGCGGCGTCGTGTCGACGGACCGCGTCGAACTGCCCCGCGAGCAGGCGCGCGCGGCGTCCGAGCTCTGCGCCCTCCGCATGGATCGCCACGGCGCGGTGCCGCTCCCAGCTCACGAGGCCGGCCTCCTCGAGCACCGCGACGAGCGTCTCGGCGATGCGGACCGGAAGCGCGGCGGAGGCGGCGAGCTGCTCCATCGTCGGCTCTCGTCCTTCGGCGCGCCACGCGCCGAGCGCGGCGGCCGCGCGCCGGAGCTGGAACGGATCGATGCGGCTCTGCCCCAGGAGGTGCTCGTGAATGGCGCGGTCCCCTTCGGAGTACAGCAGCACGCAGCGCGCGCGCTCACCGTCGCGCCCCGCGCGGCCGGCCTCCTGCACGTACTGCTCCAGGGAGGCGGGTGCCTGGTAGTGCACCACGTAGCGGATGTCCGGCTTGTCCACGCCGAGCCCGAACGCGCTCGTGGCCACCATCACCGCGCGCGCGCCCGCCTGCATGAACGCTTCCTGTTCCTCGCGCCGCGGCGCGGTGCCCATCCGACCGTGGTACCGGTGCGCGGGGACGCCGAGGCGACGCAGCGCCCCGTGCACGGCGTCCACGTCGCGCGTCGTGGAGGCGTAGACGATTCCGGGGCGCGGCAGGCCGAGCGCCAGGCGGCCGAGCGCGCGGATCCGGTCGTTGCCGTCACACGCCATCACGTCCAGGTGGAGGTTGGGCCGGTGCGGTGATGCGGCGACGATCAGGGGCGAGCGCAACCCCAGGAGCTTCACCAGGCCGGCGCGAACCCGCTCGGTCGCCGTCGCCGTGAGGGCCACGACCGGCGGCGAGCCGAGGCGCCTGACGATGTCCGGCAGCCGCAGGTAGGCCGGTCGAAAGTCGTGGCCCCACTCGGACGCGCAGTGCGCTTCGTCGATCGCGACCAGCGCGACGCCGCGTCGTCGCAGCGCGCGCAGAACCTCGGGCGCGGCGAGCGTCTCCGGCGTGGTCATCACCACGAGCGCGCCGCGGCGCCCCAGCCGTGCGATGGCCTGCGAGCGCTTGCCGCCGCGCACCGTACCGTCGAGGCGCACGACGGGCGCGCCGTGTCTCGCGAGCGCGTCGTGCTGATCCTTCAGCAGCGCGAGCAGCGGCGAGACCACGACCACGGGTCGCTCGAGCAGCAGCGCGGGCACCTGGTAGCACGCGGACTTTCCGGAGCCCGTCGGCTGGACGACCAGCGCGTCGCGTCCTGCGAGGACGGCGGTGATGACGTCGCGCTGCTCCGCGCGCAGCGAGCGAATGCCGAGGCGTGCCGCAGCAGCGTCGAGCCGGGCCGCGCTCGGCGCCTTCTGGCGAATGGTCGGCGGTCGTGCGCCGGCGGCCGCCGTCGTACGAGCCGGTACGGCCGCTCGCCGTCGTGGCGGTGTGCGCGTCGAGCCGGCGGGGTTCGATCGTCGGCGTCCGGCTTTCCCCGACGGCAACGGCCGTTTAGGCTTGCGCGCACCTGCCCGCCGGGCGGCCGGTCTCCCTCGCTGCTTCTTCTTCCTGGGAGCCACCTGGGCCGCCGCCCAGTATCACGAATCCGGCTCGTTCCTTGACGAAACGAGTTCAAAAGATAGAGTCGGGCCGGACGCGTGACGGGACGTTCCCGGCAAACGTCCACCTTTCCTGACGACCGTGGCAGGGGACGTCGCTTGGCCCAACAGAACTCGCACTCCGGCGGCACGGTTCCCATCGAGGCGGTCCGTTACTTCGGGGGCCAGACGCTGGCCGGGAAGTACCAGCTCGAGCGCGAGATCGGCGCCGGGGCCATGGGCTCGGTGTGGCTGGCGACCCACCTGACCCTCGGTCAGCGGGTCGCCATCAAGCTGATCTCCCAGGAGTACGCGTTCTCGCGGGAGGCCCGCGCGCGGTTCGACAACGAGGCCAAGGCAGCGGCGCAGCTCCGGTCCCGCTTCGTGGTGCAGGTGTACGACAACGGCGAGACCGAGGATGGAACGCCGTACATCGTCATGGAGTACCTCGAGGGGGAGTCTCTCGAAGGGCGCCTGCAGCGCGCGGGCGCCATGGGCGTGGACGAGTGCGTGCGGGTCGTCTCGCAGGTGGCGCGCGCGCTCGAGCGCGCGCACGCCCTCGGGATCGTCCATCGGGATCTGAAGCCGGCGAACATCTTCCTGGCGCGCTCCCTCGACGATGACGCGATCATCGCGAAGGTGCTCGACTTCGGCGTCGCCAAGATGACGCACGACGAGACCTCCACCACGCGAACCGGCTCGGTCATCGGCACGCCGCAGTTCATGAGCCCGGAGCAGGTGCGCGGGCTGAAGACGGTCGATCACCGCAGCGACCTCTACGCCCTGGGCGTCATCACCTACACCATGCTGACCGGGCGCCTCGCCTTCAACGGAGAGGCGTTCGGCGATCTGCTGCTGGCGATCTGCACCCAGCCACTTCCCTCCATCCACTCGGAGAACCCCTCGCTGCCTCCGAGCCTCGACGGCTGGTTCTATCGCGCGTGCGCTCGCGATCCCGATCAGCGGTTCCAGACCGGCGGTGATCTCATCGACATGCTCGTCGTGGCGGCGGGACTCGGCGCCAGCGCGCGCGACGTGCCCGAGCTGGTCCCGGGGCCCAGCACGTTCCAGCGCTCGGGCAGCTCCGGGGGATTCGCGCCTGGCCAGCCGGAGGTCGTTCCGGTCGCGCCGCCGCAGGGCGCGTGGCCAGGGACCGATCCGGGCCTGGCCATGGGGGTGGGCATGGGCGAGACCGTGGGCACGGCGATCGTGCCGGCCGGCGTGCCGCAGCCGGCGAGCATCGGGAAGATCCTCGCGGTCGTCTTCGGGCTGATGCTGCTCGGTGGCATCGGTGTCGGCGCCGCGGTGCTCCTCTACCTGCGCACTTCGGGCGGCGAAGACTCGGCGAAGGCACCTGCGTCCGCGCCGACGGCACCTGCGGCGGCGCCCGCCGCCGACGTGCCCGCGCCGAGCCCGGTCCCGGCCGTCACGGCGTCCGCTACCCCGCCGAGCGTCACGCCACTGCCCGGGCCCTCCCCTCAGGCGGCGCCGGCACCCGCCGCACCGCAAGCCCGTCCGGTTCCCGTGGCGGCACGCCAGGTCGCCAAGGCGGTGAAGGAGGTGGCGAAGGCCGCGAAGCCCGCTCCCGCGCCGGCCCCCGCACCGGCCGCGCCGGCGCCAGCGCCAGCGCCTGCTCCCAAGCCTCGCCCGCGGGTCGAGCCCGACGTCGGCTTTTGAACTAGGCTCGCCGCCGTGAAGCTTCGAACGACGATCCTTTGCTCCGCCGCCGCGGCTCTCGTGGTCTCGACCGCCGGTGCTCAGTCCGCCGAGGAGAAGGCCGCCGCGCGCCAGCTCGCCGTGGACGGCATCAAGCTGGCGGATCAGGGCAACTGCAAGGACGCCATCCCGAAGCTCGAGCGCGCCGAAGCGCTCTTCCACGCCCCGACCATCCTCGGCCGCCTCGGCGAGTGCCTCGTGCAGCAGGGGCGGCTCGTCGCGGGCACCGAGATGCTCCAGCGCGTCGAGCGCGAAGCGCTCGCGCCCGACGCGCCTCCCGCGTTCGCCGAGGCCAAGGAGCGCGCGGCGCGCGTTCGAGCCGGCGCCGTGGGCCGTATCGCGAAGCTCGTCGTCAAGATCGACCCGCCGACGGCGCAGGGCGTCGCCGTCACCGTGGACGGGGAGAACATGTCGTCCGCGCTCATCGGCGTGGATCGCCCGACGGATCCCGGCAATCGAGAGGTGCGGGCGCAGGCGCCCGGGTTTCGGTCGGCGACGCAGACCGTGTCGCTCCGCGACGGGCAGCGCGTCGAGGCGCTCCTGAAGCTCGAGCCCGACACGTCGGGCGCCGCACCGCCCGTGGCGCCGGCACCCGTCACGCCGCCCCCTGCCGCCACGCCCGCATCGCAGGGTTCCGAGCCGCCGGCGGCTGCGGACCCGGGCAAGAAGTCCAACACGATGGCGTACGTCCTGCTCGGTGCGGGCGTCGTCGGCCTGGGTGTGGGCGGGGTCACCGGCTTCCTGGCGTCACAGAAGAAGAGCGATCTGGACGATGCGTGTCCCGACAAGAGGTGTCCTGCGGCCGCGCAGGGTGATCTCGACGATGCCAAGTCGATGGCGACGATCTCGACCATCGGGTTCGGTGTCGGCGCTGCCGGCGTCGTCATCGGCGTCGTGATGCTCGTGAGCGGAGGCGGCTCGAAGGACGCGCAGGCGGCGCGCGCGGCGCCGAAGGGCTTCTCGGCGACTCCGTGGGTCGGTGTCGCCTCGGCGGGCGTGCAGGGGGCATTCTGATGAAGACGCGAACCGGTGTGCTGTTCTGGGCGGGCCTCGCCTTCGGTTGCGCCAACGTGCTCGGCCTCGACGACTACGAGGTCACCGATCAGCCGGCCTCCGGTGGAAGCTCCGCCGGGGGCAGCTCGGGATCCCAGGCGGGTGGCAGCGGTCCGGGCGGCAGCGGTCCCGGTGGCAGCGGTCCGGGCGGCAGCGGTCCGGGCGGCAGCGGTCCGGGCGGCAGCGGTCCCGGTGGCAGCGGTCCCGGTGGCACGGACGCTGGAGGCAGCGGTCCGGGTGGCGCCGGTCCCGGCGGTACGGGCGCCGGCGGCAGCGGCGCGGGCGGCACCGACGCGGGCGGCACCAGCGGCGTCGGGGGCGCGCCCATCGGTGATCTGGGCGGTCGCTGCACGACGGACGGGGACTGCGGCGCCGGACTCGTCTGCCTCACGTCGACGTCGACGTCCCTGGGCGGCAACGGCGCGCCCATGGGTCTGTGCACGGCGGCCTGCAGCAACGGGCAGCCGTGCCCGGGGGACTTCCTCTGCGTGAACTACGCCGCGATGGGCCAGCCCGAGCAGGCGTACTGCCTCGAGCGCTGCACGTTCGGTCCCGTGGGCGGCTCGACGATCGACCCGAGCAAGTGCCACGGTCGGGAAGAGTTCGGATGCACGCCCTTCGACAGCAGCGGGACGGTCACGCCGGGCTGCAGCCCCGCGTGCAACAAGGACTCGGACTGCGCGCCGTGGTTCTGCGACCGCTCGGCGGGCACGTGCCGCCCCACTCCGGACACGGGTCTTCCCGTCGGCAGCGTGTGCAATCCCTCGAACGATCAGTGTCGCGGCGCGTGCTCGAACTTCGGAACGGCATCCATCTGTGTCGAGGGCTGCGTGTGGGGAGCGGCCGAGAGCTGCGGTTTCGCCGGATCTCCGCCGGCCGATGCGTTCTGCCTGTTCAGCTATTCGGCCACCAGCAACAACGGCGGCCCCGGGCCGGGTGACAGCGCCGCCTGCGGCAAGCTGTGCGACTGCGACGCCGAGTGCGCGCCGAGCGCCGGGGTGATCTGCTCGCCGTTCAACGACGCGAACGTGGAGACCTTCCTCGGACGCAAGGGCGCCTGCGGCACCGACATGACCTCCGGCACGATCCCGACCTGCGGTTGACCCCGGACCGGCGCCACCGTTCGTCGGCGTGCGCGCGGCGAACCCCGGCCATTTCCGCCGCCTTTGACCCTCACGGCGGCTCGTGGTGCTATCGCTCGCGATGGACTTGAACAAGTTGGTGAAGGGTCTCCTCTCGGAGCTCGGAAAGGTGTCCAAAAGCGACGCCGTCGTCGGCAAGGTTCGAGACGCCGGCCGAGCGAAGGTCGTGCCCCTCTCGAAGGTCAGCATCGGCTTCGGGACCGGCGTGATGGGCGCGGACGGCAAGGCGAACTCCAGCGACGCGGGCCTCGAGGGTGGGGGCGCCGGCGGCGCCATCGTCGTCGAACCCCGAGCCTTCGTCGTCGTCGGTGAGGACGGCGTGCCGCACATGCTGGCCCTCAAGCGCGGGCGCCACGCGGTGATGCGGCGTGGCATCGAGGTGCTGCCCCGGGCCGACCTGCTCCCCGCGGCCGAGGCGAAGTCCGCGCCGCGCCTCGAGCCCGGCTCCAAGCTCAAGAAGTAGCCCGCCGGCGTCGGGAATTGTTGCTGGTCGCATGCGTCGTCCTCGTCACCCTCGTCGTCGTCCTGATCCTCCTTCCGCTGAAGGTGAGCGTCAGCCTTCAGGGACGGGGCGAGCCCAGCGGCGCGTGGGCCGTGGCCGCGGGGACCCAGATCGGTCCGGTCGCGATCACGAGCGTGGCGGCGAGCGGCGTTCGCGCGATGGCGCGGGCTCACGTGTTCGGGCGCCAGGTGTGGGAGCGGCCGCTGTCGGAGCTCCGGCGCGCCACCCCGGAGGGCGACGAGCCGGAGAAGGACGCGCTCGCGGCCGTGCGCGGCGGGTACGGGCGGTTCGAGCGCTGGTTCGACCCCGCTGCCACGGCAAGATTCCTGATCGGCGAGCACCGGCGCGTGCGGCTCGAGTCGCTCACGGCGGATCTGGACTACTCGTTCCGCGACGTCGTGCTCACGGGGCAGCTCATGGGGGCGATCTACGCGCTAGGCGGCATGCTCCCGAGGCGCGTCGTGATCCGGCAGAAGGTGTCGTGGAAGGCGGAGGACCGCGCGTCCGTCGCGCTGGCGAGCACGGTGAAGGTCTGGCCCGGCCGCATGGTCGTGGACGCACTGATCTTCGTCGTCAGGAACGTGAAGGTTCTCCGGCGCGGGACCGGCGAGTCATCGAAAGGCAGAGGCGAGAGCGATGAGCGAGAAGAAGATCGGTGAGCTGGTCAACAGCCTGCTGGACGGGATCCACGTCATCTCCAAGAGCGAGACCATCGTCGGAGAGCCGCAGGCCGCCGGCGACGCGACGGTGATCCCGATTCACCGGCTGAGGGTGGCGTTCGGCGCCGGGGAGGCCAGCGCGGGCGCCCATGGCGAGAAGGCCGGTGGCGACTACGGCGGACAGGGCGCCGGGGGCGCCGTGGAGCTGGATCCCGTCGCCGCCATCGCGGTGGACAAGGAGGGTCACGCGCACATCCTCACGGTCGACTCCGACGCCGGTACGGTGTGGGCCGCGCTCCTCGAGGAGGTGCCGGAGATGGTGACGAAGATCGCCCATGCGCTCGGCGAGCGCGTCACCCATCGGCTCGAGGTCGCGCCCATCGCCGCGAAGGAGCTCGCGGAGCAGACCGACGCCGCCGAGAAGCCGGCAGAGTAGCGCGCGATCAGGCCAGGGTCTTGGCGATGGCCGCGCGAAGCAGCGCGACGCCCTCGCCGATGGCCTCGGTGCTCACCGTGAGCGTCGGCCGGAAGCGGATCGCCCGCTGCCCCGACGGGAGCACGATGAGTCCATCCTCGAAGCACTGGCGCAGCACGCGGTCTCGCAGCGCGCGGTCGGGCAGGTCGATGGCGCACATGAGACCCAGGCCGCGCGCGTTCCCGATGGTGTCGGGGAACGCGTCCTGGGTCGCGCGGAGCCCGTCCAGCAGCTCCACGCCACGATCACGCGCGTTGTCGAGCAGCCCCTCGTTCACGATGATCTCGAGGATGTGCGTGCAGCGCACCATGTCCACCAGCGACGCGCCCCACGTGCTGTTGATGCGACTCGAGAGCCGAAAGACGTTGTCGGGTACGTCGTCGATGCGCCGCGAGACGAAGATCCCACCCACCTGCATCTTCTTCGCGAAGCAGAGGATGTCCGGCGAGATCCCCCAGTGCTGGTACGCCCACCACTTGCCCGTCAGTCCGAGTCCCGTCTGCACCTCGTCGTAGATCAGCAGCGCTTCCCGCTCGTCGGCGAGGCGGCGTAGCCCCGCGAGAAACTCCGGGCGGAAGTGGTTGTCGCCGCCCTCGCCCTGAACGGGCTCGACGAGGATCGCCGCGATGTCGTCGGGGCGCTCGTCGAAGGCGCGCTCCGCCGCCTCCAGCGCCCGCTGCTCGTCTTCGACGGCAGCGTCCAGGTTCGGGCCGGAGAGAGGAAAGCGAACCGCGGGCGAGGGGATCCGCGGCCAGTCGAACCTTGGGAAGTAGAGCGTCTTCCTCGGGTCCGTGTTGGTGACGCTGAGCGTGTAGCCCGAGCGACCGTGGAACGCGTTCTCGAGGTGGAGGACCTGCGTGCCCTTCTCGCCCCTGCCGGCGGCGAGGTTCTTGCGCACCTTCCAGTCGAAGGCGGTCTTCATCGCGTTCTCCACCGCCAGCGCGCCGCCGTCGATGAAGAAGTAATGCGGCAGCTCGGGCGGGGCGGCGCTCCGCGCCAGCGTGTCCACGAACTCCGCCATGTAGGTCGTGTAGTAGTCGGCGTTCGAGACCTTCGTCGTCGCGACGTGAGCCAGACGCGCCTGGCAGTCGGCGTCGAGGACGCTCATGTGGTTGAACCCGATGGGGTTCGACGCGAAGAACGAGAAGAAATCGAGGTACTCGCGCCCGGTGACGAGGTCGCGCACGCGGGACCGGTAGCTGCGCTCCATGTCCACGACGATGGGGTACCCATCCACGAGCATGTGCTGCCGCAGCGTGTCGTGAACCTGATGGGCGTCGATGGTGGAGCGTTCGAACACGCGAGAAAACTCTGGCGTCGAGGTGGAAGGGTCGCCTTATACTCCCGCGACCATGCCAGACAAGAAGGCCCTGTTCGCCGCTGCCGGTGGCTACGTGCGCGAGAACCCGGGGGAGATCGTCCGCGCGGCGCGCAACGCCGTAGCTTTGCGGTTCGGATTGCCCCTCGACGCGCTGCGCTACCTGGCGTCGCAGGCGCGGGGCAAGCGAGCGCCCAAGAACGTGGAGATCGACGCGGTGCCGCCCGGAATTCGGGGCAGCGCCACCGTCGATCTGATGGGGACGTCCGTCAGGGCGGCCGCGAGCGTCTTCATAGAGCGCGTCAGCATCGACGAGGACTCGGTGCGCATCGAGATTCGCCTCGCCGACGTCTCCCTGAAGGTGATGGGCGAGTCGGACTCTCCGGTTGCCGCGCTCATCAAGTCGGGCGCCCTCGACCTGAGCCGTCCCGGAAACCTCGCCGCCTACATGCCCAAGCGCCCGCCCGTCCTCGTCGAGGCCGAAGGCGACCGCATCGTGCTCGATCTGATGAAGCACCCCAAGCTCCGCGACAACGCCAAGGCGCAGCGCATCGTCACCCTGGTGTCGCGCCTGGTGGCGATTCGCGCCATCGAGACCGACCCGAGCCATCTCGACGTCGCCCTCCGCGCTTTTCCGAGAGGCGCCTCCGACGCGCTGGCCGCCCTTCGCGGCGCGCTCTGAAGCACGCCGCGAAATGGTGAGCTTCGGCAGGCGCGGCGCGAGCGCGTCGATGCGCTCCTTGGCGATGGTCAGCCGCTCGTCACCGTCCGGCAGGGCCTCGGCCACGCCGCGGAAGAGCGTCCACGCGCTGGCGAGCCTGCCCCGCTTCTGCTCCCACACGTTCCCTGCCATGTCTGATTGGCCCCACTTCCCGTCACCCCCCGGCTTCGTTCCGACCGCGATCAATGCGAGGGTTCACCGGCGGCCTCGATCGCCTGGATCGGCAGCCACATCGCGGTCGGTCGCGGGCGCATTTCCGACTGCCCCTCGATCGCCTCGAACGGCGTGAAGCCGTACTTCGCGTAGAAATCGATGGCGCGGGCGTTCGCGTCCACCACGACACCGGCGCAGCCAATCTCGTCGGCCATCTTCGCGGCGAGCGCGAGCACGAAGCGGAGAAGCTGCCCGCCGAGCCCCATCGATTGCGCCGACTCGTCGACGGCGAGCCGCGCGAGTCCGAGGACCGGCACGGGGTAGCGGGGCAGCTTCTTCCGCGCGCGCTCGGGCAACTCCTCGATGTCGACGTGTCGCGGGGCCACCGTCGCGAAGCCGAGGATGCGGTCGCCGTCGACCGAGACGTAGGTCACGCCGAGGTGGTGCCGAAACTGGTTCTGGCCCGCGTACCGGTGGAAGAAGCGGTCGAGGTCCTCGTCGCCAGACTGGAAGGCCGCACGGTCGTCACTCGGGCGGAGCGCCCTAATCTCCATCGCGCATCAACTTGCGAAGCGCGGGCGTGGGCTCGGCCGACCTGGCCTGGCGGCGCATCTCCTCGCCGGTCTTCCGCGAGACGACGATGCGCGGATGGATGATGTACTCCGCGGGCAGCTCTTCGAGGGCCTGGAGGTGGTGGAGGAGCGCCTGCTCGACGAGATGGCCCTTCTTGACCCCGGTCCGGCGGACGTGTCTCTCCAGGAGTTCCCGAGTCGTGCTGGAGATCTGGGCTGAAATCTGGATGTCCTTCGCCATGGCATGGGGAAATCTACGGTTTTGTAGCGCGGAGATCAAGGCACGAGCTGGCTGTATCCCGTCACCCGTGGCGTCAACGGCAGTCGGGGTCGAACACGTGGAGCGACGGCGCGGTCGGCCGCAGCGCCGCGCGTCCCGTCACCCCGCCCGTCCCTCCACGATCCCGCCGTCCGCCGTCATCGCCATGATGAGGCCCACGTCAATCGTCGATGCGTCGCGCTGGGCGGCGACACGGCCCTGATGGGTGCAGAGGAGCATGCCAGCTTGGAGCTCCCCGGCGTCGCGTACGTGTTCGATCGCGCCGGCACGACGTGGACCGAACGACAGAAGCTGATCGGGAGCGGAGGAGGGGCATCTTTTGGTTGTCCCCTGGCGCTTTCCGGCGACACGGCGGTTGTCGGCCAAGAGGACTTCCTTGCCTCTGGCTTCGTCTACGTGTTCGAGCGGGGCGACGCGACAGGGACGCCGTGCGCCGACTGGGAATCGTGCGCGAGCGGCACCTGTCAGGACGGGATCTGCGCGTGCATCGAGTCGAATGCGCTTCCGTGCGTGAACGGGTACGCGTGCGTCGCGGGCGTGTGCCTCGATGGCTGCGCGAGCGACGCCGACTGCGCGCTCGGTCACCGCTGCAACGCGCCCACGTGCGAGGTCGTGCCGCTCGACGCCGACGCGCTCGCGATCTATTCGCACCGGTGGCCACCGGTCGACATACCGAGAGTGATCCCGATGGCCCCACCGCATGCCGGGTACTTCTCGGACGTCGATGGCCGGTCCTGGGATGTGTCGCACGTCCGCGCCTACACGACCGGCTGCTGCGGGACGAATACGAACTGGTCGTACGTCGTGAAGCTGGCTGGCGTCCTTGGCCCCTGAGCGATGCCACGGTCGCGAGCCTGCGACGGCGTGCGCGACGAGTTCTGCACCAGTGGCCCCGGACAGGGTGGTCGGGATGAGCGGCGGCGGCTTCTTGCACCCGGGCGGCCCGGGCTGGAGCGTGGAGAACCGCAGCAGCTACACGACGGGCTGCTGCGGGACGAACACGAATTGGTCGTACATCGTGATGGGCATTGATCCGCTCTGAGCTCGCCTCGCCCCGACCGCCAGCGCAGCAACTCTCACCATCGAGTCGCTCTGGCCGCGGAGCGGTGAACCACTTGATCGAGGGTGCGCTTGACGGGACTTCACAAGCGTGCGACGAGCAAGCACGGTCCGAGCGCAGATCTCCTAGGGTGAGGGGCACATGACGCAGCACGCAGCACGCAGCACGCAGCACGCAGCACGCAGCTAGGCGCGCACTTTGCGCGCTGCTGCTGACTTCGACCTGGGCCTGCTCCGATCGGATTCCCGAGATCGAGCGCTCGGCGTCGACGTCACGCGCGTCGGTAGCGGTGGAGGAAGCGACCGAACCAGACGCGGCGGCGCTCGCCGCGGCGTACGAAGCGGTAGTAGGGCCGCCGAAGCTCGAGGCCGACGTCGCGGTCGCGGCCGGATCGGCGCGTACCCGTGCGCCGGCATCGAGCACGCTGCCGCTTGCCGTGATGGCGCACGACACGGGCTTCGCCGAGGTCGTCGCTGTCTCCGGCAACGTGCTCGCAGTGGCGTCGCAGGACTCGGCTCCGGGCCTGAGGATCCTTCGGCGCGGCGAACAGGGCTGGCGGGAGGAGGTCCGCCTCGATCCCTTCGACCGGCGGCCTCTGCACCACCGTGTGAGCCTCTCCCTCGACGCGGACACTCTCGCGGTAGGACTACCGCCGCAGGCGAGCCTGCCCGGGCTCGCGGGGGTCGTGCGCACCTACGATCGGAGCGGCGCGACGTGGCTCGAAGGGCCGGTGTTGAGCGAGCCACCCTCGGCCGAGTCCGGCTACTTCGGAATCTCCATCGCGCTGGACGGCGATACGCTCGCGGTCGGCGCCCCGTACGCGTCGACCGGCGGTTTGGTATACGTGTACGCGCGCCGGACGAGTGCCTGGGCACTCACCGCGGAGCTCGCCGGCAAGACGGCCGGCGACGCCTTCGGGCAGTCTGTGGCGCTGGACGGCGACACGCTCGCGGTCGGCGCGCCGGGAGACGACGGTGCGGCTGGAAGCGATGGGCGGCCGACGGCGTGGGGCGCAGGCGCGGTGCACGTGTTCTCGCGCGCTGGGAACGACTGGAGCGCCGCTGCGACGGTGCGAGCCTCGGACGTTCCGGCGCGGTGGGAGCCGACCTGCCACGGCATGGGCTGCATGCAGCTTCCGCGAGCCGTGGAGCAACTCGGCGCGAGCGTCGCGCTCTCGGGCGACACGCTCATCGCGGGTGCACCGGGCGGGGGAGAGCCGCGAGAGCCGTCGGAGAGCGCGCTCGCGACCGGCCCGGGCGCCGTCCACGTGTTCGTGCGCGAGGGATCGCGCCGCGCCCACGATTGGCGCGAGGCGGCGGTGCTCGCGGCGCCGGACGGTTCTCGCCGCTTTGGCGCGACGGTCGCGCTTGCCGGCGCCCGCATAGTCGCTGGCGCGCCGGACTCGCAACCGGTGCCGGGGGCGCTGCCTCTGCAGGTGGAGGTTGCGACGGTGGCGGTCTTCGCACCCGCCGCGGGCGAGGTCGGGTGGGCCCGCGACGTCCAGGTGCGGACGCCGATCGAGCCGAGCGGGCAGCTCGTGCACCTCGGGGCGTCGGGCGACGTGCTGGCCATCGCCGGGTTCCGTCGAGGCCCGGACGGCGGATTCGTGGAGGTTGTCGACCTCGGGGGGCAGCCGTGACACGCGCGCGCTCCTGGCTGCGAGACCGCCGCGACCACCACGTCTTCGCGGCGACGATGGTCACGGTGCTGCTCATGGGTACCCCCGCGCGGGCGATCGAACCGACGTGGGACAGCGTGCTTGAGCAAGACGAGTTCGACGAGCCCGGCGACTGGTGCAGGTACCCTCCGCGGGGCTGGAGCGCGTCGGACGGCGGCTTCAGCACCCTCGCGCCCGGCAATCGCAGCATCTGGTTCTTCGGGGACACCTGGGTGGCCGACCGTTACCCGAACGTATTCGCCTGGGAGGCCAACACGATCCTGGTGGCGCCGGCGAGCACGCCTTCCGCGCCGCCTGCGTCCTCCACGCTGAAGTTCCTGGGCCGCAAGAGCATCGGTGCCGGGGGCGCAGTGCTCGACATCACGAGCGACGCTTCCCTGCTGGACCGCGCGTGGCTTCCCGGCTCCGACACGCCCGGCTACGTCAACTGGTACTGGCCCGGAAAGCCTCTCGTCCCGTTCAACTCGAACACGCTCTACACGTTCTGGGAGAAGATCCGTTGTACGACCGGGGGCTATCCGTGCGGCCTCTCGGAGGTGCGCCTGGACGCGTTTCCGCGCGTCTGCACCACGAACGTCTCAGGCTCTACCCCGGAGTCGTGGCCTACGCCGACGTGTATCAACCAGATGCACAGTGTCGCCGGCAACTCGTACCCGCCCTGGGTCTTCGGCTTCTGGTGGGGGAGCGCCGTCATCCAGCACGGTGCGTACGTGCACGTGTACGGCGTGGTGCTGGATGCGCCGTACGATCTCGGAAGGTCCCCGAAGCAGGTCGTGCTCGCTAGGACCACCACGGCCAACCTCACCAACTACGACGCGTGGGAGTTCCTGAGGCCAGACTTCTCCTTTCAACCTGGGCCGCCCACAGCACCGAGCCAGCTGCGGAACGTGGCGAACTTCCCGGCCAAGCACTTCTCGGTCAACCGGATTGTGGTCAACGGCATCGCGGCCTGGCTCATGGGACAGTCCTGGCGAGACTCGACTTCCAGGCTGGTGCTGCGGCGATCGGACGATGGCTGGAGCGGTCAGCTCTGGCCCGACTATGCGGAGACATCGGACCAGTTCACGATGATCAAGCACGTCAACGTCGTCGACGCTCGGTGCGGGTCTGTCGCGCACCACCAGACCGGCCAGTGGCACCTCTCGAACCAGGCGAGCAAGAAGCTGCTCATGAGCTACTTCTGCCACCAAGTGGACCACGGCCAGGGTGAGAACGTGAGTCCGTGGGATGTCGACGGTGACCTGAACGCAGGTCTCGCACAGGGTAGCTGCGATCCCGGAGACACCGAGGCTCTCGGAGCCTTCAAGCGAGGCGCCGGCGGGCCTGGCCTCGGGCGCATCCGCTTCTACAACCAGGATCTCCTGAAGATTCGCCCATGGTGCACCTCCGGATGCGACACGCCGTGACGCACGTCCGTGCCGCCACCACGGTGCTGCTCTCGAGCGTCATCGTCGTCGCATGCGCGGTCGACGACGGTCCCGAGGGGGAGCGGCACGGCGGCCTGGGCGCCGACGCGAGCGCGGACGTTCAGGACGGTGGGGCCCCGGTGGATGGGGCTCGAGATCTCGACGTCGGTCGCGACTCCGCTTCGCTCCCCGACGGCTACCCTCCGGCGCGCTGCATCCCACCGTGCCTGTGGAAGCTGTTCCAGGAGTGCAAGGTGCCGGGCGTCGGTGGCCCATCACCCGCCGAGGGGGAGTGTGTTCGCTCGGGCCACTGGGCCTGCGATCCGACCACGGGGTTCTACATGGACCACGGCGGAGTGTACGTGATGGGCCAGCGGTGCTTCTCGGCGGTCTGGGACGATCCGTGTGCGGGGGGTCAGCTCGCCCCGCTCTGCCTGATCAATCGCGAGATCACGTACTTCGATGCGGCCGGGAACCTCGTCGCGGAGGAGAGCGTCAGCTTTGGCGCCGGCCCGACGGGGATTCAGGCCCACGTCATCTCCTGCGGCGCCCGCGACGAGCCAGGGGCGGTCGAGTACTCCATCGATCATGTCAGCGCCGAGTGCGCGCCCACGGCCAACCTGCTCCCGTGGGGTCTCACCGGGGACGTGGGCAGTGCCACCGGAAGCTACGGCATCTCGCTGCGCGAGTGCCGCGTCGGCGATTCCGACCCGCCTTCGACCTGTGTCCTGCCGGTCGGCACGAGTGATGGAGCGGTCGTCACGGACGCGGCACTGCCAGACAGCGTCGCGGCGCAGGACGGATCGCCGCCGGATGCCTCGGAAGCCGGAGGAATGTGACCGGAAGTCCGCGCGGTTGCTGGTCGCGCTTTCGGCCGCATCGGCCTCTACAACCAGGATCTCTTGAAGATGCGCCCATGGTGCACCTCCGGATGCGACACGCCGTGATCGCCGGTCGGGCACCTGGGCCTGCGACCCGACGCACGGCTTCTTCATGGACAGCAGTGGAGCATCTGTCGCAGGCAAGGCGTGCTTCAGAAGTCAGCAAGCACTGCACCATCGCCCCCCAGTCTCCGATCCGCAATCACATCGTGCATTGCGGCGGTCGAGGCGACTCCGGCGTGGCTGCGTACGAGATCGATCAGCTCAGCCCTGCCTGCACGGCGGTGGCCGACCTGGTTCCTTGGCGTGCCGCCGGTGGATTCGGTCACTCACTCTTCGACTGCCGCATGGGCGACCTCGTCGAGTGCTCCCTCGATTCCGGAGCGGACGGTGCGGACGGCGCCACCGACGCCCCAATCGCCATGGATTCCAGCACCGCGGACGCGCCGGCAACGTCGGACGCACCGCTCGACGGTCCAGCGCAGTGATCCTCGAGTGCTCGAAGAAGCGGTCGACGTCGGGCTGCCCGCACGAGAACCCGCTCCGGTCGTCGTCGCGGGCGAGCGGACGGATCTCAATCGTCTCGGCCACGCATCAGGTCCCGCAGAGCCTGGGTGGGTGCAGACGGGTTCGTCATGGCCTCGGCGATCCGATCGAAGGCCTTGTCCTCGACCACCAGGCGCGCAGGCACGAGGGCCTCGTCGGGCAGCTCCGTTCTTGCCTCCATGAAATAGAGCAACGCTTGCTCCACGACGAAGTTCTTCTTCAGTCCGTGGCTCTCGGTGAACCGGTCCAGCTTTTCCTTGGTGGCCTCCGAGATGGTGGCCGAGATCTGGGACTCGCTGCTCATCGCTGCCTCCGGTGGACGCCGGTAACGAACATGGCCGACCATGGAAAAACTAGCAAGCGCGCGGACCCCCTGCAAGCCGCCGGGACGGGAGCCAGAGTGCCGGCGGTAATCGCGGCTCCGCCTGCGCCGCCGCGGCTAGCCTCGCCACTTCGTTCCAGACGGCATCGACTACGAGGACTGAACGAGGCTAGCACGACAGATTCGCCGAATGCTCTACACGACCAACGCCGTCGAAGCGCTGAACTCGCAGCCCTTCGACCTGTGTCCTGCCGGTCGGTACGAGTGACGGAGCGGTCGTCACGGACGCGGCACTGCCGCAGAGCGCCGCGGCGGGGTTGTAGCGAGTACTCCTTCGGCGTACCGTAGCTTGCGGGCCGCCCGGTTGGCTCGGCGCTCTCACGCACCGCGGGGACTCGTCACGATGATTCGCAAGGGCTCGCTCATTCCGGTCACGCTGCTCGTCGCCGCGTCGATGGCCGGGTGGGTCTCCGGGTGCGGAGGCGGCGACGGCTCGTCCGGCGGCTCCGGCGGCGGCACCGCGGAGGGCTTCTGCGCCACCGAGGGCGAGACCCGCGCCTGCGCGCGCTCCAACGACTTCGGGACGTGCGCGGGGACCGAGACGTGCACGGCCGGCGTGTGGGCCGGTTGCGACGCCCGGGTGCCCGCCCGTGAGGAATGCAACGGGGTGGACGACAACTGCAACGACGACGTGGACGAGGCCACCGTCGTGGGCTCGCCGGCGTGCAACCCCATGGGGTCCGCCTGTCCGGGTGAGCTGCGCTGCTCGGGCGCCGACGGCCTGGAGTGCGTGGCCTTCGACGCCGAGGCCGAGGTGTGCGACCTGGTGGACAACGACTGCGACGGCGAGGCGGACGAGGACTTCCGTGACGCCGACGGGCTCTACGTCGATCCCGACCACTGCGGCGCCTGCGACAACCGGTGCGCGGACGTCTTCCCCGAGGCCTCGCAGACCGAGTGCGACGTCATCGCCGGAAGCCCGCGGTGCGTCGCGACGGAGTGCCCGCAGGGGACCAACCTGGCGCCGGGTGGGCTCGGGTGCATCGCCCTCGCGAGCAAGCTCTGCGACGCATGCACCACGGACGCCGAGTGCGCCACGTCGCTCGGGGATCGCTGCATCGACTACGGCGGTGGGCAGTCGTTCTGCGGGAGGGACTGCGCGGTGGACTCGGTGTTCGGCACCGCGTGCCCGACCGGGTTCACGTGCGACTCGACGGCGGAGCAGTGCGTGGTCGGCAACGGCGGTTCGTGCGCCTGCGGCGCCGGCGACTCGTTCGCGCGGCCGTGCGCGTACACGGACTCCGCCGCGCCCGGGAAGATCTGCGCGGGGACCCAGACGTGCAGCGCCGGCACCCTGGGCGCGTGCGAGCCGCCCGGCGAGCGGTGCAACGGCGTGGACGACGACTGCAACGGCGTCGTGGACGACGGCTTCGTCGATCCGCTGACCCAGCAGTACAGCGTGGACGCCCAGAACTGCGGCGCGTGTGGCATCGACTGCGACGCGCTCTTCGGCGATCCGATGTTTCACGCGACGGGGCGCTGCGAGCAGGCGGGTGGCGAGGTCCCCAGGTGCCGCCCGCAGTGCGAGGTCGGGTTTGCCGACGCGAACGCCGACGCTTCCGACGGGTGCGAGTGCACCATCCAGGACCCGAACGACGACATGCCCGACGTCAACGGCGTCGACGCGGACTGCGACGGCATCGACGGCCAGATCCCCCGCGGCATCTTCGTGTCCACGACCGGCAGCGACACGAACCCTGGGACGCGTGAGCAGCCCGTGCGGACGGTCCAGAAGGGCGCGGATCTCGCCGCGGCCTCCTCGCAGCACGATCACGTGTACGTCGCCGAGGGCGTGTACGAGGAGTCGGTGACGCTCGCCTCCGGCGAGAGCCTCTTCGGGGGGTACTCGCCGGACTTCTCGCGACACGACCCGCGCGCCGGAACGACCATCATCATCGGCCAGCAGCCCACCGGCGCGAAGCCGGCCGCGGTGAACGCCTTCAGCCTGGGCGCGCGGACGCTCTTCGACGGCTTCGTCGTCCGCGCCGCGTCGCAGGCCACCGCGGCAGGAAACAGCTACGCCGTGTACGTCTCCGAGACGGGAGACGTCCTCGAGATCACGAACGCCACCCTCGAGGCGGGTTCGGGCGGCGTGGGCGCGAACGGCGCGAAGGGCGCCGACGGCAGCCCTGCGCCGAGCACCGGCAACGCGCGGGAACGCCACGTCGCCGGTCGCCTC
>CAZARU010000035.1:0-62789 GCA_964487605.1 uncultured Polyangiaceae bacterium
GCAGGCGCGGCGGCGGCGGGCGGAACGGCAGCGGGCGAAGGCGGCGCCGCCGGCGGGGCGGGCCGTGGGTCCGGGTGCCCGGTCGGACTGCCCGGCCCGGATCTCGTCGAGCTCTCCGCGGACGCAGGCGCCGCAGTGTGCATCGATCGCCACGAGGTCACCCAGGCGGACTACGCGGCGTTCCTGGCCGCGGCGGCGGACGACCCACCCACTCGAAGCGCTCCGTGCGCCTTCGATTCGACGCTGAACCCGTCCACTTTCGACAACAACTGCTCGAGCGCCACGTTCGATCCGGCCGTTCGCGGCGCCTTTCCGGTCACGTGCGTGGACTGGTGCGACGCCGACGCGTACTGCTCGTGGGCCGGCAAGCGCCTGTGCGGCAGGAGAGGGGACGGCGCCCTGCCCTTCGACGCCTTCGACGACGCCGAGCGGAGCGAATGGTTCTTCGCCTGCTCGGAGGGGGGGATCAGGGCCTTCGCCTATGGTGACGTCTACGACGAGGCTGCGTGCTCGGCGAGCGCCCCCCACGAGGCGCTGGGCATGTCGCGCTGCGTCGGCGGGTTCGCGGGGCTCTTCGACATGAGCGGGAACGCCTGGGAGTGGGAAGACTCCTGCTCCTCCGCCGACGGAGCGAGCGACTGCTGCCGGATGCGGGGCGGATCCTACGGCCCGGTAACGAGCGAGAACACGCTGCGGTGCGACACCGTCCACGCCGGCTGCATGGCGCGGTCTCTGGCGTTCGCCAGCGTGGGATTCCGCTGCTGTGCCGATCCGCGCTGAGCCATCACGCCCCACGCCGCGGCGACGCCGGCCCCCGAACCGGTCGGTGCCGGTCGCCGGACGACGGTGTCCGGTTTACTCCGGACTTCCGGCGCGCGATCCTCCGTTCATGGCGCGTGCCCCCCTGGTTCGTGCCCGCGAGATCGGGCTCGTGGCCCTCGTAGGTCTGGCCGCCTCGTGCGGCCCCAGCAGCAGCCTCGACTCCGAGCGTCGCGCGGCGCCGTCCAATCGCAGCATCGGCAATACGCCGCTGCCGTGCGCGGTCGCCGACATCTTCGACTCGCAGTGCTCGGAGTGCCACGGCGCCGAGCCCGCTTACGGCGCGCCGATGGCCTTGGTGACCTGGGAGGACCTGCAGCGCGCCTCGCGGAGCAACCCGAGCGAGCGCGTCTACCAGAGGATCCGTCATCGCATCCACGACGCGGCCGACCCCATGCCGCCTCCACCACGCTCGCTGTCGCCGGGTGAGAAGGGGCTGCTGGAGACGTGGATCGACGGCTACGCGCCGCAGGGCGGCAGCGCCTGCACGCCCGTCGGGATGGGCGGAGCGGGCGGCGTCGGCGGTGGCACCGGCGGCGTCGGCGGTGTCGGGGGTGGCATGGGCGGCGTCGGCGGCTCGTCGGGCTCGTCCGGGGACGGTGGCACCGGCGCGGTCGGTTCGGACGACTGCGAGCCCATCGACTTCGTCGCGCACGGGCAGCCCGTGCCCGCTGATCCCTCGGCGTTCCCCGTCGCGCCGGGCGCGCAGGTCTACCAGTGCTTCTACTTCAAGGCGCCCTGGAACGATCCCGTCCAGGCGCTGAAGTTCAACACCGTCATCGACAACAAGGCCGTCATCCATCACTGGCTGCTCTACGGGTCGGCAACGCCCACTCCCGACGGATCTCACGGGGTCTGCGCCGGTGTTCACCCGGACGCCGTGCTCCTGGCGGGGTGGGCACCCGGTGCAACGGACGTCGAGATGCCACCGGGCGTCGGGATGGAGCTTCCCTACGGACCGAACGCGTACCTCATCCTGGAGGTCCACTACACGAACACCACGGGCTCGCCGCAGACCGATCGCAGCGGCGCGAGGGTGTGCGCGACCAAGGACCTGCGTCCGGAGACGGCAACGGTGTCCTGGCTCGGTACGGAGCTCATCTTCATCCCGCCCAACGGTCCCGGAACGGCCGCGTCCACGTGCACGCCGAACTTCCAGGGCCAGATCACGATCCTTCGCTCCTGGCCCCACATGCACAAGCTCGGCCGCTCGATGAAGACCGAAATCCTGCGCGCCGGCGGTGGCGTCGAAACACTCATCGACGTGCCGAATTTCGATTTCGACTACCAGTTCGGCTACGACACGCCCGCGGTGCTGAACCCTGGCGATCGACTGTCGACGACCTGCGGATTCCAGAACCCGAACCCCGGACCGGTGACCTTCGGGCCACGGACGGAAGACGAGATGTGCTACAACTTCGTCACCGCTTACCCGGCCGGCGCGCTCACCAGCATCGGGTTGATGGCGCGCGCGTGCGGGCTCTGACCCCGGACCCTCCGGCGCTCCGAGGACGCTGGACGTTTCCGGCCCGATAGTCGCGGCCGGTCGCCCGTCGACTTTTCGGTGGCGTGGAGCCGAAGCTGCGCCGCATCGTCCGGCCATGCGAACGAGCTGGTGGTTTCTCCTGGGCATGGGCGCGGCGCTGATGGCGGCGGGCTGCGGTGGCGACGACGATTCCAAGGGCGACGACGGCTCCGGCGGCTCGGGCGGGGCCGACGGCGGCGCCCTGTGCATGCCGAATGCGGCCTCGGTGTGTGCGTGTCCCGGCGGACCCAACGGGTTCCAGGTGTGCCGAAGCGACGGGACGGGGTTCGAGCCCTGCCAGTGCGACGGCGGCGGCGTGGGCGGCAGCAGCGGTAGCGGTGGAGCCTCCGGCGGGGCCGGTACCGCCGGTACCGCGGGCGCCGATGCCGGCTCGGTCGGTGGCGCGGCAGGCTCCGCGGGCGCAGGTGGCGCGACGGCTGGCGCGGGCGGCTTCGCCGGAGGAGCGGCGGGCTCTGCGGGCGCAGGTGGCGGGACGGCCGGCACCGGCGGCAGCACGGCGGGCGCGGGTGGTGGAGCGGGGTCGAGCGGCGGCCGCGAGATTGCCTGCGGCGTCACGGTGCCGGACACGTGTACCGGCGCGGAGATCTGCTGCGTGATCGAACCCGGCAACGACCACTGCGGCACGACGTGCACTTGCACCGGGCCCGGCTGCGGCACCGTCGAGGTCAGCTGCGACGGACCGGAGGACTGCGGCACGGGCGAGCTCTGCTGCGGAGACTTCAACCCAACCATCATGTGGTACGACGTCGTCGAGTGCCGACCGGCGGGCCAGTGCTCGGGCGCGAATCGGTTACCGTTCTGCCACGACACGTCGGACTGCCCTGGCTCGGGCACGACGTGCCAGGACAGCACGGTGATGCCCCCGTTCCGTAACTGCCGCCCGTAGCTACTGGGGGACGCCGCGTGGAGCCGGCGGCTATACTCGCCGGCCCATGACGCCGGGTGACGTCCCTGCCGCGCTGAACCTCGCCGACTGGCTGCTCGAAGCCAGGATTCGCGAGGGCCTCGGCGCCGAGCCCGCCATCCTCGGCCGTGACGGGATCACGACGTACGACGACCTCCGCGCCGACACACATCGCTTCGGTCACCTCCTGCGTGACCTCGGCGTGGAGCCCGAGCAGCGGGTGATCATCGGCCTGCCGGACATCCCGGAGTTCGCGGCCGCGCTGCTCGGAGCCATCGGGATCGGCGCGGTCGGCGTGATGGTGAACTGCCAGCTCAGGCCCGACGAGCTCGCCTACTTCTACGACTACACGCGCGCCAGGGTCGCCATCGTCCACGCCGAGCAGCTCGCGGCCTTCGAGGAGGCCGCGAGGGGCGCGCGACACCTTCGGCGCATCGTCGTGGTCGGTGGCAACGCGGGCAGTCACGTTTCGTTCGAGCGGGAGGCCGGTGGCTCCCGACAGGATCTCGATCTCTTCGACTCGCATCGCGACGACGCGGCGCTCTGGCTGTTCTCGGGAGGTACGACCGGGCGCCCGAAGGGCGTGATCCAGTCGCACCGCTCCTTCGTCGCCACGACCGTGCTCTACGGACAGCGTGTCCTCGGCATGAAGCGCGGGGACCGCACCCTGAGCGTCCCGAAGCTCTACTTCGGCTACGCGACCGGCTCGAACCTGTTCTTTCCGCTCTCGGTGGGAGCGACGTCGATCTTGTTTCCCGAGCGCTGCACGGCCGAGGCGCTCTTCGAGCAGATCGCGAAGCATCGCCCCACGGTGCTGATCAACGTCCCGACGATGATCAACAAGATGGTGAACCACGACCGATGCGGCGAGCAGGACCTCTCCTGTCTCCGGCTCGCGACGAGCGCCGGCGAGGCGCTCCCCGTCGAGCTCTACGACCGGTGGAAGCGGACGTTCGGCGTCGAGCTCCTCGACGGGCTCGGGACCGCAGAGATGTGGCACGTCTTCGTCACGAATCGACTCGGTGACGTGAAACCCGGCACGCTCGGGCGCGTGGTCGAGGGGTTCGATCTCCGCGTGCGCGACGACGACGATCGAGACGTTGGTCCAGGCGAAGTAGGGTGGCTCTGGGTTCGCGGCGGAGCTCGAGCGATTGGCTACTGGCAGCACCAGGAGAAGAACGAATCCGCGTTTCGCGGTGAGTGGTACGTGTCCGGCGACATGATCTCGCGCGACGCGGACGGCTACATCACGTACCACGGTCGCGGAGACGACATGCTGAAGGTCGGCGGCAAATGGCTCGCACCCAGCGACGTCGAGAACTGCCTTCTGCAACACTCCCGCGTGAAGGAGTGCGCCGTCGTCGGCGTGACGGACCAGGACGGCCTCACGAAGCCCCATGCGTTCGTGGTCGCGGACGGCGACACGGAGGGCCTCGGGGACGAGCTCCGCGCATGGGTCCGCGAGCGACTCGAACCCTACAAGGCCCCGCGGGAGGTGGCGTTCCTGGCCACTCTGCCGAGGACCCACCTCGGGAAGGTCGATCGCGGCAAGCTTCGGTCGGCATGACCATGAGGATCGCGTGCATCGGAGGCGGCCCCGCGGGCCTCTACTTCGCCTTGCTGGCGAAGAAGGCCGACCCCGGCCGAGAGGTCGTGGTCTTCGAGCGCAACCGCCCGGGAGAGACGTTCGGGTTCGGCGTCGTGTTCAGCGATCAGACGCTCGATCACCTGCGCGACGCCGACGCACCGACTCACCAAGCCATCAGCGAGAGCTTCTTTCACTGGGACGACATCGAGACGCACGTCGGCGGACGGGTCCTGCGGTCCAGCGGCCATGGCTTCAGCGGCATGAGCCGAAAGAAGCTCCTCGGGATCCTCGAAGCCCGGTGCGCGGAGCTCGGCGTCCGGATCGAGCACGAGCGAGAGGTTCGGGTCGCCGACGTGGCCGACTGGGACGTCGTCGTGGCCGCCGACGGCGTGAACAGCGCGACCCGCGAAGACCTGGCGGCGCACTTCGAGCCACGGCTCGACTGGCGACCGAACAGGTTCGTGTGGCTCGGCACCACGTTCCCCTTCGAGGCGTTCACCTTCTACTTCGACGAGAACGAGCACGGGCTCTGGCGCGTCCACGCTTACCGATACGAGGCGGAGACCTCCACCTTCATCGTCGAGTGCCGGGAGGAGACCTGGAAAGCGTCCGGCATGGACCAGGCGAACGAGGACGAGACCGTCGCCTACTGCGAGCGGCTCTTCGCCCCCAGGCTCGCAGGCCACCGACTCCTGGCGAATCGCTCGGTCTGGCGCAGCTTCCCCACCGTCAAGAATCGGCGATGGTGTCACCAGAACGTCGTCCTGCTGGGCGACTCGGCGCACACCGCCCATTTCTCGATCGGCTCGGGAACCAAGCTCGCCATGGAGGATTCCATCGCCCTCGCGAGGGCGCTGGACCGTGGTGAGAGCGTGGCGTCCGCGCTTCAGGCCTACGACGTCGAGAGGCGGGCGGCCGTGGCCAGCCTGCAGCGAGCGGCCCAGGTGAGCCTCGAGTGGTTCGAGAACACCGAGCGGTACCTCCGGCTCGAACCCATCCAGGTGGAGTTCAGCCTCCTGACGCGTAGCCTCCGGGTGAACCACGCGAACCTGAAGCTGCGCGATCCGAAGCTCGTCGCCACCCTGGACGCGTGGATCGCAGACCGATCCGCCGAGCAGACGGGGCGGCCGGTCCCGCGAACCACTCCGCCGATGTTCACACCGTTCAAGCTGCGCGATCTGGTTCTGGACAACCGAGTGGTCGTCTCACCCATGTGCATGTACTCGGCCGAGGACGGTCGGGTGGACGACTGGCACCTGGTGCATCTCGGCAGTCGCGCGGTCGGCGGCGCGGGCCTGGTGATCACGGAAATGACCGACGTGAGTGCGGACGGGAGGATCTCCCCCGGGTGCGCCGGCATGTACCGTGACGATCACATCGGGGCGTGGAAGCGCGTCGTGGACTTCGTGCACCGCCACACCCGCGCGAAGATCGGCATGCAGCTGGCGCACGCGGGTCGGAAAGGATCGACGAAGCGCCTGTGGGAAGGCGATTCCGAGCCGCTGGAGTCCGGCAACTGGCCACTCCTCTCGGCGTCCGCACTCCCCTACTTCGCGGACCGCAGTCAGACCCCGAAAGCGATGGACCGCCTCGACATGGACGCGGTGAAGGCCGACTTCGTGGCGTCCACCGAGCGCGCAGTCGCGGCGGGGTTCGACTTGCTCGAGATCCACTTCGCCCACGGCTACCTCCTGGGCAGCTTCGTCTCTCCGTTGACCAACCTCCGCACCGACGAGTACGGCGGCTCCCGCGAGAACCGCGCGCGCTACCCCCTCGAGGTCCTGGACGCCGTTCGCGCCGTCTGGCCGGCGGAGCGACCCTTGAGCGTTCGCATCAGCGCGACGGACTGGGCCAAAGGCGGGACGTCACCCGACGACGCCGTCGCTCTCTCTCGACTGCTCGCCGCCCACGGCGCCGACATAGTAGACGTGTCCGCCGGACAGACCGTCGCGGAGCAGCGGCCCGTGTACGGTCGCCTCTTCCAGACTCCGTTCTCCGAGCTCATCCGTCTCGAGGCGGGTGTCCCGACGATGACCGTCGGGAACATCTCCTCCTATGGCGACGTGAACGGCATCATCGCGGGGGGGCGGGCCGACCTGTGCGTGCTCGCTCGCGCGCACCTCTATGACCCCTACTTCGCGCGGCACGCGGCGACGGAACAAGCGTACGATCTGGAGTGGCCCGATCCCTACAAGAGCCTGCGAGGCTACACTCCCCGCTTCGAGTGACGCGGGGGCACGCGGCTCACCGGGCGCGCACGCATCGATGGCGCTGGGTGCTCCCCACCACCTGCTGGGGGGTGATGCCGTTCGTGATCAGGCCGACGCCGAAGTCGAGCACCCAGGCCGAGGCTCCCGTCCCACGGACGGGCGTGCTCGACCAGAAGCGGCTACCCGGCTCGCCGGCGAACGCCGCGACGTACACGGGGTTTCGCGTCACGTCGACGATGGTGACGAGTTCCTTGAGAGTCGGGAGGCGCCACGTCGAACCGAGGGTGGCGCAACGATCCATCGCCGTCGTCCACGTGACGGCCCCCGCGGGGGCTTGCAGCTCCCACTCGAGGTTCGTCGTCGCGTCGTAGACGGTGGGCGGCGAGCACGTCGTGCGAACCGCGGTCGAACCCACCGTCGAAGAACCTCGAACGCAGCGGACGCGCGTCAACCCGGGCACCGAGTTGCTGAACCACGTGGCAAGGCCGGTGTTGAAGTTGATGCCCCAGCTCGAGGCCCCATCGTGGGCGTCACCCGACCAGTAGAAGGCGCCCGGGGTTCCCCCGAGGTTCACGGACGCGGGGTTCTCACGACCGTAGTCCACGATGGACGACAGCTCGACCAGACTCGGGAGGCGCCAGTCGAGGTGCCCACCGACCCCCAGGCCCGCGCAGTACGAAGCCGCTTCGTCCCATCTGCGGTTGAACGTGGAGACACCCGTTTCCCACACGAGGCCCGTCACACCGTCCGTCGCCAGCCCCCCGCCAACCTGCACCATGACGGCGCTGTCCTCGAGGTTCCCGTCCTCGCCGGCATTCGCGCAGGGCGGCGCGGTGTCGCCCAGACACGAGGGCGACGAATCCGGCCACCTCGAAACGCCCGGGCCGGGCGCGGGACAGGCCGCGCCATCGCTCCCCGCGGCTCCATCCAGACCTGCGGCTCCCGCGCTGGCGTCGGTCGGACCTCCCGCGGCGGACCCGCCGCGTCCGGCAGCGCCATCGGGCGTGCCCGCGTCCTCACCCGCCGAGCCACCGCCCGAACCCGCTGCCCCTCCGACCGGGGCGCCGGACGATCCGCCGGCGGCATCGCCGGAGGCGCCGCCGGACCCCGCGCACTCGCAGGCCGCATAGGACAGTCCATCAGGCTCGCAGCGCTGGACGCCGGCGCACTGTCCGCTGCCCAGGCACGCCTGCGTGCTCCCCGGCGCACACGTCGTTCCGCCATCGCCCCGGGTCCCCGCGCCGCGCACCGACGACGAGCAGGCCGCCGCGAGTGCCAGACAGGCCAGCGTGGCTCTCGAGAACACCGCCGGAGCATAGCACGGGCCTCCCGGGTCCCCGCGCGTGCCGTGCCGGAGCTACGCTCCGTCGTGTCGTGAGTTCAGCGCCCCCCGCACCAGGACGCCGCGGTGACGCTCGCCGCGTCCTCGCATGGACGCTGGCACTGAACGTCGCCGTTGCCGCGGCGAAGGTGACGTACGGAACCTTCGCCGACGCACTCGCGATCCGCGCGGACGGGTTCCACTCGCTCACCGACTCCGCCAACAACGTCGTCGGGCTCCTCGCCCTCGGCTTCGCTCTGGCTCCGCCCGACGAAGACCACCACTACGGACACCGCAGGATCGAGCTCATGGCCGCCGTGCTCGTGGGCGCGTCGATGCTCGGCCTCGCCGTAGACGTCACCTGGGGGGCGATTGACCGCCTGCTCCACGGCGGCGAAGTGCCGAGGGTGACGTCCGGCGCGTTCGCGGTGCTCGGCGTCACTTTGGTCGTGAACCTGGGCGTGGCCAGGTGGGAGCGCCGGCAGGGCGAACGGCTCGGGAGCCCATTCTTGATCAGCGACGCCGAGCACACGCGCTCGGACGCGCTCGTCACGCTGAGCGTGATGGCGGCCATGGCAGGCGTCGCAGCCGGCTTGACCATCCTCGACGTCGTGGCGGCGTTCGGCGTCGCGGCGTTCGTCGCGCTGGCGGGGGTCAGGGTACTCCGCAGCAACCTCGCGTGGCTCGCCGACACCGCACCGGTGAACCGCGACGCCATCGCTCGCGCCGTCCTGGCGGTTCCTGGCGTCGCGAGCTGTCACAAGATCCGCGCGCGAGGGTTCCCGGGGGCGATCCACGTGGACCTCCACCTGCAGATCGCACCGCACCTCGATGTGGTGATGGCTCATCGGGTCACACACCTCGCCATGGACGCCGTGCGGGCGGGGATCCCTGCCGTGACCGACGTCGTGATCCACACGGAACCCGCGCCCGCGGATGCCGCCTACAATCCCATCCCTGCGGAGTGGGGGCGCACCTGACACGAGCCGAGAGCGCTTCCCTTCGCTCGACTCCCGTGCAACACGGCCAGCATGAAGGACCTTTGGTTCTCGGGTCGACACGCGCTCGTCACCGGCGGCTCGAGCGGAATCGGGCTCGCCATCGCCCGGCGCTTCGCGGCCCTGGGCACGCACGTGCACCTCGTCGCTCGCAGCGCCGGCGCCCTGGAACTGGCGGCACGCGACCTGACCCGTACGGGCGCGGAGGTGACGCCCCACGCTTGCGACGTCGGTGATCGCGAAGCCGTCCAGCGCCTCTTCGCTGCCCTAGCGAACGCCGGCCATCGACCCACCATCGTGGTCAACTCCGCAGGAGTCTCGCGACCAGGTTACGTCGAGGAGATCCCCATCGACGACTTCGAGCGCCTCGTGCGCGTGAACTACCTGGGCACGGTCTACGTCGTGAAGCTCGCGCTGCCGCACTTGCTGGAGACCGGCGACGGCTACATCGTCAACGTCTCCTCCGTTGCGGGCCTGATGGGCGTCTTCGGCTTCACCGCGTACTCCGGCTCGAAGTACGCCGTCACGGGGTTCACCGAAGCCCTTCGGAGCGAACTGCACCCTCGAGGCGTCGGCGTGTCCCTCTTGTGCCCTCCCGACACGGATACGCCGATGCTCGCCCGCGAAGCGGCGAACAAGCCGAAGGAGACCGAAGCGCTGAGCGGCTCGGCGGGGGTACTCGACCCGGAGCAGGTCGTCGACGCGCTGCTCGTGGGAATGCGGCGCCGGACCGCGGTCATCGTCCCGGGGGCCTCGGCGAGCGCGGTCGTCCTGGCCCACCGCCTGGTCCCCCGCGTGGTCGAAGGCTACGTGAATCGGGTGGTGCGTCGCGCGCGTCGCAGCGTCGTGCGCGCCTGAAGACGCCGTGGGCCCGTCTGCGGGACGGGCGGTGTTGTCGAGGCTCCGCAGTACGACTATGGCCGACGAACCGACGACGCCCCCACCCCCAAGGACACCCCGTGCAAGCCGGTTCGACCCAGACCAACGCCGCACCGAGCGGCGGCATCGCCCACGCCATCACCCACGGTCCGTCCTTCGCGATGCTCCGGGTGGACCTCGCGCCGGGTCAAACCGTCGTGGCCGAAGCGGGAGCGATGGTGGCCCGACATCAGAGCGTGAGCATGGAGGTGAAGCTGAACGCGCGCCGCGGAGGCGGCTTCTTCGCGATGCTCTGGGCGCTCCTGATCGCCCTCGTGCGCAAGCTCGTCGGCGGAGAGACGTTCTTCGTCAACCACTTCGCGGCGCCGCAAGGAGGGAGCGTCTGGCTGGCCCCGGCGCTCTCCGGCCCCATCACGTACCGGCGCCTGAGCGGTGAGACTCTGGTTCTTTCGGCCGGCGCCTACGTCGCCCACGCCGGTGCTGTGGATCTCGGACTGCGCTTCGGTGGCCTCAGTGGGCTGCTCGCCAAGGAAGGCGCGTTCTTCCTCGAGGCGTCCGGCTACGGAGACTTGTGGTTCTCGAGCTACGGCGGCATCGAGGCGATCGACATCGACGGGACGTACATCGTCGACAACGGCCACCTCGTCGGCTACGAGGGCAACCTCACGTTCGCCATCAAGTCCGCGGGGGGCGGCCTCATGGGCTTCGCTGCCTCCGGCGAGGGTCTGGTGTGCGAGTTCCGGGGTCGCGGGCGTATCTGGATCCAGACCAGGAACACGAGCTCGCTGGTCGGCTGGCTCTCACCCCTCCTTCCCTGACCGAGGCACCGTGCAGATCGAAGTCCTCTACCGCCCCGCGCACTCCCTGGCCCGCGTCGCGCTCGCGCCGAACGAATCCGTGCTCGCCGAGAGCGGAGCGATGGTGGGTATGAGCACGAACGTGGCCATGGAAACGCAGTCGGGCGGCCTCATGAGCGGCCTCAAGCGCATGTTCGGAGGAGAGTCGTTCTTCCGCAACACGTTCACCGCGGGGGGCGCCCCCGGAGAGGTCCTGCTGGCCCACGCCCTCTGCGGCGACATGGTCGTCCTCGAGATGACCCCACAGGGATACTTCGTACAGGGCTCGTCCTTCGTCGCCTCGTCACCCACGGTGAGCATCGACACGAAGGTCGGCGGGTTCCGGAGCTTCTTCGCGGGCGAGGGCGTGTTCGTGCTGCAGGCCACGGGACATGGGCAGCTCGTGCTCGGCGCGTTCGGCGGCATCCAGGAGATCGTGTGCGACGGGAGCCTCGTCGTGGACACGGGGCACCTCGTCGCGTGGGATGCGACCCTCGCGTACTCGGTAGGCAAGAGCGGAAGCGGCTGGATCGCGTCGTTCTTCTCCGGCGAGGGCCTCGTGTGCCACTTCACCGGGCAGGGCCGCATCTGGATCCAGTCGCGCAACCCCGTGAGCTACGGCGAAGTCGTCGGGAAGCTGCTTCCGGCGAGGGAGGGCTGACCATGCAGCACCAGATCATGCAGAAGCCGGACTTCGCGGCCGTCAGGATCACGTTCGAGCAGCCAGGTGAGCAGCTCCTGGTCGAGTCTGCGGCCATGCTCGCCCGGGACTCGGCCATGACCATGCAGACCCAGATTCAGGGCGGCATCCTGGCGGCGGCGAAACGCAAGATGCTCGGCGGAGAGAGCGTGTTCCAGAACACGTTCACTGCGACCGCACCGGGACAGACATTGTGGGTGGCACCGGGCGCGGAAGGCGATGTCGAGGTCGTACACCTCGACGGACGCGCTCCGCTGTTCCTCGCGTCCGGCGCCTTCCTCGCGAGCGCGGCGACCGTGTCGCTCGACACGAAGTGGCAAGGGGCCCGGGGCTTCTTCAGCGGGGCCGGCCTCTTCCTGCTCATGGCGCAGGGGCAGGGCCCGCTGTTCTTCGCCGCGTACGGGGGGATTCACGCGATTGACGTGGGGCCTGCC
This sequence comes from uncultured Polyangiaceae bacterium, assembly GCA_964487605.1. Classification (GTDB taxonomy): domain Bacteria; phylum Myxococcota_A; class Polyangia; order Polyangiales; family Polyangiaceae; genus JAJDAH01. The sequence continues at coordinate 12,236 of CAZARU010000035.1, forward strand.
GGTTACATCTGCGACACGAGCCACGTCGTCGGGTTCACCGCAGGCCTGCAGTACTCCGTCACGAGGGTCGGAGGTCTCAAGAGTCTCTTCTTCTCCGGCGAGGGGTTGGTGTGCCACTTCACGGGCCAGGGCCGCCTGTGGATCTCGACGCGCAACCCCGGCGGACTCGTCAGCTTCTTGCAACCGTTCCGGCCGACGGCGCGATCCGGCTGACGCGACACCGGCCGCCGCCGTCAGGAGTCGCCGGAACCCGAGCGCACGCGGAGGCCCTCGAGCTCGGCCCGAACGCGCTCCGCCTGTCCTCCGCGCACGCCCGCATCGTCGAGCGCGCCGTCAGAGTGGTCGAGGTCCCGCGCCAGCACGAGCCCTCGGTCGAGCAGGCGCTGCTTCTGGCGGTTCTTCAGGGACGAGAGGCACGTCAGCGGGTGGACGCCGGCCTCCTCGATGAGCGTCGGTAAGCTCCGGCCCGGCGGGTGGTCCCACGACACCAGGCGCAGGCCGACGCCGTCGCCGTACCGGGCGGCCTCGGTCGTGAACCGCGTGTTGGTCACGAGCCAGAACTCCGCATCGTCCCGGGGGATCGAGACCAGGAGGTCGAGCGCACGCGCGTGCACGTAGAGCGCGACTTTCAGGTCGCACTTGCGCGCGAGCGAGCTGTGGTGCTTGCACTCCACGAGGACGCGGTGCTCGTCCTTCTCCGCCACGACGTCCACTTCGTGCCGGACGAGACGCCCCTGCAGTTCGACCCCGACCGCCACCGAGTAGCCGCGGGTCGCGATGACGGCGCCCATCATTCGCTCGAAGGGATGGCCCGTCGGCCCCAGGTCGAGGACGGCTCGCTTCAGCGAGTACCGAGCGGCAGCACCCTTGCGTCCGCCGCGGAGCGCCCGGAACGCGGTTCGGTAGAGCTCCTTCGTCGGCATGCCTTCGCGGAGCCGCGTGCGCACGACCCCCACCACGCGCACGACGTCGTCTGGGCCGGCTCCGGCGCGCTCGAGCGAGCGTCGGAGCTTCGCCTCGTCGAACGGCTGCAGATCACCGGACGACTTCAGGACGTTGGTCACAGCGCGCGGCGTAGGGGCGCAGAGAACTCTCGGGCGACCCGCTCGCCCGCGGGCGCACCCTCGGCCGCGCGGCGCGTCGGGTAGGGTTGTTCGACGACGAGCTGCCACCGCTCACCCCGGCGCCAGAACGTCCCGCCGATCTCCGCCGCGCCGTGGGCGCGAGCGCCGAGCACCAGCCCCACGACCTGACCCGAAGACCTCACCGGCTGCCCGGCGGCGTGAGTGAGCACGTCGCCGTCCACGAGTCCCACTCCGAGCCCGCTGACGCCCGAGAGCACGAGCCCCGCCGGACGGGAGCTCTCCGCGGGGACGAAGGAACCCGAGGGACGGACGCCCGCGCTGGCCAGTGCGAGCACCGTCGATGCGCGGACGCGCAGGCCGCGGGGTCGCGCAGGTGGGCGCTGGCTCGCATCGTGGCGCTGTCCCGCGCCCGCGCCTCCCACCAGTGAACGCGGCGCCTCCGCATCGTCGCCTTCCGACTCCGCGGTGAGAACACTGGCGGGGTCGACTCCGAGCTTCGAGCCATCGTCGCGCGCGAACGGTTCGAGCCAGCCAGCCGTCGCGGAGGCGAGCTCCGCACCCAGACGCAGCCCCACCTCGTCCGCGACGACCCCTCCCGTGCCCAGCGCGAGCGCGACCAGCAGGACGGAACCAGCCCCGGCGACGAAGGGTAGCCTCACGCCACCGGAGCCTAACACGAGAGGCCTCAGCGCCGGGGAGAGGTCAGGTACTTGAAGAGGTCCGACCCGGTCGACAGCACCACGGTCGATCCCGGCCCCACGCTGGCCTCGTAGGTCTCCAGGCTGCGCAAGAACGTGTAGAACTCTTCGTCCGCGCCGAAAGCCTCGGCGTAGATCTTCGTGCTGACCGCGTCGCCCTCGCCGCGCAGCTTCTGCGACTCCTCGTAGGCCCTGGCGAGGATGATCGTCTTCTCCTTGTCGCTGTCGGCGCGGATCTTCGCGGCCTCCTCCTCGCCCTCGGATCGGTAGCGCTTGGCCTCGCGCTCGCGCTCTGCACGCATGCGAGCGAAGACGCTCTCCTGGACCTGCTTCGGCAGGTCCGCCCGCTTGATGCGCACATCGACGATCATCACGCCGAACTCACGCGTCTGGTCGCGAGAGCGCTCCGTGATGAGCTTCATCATCGGATCTCGCGCGTTGCCGACGATGTCGGCGAAGTCGCGACTGGCAAGCTCCCTGCGCAGCTCCGACTTCACGATGTCGTCCACGCGACGCTTCGCACCTATCTCGTCCCGCATGGTGATGTAGAACTTCAGGGGGTCCTCGATCCGCCATCGCGTGATGGGGTCGGCGAGGATGCGCTTCTTGTCGAGCGTCAGGTACTCGTCCGGAGGCGTGTCGGTCCCGAGGATTCGACGCTCCATCTTGTCCACCTGCTGCACGAACGGCGTCTTGAAGTTCAGGCCCGGCGTCGTGATGGACCGCTTGAACTTCCCGAACTCCGTCACGATGGCCAGTTCCGTCTCGTCCACGACGAAGACGCTCTGGATCAGCGCGAGCACCGCGATGGCGATGGCGAAGAGGTACTGCGGCTTCATGGCTGCTTCCCTCCCCCGGCCAGCGCGCCCACGGCGGCACCGCCGAGGGGCAGGACGGGGAGCGCGCCCTTGGCGATGGCACCATCGACGATGATCTTGTTGTCGATCTTCCCGTACAGGCGCTCCATGGTCTCGAGGTACAGCCGGTCGCGCGTCACCTTGGGCGCCTTCTTGTACTCGGCATAGACGGTCGTGAACTTCTCGGCATCGCCCTGCGCGCGGAGAACTCGCTGTTCCTTGTAGGCCTCGGCCTCGCGAATGTGCTTGCGCGCCTCGCCACGGGCACGCGGAATCTTGTCGGCCTCGTATCCTCGGGCTTGGTTGATGAGCTTCTCCTTCTCCTCGCGCGCACGAACGACGTCGTGGAACGCATCTTTCACCTCGTCGGGAGCGTCCACGGCCTGGAGCTTCACCTCGGTGACCTGAAGGCCGCTGTCGTACTCGTCCATGAGCTTCTGCAGCCACGTCATCGTGTCGCGCTGCGTCTTCTCGCGTCCTTCACCCTTCAGCACGTCGTCGATGCTCGTTCGACCCACCATGCTGCGCAGCGCGACTTCCGCGGTGGCACGAAGCGTCTCCTCCGGATCCCGGAGACGGAAGAGCGCCTTCGTCGGCTCCACGATGCGGTACTGGACGATCATGTGCGCTTCGACGATGTTCTCGTCGCCCGTGAGCATCAGCGCCTCGTGGGGGACACGCTCCTCCCCACGAGTGCCCACCTCGATCCGGCGAATCTGCTCCACGTTCTCGATGTCGACCTTCTGAGCGAATGGGATGCGGTAGTGCAGCCCCGGCTGCTTCTTGCCCGTCTCCTTGCCGAACGTGCGAACCACGGCGATCTCGCCCGGGTCCACCTTGTAGAAGCCCGTCACGAGCAGCAGGGCCACGACTACCAGCAGGATGATGGGCCCCGAGCGCCGGAAGTTCCGACGGAAGGCGGCTGACACCTGTCCGACCACCTCCCCCACGTCGGGCCGCATGCCATCGTCGTCGAACTGACTCCTCATTCCATCCTCGTCTCGCTGGGTGTGCGGCTCAGGTTCTGATCCGCCAGTTGCCCTGGTAGGTGCGCCCGACCTCGTCGCATGTGGGGTCGGTCACGATGAGCTCGGGGCGCGCGTTCTGGCAGTAGATGATCGTGTTCTGGCGAAACGCTCGTCCGAAGAGGAGCGCCTCCTCCCGGGCAATGCCGTGCGCCAACCAGGCCGGCTCGCGCCAGACGCCTTCGGGCTCGTCGTCGAACCCCACGCAATGCTCCACACGATAGCATCCGAGCACGAGAAGCTCGCGCAGCACCTGATGCCGGGCGTCGTTCACCCGGCGGGGAAGCAGCATCGACCGGGGATTGTACGCCGTGAGCACGGCGAAGCGCTCCCTCAGCAGCGACGGCAGTGCGGCAACGTCCTTGACGATCTCGCCGTCCAGGCTCGCGCGCACGAGCCCCGACTCCGTCGGCATCTCGTAGACGGTCGCGAAGTAGGAGCGCAGAAGGTTCTGGTCCACGGGCGCGGGCGGGTTGTAGCACGGCGACCCTGGATCCCATGTTTCCGATTATTTTCGAAGCCTTGAGGGTCTACCCCTGAAAGCGATATCCGACGCCGCGAACGGTGATCAGGTGCGCGGGGTCCGTCGGATCCCCCTCGAGCTTGGTCCGGAGCTGCAGAAGGAAGTTGTCGATGGTCCGGAGAGTGCCGTGGTGGTTGGGACCCCAGACCCTCGATCGGATCTGCTCGCGCGACAGGACCCGGCCCCCCGCCTCCACGAGGCACCAGAGCACGTCGAACTCGGTGGGAGTCAGCTCGACGTCTGCACCGGCTCGAGTGACGCGACGGGTCGCCGGCTCGATCTCGACGTCACCGAATACGGTAGCCTGACTCGGCGACGGCCGCGCGATGGCGTCGCGGCGGAGCACCGCCTTCACCCTGGCGAGAAACTCGGCGAGTCCGAAGGGCTTGGTGACGTAGTCCTCGGCGCCGAGTTCGAGCCCCATCACCTTGTCCAGTTCCGCGCCGCGCGCGCTCAACATGATGACCGGCACCTGCGCACCGCGCGTCCGGAGCTCGCGAAGGACCTCGAATCCGTTGACGAGGGGGAGCATCACGTCGAGAACGACGAGGTCGACGTCGGGCTCACTCGCCGCCGCGAGACCGGCCTGCCCATCCGCGGCGACCGTCACACGGTATCCATCGGCCTCGAGGTTCATCTTCAGCCCGAGGACGATGCTGTCGTCGTCCTCGACCACCACGATGTGCTTGGCCAGCGAATCGCCGGTCATGCGACACCCCCCGACTCCCGACCCGCGCTCGGCAGCACGAGCGTGAACGTGCTGCCTCCGTCCGCAGAGCTCGCGACGTCGACACGGCCGCGGTGCGCCTTGACGACGTGCTTCACGATGGCGAGGCCCAGCCCCGAACCCTCACGTTCGCGTGAGAGGCGATCGTCCACGCGGTAGAACTTGTAGAAGATGCGTTTTCGCTCGGACTTCGGGACGCCACGACCGTTGTCGTGCACCGAGAGGTGGACGTTTCGCTCGTGGGCGAAGGCCGAAACGCGAATCCTCGGCGGGTCGCCGCCGTACTTCTGGGCGTTCGAAAGGAGATTCACGAGCGCGTCCGCCATGGCCGCGCGATCCGCGTCGATGAGAGGAAGGCCATCGGGGATGTCGAGCCGAAGCTCGGCGTTGGCTCGCGCTCGCTCCGCCTCGAAGTCCTGCGCCGCGGTCTCGACGACGTCACGCACCGCGGTCCGGCGCATGTCGTACTCGCGACGGCCGCTTTCCATTCGTCCCCAGTCGAGCAGGCGATCGATGAGCGCTTGCAGCCGACCACTCTCGCGACTCAGCCCCTGGATGCACTGCTCCTCGGCGTGCGGGTCACCACGTCGCATCTGGAGGGTCTCCGCGAACATCCGAATCGACGTGAGCGGCGTACGCAATTCGTGCGAGACCTTCGAGACGAAGTCCGCCTGTAGCTGCGAGAGGTTCGCCTCGCGACGTACGAAAACCCAGACCAGAATGACACCCGTCACGGCTGCGCCGCTGAAGGCCAGGACGAGGAGCCCGAGGAGCAGGTTGAGCTGCGCTTCGCCCAGAAAGAGCAGGACCAGTCCAACGACGAGGGAGAGCGCCGTCGGAACGACGACGAGCGAGACCAGCAGCAGTACGATTCGCCGGTACCCGAACGCGCTGATGTCTCTGGAGTCCACGGGGCGAGACCGAATGCTATCGCGAAGGGCTCACGCGCCCAGATCCTGAACCAGGGCCCGCAGAATTTCCGCCACGCTGAAGGCCTGCGCCGGACACCCACGCCACTTGTGCGGGGGGTCGCCGTCGGCGAGCTGCCCCACCTGACCGAGCACGCGAGCGCCTTCGCCCGAGGCCGCTTGGCTCAAGAGTCGCGTGAGCTCCATCCGCACCTCGTCGTCCGACGGAGCCGAGTGAACCTTCGCACGGGCGTAGAAGCCGAGGAGGAACGTCCACGCTGGCCCCTGATGCGCACTCGCCTCCCACCCGTTGGGACCACCTTCGGGGAAGCTGGAGTACCGCGGATCGTCCGGGGGAAGCGTCCGCAGGCCGCGCGGCGTCAGCAGGTCCCGCTCGACACGGCGCAGGATGGCATCGGCTTGCCACCGCTCGAAGAGCGCCGGAGCGAGCGCGAGCGCCATGAGTGCGTTTGGACGCACCGATGCATCGGCACCGACTCCGGCATCCGCCGACACGACGTCGAAGGGATACTTCGTCTCGTTGCACCAGAAGGTCTTCCGGAACTCCGACGTGACGGCGGAGAGCGCGCTCCTCGCGCGATCGGCCAGCCCGACGTGCTCGCGAGCGGTCGCCAGCTCCAGAACGAGGGCGCAGCCGACCGCCCACAGCGCCTGAAACTCGACGGGAGCACCGCACCGTGGCGTCGCGAGCCCGTCGTCGGTGCGCGCGTTCATCCAGGTTCCGGGCACCTCGCGAGACTCGTTGAACACCAGACCGCCATCGCCGACCCCAAGCTCCGTGGGCGTCCCAGAAAGAACGCGTTCGAAGATGGCGACCGTGGCCGAAAACAGCTTGCCGCGAACGAGCTCGTCGTCGGCCCCGGCTGCGGACATGAACTGTCGCGCCGCCTCCATGAACCACAGGTCCTGGTCACCGCCGAACGGCGTCTTGCCCTTGCTGTCGAGACGCCGCGGGAGCTGACCGTCGAGGACGCTGTCACAAACGTGCGCAAGGACCCGACGCGCACCCGAGAGGTCCCCCCGCGCAAGGAACAGACCGGGCAGCGAGATCAGCAGGTCTCGAACGTGGACGTCCCAGAACGGATATCCCGCGATGATGGCGGGCTTGTCGCATCGGTCCGCGCAGTAGGGCGCCGCCGAGAGGGACAGAAGACGCACGGTCTTGCCATGCGCTTCTCCCACGTCGAAACCGAGTGCTCGTTCTCGTGACGCTCGCTCGTGCTCCTCCGCGGTGCCTTCCGGCAGCTCCCCCAGGGCGCAGATGACGCGAACGGTCTCGTTCGGCACGAGGCGCAACTCGATGGTCCCTGGGGTCCACAGGTCCTCGAGGTGGTCCAGGCCCAGCGCACCGTCCTCGGCATACTCGAACCGACGCCACCAATCGGGCGAGCCCACGAAGATGCCCGTGTGGGAGAAGAGCACGGGGGGGAGTTCCGCCACGGGCTGGATCTGAACGACGCCGGCCCGCAGCCCCACGGTTTGCAGGATGGCGCCGTGCTCGCGAACCAGGCGATGGAGCGGCCGAACCGCGAGCAGGGGGCGAACCGTGAGCAGCGCCGTCCGCCTTCCGTGCCAGGTGAACCCGAGGACCACGGCGTTCCGCCCCGGGACGATGGCCACGGTCCGGACGAAACGGCGCTTCGCGATCCGATAGGTCCACGTAGGAATCGGATCCTGCGCGAACGCTTCGAGCTCTCGATAGCCCGGAGTGGGCGCCAGCCCGGGAAACTGGTGCGTCGCCAGGCGGTGCTTGCGCCCACGCACCTCCAGGGTCGCTTCGGCGTGGCTCAAGATTACCGTGCGCCCGACCGGAGGCGAGAGGGCGGCCACCAGCAGGCCGTGCTCCCGGCGCGTGTGCATCATCGCCACGGTGCTCATCGAGTAGGCGCCGGCGCCGTTGCCGTGCAGCCACTCGACCGAGGCGGGCCCGAGCTCGCCCGCAGTGCGCACGAAGGGCCACGGCCACGAGGCGACGTCCGGCGCGGCCGGTGTGGACATCACGGATTGCCTGCTTCCGTGGCGGGTGCGAGCGCGGCCTCGGCCGCGCCGCGCAGAGTGAGCACGCTGGGAGAAGCTCCGAGCCAGATCTCGATGGCGCGAGCAGCTTGCCCGACCAGCATCCCGACGCCACCGACGGTGCGCAATCCTCGGGCGACGGCGGCCTGCAGGAACGGCGTGAGGGGGGGATTGTAGACGAGGTCCATGCCGAGCGTAGCGCGATCGAGGCGCGCCCACGGGACGACACGGGCCACGTCCTCACCTGGCGCTCCACCGAGCATGCCTGCGCTCGTCGCCTGAACGACCAGGCGAAGGTTCGCCGTGTCGACGTCCACGACGTCCCCGGGCTCGGGCCACCGCGCGATCACCGCACCGAGGGAAGTGAGCGCGCGCGACGCTTCGGACGCGGCCCCCGGCGCGAGACTCCGGGTCGCCACCGCGATCCGCAACGCTCCCGCCGCGGAGCACGCGGCCACCGCAGCGAGGCCGGCGCCGCCTGCGCCGAGCACGAGGGCTTCACCCTCGAATTCGGCCGCGCACAGCTCGTCCGCCAGCGCCGCGACGTCGGTGTTGAACGCCACGACACGCCCCCCCACCGTCGCGAGCACGTTGGCAGCGCGCGTCGCCAGGGCGGACTCGTCCACGTCGTCCGCCAGGGCGCACGCGACGCGCTTCCAGGGGACCGTCACGTTCGCGCCCGCGAGATCGCCCGAGCGCAGGGCTTCCACGACACGCCGCAGCGCCGCCTCGTCGGGGACGTCCAGCGTTTCGTAGCGGGCGTCGACGCCGAGTTCCCGGTACGCAGCGGCGTGCATGGCGGGCGAGACGGAGTGCGCCACCGGATGCCCGACGAGGACGAAGCGCCGAAGGCTCACTCTTCGTCCTCATGGACCGCGGTGACGAGGGCCTCGATGCGGCCCTCGTGCAGGCGGACGGACAGGCGCTGGTCGAGCACGGCATCGCGAGAGCGCCGAAGCGCAGAGCCGGCGGCAGAGGTCACGATGGCGTAGCCGCGACCCAGGATCGCCACGGGGGAGAGCGCTTCGAGGCGCGAGCGCCGCTCGGTGAGGCGGGCGCGCGCCCCGCGGACGGTGACGCGCTGCCCGAGGGTCAGCCGTCTGGCGAACTGATCCAGGCGAGCCCGTTCGGCTGAGAGGACGACGCGGGGATGCCGCGCGTCGAGGCGGTTCGCCAGGGCATCGACGCGGGCGCGGCGGCGAGCGGTCGAACGCTCGGCGTGCCGGGACAGGCGACCGACGAACTCGTCGAGGTGCTGTTGCTGGCTCATCAGCACGTAGCGCGGATCGCCGAGCAGGGCCACCGCACGCCCGACCGTCGCGCGGTCGTCTCTGAGGCGCGCGCGCACCGCCCGAACGAGCTGCTGGTTCAGCTTCTCGAGCGCCCGTTCGCGCGCCGAGTGATCCGGAACGGCGAGCTCGGCCGCCTGAGATGGCGTCGCCGCACGCACGTCGGCGGCGAGATCGGTGAGGGACGTGTCGGTCTCGTGTCCCACGCCGCTGACGACGGGGACGCGACAGGACGCGACGGCGCGCACGACTGCCTCGTCGTTGAACGCCATCAGGTCCTCCGCCGAGCCGCCTCCTCGAGCGACGATGACGACTTCCACGTCCGGATGGCGCTGGACGAGGGCGAGCGCCCTGCAGATCGACATCGGGGCATCGTCACCCTGCACGCGCGCGTCCGCCAGGACGATGCGAACGCGACCGCGGGCGAGTGCGACCTTGCACACGTCGTGGAAGGCCGCGCCTGCAGCGCTCGTCACCACGCCGACGACCGTCGGATCGGCCGGTGGGCGCCGCTTTCGCGACGCTTCGAACAGGCCTTCATCCGCCAGCTTGGACTTGAGCCGCTCGAGCGCCTCGAGGAGCGCGCCCCGCCCGGCCGGCCGCAGCCGCTCGACGCGGAGCTGCAGCTTCCCGCGCGGCGCGTAGATCATCGGCGTACCGACCACCTGGACACGCGCTCCGTCGGCCAGCCACCGACGCGCGCGCGCTGCCTCCATCCGGTACATGACGCAGTCGAGGACGGCCTCTTCCCGCTCGTCCTTGAGGAGGAAGTAGGTGTGACCCGCCGGCGAATGCTTGACGCCCGCGAGCTCGCCCTCCACCCACTCCTTCCCCGTCACGCGCTGGACGGCGCGCTGCAGGCGTCGCGACAACTCCGCGACGCTGACGATCTCCTCCCGGTCGTCCTGCACGGGCGGCGCTCATAGCACGGAGGCCCAGCCCCTACGAGACTCGGTGTAGAGTGCCGCCCGATGTTCGAGCCGACGGACGAGCAGCGAGCGATCGTGGAGACGCTTCGCAAGTTCCTGGAGCGCGAGTGCCGACCTCACGTGCGGCGATGGGACCACGACGACAGCTACCCCACGGAAGCCCTCGAGGGGTTCAAGGAGCTGGGACTGTTCGGAGCCACCATTCCCGAGGAGTACGGCGGGCTCGGATGGGACGTGACGACCTACGTGCTCGCCATCCAGGAGATTGCAGCCTGCTGGATGTCGCTCTCCGGAATGGTGAACACGCACCTGATCATGGCGCACGCGGTGGAGCGCTTCGGAACCCCGCAGCAGAAGGCGCGGTGGCTGCCCCGCATGGCCAGGGCGGAGCTCAGAGGGGGGCTCGCCCTGTCGGAGTCGTCGGGCGGCTCGGACGTGGCCGCCATGCGCTGCCGGGCCGAGCGTCGAGGCGACGAGTACGTGATCAACGGGTCCAAGATGTGGATCACGAACTCCGACGGCAACGCCTTCTTCCTGCTGTGCAAGACGGCGCCGGACGGCGACGATCCTCACCGCGCCATCAGCGGGTTCATCGTCGAGAAGGGGCACACGGGTTTTCGCGTGAGCCGCAACGTGCCGAAGCTGGGATACCGCGGTATCCCAACGTCAGAGCTAGTCTTCGAGGACTTCCCGGTGCCCGCCACGAGCTTGCTGGGTGAAGAGGAGGGGCGCGGTTTCGCTCAGGTGATGGGTGGGCTGGAGCTCGGGCGCATCAACGTCGCCGCCCGAGCCGTCGGGATGTTGCGAGCAGCGTTCGACGACTCCATCGCCTACGCCACCGATCGCGTGACGTTCGGCAAGCCCATCTGGGAGCACCAACTCGTGGGAGCCAAGCTCTGCGAAATGGGAACGGACCTCGAGGCGGCGCGGCTCCTGGTGCTGAACGCAGCCGCGAAGAAGGACCGCGGGGAGCGCTGCGATCTCGAGGCGAGCATGGCGAAGCTCTTCGCCTCGCGAGCCGCCGCCCGACATTCCCTCGAGGCGATCCACATCCACGGGGCCTATGGCTTCACGACGGACCTCGACGTGGAGCGGTACTACCGCGACGCACCGCTGATGACCATCGGCGAAGGGACGAACGAAATCCTCACCACCGTGATCGCGAAGGGTTTGGTCAAGCGCGCACGGCGCTGACCCGGAGCAAGCCAGTGACCGCCGCCTACACGTTCGCAGAGCGTTTCCTCATCCCGATTCAGCTCGTGCTCGCGATGGTCGGCATGGGGGCGACGCTGACCTTGAAGGACTTCGCCGTCATCGCGCGAGATCCGCGCGGTCTGGCGCTCGGGCTCGGCCTGCAGCTCGTGTTCGTACCCGCGCTCGCGGTGGGGTTCATCGCGGCCTTCGGGCTGTCCAAGGGGTGGGCCGTGGGGCTCCTGCTGGTCGCCGTCGTTCCAGGAGGCGCGTGGTCGAACCTCCTGACCTACCTGGGCAAGGCAAACGTCCCGTTGTCCATCTCCGTCACCACGGCCTCGACGCTCGGGTGCATCGTGAGCATCCCGCTGCTTCTCGAGCTCCTCGCCGGCGCGCACTTGCCGGAGCATTTCGTGCTGCCCACCAGGAGGATCATCTTCGAGATCTTCGCCTACCTGCTGGTCCCGCTGTCGGCCGGCATGGTTCTCCTGCGAGCGGCACCGCGCGCAGCACCGGTGCTGAGCGTGTGGGCCATCCGAACCAGCGTTCTGTTCATCGTGCTCATCACGGTCGCGGCGCTCGGTAGTGGACGCATGAAGTTCGCGGAGTACGGCTGGATGCCTGCCATCCTCCTGATCTCGTTCGGGCTGGTCCTCGTGAACGCGACCCTGCAGGGCCTCCGCCTGCTGGGGTGCTACGACGACGACAACCTCGCGCTCTCCATCGAGGTGACGATCCGCAACGTGGGCGTCGCGCTGCTCATGGTGCCCGCGTTCTTCCCGGGTGAGGAGGCCCAAGGCCACGTGCTGTACACGTGCCTGTTCTACGCAGGCCTTTCCTTCTTCCTGGCGGTGCCTGCGGTGCTGAGGCACCGCAAGGGAGGCGGCGCCGCGCCGCTGCGTGCGCCCAATCCGCGCCCGGGATGAGGCACCACCGATGCCGCCCGGCGTCCAGGCCGGAGCACCAGCACCCGCTGGCCCCCGGCACACGAAGGGCGAGTGGGACGAAGATCGGGCGTCGGTCGCGGCGACCGCCTGCGCGATTTCGTCGGCGAGCGCATGTGCTGCATGGCGCCCCACCGCCAACGACGCTAGATCCCGAGGCCCATGCGACCAGGCGCCTCGATGCTGTGCCTCTCGGCTGCGCTGGTTTCGGTATCCTCCTGCGCGAAGATGGAGAAGACGAACGAGTGTCGCCGGTTCATCGACATGGCCAACGCCTCGCTCGCGGCCATCGAGAAGGCAGCACCCGACCGCGACGGCGAAACCGACGACATCGCCAAGGGCTACGACGAGCTTGCCGCGATGTACGAGAAGCTGGCGCAGGACGTCGGCGCCCTGAACCTGGCGGTACCGGAGCTGGGGGCCCGCGCAGGCAGGTACCAGGCCATGGCACGCGACGCCGCGGCCGCGGCCAAGGAGGTGGCCGACGGCGCGAGGAAGCTCGATCCGGCCACGATGAAGTCCGGGCAGGCACGCTGGAAGCAGGTGAAAGACGCAGAATCCGCGCTCGTCGGGGAGATCAACGAGTACTGCGCAGCTCCGTGAGGGGGCCGAAGAGGACGCCGACGTTCGAAAAGGCACGCCCGCCGGGCGCGTAACGGTCGACAGCGCCGCGCGTTCGATGGCAGAGATCCCCGGCCGACGAACCGACCCCGCCCCGCCGTCGAAACGGCGCCGACGGGCAGCCCGGGCCAGGCAGCGCGACTCGACCGAGGTGGGGCCAGAGAAACCGAAAGGACCGTCCGTGGCTCAGGCAATCAACCGATACAAGGCCGACCTCAGAGAGCTTCGCTTCGTGCTGTTCGAGCAGTTCAGGCTGGGGGAGCTGCTCGGCAAGCCGCCCTACGCGGCGTGGGGCGAAGACGAAGTGAACCTCGTCCTGGACGAAGTCCATCGGTTCGCGACGGAGGTCACCGGGCCGCTGAACGCCGTCGGCGACCAGGGATGCGTGCTCGAGAACGGACAGGTGCGAACGCCGGCGGGCTTCAAGGAAGCCTGGACCAAGCTCTACGAGTCGGGCTTCAAGAGCCTGACCGTGGACCCCGACTTCGGTGGGCAAGGCGCACCCCACGTCGTTTCGGCGCTCTGCACCGAGCTGGCGTCCGGCTCGAACACGGCGTTCGACATGTACCCCGGCTTGACCATCGGTGCCGCGGAGCTGATCGCCGCGTTCGGGACGGACGAGCAGAAGCAGACGTTCTGCGGCGCCATGTTCTCGGGCAAGTGGGCCGGGACGATGTGCCTCACCGAACCCCACGCCGGGTCCGACGTCGGATCCGCCAAGACGTCGGCGAAACGGAACGAGGACGGAACCTACTCGATCAAGGGGACCAAGATCTTCATCAGTGGTGGAGACCAGGATCTGACCGAGAACATCGTGCACATGGTGCTGGCGCGCGTCGAAGGAGCCCGCGCGGGGACGAAGGGCCTGAGCCTGTTCATCGTTCCCAAGTTCCGCGTCGGTCCCGACGGCGCGGTCGGCGAGAGGAACGACGTCACCGTGGTGTCCATCGAGCACAAGATGGGGATCAAGGGCTCGAGCACCGCCGTCCTGAACTTCGGCGACGAGGACGGCTGCCGGGGACTCCTGGTGGGGTCCGAGGAACACATGGGCATTCGCCAGATGTTCCAGATGATGAACTTCGCGCGGATCGGCGTGGGCATCCAGGGGCTCGCCATCGCGTCGACGGCTTACTTGAATGCGCTGGCCTACGCGCGCGAGAGGAAGCAGGGGACCAGCATCGAGCAGTGGAAGGACCCGGACGCTCCGCGTGTGCCGATCATCGAGCACCCCAACGTTCGCCGGATGCTGCTGGACATGAAGGCACGCGTGGAGGGGATTCGCTGTCTCATCGTGAAGGCCGCGGTACACCACGATCGCGCCGCGTCCCTGGACGGCAAGGACACCGACCAGATCGCCTATCACATGGGACAGGTCGAGCTGCTGACGCCCCTGATCAAGGCGTACTCGTCCGACCAGGCTTTCTCCATCTGCGAGACGGGTATCCAGGTCCTCGGTGGAGTGGGCTACACGGCGGAGATGCCCCTGGAACAGTACGCGCGGGACGCCAAGATTTTCAGCATTTACGAGGGAACCAACCACATCCAGGCGCTGGACCTCGTGGGGCGCAAGCTGAACCAGCGAGGCGGCGCCAACATCCAGGCACTGCTGAGCGACATTCAGACGTTCTGCCACGAGCACGCCAACCATCCCGTGCTCGCCGCGAGCGTCGAGAAGCTGGCGGCAGCACAGGCGGCCGTCGGCCAAACGGTGATGCAGTTCCTGGCGTGGGCCCAGGCAGGCGAGATGGTCCGCGTTCCGCTGAACGCCAACCGGTTCCTCCTGATGCTCGCCGAAACCACCGTGGGATGGCTCCTGCTCCAGGGCGCGGTCATCGCTCACGAGGCGCAACACGCCCTGGACGAGAAGGACCCTGACTGGATGTACTACGAGGGCAAGGTCCACGCCGCACGGCACTTCTCGTTCACCGCGGTCGCGACGGTGCCGGGCAGTGCGGCGATCATCGCCAGCCGCAACACGAGCCCTCTCGACATCCCCGAAGCGGCCTTCGGCCCCGCCTGACCCGGCCGCGGAGACGACGACCATGCTGAAGAAAGTCCTCATCGCGAATCGCGGGGAGATCGCCGTCCGCATCGAGCGGACGTTGCGGGAGATGCGCATTCCCTCGGTGGCCGTCTACAGCGAACCCGATCGCGACGCGCTCCACGTCCGGATGGCCGACGAGGCGTATCCCATCGGACCTGCAGCGGCGTCCGAGAGTTACCTCCGAGTGGACAAGATCCTCGACGTCGCCAAGAAGGCGGGATGCGACGGGATTCACCCGGGCTACGGCTTTCTCTCGGAGAACCCTTCGCTGCCCGAGGCCTGCGAGGCGAGTGGCGTGACCTTCATCGGGCCTCCCGCCAGCGCCATGCGGGCCCTGGGCCTCAAGACGGCCGCGCGCGAGAAGATGTCTGCCGCCAACGTCCCCGTCGTCCCAGGCGGGCCGGCCAACGGCGTGGACGAGGCGAGAGCGACGGCGTCGGAACTCGGATATCCCGTGATGCTCAAGGCGCGCGCCGGCGGTGGCGGAAAGGGCATGCGCCTCGTGGAGCACGAGCGCGACATGGCGGGGGCGCTCGAGCGCGCGCAGAGCGAGGCGAAGAAGGCCTTCGGGGACGAGACCGTGTACCTCGAGAAAGCGATTCTTCGACCGCGACACGTCGAGATCCAGGTGCTCGGCGACCGGGAGGGCAATCTCGTCCATCTGTTCGAGCGGGATTGCTCGATTCAGCGTCGCCACCAGAAGGTCGTCGAGGAGACGCCCTGCCCCGCCATCGACGACTCCATCGTCCAGCGCATGGGCGAGGTTGCGGTGAAGGGCGCGGCGACCGTCGGCTACTTCTCGGCGGGGACGTTCGAGTTCCTCCTGGGTGAGGACAAGCAGTTCTACTTCCTCGAGATGAACACGCGCCTCCAGGTCGAGCATCCCATCACGGAGCTCGTGACGGGCTTCGACCTCGTGCGCGAGATGGTCCGTGTGGCGGCAGGGGAGCCCCTGGGGTTCGACCAGGCCGCCGTGCAGCGCCGCGGCGCCGCCATAGAGTGCAGGGTCTACGCGGAGGATCCGGCAACGGGATTCCTTCCCAGCCCTGGCACCATCAGGGACCTGCGCGTACCGAGCGGGCCTGGTGTCCGCGACGACGGCGGGGCGTACCCCGGCTGCACCATCAGCCCCCACTACGACCCTCTCGTTTCGAAGCTGTGCGTCTGGGCGCCGAATCGAGCGCGCGCGGTCGAGCGCATGCGCCGCGCCGTCTCCGAGTACGTCGTCACGGGGATCAGGACCAACCTCTCGTTCCACGAGCAGCTGTTCGAGCATCCAGAGTTCGTCGAAGGTCGCTACGACACCGGGTTCATCGATCGGCATCGCGATCGGCTGCTCGGCGGCACACGAGTGACGGCGCAGGAACACGCGACGTTCGCCGCGGCCATCGCGGTGGCCGCGCATCGCGCTCGAGAGTCGGACTCCAACGGGCTCGGCTCGAGGCGCGTCGGCTCGACGTCCCCGTGGGTCGCAGCACATCGCGCATCCCTCGGAAGGCGCCCGGGCTGATGCGCTCGCTCGAAGGCGTTCGCGTCCTCGACCTGACGCGGCTTCTTCCGGGGCCGTTCGCGTCCCTGGTGCTGGCCGACCTGGGCGCGACCGTCGACAAGGTCGAGGACACCGGCCCCGGCGACTACGTCCGCCTCACACCGCCCATCGCGCAGGATGGAACTGGCGTGCTCTTCCACACGCTCAACCGCGGCAAGCGCAGCCTGCTACTCGACCTGAAGAAGCCCGAGGGTGTTCAGGCATTCCGGCGCCTGGTGAGCCGCTACGACGTCCTGTTCGAACAGTTCCGGCCCGGTGTGCTGGACCGCCTGGGCATAGGTCACGCTTCTTTGCTCGCGTCGAATCCTCGGCTGGTCGTTTGTGCGCTCACCGGGTACGGCCAGACCGGTCCACTGAAGGACCGTGCGGGGCACGACCTCAACTACATGGCGCGGGGCGGCCTCCTCGGGTTCACGGGACCGGGGGACGGCCAGCCGTTCCCCCCTGGCTATCAGGTCGCCGACGTCGGTGGCGGACTCTGGTGCGTCATCGGCATCCTCGCGGCTCTGAGGCAGCGCGAGCTGACGGGCAAGGGCTCGGTCGTCGACATCTCGATGACGGAGTCCGTGATCCCGTTCGGCACCTCCGCCTACGCCCGCCTGTTCGGTGGGGAGCTACCCGCGCGCGGCGGGGAGCACCTGACGGGAGGCATCGCCCCGTACCAGACCTACCGAACGGCGGACGGCGAGTGGATGGCCCTCGGCGCCCTCGAACCGAAGTTCCTGATGGCGTTCCTGCGCGCTGCTGAGCTCGAGGCCGACCTGTCCGCGGTCATGCCGGGTCCGCACCAGGCCGCGCTCGGGCGGCGGTTTGCCGAAGCGTTCGCGAAGAAGACGCGTGCCGAGTGGGTGAAGATCGCGGAGGAGCACGACTGCATGCTCGAGCCCGTCCTCCGCCCCGAGGAGTTGCTCGATGACCCGCACCTGCGTGCGCGCGGGGTGTTCACCTCCGTGAACGCCGGCGGCACGGAACTCCACCAGTACCGCACTCCCGTCACGCCGCGCGACGTTGACGCCGCGCTCGGCCCCAGGGCGGGCGAGCACACGAACGAAGTGCTCGGCGAGGCCGGCTTCAGCTCCGACGAGATCGCCCTGCTTCGCAGCGCCGGAGCCGTGCGCTGAGCAGCGCCGGGCTCACGCCCTGAGGCGCTTCACCGCCGCGGCGACGTCCTTTCCTTCGACGGCGGCGCCGGCGCCCGCCAGGTGCTTCATGGCAACGCCGGTCGCCTGGCCGTCGTTCCGAGCGGCACGGATTGCGTCGGTCACCGGCGCGAGCGCCACGACGATGTCGTCGAGTGCCATCGACCTGGGCAGGAATGCCTCGAGGATCTGGATCTCTTCACGCAGCACGGCCTGCTGCGCCCCGGACTCGCACAGGCGCAGCGACTCGCCGTTGGACTTCACCAGCTTGCGAAGCACCGCGACGACGAGCGGGTCACCGTCGTCGCCGCCACGCGCCTGTTCCGTGGTGATTTCGCCGAGGGCAACGCGCAGGATCTCCTTCTCGACGGTACGGCCCGCCTTCATCGCGGCGAACATCCTCGCCTTGATCTCGGCTGCGAGCGCGCTCCCCACCTTCAAATCTTCCGGATCTCGTCGACGAACTCCCAGTCCGCGATCAGATGTTTCTTCAGCAAGAGCGAGAGCAGCGCCGCGAACATCGCCTCCCAGCGCACGTTTTCGCCCAGAATCTCGGAGGCGTCGGCTCCATGCGACACGGCACGGAGCGCTGCCACCAGATCGCGCGCGGTCAGCTGCTCTTCGGATCCGGGGCGCGCCGCGGTGGGTGCGGCCTTGGTGGTCTTGGCCGGCAACCGCACCGTCGTGCCGTCGAGGAGCGTCAACTCGATGAAGCGCGCGTTCCCCGCTCGCTTGCCCGGAGGCATGCTGGGTTCGCGCGCGGGTACGACGCTGGGCGGCGCCTTCTCCTGAACGACGACGACCGGCTCGTCCGTGCCTTCGGAGGTCACCGCCGGGCTCGCGTCGGGGACGACGGGATCCAGCGACGGCGCCTCGGCGGGCGTCTCGTCGACGGACCGTGCGGGTTCGCCGGCAACGACGAGGTCGTCATGAGGCTCCGGAGTCCCCTCGGTCACCTCGACCTCAGGACCTCCATGCTCCTGCTCGGTCTCGCCGCCGCCGTAGTACGCGTGGATGGCGTTCCTGATGTCCGAGGGCGGCGCGATCATGGACCGGACGGGGAGCCCCGAGTGCTGCTGCACCTCGGCGAGCGCGCGATCGTTGCCGGGATCGTCCATGGCCACGTAGAGACAGTCACCGAGGCCGCGGACGCGGCGAACGAAGATCGGCACCAGGCAGTTCCGATCGGCGACCTCGTGAGGGACGAGGTTCAGGAGCTGCCGGGAGAAGTCGATGTGGTACAGCGACACCCACGGGACAGAGAGCTGCTGGCTCAGGATCTGCGTGACCTGCGTCTCGGTGACCAGCCCGGCCTCGACCAGGAGTGTCCCGAGGCGCCGCCCATCCCGAGATTGAAGCGCCAGGACGTCGTCGAGCTGGGCCTGGGTGATCATGCCGGCCTTGATGAGCAAATCGCCGAGACGAACGCGCGGGCTCACGATGTGGCTCCTCTGACGGCGCCGACGGCGCGCCGGCTCGCGCCCAGGGCAAGACGCCCGCTCCGCGGAACGAGCCGCCCAGCCGGTCTAGCAGTCACCGGACCGAGACTAGCGGCCCCTGCGCCGACGGTCCAAGCGGTCCGGCACCGGGGCCGCCCAGAAAGCTCGGGCGGCGCTCCCAGGACGGTGGAATCGACGGGGCCCCGCCGAGCCCGAGGAAAAATCTGCTACCTTCGGCGCTCCCCATGCGCCCCTGCCCGCAGTGCGGCACGCTCTGTGAGGAAGAGCACCAGTACTGCCCCGGTTGCGGCTTCCCCGTCGGTGCGATTCCCGCGCAATCCGAGGACAAGTTCGTCGGGCAGACCCTCCCGGGCGGCTACCTCATTCTCGACCTGATCTCGGTCGGGGGCATGGGACGGGTGTACCGCGCCGAGCAGCGGGTCCTCGGCCGGACCGTGGCGGTGAAGATCATCCACCCGCACCTGCTCTCCGACGAGAACTCCTCGGTCCGGTTCCTGACCGAGGCACGCGCCGCGAGCCAGCTGAACCACCCCAACTCCGTCAGCGTCATCGACTTCGGTAAGACCAAGGACGGGCAGCCGTACCTGGTGATGGAGTTCTTGCGCGGCAAGGATCTGGCGCTGGTCGCCTACGAGGAGGGCCCGCTGCCGTTCGCGCGCGTGGTCGAGATTCTCCGCCAGGTTCTCATGGCGCTCGCGGACGCGCACGAGATCGGGATCATTCACCGTGACATGAAGCCGGAGAACGTCATCGTCGAGCGCATGCGACGCGGTGGCGATCTGGTGAAGGTGGTGGACTTCGGTCTCGCGAAGCTGAAGTACGAGGACAAGGGCACGGGAGTGACCAGCCCCGGGATCGTCTGTGGAACCCCGGACTACATGGCGCCCGAGCAGGGGCGCGGTGACCCCCTGGACGGCCGAACCGACGTCTACGCGGTCGGCGTCATCCTGTTCCAGCTCTTGACCGGACGCCTTCCGTTCGAGTCGGACAACCCGACCCAGGTCGTGATGATGCACCTGTCGGTACCGGTGCCCGACCCGCGCCACATCGCGCCCGAGCGCGACATCCCCGAACCGCTCGTGCGGGTCCTCAACAAGGCGCTGCAGAAGGACGCCACCCATCGCTACCAGGACGCCCTGGAGTACGCGGACGCGCTGAAGGACGCGCTGGATTCCATCAAGGTGGCGGACAGCGCACCGGCGTCGGCGAGCTCCGCTTCCCCGGTGTCGATGCCGATGCAGTCTACGCAGTGCCCGGCATGCGAAGTCATCGTGCCGATGAGCAAGTTCTGCGGCGAGTGCGGCGCGCGCCTCCCGCTGCGCACGGTCATGCCCGAAGCGACCGAGCCTCCGTCCCTGCCGCTGCCGTTCGTCGGGCGAGACGAGGACATCGCATGGCTCGAGGACCGGCGCGCGGAGGTCGAGAAGGGTGTCGGCGCGGCCCGCATCGTCGGTGAACCGGGTTCGGGGAAGACTCGCCTCCTGCAGGAGTTCCTGGCCCGGGCCAAGGCCGACGGAAACCTCGTCATTTCCACGGGACCGGACCCGTTCTACGCGGAGGTTGCCTACCACGCCGTCCGGCGAGCGGTGTCGGGGCTCGCCGGCCTGGACGGCAACGGCGCCGCCACGTCGCAGCGCTGGAAGGACGCGAAATCGGGCGCGCGCCGAGCCCTCGTCGAGGCCTTCCGAAGCGCGCCGGTCAAGGACGACACCCGCACGCCAGAGGAGCGCCGCCGGGGGATGGCGGACGCGCTCAGGTGGGCGTTCGTGCGCGCGACGGAGCGCTCGGGCAACAACCTCGTGGTCCTGGCCATCGACGAGCTCCACCGCGTCGACGGCGCGAGCCGCGAGGCGTTCGCGGACGCGCTGGGCGAGCCGCCGGCGAACGCGCGCGTCCTGGTGGTAGGGGCGCACGCGCCGGGCTTCGAGGCGGGGTGGAGCTCGAAGTACGCGGCGCGCGTCCTCGGCGGCCTCCCACCCCCGACCGTGTCGCGACTGGTCGCCGCCACGCGCCCCGGCGAGAAGCTCCACGTGCCCACGGACGGCGCGGCGAGAGGGGTTCTCCCGCTCTACGTGGATCAGCTCGTGCGGTTCTTCATGGAGGGGGGCTCGGACGCCCCGCCGCGGCTCGCGGACCTCATCGCAGAGCGGATGGGCTCGCTCGGACCGGACGCGCGCCGAGCGCTGCAGGCCCTCGCCGTCCTCGGCGACGAGGTAGACGTCGAGCTGGTGTCCACGATTCTGCCGGACGCCGTGGACGTCGACGCGACCTTCTCGCGCCTGGGGGACGCCGGCATGGTGGTGCGCTCGGGCAACGTCGTGTCGAGCGCTCACCCGCTCATTCGTGACATCGCGCTGTCCGCGGTGCCCGCTGGCGTGAGGAAGGACCTCCACTCGAAGGCCGTGCGCGCGTTCGAGAAGGTGAACGCCCCCATCGAGGCACGCGCGATCCACTCCTTCTACTCCCAGGACGCGTTCGAGGCGCTCCTCTTGCTCGAGCAGATTGCCGACCGCGGACTCGCACGCGGCGACAACGCCACGGCCATCCTGGCGCTTCGCAGGGGGCTCGAGCTCGCCCGGCAGGAGATCTCGCGTGGCGAGCTGGACGATCCGCTGCGCGCGGTCCTCATCTTCAGTCGCAAGCTGGGCGACGCACTGACTCGTGCGGGCAACTTCAGCGACGCCGAAGGCGTTCTGCGAGAAGCCCTGGACATGGCGGGGCCGAGCGGCACCGATCGCGCACGCGTTCTGGAAGCGCTCGCGCACGTCGCGCACGGGCGCCACCGCGCGGACGAAGCCTTCGCGTTCATCGACGAGGCGATTCAGGTCGCCCGACGAAGCGGCGCGCACGACCTCATCGCGTCGCTTCGCACCACGCGCAAGGCGTGGGCCGTGACGGGATGACTCCGGTCACCGATCGACCCACACGATTCGTAGCGCGCTGGGATCTCGACAAGACGTACCTGCGGACGGAGTTCGACACCGCACGCGACCTGCTGCGCACCGCGTTCGAACGGGCCGACCAGAAGCGCGAGGTCCCGGGGGCATCCGCGGTGCTGCGCGAACTGGGCGAATCGGGAGCATTCATTCACATCCTGTCCGGAAGTCCGCGGCAGATGCGTGGCCGACTCGAGGAGAAGCTGCGGCTGGACCGGGTACGCTGGGACGAGCTCACGCTCAAGCCGAACCTCTCCAACTTCTTCAGGCTGAGGCTCCGAGCTCTGCGGGACCAGCTCGGCTACAAGCTGGCGGCGCTCCTTCAGGCACGGCGTAGGCTCACCACCGGGGCGACCACGCCGCCGTCGGTCGCCGAGGTGCTGGCCGGCGACGACGCAGAGGCCGATGCGTTCATCTACTCCCTCTTCGCGGACGTCTGCGAGGGACGTGTGGGCCTGGACGACCTTCGACGCATCCTGCGCAAGGGGCGCGTCTATGGGGACCAAGCTGAGACATGCCTCGAGGCCGCCGGCGCCCTCGCGCGAGGACCGACGAGCCACCGGATCCTGATCCACCTGGACCGGCAGACCAGCCCGAGCCGCTTCGAGACGTACGGGGCCAGGCTCGTGCCGTTCTACAACTACCTGCAGGCCGCCTTCGTCCTCGCCGGTGACCGCCACCTGGCTCCCGAGGCCGTCCTCCGCGTGGCCACGGAGTTCGTGCTCCGCCACCGCTTCGACGCCAGCGCGCTCTCGCGCAGCTACGGCGATCTGCAGAAGCGGGGCCACGTGGCCGAAGCGCTGGGTGCCTCGCTCGAGCGAGCGTTACCGAGCGTTGCGGGACCTGCCACGCAGGGCGCCGAACCAGCGCTGGTGGAGATGTGCAAGGCGATCATCCGCCAGGACGCGGACCCGCACGACCCGCGCGAGCCTCGCGCGACCGAACTCGACTACGAAGAGCTGGCCGCGCGCCATCGTGGTGGGAGAGGCCGCACCGAGCGGCGCCTCTACTGACCAGCTGCGCCGTCAGATCCAGGCGTTGTTCAGCACTTCCCCGAGGCCGCCAGCACCCGGAACGATGTACTGCACGTCGTTGAGCCCCTTTTCCTCGTCCCACCGCCTTCCAGGCACCGTAGCGAGCACGTCGCCGGGTGACAGTCCGCGATCAAGGCGCACCGCGTAGACGCTGGCCTCGGGGACGTCCCGGGTCACCCTGCGGAGGTACTCCGGCGTGACGATGAGGTTCAACGCCAGGAGACGGCTGGGGCGCCCCTCGAGGCGCGCCCGGTAGTGCTGCATGGCGCTCACCATGGACGACCCCGTGGCGCCCATCGGATCCGGGAAAAACACCCAGCGGCCATCGACGTCCCTGCCGATCTTGGCGTCGTGCCACTCGGCACCGGTGACCTCGCCTCGAGCATTCGTCGTGCGACTCATGAAGAGATGGTCCTGGCGGACACCCGCCGGATCGAGGATCGTGTTCAACAGATCGTAGACGACCTGCGACGGCAAGGTGCCGGCGCGCGCGATCCCCACCGTGACGGCGCGCGTGTCCTTCGCGATCACCACGCCGCGGTACACCCCCTCCGCCGGATGCTGAGTCACCATGCGCGTCTTGACGACGGCGCGCTCTCGCGGCAGCTCGGCGGCAACTGCCGCCCGAATGAGCCACGTGTAGAGAGTGGACACGAGCTGACCGACCTCGGGCTGCTGAACTTCGGGGGCGCAGGCTCGAGCCAGAAGCGTCCACGCGAGCGGGTCGTCGATCAGATGGACGTTCGGGCCGTACGCATGCTCGATCTCCGGGAGGCGGTAGGCGGAGTCGGTATAGGCCGCGTCGGTCACGCATCGCCACGGTAGCAGAGGGTCGCCGCCCGCCGTGAGCCGCCGTCTCGTGCCGCGGGCGCCCGGGATCGTCGCCCGGAACACCGGGCGTCGGCAGCGCGAAAAATGCCCTGAACTCGCGAAATCGCGCGGGCACGGGTTCCATCGATCCCCCGCCCCCGCTATGGTCCGGCCGGTGACGCTCGGGACCGACCGGGACAGCCGAAGAAGGGCCGCGCATGGACAGCGATCTGGCCGAATCCGTATCCGCACTCATTGACGTCTTCGCCCGTCGCGGCCTCTCGCCGACGTTCGGCAAGGCCAACCCCGAAACCGTACGGAGCCTGAAGGACAAGCTCCGGATCCCGCGCCGCTTCCGCGACTTCCTCACGGAAAGCGATCCCGTGGACGTCGAGACGGTCACCCCGGTCGAACGGGTGCGGCTGATCGGATCCGCCGACCTCGAGAACGAGCAGCGGGGACACGCGCTCGATGACGACGGGGAGCGCAGTTCGCAGCCAGGAGCCGCCGGCTGGCGTCCGGCGTGGGTGATCATCGGACACAGCGCGCTCCTGGGCGATCCGTACTTCCTGGACGTATCGAAGCCCGACGCGGAGGGCGACTGTCCGGTCTTCACGGCGATGAGCGGAACGGATACCTGGCAGCCACGCCTGTGCGCGTCGAGCTTCGCACTCTTCGTGCGCATCCTCGCCATCGGAATGGACGTGGCCCAAGGATTCCCGACGGGGGACGAGTTCGACGTCGACGACGAGGGGGTCTTCCGCGAGGCACTCGCACCACGAATTCGCGAGTATGACCCAGCGGCGGTCAAGGCGGGGCACTGGACGTGAGCGAGGCCTCGACGACCCTGCTGCGGGCCGTCAACGAGAGCGATCCCGGGTACGGCCCGACGCTGGAAGCCCTCCGGCGTCGAGGAGAGACGGACCTGGCGGAGGTGGAACCCCGGGTACGCGAGATCATCGCGGCCGTCCGCAACGAAGGCGATGCCGCGCTCCGGCGCTTCGCCAGCGAACTGGAAGGCAGGTCCGTGGAATCGCCGCTCTTGCACGACTACGGCGGGGAGCGCGCGCTCCACGGATTGCAGCCCGGCCTTCGGAGGGCGCTCGAGCACGCGGCCCGGCGAATTCGCGAGTACCACGAGCACCAGATGCGAGCCCTCGGAGGCTTCCAGGTCGAGCGCGAGGGCGTTCGCCTGGCGAGCCGAGTGCAGCCCCTCGAGCGAGTCGGCGTGTACGCACCGGGGGGCAAGGCGTACTACCCGTCCACGGTGCTCATGGCCGCTCTTCCAGCGACGGTGGCGGGCGTGGGCGAGATCATCGTTGCGACGCCCGCGCCCGTGCCGGAGGTTCGCGCGGCGTGTCACCTCGGAGGCGTCGCCGCGATTCTGGACTCGGGAGGCGCCCAGGCCGTGGCGGCGCTCGCCTACGGAACCGAATCGGTGCCGCGGGTGGACAAGATCGTCGGTCCTGGCAACGTCTACGTGGCAGCGGCGAAACGACTCGTGTTCGGGCAAGTGGCCATCGACAGTATCGCCGGGCCAACCGAGATCCTGGTGATCGCCGACGACGGCGCGGACGAGAGGCTCGTCGCCGTAGACCTGATCTCGCAGGCCGAGCACGACGAAGCGGCCTATCCCCTCCTGGTCTGCGCCAGCGAGAAGTTCGCCACGGGCGTTCGGCGCGAACTCGAGGCGGCCCTGAACGGCCTGCCCAGGGAGCGGATCGCTCGGGCAGCTCTTCGAAACCACGGTGTCGCTCTCGTGGTGCCGGCGCGCCAGTCGATGATCGCCGTGGCGAACGAACTGGCCGCCGAGCACGTCGCTCTGCACGTCCGTGAGCCTGCGGAAATGGCGGACGCCATTCGACACGCGGGAGCCATCTTCGTGGGAACGAACACTCCGGAAGCGACCGGCGACTACCTCGCAGGCCCGTCACACGTCCTGCCGACCGGCGGGTCCGCGCGGTTCGCGGCGCCGCTCGGCGTCTACGATTTCGTGTCGAGATCGTCGATCATCGAGTACACGCCCGAGGCCCTCGCGGCACAGGCGATGGACATCACTGCGCTCGCGCGGGCCGAAGGGCTCGAGGGGCACGCTCGCGCGGTCGAAGCTCGAACGAAGAGCTGACGGAGCGCCCGGCGCACAGGCCCGATCCGCGCCGCGACGGCCTCACCCCTCCACGAGGTACCCGCGCTTGACGAGATCAACGATCGCCTGACCTGTCTCGAGATCGGTCAGAGGGCTCGCGTCGAAGACGGCATCCACGTTCGCTGCCGTGAGGACCGACTGGAGCACGTCGAGCTGATCCGGCGACAGCTCGCGAAAGCGCACTTCCAGCGGCACCGGAAGGACCAGTCGCTGGTTGCCGGCGGGGAGGCGGGAGCGGAGCTGCGCCAGCTCGTCCTGCTGGCGGAAGCCCTCCATCAGGACGGCCTGGACGGTCTGGTCGAGGGGGTCCGGAAACACCGTGTCGTCGGCAGGATCGAGCTGGAACACGCCCGACGCCCACCCGAGCATGCGGTAGATGGACTTCAGCGGTGGGAGCGTTGGATGGGAGTCGAGCAGCGCGTAGTGCACGGTCCCACCCTTGAGGTGGATGCGACCAATCTGCGACTCGGTGCGGATGACGAGGACGCCGGTCTTCTTGGACGTGCCCAGGAGCTGCAGGAGGTCGGGAAGTGGGATCTCGTCCACCGTTCCGCTCATTCGCGGCGCCGCGTCGCCCGCGCGAGTCCTGGACATCGCCTGGCTGGCAGCCAGCGATTCCAGGCTGCGCTGCGCCTGAGACTCGGTGGTCAGCGTGGCGGCCGGGATGACCTTGAGGATGCTCGTCCCGATGAGGACCCGGTCGCCCTCTCGAAGCGTCGCCCGCTCGACCTTCTCGCCGTTGACGAACGTACCGTTCGTCGAGCCCAGGTCCTCGATGGAGAGCTGACCGCCGCGGACGGTGATCTTGGCATGCCGTCGGGAGACCATCTCCTCCACGAGCACCATCTCGAGTCCGCTCGATCGACCCACGACGATCTCGCGGTCGTCATCGAGCGGGAATTCGCCCCCCTGATACTTCCCGGAGATGAACCGCAACGCGAGCTTCGGCCGCGCTTCCGAGATTCGTGCCGTGTTCGGCTCGTTCTTGCCGGCCATCTTGGTCACCGAGGCGTCAAGAAGCGCGTGCCGAGCCCGTCCGAGACACGCGTGTAAGAGAGACGGGCCAAAATAGGACCTGGCCGGAGAAACGGTCAAGCCAGCGTTCGAAAAAACCGCCCCGGGGCGGGTCTCACGCTGGCTTGGGCACCCCTTCGGCGCGCGAGATGGGCCCTGGCTCGACCTGGGCGTCGGGCCGTGGCGACGCGGACGCGGGCCGCGGCGTGGGCACCGGCTCCCGCGCGGCGGGTAAAACCACGGTAAAACAGGCTCCGCGTCCCGCCGGCGAAGTGACTTCTATACGGCCGCCCATCGCTTGCACCAAACGCTGACTGATTGCGAGGCCGAGGCCGGTCCCCTCGTTCTTCGTGGTGAAGAACGGGATGAAGAGGTTCTTCAGCGCCGCGGGCGCCAGGCCGGGACCGTCGTCGGCCACGACCAGCTCCACCCACTCGGGCGAGCCATCGTCCCGTGTGCCCCACGTCGGACTCTTCACGCGGCGCGGGCGAGTGGAGACCATCACCCGGCGCGATCCCGCCTGCTCGGCGTTCCGTACCAGGTTCATGAGGACCTGGCGGACGTGCTCCGCGTCGGCGCGCACCGAGGGAAGCCCTTCGAAGGGATCGGCGACGATCTGGATTCCCTGACCGGAACTCGACGAAAGGACCTGGATCGTTCGCCTCACGATGCCATTCAAGTCCACGGCACCGAGCGTGCCCTTCGAGGGGCGTGCGTAGTCGAGCACGGAGCCCACGACGCGGTCGAGCCGGTCCACCTCCTCCAGAATGATGTCCAAGAACTCGCGGCTCGCCGGATCGAGGGGCGGACTTCCGGGCTGGACGTCGGACAGGAGCTGCGCGGCTCCCTTGATCGCGCCGAGCGGATTCTTCACCTCGTGCGCGAGACCTGCGGCCATCTGTCCGAGCGCGGCGAGCCGATCACGCTCCTGCATGCGGAGGTACTGTCGGGAGTTCGCGATGACGACCCCCATCTGAATCGCCAGCGATGACAGCAGCGCGATCTCGTCTTCGGTGAAGGCGTCGTTCACTCGGTCGTCGACGACCACGAGCACACCGAGCAACTCCTCGTCCTCGGCGCGCAGCGGGATGCACAGCCCGTCCTGGTACGCGCCGAGCAGTTCGGCGGCCGCCAGTACCTGCTCGTCTCCGGCGACTTCGCGAGTCTCGCCCAGGCGTCGTCGCTCCGAGACGTCCCGCGCCACCCCTTCCAGGGACAGCGTCGTGGACTGGTCCAGACGCTCGAGGAGCGGCCGCGCGGTCGCACCATCGATGAAGGCGGGCGGAGCAGGCCCGAACGACAATCCCAGCTCGAAATCACTCCCCACCGGGTCCCGGAGGTAGATCGCGGCACCCGTCGCGCGGTGCGAGCGCTCGAGGGCGGAGAGCGCCACCTGCATCATCTCGCCGACTTCGAGGGCGTGGAGAAGGAGCGTGCGGGCGTCGACCACGGCCTTCTCCAGGTCGACGCGCTCCCTGAAGAACACGCCGTGAATGTAGCCCTCGACCTTCTGCCGCATCGGTTCGAAGAGCACCAGGATGACGATGCCCGCCAGGACCGCGTTCAGGTACATCGTGTCGAAGCCGCCGATGGTCTCGACGAAGAGATAGAAGATGCCGGCCAAGGAGAACGCCAGGGCCGTGGAGACGACCAGCGTTCCGAGCAACTCGTACATGTCCACGAGGCGCTCTCGCGTCATGGACTCCGCGAGCACGAAGAGAAACACGATGCTGAGCACGGCGCCCACCGGGGGCAGCGGCGCGCCGATGAACCAGAGGAAGTCCGCGAGACTGAACGCCGCCGCGAGCGCACCGATGAGCACCAGGAAGCGCACGCGCCGCTGGGTCGCGCGGGACCGACTGCGGCGCCCCCGCAGCGCCAGCGACACCAGGCCCGCCGCGAGGAGCCCGAACACGTACAGGAACACCAGGCCTCGAACCAGGCCATGCTCGGCATGCGGCGACAGAACGAGCACGACCATCGGGACGGCAAGGAGACCCGCTACGCGAAGGAGCAGCGACCGCCGCTCCGGGGCCGGCAGGATGGCGTCGAAGAGGTGCAGCGCGAACTGCGGAAGCAGTACGGCGAGGATGGCGGTGAAATCCGCCCATACGGCCGCCCGGATGAAGTGGTAGAGCCACTGCGCGAGATACCAGAGCCCGATGTCCGCGGCGAACGCGGCGAACAGGATCTGAGGCTTCCGAGTCCTGCCGCGGAGCAGGATCGATATCGCGATGGCGAGGGCGAGCGCGCCGCAGAACAGCGACGTGCGCGTTCGCAGATCCACGGCGAAAGGCTAGCTCACGCCGTGCAGTCTCACCAATCCCGAGGGGCTCGACCGCACGAACCCGTGGGCGTCATTCGGCAGCTTCGCTCTTCGCCCCGCCGCTGGGCGCACCCGGGGTCCACGGATCGGGCGTGGGCTTGGTGGGCGTGCTGCGCTTGGTTTCCTCGGAAGTTCCACGCCAGGGGTCGGGCGTGGGCTTGGGCGTGCCCGGCTCGACGGCATCACCGGGAGCGCCCTGAACGCCGGGGCCAGTGTTGACGGGGAGCGAGAGCACGGGATCGAGCGGGTGTTCGACCTCGCTCGTGTCCTCCTGCTCGCCCGCCTCTGCGACGCAACCGGCCAGCGCCCCGAGAGCGAGCCACACGGCCCAGAATCGGATGGCGCGCATCACCCTTGCTCCGATTCGTCGGCGAGCAGGTCGTACTGCTTGACGAGCTGGCTCAACCGCGGACGCTTCATCCCCAGGACGACCGCCGCCTTCGTGATGTTCCCGCCGGTGTCGGCAAGCGCCTTCGCGATGCATTCGCGCTCGACGCGCTTCTTCAGCTCCTGAAGGCTCAGTCCGCCGCGGATCTGGCGGTAGGCGGCGCCGACGACCGGCTCTTCGGTCGAGCCATGCCCCGGCGGTCCCACGAGGCGCAGCGCCACCGGGGGCGGCTCGGAATGTCGCGCCTCCACGTCACGGAAGGACGAAGGCGGCTCGGCGGCGAGCACCCGGAGGGCCTCGACGTGCTCGGTGCAGTCGCCGACGGAGATGACGTCACCGTCGGCGAAGAGCGTGACGGCGCGCAGCGCGTTGTCGAGCTCGCGTACGTTGCCCGGCCAGCCGTGGCGAGCGAAGAGGTCGAGCGCCTCGGCCGAGAGCCGCTTGGGACGTTCTCCACGCTCGGCGGCGATCGCCGCACCGAGATGCTCGCACAGGAGCGGGAGGTCACCGAGGCGATCACGCAGCGCGGGAACCTCCACGGTCATCCCCGACAAGCGGTAGTACAGGTCCTCGCGGAAGCGCCCCTGCGCGACCAGCGTGCGCAGATCCCGGTTGGTCGCGCACACGATGCGAACGTCCACGGCCATGGGGTGCGTTCCGCCGACCCGCTCGATGGTGCGCTCCTCGAGAACGCGCAGCAGCGCGACCTGAGTCCGCTCGGAAATGTCCCCAATTTCGTCCAGAAAGAGCGTGCCGCCGTTGGCGCGCTCGAACCGTCCAATCTTCCTCGCCGCGGCGCCGGTGAAAGAGCCCTTCTCGTGGCCGAAGAGCTCGGAGATGAGCAGCGTCTCGACCAGCGCTGCACAGTTGACCTTGACCAGTGGACCGCGACCCCGCGGGCTGCGCACGTGGAGCGCCTCCGCGATGATCTCTTTGCCCGTGCCACTCTCCCCGTGAATCAGGACGGTGGCCTCGGTGGGGCCGACCTTCGCGACGTTCTGGAGCAGCGCGCGAACGAGCGGATGCCGCCCGACGTACTCGGTGTGACCCGCCCGCGCGCCGCGTCTTCCAACCGCCGAACTCGGAGACGGCCCATCCATCTCCACGTCCGGCGCAGCTCCGACCAGGCCGAGCTTTCGCTCGAGCGACGCGATGCGCGCGACGTCCGGACGCGACGCGAACGATTCCGCGAGACGCGCACCGAGGCTGGACAGCCGCTCGTCCCGGAGTGCCGCCGCCTGCGAGGCGAGCGCTCGTGCCTGCTGGGCGGCGCCGGATGCCCACGCCACTTCCGCAGACGTCAGCAGCGCATGCCGAACCAGCTCGTCGTCTCTCGCCTCGCGAGCCGCGGCGACGGCGCGCGCTCCGAGCGACTCGTCGGCCGTGCCGGCGGCCTGGGCGAGCATCAGTTCGACGAGAGCGAGATCCGCCAGGGCGAAGGGCGTCTTGGAGTTCGGAGCCGCGCCCGCCAGCGCGGTGCGTGCCCGCTCGATGGCGCCGTCCTCGATGGCGACCATCGCCGCAAGTCGGTGGCTCTCCCCCAGCTTCTCCCCGTCGGTGGAGTGCGCAGCGGCCGCGAGGGCCGCGCGGACCTCTCGCTCGGCTTCGAGGGTTCGACCTCGGGCGAGGTGGACCCGCGCCGACGCCAGCGCGAGCTCGGCCAGACGGGAAGCGGGAGCGCCGGGACCGAGCGCGTGCCGCCCGAACCGCAGGGCCTCCTCCGCCTCGGCGACGCGCCCGAGCCGGAGCCTCAACTCGACGAGGTTGGTGACGTCTCGGGCGTAACCGAGCCGCTCGCCGAGTCTCCGCCGCACGCCGATGGTGCGCTCGATCAGGTCGAGCGCGTCTTCGTAGTCGTGACGCTCGATGGCGAGCACGGCGAGATTGCTCAGGGCGAAGCCCACGGCGCGGAGCTCACCGCGCCGCTCCGCATCCTCGAGAACGGACATGAGCATCGGGCGGGCCTCGTCGTGATTGCCGCGCGACAGGATCGCGATCGCGCGATTCACGCGCGCGCGCATCTCGCAGACCACGTGCCCCCCGAGCGCCGCGTCGCAGGCGTCCTCGGCGAAATGCACGTCCGCGACGTCCCACGCCGCCCGCGCGAGGAGCAGCTTCCCGAGGACGTTGCGCGCACCGAGGCGTGTCTCCGCGCCGACGGTGGACTCGAGGACACCGCGAGCGGCCGCTTCTGCGGCATCCAGATCACCGCTGGCGTACAGAGCCTCGGCCAGATTCGTCGAAACGGCGGCGCGCTCCTCGTCGTCCGTCGCGAGACGGCTGGCACGGCTGAAGGCAGCGCGAGCGCTCACGAGGTCGCCGCGGGCGAGAAGCGCGCGCCCGTACACGTGCGTCGTGGCGAACGACGGGTGCAGGCGCGCCGCAGCCTCCGCATGGCAAAGCGCCACGTCGATGTCGCCGAGCGCTAGGGCGACCTCGGCTGCCTCGAACGCGCCCCGCCACGGATCGGGCTCGGGCGCGTCGATGCGCGACCAGCACGCCCACAGCTCGACGCGAACCGTCGGATCCATCGCCAGCGTCAGCGCGTGACGCAGGTAGCGTCGGGCGCCGGGCGCGTCGGTCGACCCGACGAGGTCGGCAGCGCGGCAGAACGCCCAGGGATCCGTCGGGAACGTGCGCACCAGGCCCTCGGCGACCGGCACCAGCGCGTCTGCCTTGTGGACGGCCAGCGGGAGCCCGTCCGCGCGCGGCGTCAGGCTGAAGAGGCCGTCACGCCGCTCGACGAGACCTTCGCGCAGGACGACGTCGGCATCGAACTCGCCGAGGACCGACGCGGCGTCCACGGGCCACGCTCGCGCCGCGAGGTCGAGGCGCGCCAGCCATCGCAAACACGGCTCGTCGATCCGAGGGGCAGCGGCCGCAGCCACGTGCGCGCGCGACGCGGCCCTGCGCCACGCGTCCAGGCGCTCGAGCATGCCCCCCGCGTGTCGCGCACCCTCTGCGGCTATCGCCTCCCACCATCGCGCGAGGGACGCGCCGTCGAGCTCGGAGGGTACTTCGAACCACGTCGCCCCGGCGAGTTCGGGCGCGGTGTCGCCCGCCAGGAGCAGGACGAACAGCGCCGAGCCGGAGAACGCCGGCAGCGCCGCGAGGACCGCCGTGTCCCACGCGGACGGCTGGTCGACGACCACGATGACGAGGGCTCGACGCGCGGAAGCCGACTCGCCGAGGCCTCGTGCCACCTGTACCGGGTCGAGATCGGTCACGGCGAGGCGCGCGGCGACGTCGCGGAGCCCGCTCTCGACCGACGGCGAACCGACAACCGTGTGGCGATCGAGCGCTCGGGCGCGACGCTCGACGTGTCCCACCATCGCCGCGGTCGCGGCGCGGGAGGTCCGGACCGCGAGAACGCCATGCGTGGCGCTCACGCGAACGATGTCGTCGAGCACGTCGAACGAAGGAAGAGCGGCGGCAGCGCCGACCGCAGGCGCGGCGGCTGCCCCCTGGCGAGGCGCGGTGAGCAAGGCGCGTGAAAGGTACGGAAAAGTTCTCGGCCTCGCAACGGTTGCGCCCCGTCGTCGCGGACGGCCCGCGGGTCGGCGGCGACGAGCGGCTCAGGCCCCTCGACCGGGCCTTGGGATCTCGGGACGTTGCGAGGGGGATGACGCCAAGCGTCGGCGCTCTTGCCGCACCAGCGCTGCGAGCGCACGGAGCCGTCCGGCGTCCGCGTCGCCGAGAGCACGCGCCATGGGGAGCTGCGCGGCGCACAGCGCCGCGTAGAGTTCGCGGGCGCCGAGCGACCGGCGCCCGGCCGCCGCGAGATGTCTACGGACGGTCTCGACGTCTCCGCGGCGCACGGGACCGGTGAGCGCGCGCGGCAGGCCGAGGCGCTCGACGTTCCGAGAAACGGTGCCGAGGAGCGGCCCCATGACGGAGGGCACCTGCCGGCGCGGCACGCCCGCGGCGACGAGCAGATCCGCAGCGACGCTGGCCAGGGCCGCAGCCCCGTTGGCCAGGAGGCCCGCCGCGGCGTGGTACAGATCGCGATCGACCGTCGGCAGGTGGCGCGGGCGCATGTCGAGGGCGCGCGCCAGGAGCGACGCCCGCCGCACCGCCAAGGGATCACCGTCAACCAGCACGTGCACGCCGACGAGGCGTGGCGGGTGCTTCCGCGATGCGAACGAAGCCATCGGGTGCATCTGGCCAATCGCCACGGCCGCGTCGCGGAGCGGCGCCAGGACCTCGGGGCCGAGGGCGCCGGCGACGTGCACGACCGCGGCACCGCGTGGAACGAGCTCGCGCACGGCGAGCGCACTGGCCGTCTTCGCCACGTCGACGTCGCGCACCGCGATGACCACGAGGTCCGCCACCCACGGCTTGCGCGGCAACGCGGTCCGCCCCCGGCAGAGGCGGACGGGCCAGCCGCGCTCGACCAGACCACGCGCGAGCGCACTCCCGACCTTTCCTGCACCCAGGATCACGACGGCCAGGCGGCGGCGCTTCACCGGTAGAGCCCGTGACGTCTCACGTAGTCGAGGACCGCGCGCGGAACCAGCGCGCGCAGAGCACTGTCGTCGGTTCCCGAGGCGACCAGCTCGCGGACGCGCGTGGACGAGACATCCGGGAGCACCGGCGCGGGAGCATCCG
Organism: uncultured Polyangiaceae bacterium; assembly: GCA_964487605.1. Taxonomy (GTDB): domain Bacteria; phylum Myxococcota_A; class Polyangia; order Polyangiales; family Polyangiaceae; genus JAJDAH01. Next base: position 46,524 of record CAZARU010000035.1, read on the forward strand.
CGTGGTCGAAGCCCACGCGACCGAGTACGAGGGGCGGCGCCAGCCGGACGATCTCGTCCCACTCGGTCCAGGATTCGGTCTCGTTCAACACGTCGGCGCCGACGACGAGTCGCAGACGGGCGTCGGGGCGCTGTCGGGCGAGGTACCGCAGCGTGTGCACGGTCAAGCTGGGCGCGTCGAGGGTCGCCTCGACCTCGGAAACCTCCACGCCGGGGAGCCATCCGAGCCCCAGGCGGCACATCTCCACGCGATGCTCGAACGGCGCGAGCTTCTTGGCGAACGGATGCCCGAAGACGGGCGTGACCACGACCCCGTCCACCTCCCCACACGCGAGCACCCAGGTGGCACCGAGGACGTGGCCCACGTGGGGCGGATTGAAGCTCCCGCCGAAGACTGCGAGGCGCATCGGGTTTCAGCCGGCGTCCGCCACGCGGAGCTTGGCGGCGCGGGCGACCGAAACCGTCTCGCGACGAGTCTCGGTCCCGCTGGCGTCGAAGAACGTGATGACCACGCCGTCCCCTTCGTCGTCGAGCACGGCGATGCCACCCTCGCCGAACGTGCCGGGGGAAATGAACCAGCGCGCGCCTACCTGGCGAAGGAGGGGTCCGTCGGCCTTCCCGAAGAGCAGCAAACCGGCGGCGCCGATGTCTTCCTCGTCGAGGTTCGCCTTGTCGTGGATCATCACGGCGACCTTTCCGCCGAGGATCTCGATGGACCGCGCGCCGTCCGAGGGCAGGGATTCGAAGATGCGCAGCGCCTCGCACTCGCGCTCGCACTCGACGAAGGCGTCGATGACGGGTGCGTCGGCGCGCGCGCAGGCTTCCAGGGCACGCGCCCAGATCGCCTCGCGGCTCGGATCTCCGCCGACGATTTCCTCGGCCAGGCCGCGGACCGCCTCGTCGAGCGCTCCGTCCAGGCCCAGATACACGGCGCGGTCCACCACGACCTCCTCCAGGAGAAAGCGCAGCGCACGACGTACCGCCTGCACGTCCTTTCCCGCGGGGCCCAGCAAGCCGAGTCGCATGGTCCGAAGCGGCCAGGTTACGGCCCTGGCCCCCGCCGCGCCACGCCTTTCTCCAGGCGGTGAGGTCACGCGCACCGTGCATGCTCCCCACGACCCGCCGCTCCCACGACGTCTTGACTCCGCGCCTCGATTCCGATGAACGCTCCTTCTCATGGGCCGCCGTGTCGGAGCTCCGAAACGACCCGTCGAGTTCTCGCACGACGGCGACACGCTGGTGGCGGACCGCGGCGAACCGATCGCGAGCGCGCTCATCGCGGCCGATCGCCTGACTCTGGCGCGGAGCCCGAAGCTGCACCGACCACGGGGTCCGTACTGCTTTCGCGGGTCGTGTGACGGGTGCCTCGCACGCGTGAACGGTGAGCCGAACGTCACCTTGTGCCTCCGACCGGCGCGCGGCGGAGAGGTGGTCGAGACCCAGAACGTCCTCGGCGCTCGCCAGCTGGATCTGCTCCAGGCCGCCGATTTCCTGTTCCCGCGCGGCATCGATCACCACCGTCTCCTGGCGGGCGTACCGGTCGCGTCGAGGGCCGTAGAAACGTTCGCGCGCAAGGTGGCGGGGCTGGGGCGTCTGCCGGACTCGGCGGGCGCGGTGCGCGTGCGGCCCGAGAGGACCACGCGCGTGCTCGTGGTCGGTGGCGGCGCGGCAGGCCTGGCCGCCGCGGAGGCCCTCGGGGCCGTTCGACCACTCGTCGCCGACGACGGCGTCGAAGCGGGGGGGTCGCTGCTGTCGCTCGGAGCGACGAACGGGCGCACCGCCGCAGCGGCAGCCGCGGCGGCCGGTGCAACGCTGCTCGTCTCCACGACGGTCGCGGGCGTCTACCGCGACGGCGGCGGTTTCCGTGCGCTGCTCGCGGGACCAGAGGGCGTGTCGCTCGTCCGGGCCGAGCACCTGTTGATTGCCGCGGGTACCCACGCGTTCGTCATGCCGTTCGCGGGCAACGACCTCCCGGGCGTCGTCGGCGCTCGCGCAGCAACGCGGCTCCTGAGCGGCGGCATCGTCCTCGGCGAGCCCACCGTGCTGGTGGGAGCCGGGCGCTACGCCGACCGCTTCGAGGAGGCCGCCGCCGGCGTGGTGGTCGTGCAGCGCGTGGACGCGCACCACCTCGTGCGGGCGTCCGGACGCCTCCGAACGACGGGGGTGGTCCTGCGGACGGTCGATGGACAGCGCCGCGTGCGCGCCGGTGCGCTCGTGGTGGACGGGCCGGGTGCGCCCGCCATCGAGCTGGCGGTTCAAGCAGGCGCCACGCCATCCTGGAGTCCCGAGCGTTCGACCTACGTGGTGGCAGGCGACGGAAAGGGCCGTGCGGCAGAGCGCGTCTGGATGGCTGGCTCGTGCGCCACCGGTGCCCTCTCGAACGACGAAGACGGCAGGCGCGTCGCCGAACGGGTCCTGAGCGCGCTCTGACCTCGCCTCGCCCCTGGTTTCAGTCCTCGACGAGCGGGCCGAACATGGCCAGGCCGCCGGCGATCATCGAGACGTCGAAGACGATCATGAACTTCAGGACGTCTCCGAGCTCCGCGATGGGGACGCCGCCGAGGAGTTCGCGGGTCGCAACGACCGCTGCGAGCAACGTGGGAGCGAGGAGCGGGAACAGCACGGTGGCGAGCACGAGATCGCGAGCCCGAGTCCTGACGGTCATCGCGCCGAAGAGCGTCCCGGTCGCCGCGATCCCGGGCGAGGCGCAGGCGCAGATGACGACCAGGCCGACGCCGTGGCGCGTGAGGTCCACGGCGAAGAAGAGCGCTGCGAGGGGCACGACGATGGCCTCGACGAGCGCGAGGAAGAGCAGGATGCCCAGCGCCTTCCCGGCGAAGATGGCGCTCCGCGACACGGGCGCGACCAGGAGGCCGGCGAGGGCGCCGTCGTCTCGCTCCCGGTGCCATGCCCGTCCCAGGGCCAGAATGGCCGCGAAGGCCACGGCGAGCCAGATGGCTCCGGGCGCGACGATCGCACGCGTCTCGGGCCCCACGTAGAAGGCCATGGAGGCGACGACGACGACCAGGACGGCGAAGAAACCGGTCGTGGCGGACACCTCGCCCGTCCGCAGCTCCACGGCGACGTCCTTCGACAGGACCAGCGTCGCCTGACGCCACCACGACGGGCGCGTCGCCCTCGCCCGTGCCACGGCTGCTGCGACGTCGGCCATGGCGCATCGTACCGGAGTGGCGCCGGACACGCAGGACGCGTCGGGCAGCGGGTCGGAACCGCTTTTTCGTTGCGGCCGCGGACGCGGGCGGCCTACATGCGCGCCCATGGAACGCATCCGGATCGAGCACACCTTCGACTGCACCGAGGACACGTACTGGACGAAGATCTTCTTCGACGAGGAGTACAACCGCCGGTTGTTCCTGGATGCGCTGAGCTTCGAGAAGTTCTCCGTCGTGAGCCTCACGGACACGCCGACGGGCAGGCGCCGCGTCGTGGATGCCGTGCCCAAGCTCGACGACCTGCCGGGGCCGCTCAAGAAGGTGATCGGCGAAGGAATCGGCTATCGCGAGACGGGCGAGTACGACGCGGCGAAGAACCGCGTGAAGACCACCGTGGTGACGTCCAGGTTGAGCGACAAGATTCAGATCGAGGGCGAGCTGTGGACGGAGGGCGCGGGCGCGAAGTGCAAGCGACTCTTCGAATGCCGCGTCACGGCGAAGATCTTCGGAATAGGCGGCATGATCGAGAAGCGCGTGTGCCAGGACATGCAGCAGAGCTACGCCACCGCCGCGAAGTTCACGAACGCGTTCATCGCCGAAAAGAAGCTGTAGCCGATCCGACTCAGGTCCCTATCGACCGATCGAACACGAAGACGCCGAGGGCCACGACGGTGGTCCACACGCGACCCGACTTGTGGCCCTGCGCGCTCTGGACGATCGAGCGGCTGTGCACGATCTGCCCGCTCATGCGGTAGACCTCCTTGCGCTCGTCGTAGGCCGTGTCCGCGTCGAACTGGATGCCGAGCGTGGTGGCGAGCATCGTCGCCGCGAGGTCCTCTGCGTAGTCCCCCGCCTTGCGCGCCGTCTCGCCGAAGCTGTGGTGTTCCGAGAGGTAACCGTACCTGGACTCGTCCTTGGGGCGAGCGAGCCCGATGGACGCGGCGATGAGGCGATTGGGCTCGTTGGTGTCCTGGCGCGCCATCACGCAATGGGTGATCTGTCCTGGCCGGATGTACTTCTCCCCCATCTTCCTCGTCAGGACGCGGCAGAACGGTGGGAAGATGGAGGACACGCTGACCAGGTTCGCGGTGGCGACGCCGGCGTCGCGCAGCGCGAGCTCGAACGACGCGAGGCGATCCTTGTGCGTCCCCACTCCGCTCGTGAAGAAGATCCCCGTGGGCACGAGGATCTCGTGCAGCGTCTGCGTTGCCGCCTTGCGGGCCATCGGGTCGTCCATTCGCGCTTTCGCGGAACGAACGCAATGGAAAAGTTGCCGCGGAGCGTCGTCCAATCGGCGCTGCCCTGCCGGGTCCGCGCGCGCTGCGCGCCGGGCGCGTACGAGCGGCGGGTGACGCGGCAGGAGGTCAGGCCCGGAGCTTGGCCTTCGCCTTCTTCGACCGCGGCTTCTTCGCCTTCTTCGCGGGCTTCGCGGCCGCGGCCTCGGGTGCCTTCGCGCGGCTCGCCGAGCCGTGAAGGTCGAGCAAGCGCGCGACGGGGTAGCCCTCGAGGCGGGACCGGTAGCCCGCGTCCTTCGACCGCTTCTGGACTTCGAGGATGGTGTCGATGAGCTTCGCGCGGGTGCCGAACTCCTTCTTCGCGCGCTCGAGGACGTCGTGGAGCCGCAGCAACTTCGCGTTCGAAGCGCGCTCCAGCCCCTTGACCGCGTTGACGCGGTCCAGCCACAGATCGGCCACGGCGAGCTTCTTCACCGCGGCGACGAGCTTCGCCTTGTCGCCGAAGCGGTCCTTCATCTGCTGGATCGGGGTTGCCATGGATTTCACCGACGAAAAGGGGGGCGCTAACTAGCAACAAGGGCAGCGGGGCGCAAGGCGCGCGGCTTCGGAGGCACCGGGCACGCGGCGCCGAAACCTCTGGGGCGGTGGGCGCCGGATGACGCGATCTCGACCGCATGGTAACGCCGGGCGCCCATGGGTCCCCGGGTGCGCTTCGCGCCGTCGCCGAGCGGCTACCTCCACATCGGGGGGGCCCGGACGGCGATCTTCAACTGGCTCTGGGCGCGCTCCCAGGGCGGCGTGTTCGTGCTGCGCGTCGAGGACACGGATCAGGAGCGAAGCAGCCTCGAGAGCGTGCGGGCGGTGCTCGACGCCCTGCGCTGGCTCGGTCTCGACTGGGACGAAGGGCCGGAGGTCGGCGGCCCCCACGCCCCCTACTTCCAGAGCGAGCGAAGGGCGCTCTACGGGGACGCTGTGGAGCACCTGGTCCGAGACGGCAAGGCCTACCGCTGCTTCTGCACGAAGGAGGAACTCGCTTCGGCGCGCGACGGACTGAAGGCGCGCGATCCGAAGGCGCAGTTCGTCTACCCGGGAACGTGCCGGGACCGCCGGGACGAGCCGGACCTGCCCCACGTCGTACGCTTCCGGTCACCCGCCGAGGGTCGCACGGACTTCGACGACCTGGTGTTCGGAGCGGTGAGCACCCCCAACTCGGCCCAGCAGGACTTCGTCGTCGTCCGGAACGACGGATTCCCACTCTACAACCTCGCCTGCGTCGTGGACGACCACGCGATGGGCATCGACCTGGTCGCGCGTGGCCGCGACCACATCGGCAACACCCCGCAGCAGGTGCTGCTCTACCAGGCGTTCGGGTGGCCCACTCCGCGATTCGCGCACCTGCCCTTGATGCTGTCCGGCAAGGGGGAGAAGCTCTCGAAGCGCCACGGCGCGGTCAGCGTCGGGGAGTACCGTGAGCGCGGGTACCCGCCGGACGCCGTGCTGAACTACCTGGTCCGGTTCGGCTGGTCGCACGGCGACCAGGAGATCTTCAGCCGCGACGACCTCGTGAGGGTCTTCGGCTGGGACAGCGTGGGCCGGGCGGACGGCAAGTTCGACGAGAAGAAGTTCGCCGACGTCGCGTTCGAGCACCTCAAGCGCGACGATCTGGTCTCGGACGCCGCCTACGCGTCGGGCGTCGCCGGATTTCTCGCGGAGGCGGGCCTGACGGGGCTCGATCAGGACCGCCTCGCGGCAGCGATCGCCACGGTCCGACCGCGCGCGCGGAGCTACTCCGACGCCGCTCTGGCGATGGACTTCTATTTCCGGGAGCCGCCCGCGATGGAGCCCGCCGCAGCGGCCCTGCTCGACGCCCAGGCGTGCGCCCGCCTCGCATCGCTGGCCGATGCCCTGGAGCGGGTCGAAACCTGGACGGCGGACGCGCTGGAGGCGGCATTCGGCGCGTGGATCGCGGATTCGGGGCTCACGACCAAGGACGTCGCCCAGGCGACCCGCGCGGCGCTCACCGGCCGGAAGGCGAGTCCGGGCCTGTTCGAGGTCATGGCGGCGCTCGGGCGAGCGTGGTCGCTCGCTCGGCTGCGCCGCGCGCCGTGAGCCCCGGATGTTCGACGCGCTCTTCAACCCCGGCGCGCCCGGGCTCGTGGATCTCCCGCTTCCCCTGACACCCGTCACCGAGGTGTCGCTCCTCGACGCCATCAGGAGCCATCCCGCCGTGAAGGCGATCCTGCCGCTCCCCGTGCTGGCGATCGCGGTGCCGATCGTCTGGCGCCTCTTTCGCGGATGGTGGCGGGAGGCCGACGAGGAAGCCGCCGCGTTCCGGCGCGACCTGCTCGAGCGCGGCCAGAGCGACACGCGTCCGTACGCGTGCCTGATGCTGACGGCCGTCATCTTGACGCTTCAGGAGTACTTCGGGGGGCGCGGCTTCTACGACACGGCGCTTCGGCCGTTGATGATGGATGCGCAGGCCGTGCTGCCGTGGCTGAAACCGACCAAGTACGACGAGCTGTACGGCTACGTCTGGTGGTCACTTTCGCGCTTCGTGGGCTACACGTTCGTACCGTTCGCGTTCTGGAAGATTGCGTACCCGAACGACAGCTTGCTCGACATGGGTCTCAGGGTGCGGGGTTTCTTCACGCACCTGTGGATCTACGCCGCGTGCTTCGGCCTCGTGCTGATCGGCATGGCGTTCTTCGCGCTCCAGGACGACTTCCTGCGCTACTACCCCTTCTACAAGTCGAGTTCCCGGAGCTGGTGGGACCTGGGCGCCTGGGAGGCCGTCTACTTTCTGCAGTTCGTGGGGCTCGAGATCTTCTTCCGCGGATGGATGGTGGGCGCGATGCGGAGGTCGCTCGGGTCGATGGCGGTCTTCGCGATGGCGGTGCCGTATTGCATGATTCACTACGGCAAGCCGTACGAGGAAGCCCTCGGCGCCATCCTCGCCGGCGTATTCTTGGGCACGCTGGCGCTGCGGACCCTGAGCGTGTGGGGCGGGCTGCTCGTCCACCTGGCGGTGGCGCTGTCCATGGATTTGCTCTCCCTCTGGACCCGCGACGCGCTACCGAACGTCGTCTGGGCCCCGGGCTGACCCGGCGCTCGGCCACGTCGCCGAGGACGGCGAGGGCGCCACGCCCGACGACGGGAGATCGGTGCTGGCGATCACCGTGCTCTCCACCGCAGTACTCATCGGCGCGCCCTCGCGGGACGACACGAGCATCGACTCCACGATGCGCGACAGGTCGTCCGCGTTCCGGAGCTTCCATTCGGGGCGCTCGGCGTGCTCGGCGTGGGGCATGTGACCGCCGGCAGCCATCCGCCGGACACTGCGCTTCGGAAAGCCGAGCTCCTCCAGGGCGCGGGTCACGCGCTCTGGAGGCGCGAGCGGATCGCCCTCACCGACGACGATGGTGCAGCGCTGGAGACGATCCCCGGGGGCGGGGCGCGCCCTCGCCTGTTCAGCCGCGACGTGGGCAACGACCCTGGGGTGAACTGCCATGAAGTTGTCCACCATGGCGCGGCGTTCGGCCTCGGAGTACGCGGCCGTGTCGGGCCCCCGCAACAGCGCCGCCTCGGCGAAGACGCGCCGGAGCCAGGGCAGGAGCCCGACGAGGAACAGGAGCCACGACGCAATCCGGAGGCGCAGGCGCAGTCCTCGGTCGTTGAACGGAAAGATCGGGGTGACGGCGACGCGACTGGTCCGCTCGCCGAGCTCCCCGTCGGTCGCGGACAACAGCGCGACCGCGGCCGCGGAATGCCCGACCAGAACGGTCGGCAGGTCGCGCACCGAGAGCAGGGTCAGCCAGTCGGTCACCGTCGTCAGCAGGCCCTGGGGCGACACGTGCCTCCCGTCGACGCGCGCCGGATCGAGCGGACTCTCGCCGAACCCGAGCACGTCCGGCACCAGGACGATGGCCTGGGCGTGGTCACGGCAGAGCGTGATCGCCGTGTCCGTCCACGCTTCACGGGTGCACAGCGTCCCGTGGATCAGGACGATCAGGTCACTGGCGCGCGCGAACGCCGCGGACTCGGCGACGCTCCCCACGCGCGTGGCGAAACCATAGACGGACCAGCCGAAGTCCAGATGCCCCGAAGCCTCGCGGAAGCGAGCCACGTCGCCCTTCGGAACGAGACCGGCGCCTTCCAGCGTCGAGAGCCGGTAGCGCGCCCGCACGATGTCCGCGGACAGACGCTCCACGGCGTCCGGTCGAGTGCACCACGCAAACGGGGCGCGGACGCGAACCTCCGGTGCGAGGCGCGACGGCGCACCGAGACCCGAGACGTCGGTGGCGCCGACTCGCTCGGCGAAGTCTGCGATGCTCGGCCAGCGCGAAGCCGGCTCGTCGTCCAGAGCGCGCCGCAGCGTGGCCACGAGGCCCTCTGGAAGGGACTCCGGCAGCAGGGCCAGCGCGTCCGCAGCCTCGATGGCGTCCGTACCACCGCAGAGCATCTCGACGACGGTGCGTGCGAGCGAGAACTGATCGGCCGCAGGCGTCACCTCCTCGCCGCGCACGACTTCGGGCGCCATGTACCCGGGAGTGCCGGCGCGCAACCGCCGCGCCTCCATGTCGGCGTCCTCGGACAGCACCGCCAGGCCGAAGTCGGCCAGGTACGCGTTGCCGCGGCCGTCGAGCAGCACGTTGCTGGGCTTCACGTCCCGGTGAATGACGCCTCGGTCGTGCGCGTGCTGCAGCGCGGAGGCCACCTGGGCGGCAACGTGGAGCGCGAAGGCCGGCTCGACGGGTGACTTCAGGCGCTGCGCCAGGTCCGCGCCGTCCACGTACGCCATGGCGATGTAGTCGGGGCCCTGGTCGTACCAGCGGACCACGTTCGGATGGGTGAGCCGGGCGATCGCGCGGCGTTCCCTGTCGAACAGGCGCCGGGACCGCCCGCGGGTGGAGGGCCGCTCCCGCAGCAGCTTCACCGCGGCCACGCCCTCGGTGACGACGTGCCACCCGAGCCACACCTCCCCCATGGCGCCCGTGCCGAGGCGGCGCTGAAGCTCGTACCCGCCCACGACGCGTCTGGCCTCGCGGTGGGTGTCGGCGGCCCCGGACATCGTCGATGACCGTACCCCGAAAAGCGCGCCGCCGTCCGCCACCAGCGCCGGGGAATGGCGCAGACCTCCGGAGCGTTCGATGGTGGCGAAGTTGCGCTCGACCGAGCGCGGTCGGTACGATTTCCCCGATGCCCAGCCCCGCGAATCGATCTGGCCGGTCCAGCCTGGGGCGGGTGGCACTCCTCGGCGCTGCCGCGGCCACGCTCTCGCCGAATGCCTCCGCCCAGGACATCTACAAGTCGGTCGGCCCCGACGGCGTCGTGACGTTCCACAACCGCGCCGACGGAAAGGGCGAGAGGTACTTGAAGGGCGGCTCCCGCGCGACGGTGACGCCGGTGATGCCGTCGGACAAGTCGCCCGAGCGGTTCACGCGCTACGACGCCCACATCCGCGAGGCGGCCCTGCTCTACCAGATCCCCGAGGAGCTGGTGCGAGCGGTGATCAAGGTCGAGAGTGACTTCGACCCTCGCGCCGTTTCACGGGCCAACGCACGGGGGCTCATGCAGCTCATCCCGGCGACGGCGGAGCGCATGCTCGTCACCGACGTGTTCGAACCGAGGCAGAACATCCTCGGGGGCGTTCGCTACCTGCGGATCCTCGCGAACAACTTCAACGGAAACCTCGAGCTCACCGTCGCCGGATACAACGCGGGCGAGGGCGCCGTGATGCGCCACGGTGGGATCCCGCCCTACGAAGAGACCCAGCGCTACGTCGTGAAGGTGCTGGCCTACTACCGGTACTACCGCTCGGTCAGCCTGCTCGTCGGGGGCTGACGTGCCGCTCACTTCTGGCGCTTGACCTTCGTCGGTGCGCCATAGGCGGCGAGGGCGGCGCGCAGCTCCTCCTCCACCTCGGAGACGAGTTCCGGGGGTTCGACTACCCGAGCGCGACGCCCCCACCCGAGGACCCAGCTCGTCACTTCCTTCAGGTCGCCGATGGTCATCGTCAGTCGAATCCCCCCACCGGCTATGCCCGCGAGTCTCTGGGTGGTGTGGACCCGGCGCATCCGTACGTACTCGGCAGCGTGCGCGTCGAAGTCGATGACGACCTTTCGCCGCGTCTCGCTCTTCCAGATCCCGAACTCCCCCTGGAAGTAGTCGTTGACGTCGAAGTCCGAGGGCAGCTCGAAGCGCTCCGTCGGGGCGGCGACGGTGTCGCGCATCCTGTCCAGGAGGAACGTCCTGACTTCGTCCTTCTGGACGTGCCTGCCGACGCAGTAGATGGAGTCTCGGTAGAGCACCATCGCATACGGGTGAATCGTGACGGGCTCTTCCTTCGCGTCGTGCTGGCCGCGGCGATAGAGGCACGACAGCGGCCGAAGATCACTGACGGCCTGAAAGACGTCGTCGAGCTCGTCCGTCTTCTGGTCGTAGTTCTTGGGTGTGAACGGCAGGTACAGGAACCTCTGCTCGAGGCGAGCGTCCGCGAAGCCGGCGTTGGGACCGCGCCCGGGCCGCTGGGCCACCGCCTGCAGCTTCTCGATGGCCAGGCTGATCTCGTCGTAGAGCGCAGAACCCTTCATCGGTTCGAACAGGCGCCGCGCGGCGAGGATCGCGTACGCCTGGGTTCGGCGCAGCTCGACCTTCCTGGGGATCTCACCGGCGCGGAGGCGCCACCGGCGCGCGAGGCCGGCCTTGTCGGTGATCGGCTCCAGCTCGTACTCTCGCTCGATCTCCTTCAGATACCGGCGCACGCTGCGCTCGGTGACGCCGAGCGCGTCGGCGAGCTCGCGCAGCGAGAGGCCCTTGGGTCGGGTGGTGAGCAGCTCGCGCAGCCGATCGACGCGTCGATGCTGCGTGAAGTGCCCCGAAGGTCGGCCTAGCCCGCGCGCCCCCACGTCAGAAGCGACCTCCAACAGCCACGCGCCCCGGCGAGACCGACAGCGCGGTAGTCTCCCCGGTGTTCCCCCAGCGCACGGCGAACACTCCCAGGGCTCCCGTCGCCAGCGCGCCGACGCCCGTCGCGACCAGAAGGACGTTCGTCCGCGTCTCCTTCGCGTGCCCATCGTCCAGGAGCTTCTGCTGCGCCGCGCGCGGCAGCGTGGGCGTCCTGGCGTCGAACTCGCTCTTGGCGGAGTTCGTGTCCATGCCGCTCCAGACCGTCACTCCCGCCAGCGCCAGGGTCACGCCCCCGGAAACGTAGAACCAAACCGGGCTCACGCCGCCGGCATCCGCCGTCGGAGTAGCGGCGGCGGGCGGCTCCGCCACCGGAGCGGTCGGCGCGGGCGCCGCCTCGCGGGCGGCTCCGACGCTGAGCGTGACCCGCTCGCCTCTCGCCACCTTCACTCTGCGCTCGATGAGCACCGCCCCGTCGCCCACGACCTTCACCGCATACTCGCCGGGGTCCACGCGGTAGATTCCGTCGGTGGGCAGCGCGGGCTTCCCGTCGATTGCGACCTCGATCTTCTCCACGCCCGCAACGTCCACGTTGATCTTGCCGACCAGGCCGAGGGCGCGCTCGGTTTCCTCCCTGCCGTTGGCGACGAGGTCCTCGCCAGCCGTCGGGTCGGAGAGCAGCTGATCGAGATGACCGAGCGCCGCGAGCAGGCGATCCGTCTCGATCTCCGCCAGCGCGAGGTTGTACACGACGATGGGATGCTGCTGAATCGCGTACGCGGCAGTGAAGCGCTCGTACGCCACGTCGAAGTCCTTTTCCTTGAAAGCCTTGACGCCCTCGTCGAAGGCGCGACGACCGCACACGCGCGGCTCGTCCGTGCACTCCCCGGCGGCCACGTGTCCCGCGAAACTGCACACCAGCACCGAAGCGCCGAGCGCGAGCAACCCCTGCGGCCGATGGCGTCGTCGCATCGGTCGCATCGTAGACGGCCACCCTCGCCGGAGCCAGGTGTCCCCGAATCGCCGCACACTTCAGAAGGGGTTATCGCTGATGACCTTCGAGCGCGGCGCCGGACGCGGCCGCGGGTCCGCGACAGGGGGACGAGCTTCCGGCTTCGTGGGCGGCGCGCTGGCCGACGGGGCAGGTGGTGGTCGCTCGCGCAACGGCACGAGCACGCTGCGGTTCTCGTCGGCGGTGACGGTGAGCGTGCTCGATTCGTAGCCTTCGGCCGAGACGACGACCCGAACGGACTGCTTCGACCGCTTCAGGACCGCTCGCGCGGGACGCCCTGTCGCCACGCGACCGTCCACGAGCACCGTCGCGGCGACGTCGGGCTGTACGGTGAGCTCGATGGTGACGGTCTCCGGAACCGGGGGCGACGAAGCCACCGACGACGCGACGGCGGGCTGCTTGGTCGGTGACGCGAGCGCGATGATTCCGACGACCGAGCCGACGACCCCGACGGCGCCCGCCAGGTACACGACCGCTCGCGAGCGTCGCGGCTTCGCCGGGGCATCGAGGCCCGAAGCAACCTGGGTCTCCTCGGCCGGCGGGGCCGCCGCGACCTCCTCGGCGCGAACTCCGGCGTCCCGCAGCTCCGCGATCGCACGCTCCTGAACGGATCGCTCGTGCGCGAACAGCCGAGCCATGATCCGGGCCAGCTCTTCGCGCTGATCCGGGACGCCGCGACCCACCAGGAACGCATCGAACTCGCGCGCCAGGGCGTCGCAGTCGGAGAATCGCTGGTCCGGATCGGGGGCCAGCGCCCGCAGCAGAGTCCGAGAGACCTCGGCGGGGAAGCCCGCCACGACCTGTTCCGGCGGCGGGACGTCCCCGGCGACCACCTTCCGCAGGGTGTCGATCTCGTCTTCGCCCTTGAAGAGGCGGGTGCCGCAGGCCGCCTCGTAGAGCGTGGCGCCGAGCGCGAAGAGGTCGGCGCGGTGGTCGAAGGGCTTCCCCAGCGCCTGCTCCGGCGACATGTAGCTGAACTTGCCCTTGATCTGGCCGAGCGCAGTCTTCGCGATCCGCCCCGCGGCGCGCGCGATGCCGAAGTCCACCACCTTCACGTGGCCGTCGTAGGTCAAGAAGATGTTCTGCGGGCTCACGTCGCGATGCACGAGCCCGAGGGGCTCGCCCTGGGCGTCGCGGAGCTCGTGGGCGTGCTGCAAGCCGTCGGCGGCCCTGGCGCCGATCCACGAAACCAGCTCGACGGGCAACAGTTCTCCTTGCTCCAGCGCCCGACGATAGGCCAGCGACAGGGGCTGCCCGTGGAGGTACTCCATGGCGAGGAACAGGACGTCGTCGTCGCTCGCGAGCTCGTAGACGTGAACGATGTTCGGGTGATTGAGGCGCGCCGCCAGGTTCGCCTCGTCGAGGAACATGTTCACGAACTCCTGCTCCTCCGACAGGTGCTCGTGGATGATCTTCAGCGCGACGAGTCGCTCGAAGTTGTGCGGTCCCGCGAGGCGGGCGAGGTAGACGGACGCCGTTCCGCCGGCGGCCAGCCGCGCGCCCACGAAGTACTTCCCCAGCCGCGAGCCCACGAAGCGAGCCCGCGGTCGAACGGCCTCGAAGCCCTCGCTGTTCGCGCCGCCTGCGCTCACGATTCGCGGGACGCTATCACGCCGAGTTGCCCCGGGCCGGACGAGGGGTCGGGTGAGGTGGTGTGGCGTCGAATTTCCCCGGTGACGCGGGCATTCCCCGGCGATCGGCAGGACCAGATCGCACCCGTCCCACCCGGACCCACATGAAACCCGACGCGCGCATCCGCAACGTCTGCAGACCAGCGACGCGGGACGAGCCGGCCGCGGGAGGACCTCGGTCGACAAACCGGCCCTGGTTGAGCTAGTTTTTGCGGTGCTCGGCCCGGCGCAGAACGTGCACGGGAAGAGTTTCGGCGGCTGTCCGTGGCGACACGGCGGCGCGCCGTCGTCGCCTTCACGTCCCCAGAAGCATCCTTGGCCCGCGCGGGCCCACCGGAGAACGCACCCGAATGAGCCACGCCCCGCTCACCCCGAAGCGCAGGAAGCTCCTCGTCACCGCCGCCGCCAGCGCCGCCCCGCTCCTCTTCGCCGCCACCGCTGCCGCGCAGACGGAACCGAACGCTTGCCTGTCGCAGAACCCCGCGGACTGGCCGTCACCGGCGAAGCCGTACTTCCTCATCGCGTTCGACACTTCGGGGTCGATGGACACCGCCGTGGCCGCCGTGAACAGCTGCGGCTTCGAGGACACTCGCCTGGGGCACGGCCGGTGCGCGGTGCGCAACACCGTTCAGGCCTTCAGCCAGGCGAACTTCGGCCTGATGGGGTTCGCCCGCGATCTCGTCAGCTGCAACCCCGGCGGCACCGGAGCGTGCGGGACGGGCAGCACCGCGACCGGCGGCCTGGGCGTGAGCTGCGACGTGGTCGACCTGGCGAACAACAGCGGGTCGGATCGCGGCTGCGGGGCGAGCGGGTGCGGGAACGAGAGCCAGGAACAGGGCAACTCGAACCTGCGGCGCGGCGGCCACCTGCTGGAGCCCTTGGCTCGCGACAACTTCTGGGCGCCGGTCCCCGACGCCACCAACGTCCCCAGCCTGCTGCAGTGGGTGGACAACAACTGCACCGCGCAGGGCCTGCCGGGAACCCGCCGCAAGGAGCTGTGGGCCGACGGCTGCACGCCCCTGAACGGCATCCTGCGCGACGCGTTCCGCTACTTTCAGGGGGGCTGGTGCCACCCGAGCAACGTCGTCGGGAACAACTGCACGACCATCACGTTTCCGACACCCCTCGGCGACCTGCCCGACGAGCGCCCCTGCCGCTCGGTGAACGTCATCCTCATCACGGACGGCGACGAGACGTGCGACGACGACGCCGACTCCATCGACGCGGCGCGGGACCTGTTCACGGGTTTCACCAAGGGCGGCATCACGTGGAACATCCGCACGTCGGTCATCAACTTCGCTGGCGGGGCGGGCGCGGTCGGTGATCAGATGGCCGACGCCGGCGATGACGGCGTGAGCAACTCTTCGGCCACGGCCATCGTCGCCAACAACGAGGTGCAGCTGAGCCAGGCGCTGTCGAGCATCATCTCGAGCCGCCTGCAGCCCGAGGTGTGCAACAACACGGACGACAATTGCAACGGCTGCACCGACGAGGGCTGGCAGAAGTGGTGCAACCGGGGCAAGCAGGCGGTGACGACGCCGACCCAGGCGGGGCAGTGCTGCAACTGGACCAACGCCACGCAGCGCAACGCCTGCATCACAGGGTGGCAGGGCACGGTGAACGCCGCCAAGCCCCTCGGCGACCAGTGGCGCCTGCCTTGCTGGAACCCCGCCGTGGCGCCTCCCGGGGGGCTCACCGTGCAGCAGACCTGGCTGTGCTCCGATCCCGGTGAGATCTGCGACAACGCGGACAACAACTGCGACGCCGCCTGCCTGGGCTCGCCGCCCAGCGTGCAGTGCGGCTTCCAGAACCTGGCGTCGCCACCGAACCAGAGCGACGAAGGCTTCACCAAGTGCGGATCGCCGCTTCAGTGTCCCGTGGCGGAGATCTGCGACAGCCAGGACAACGACTGCGACGGCGTCACCGACAACGCCCCGGGCAACCCGACGCCGTTCAGCCTCCCCGGCTGCAACCCGTGCGTGCCGAGCCAGGAAATCTGCAACGGCTGTGACGACGATTGCGACGGCATCGCGGACAACGGCATCACCCCCATCCCCTGCGGCTTCACGCAGCAGGCGCCCTGCAACAACATCTGCGCGGGCACTCGAAGCTGCGGCGCTCCCGGCGCCGTCTCCATGCCCGGCCTGTGCCTCCCCGGCTTCCCGGCGAATCGGCTCGGCCCCTGCTCGACGTCACCCGGCACCGAGGCGTGCAACGGCTGTGACGACAACTGCGACGGCCTCATCGACAACGGCATCCCCGCCACGGTGTGCGACGTGCCCGGTCAGCCGGGCCTGAACTACGGGCCGAACA
>CAZARU010000036.1:0-959 GCA_964487605.1 uncultured Polyangiaceae bacterium
GGGACGCAGCGGGCGGCGAAGCGGGCGCCACGACGGGCGGCAGCGCGGGCACCAGGGGTGGTGCGGCGGGTGCGGGTGGCTCGGGCGGGGCCTGTGGCGGCTGCGGAGCCGGCGGCACGAGCGGCGACGGCGGTGCGGGCGGAGTCGGCGGCTCGAGCGGCAACGGCGGCGCGAGCGGCAGCGGCGGCGCGAGTGGGTCGGGCGGCGTCGGCGGAACGGCAGGAACGAGCGGCTCGGGTGGCGCCGGGGGAGCCGGCGGATCTGCCGGCGCCGGCGGCACCGCGGGAACGAGCGGCACCGGTGGGACCAGCGGAACCTCTGGCAGTGGCGGAACCTCGGGCAGCGGCGGTGCGGGCGGCAATCCCCTCGATGAGCCGAACCCGGCCGTTCGCTGCGGGGGCACCAACGTCCTGAAGCCGGTGATCTTCCCCGTGACCGTCGTCTGGGCGAGCTCGGTCGTGGCGTTCTCCTCCCAGTATCAGCCGAACAACTGGGGAGCGCGGCAGGCGCTCGACGCACCGGACCTCTACCCGCAGCATGGTGATCTGAGCTGGGCGTGGTCCACGCTGACCGCCGAGGCCTCTGGCGAGTACCTCGAGTTGGGGTTCCCCGCGGGGACCAAGGGGTCGCTGGTCGCGGTCGTGGAGACCTTCAATCCCGACGCCGTGAAGCAGATCCGGATCACGACCGGTGCCGGCAACTCCACCATCTACACTGCCACCGGCCAGTCGGTCGGGTATTGTTCGTACGTCCTCGCCGTGCCGACCAACACCACCGAGAACATCCTGCGCGTCCGGGTGGACCTCGCCTCGGAGCTCGTGCCCGGGTACAACCAGATCGACGCGATCGGCATCGTGCCGTGAGGTCAGCGTTCCACACCAGGTCCGCGCACGGCGGCCCCCCGCGCGCGCGCCTCGACAGAGGCGGGGCCCCCCACGACAAAGCACCGGCCCGACCGC
>CAZARU010000036.1:969-59237 GCA_964487605.1 uncultured Polyangiaceae bacterium
TCGGGCGCACGCCCAGGACACGGCCACGGCCGTCGCGCTATTCGATCGTGGCCTCGCCGACATGCAGGCCGGCAAGTTCGAGACGGGCTGCCCCGCGCTGGAGGAGAGCTTCAGGCTCGACCCGCTGGCCGGCGTTCTCTTCACTTCGGCGGAGTGCCACGCGAAGTGGGGGCAAGTCGCGACCTCCGTCGCGCGCTTCCAGGACTACCTCTCGCGCTTCGGGCGCATGTCGCCTTCGGAGCAGGCGCGCCAGCGCGGACGTGACGAGATGGCAAAGAAGCGCCTCGCCGAGCTCGAGCCCCAGGTGCCCCACCTGACGCTCGTGCTTCCTGCCTCGGCACCGGCCGGCACCCAGGTCAGTCGCGGAGGCGTCGTGCTCGGCGCGCCGTCACTCGGCGTGTCCTTGCCCATCGATCCCGGAGAGCACGTCGTCTCGACCCGTGTCCCCGGCGGCGAGCCGCGCGAGAATCGCATCACCATCGCCGCCGGCGAACGCAAGACGGTCGAGCTCGAGATCTCGCTCCCCGACGCCGTCGTCGCCGACCAGGGCACGGCCGCGGGCGCCGTCACTCCGGCGCAGCCCGACCAGGCGGCGGGAGGCGCGAACACGGCCGCCTTCGTCATCGGCGGCGTGGGTGTGGCGGGGCTCGTCGTGGGCTCGGTGACGGGCGCCATGGCGCTCGGGAAGAAGAGCGTCGTCGACGAGAACTGCGCCGGTGCCGCGTGCAACGCGGAGGGCAAGGAGGCTGCGGATTCCGGGCAGCGGCTCGGGCTCGTCTCCACCGTGGGGTTCGGCGTCGGGATCGCCGGGGTCGGCGTCGCGGCGATTCTGTTCGCGACCTCGTCGAAGGCTCCAGCGCAGGAGAAGGCCGCGCGGTGGGCGCCCGCCGCGGTCATCGGCAGCGACGGCGCGCTGATCGGCCTCGTCGGCGCGTTCCGCTAGCTTGCCTGGTTCTCGCGCCGCCAGCCGAGGACGAGCCGCGTTCGTCGTGATAGCGTCGTCCACCGACGATGCAGCCA
Source organism: uncultured Polyangiaceae bacterium (assembly GCA_964487605.1). Taxonomy (GTDB): domain Bacteria; phylum Myxococcota_A; class Polyangia; order Polyangiales; family Polyangiaceae; genus JAJDAH01. The sequence continues at coordinate 1,990 of CAZARU010000036.1, forward strand.
CCACGGCCCGGTGCGAAGCCCGACGAGTCGGACGCCGCAGAGGGTGAAGTGACCCAGGGGGCGCCGGCGAGCGAGGCGCCCGCACCCGAACCCGAGGCGGGGACGGCGCCGGCGTCGCCGCAGTTCAGCCTTCCGCCGCCTGACTCCACCTCGACGCTCCCCCCGCCCACGTCGCCAGACGAAGACGTCATCGATCTCGACGACGAGCTCGCGGCCGCTCCCGTCCAGGCGGCCGCTCCGGGCGCCGACGCGGCACCGCGGTCCGCGAAACCCCCCTTGCCGCCGAAGAGCGCGGGGAACGCCTCGCCCCACAAGGTCATCGGCCGCTACGCGCTCTACGGTGAGCTCGCGACGGGCGGCATGGCCACCGTCTTCATCGGGAGGCTCGTCGGACCGGTGGGCTTCTCCCGGACGGTCGCCATCAAGCGCCTGCATCGCCAGTACGCGAAGGATCCCGAGTTCACCACCATGTTTCTGGACGAGGCGCGCGTCGCCGCGCGGATTCGTCACCCGAACGTCGTCCCCACGCTGGACGTCGTCGCGCTCGAAGGGGAGCTGTTCCTGGTCATGGAGTACGTCCTCGGCGAGTCGCTGAGCGTGCTCATGAAGACCCTCGCGGACACCGGAGAAAGAATGCCGGTGCCCGTGGCCGCCAACGTCGTGGCGGGAGTGCTCCACGGCCTGCACGCGGCGCACGAGGCGAAGAGCGAGCGGGGCGAGCCTCTTGGGATCGTTCACCGCGACGTGTCGCCGCAGAACGTGATCGTCGGCACCGACGGAGTGGCCCGGGTCCTCGACTTCGGCGTGGCCAAGGCCGCGGGCCGCGTTCAGAGCACCAGAGAAGGGCAGCTGAAGGGCAAGCTCGCGTACATGGCGCCGGAGCAGGTTGCCGGGCGCGCGGTCTCGCGGCAGTCGGACGTCTTCGCCGCGGCGGCGGTGCTGTGGGAGGCGCTCGTGGGGCGCCGCCTCTTCCGGGGCGAAAACGAGGCCGACACCCTCTACAACGTGCTGCAGCGCCCCATCGATCCGCCGAGCGCTCTGCGGCCGGAGATCCCTGCCGCGCTCGACGCCATCGTGCTGCGCGGCCTCGAGCGCGATCGCGCGAAGCGCTACCAGAGCGCGTTCGACATGGCCGTGGATCTGGAGAAGGCCGTCAGCACGCCGCCCGCGCGCGAAATCGGCGAGTGGGTGGAGTCCGTCGCTCGGGGGCGGATCGAGACGCGCGTGGCACAGCTCGCGCAGGTCGAGAGCGTCTCCGCCATCGAGGAGCGGCGAAGCTCCCGCCCCCCGGTGGCCGATCCCGACGACAGCTCGCTGTCCGGGGTGCCGCGTTCGCCCCCGCTGCCACGGGCGGCCGAGGGCGAATCGACGTCGCTCACGCAGACCTCGGCGGTGGCCATCCCGGGCGAGCGTCGCCGTCGCTCGATGGTCGTCGCCGTGCTGGGCGTGGCGGTGCTCCTTCTCGGGGTCGCGCTCGTGATGAACCAGCGGAGCGAAGCGCCGGAAGCGGCGCCCGCGCTCCCCGCTCGCGTCGCGGAGCCGTCGCCTCCCGTGGCCGAGCCCACCGAGGTGCCGCGCATTCCGCCGCCGCCGGCTGCGTCCAGCGTCGCCGCCTCGGCGGAGCCCCCGGATCCCCCTCCGCCCAGCTCGGCGTCGGCTCCCGGTCCGCGCCCGGCGCCGCGCACGGTTCGCGCGCCCCGACCCGCTGCGCCCCCCGCGCCCAGGCCCGCCCCGAAGGCCGCCCCGATCTTCACTCGCGAGTGACGGGGCGATCGCGCCTCGACGCCTCGGACGAGGGGCGCCATGCTCGGGTCGGTCGTCGATGCGCTACGTGGGCCCTCTCTACCGACCTCCGAGCGAAGCCGATTCGTACATCCTTCAAGCGACGATCGGTTGCTCGTGGAACCACTGCACCTACTGCGACATGTACCGCTCGAAGGCGTTCTCCGTCCGCGAGCCGAGCGAGACCCTGGCCGACGTTCGCGCGGCAAAGCTCGCCTTCGGCGGCGACGTGACGAAGGTGTTCGTCGCGGACGGCGATGCCCTGGTCATGGATCTCGCGCACTGGGAACCCCTGCTCGCCGCGTGTCGGGACGCCTTCCCGAGGCTCCGGCGGGTCAGCGCCTATGCCACGGCGATGAACCTGCTCGCCAAGTCGGCGGAGGAGCTGCGGCGGCTGCGTGACGGCGGACTCGAGCTCCTCTACATCGGGCCCGAGACCGGCGACGACGTGACGTTCCGGCGCATCGCGAAGGGCGCGGGCTTCGACGAGCACGTCGAGGCCGCCCGGCGAGCGCGGGAAGCGGGCATCGCGCTCTCGGCCATCTTCCTGCTCGGTGCCGGCGGCGTCGAGCGTTCGCGCGAGCACGCGGAGGCGACGGCCCGCCTCGTCACGGCGATGGATCCGGCGTACGTGTCCCTCTTGACGCTCACCGTCGTCCCCACCACGCCGCTCGCCAAGCTCGAGCGACGCGGCAAGTTCGAGCTCCCCGCCGTTCCCCGCCTGCTCGAGGAGCTGCGCATCGTCGTCGCGGAGGCCCAGCCCACGAGCGCCGTGTTCCGCACCAACCACGCCTCGAACTACCTGCCCCTCGGCGGCGTTCTGCCGAGAGACCGCGCGCGGATCCTCTCCGTGCTCGACCGTGCTCTCGAAGGCCGCATCCCGCTCCGCCCGGAGTCGGCGCGCGGGCTCTGAGGGCGCCGGAAGGTCGCGACGGGTGACTCGCCGCGAGACGAGGAGCCGCGTGCGAGCGGAACGCGTGGGCCCCTTCGCGCTCGATTCGGTGCAGCACCTCGACGCGCTCGTGGGCATGCGGCGTCTGCCCGACGCTTCGGTGGACGTCGCCATCGCGGATCCGCCCTACAACGCGAGCAAGGGCGGCGCGTGGAAGTGGGACGGCTCTGTCCCGCTCCCGGGCTTCGGTGGGCCCTGGAAGAAGGTCGGCGAGCGATGGGACGCCATGACCCTGGCCGACTACGTCGCGTTCACGCGCGCCTGGCTCGGGGAGCTCGCGCGCGTCGTGAGGCCCACCGGGTCGCTGTGGGTTCACGGCACCTACCACAACGCCGGCATCATCAACTTCGTGATGCAGACGCTCGCCATCGAGATCATCAACGAGGTCGTCTGGTACAAGCGCAACAGCTTCCCGAACCTCTCCGGGCGACGTCTCACGGCGAGCCACGAGTCCATTCTCTGGGCCCACACGGGTCGAAAGCGGCGGTACTACTTCGACTACGAGACCTCGAAGGCGATGTCGTGCCCGGGTGACGCGCTGAAACTCCCCGGCAAGCAGATGCGAACCGTCTGGGACGTTCCCAACAACAAGGCCCGGGCAGAGCTTCGCTTCGGGAAGCACCCGACACAGAAGCCCGAGGGCCTCGCGACGAGGATCCTCACGCTTTCGGCGCGGCGAGGGGCGATCTGTCTCGTCCCGTTCGTGGGCGCGGGTACCGAGTGCGTCGCGGCTCGGCGCCTCGGTATGCGCTTCCTCGGCTTCGAGCTCGACGCCGACTACGTTGCCATCGCGCGCCGCAGGCTCGCGGCAGCGGCGCGAGCGGGAGCGCGCGCATGAGCGCCCGCGGCCGACGTCGTCACGGGTGTGAGCCCGCGCCATGAGCGAGGTTCGCCTGGGCGTTCGCGAGAACCTGACCCAGTTCTCGCTCCTCGTCCTCGTCAACGCGTTCGTCGGCGCCATGGTCGGCATGGAGCGGAGCATCCTGCCCGCCATCGCCGAGGAGGAGTTTCAGCTCGCCGCGCGTACTGCGATCCTGTCGTTCATCGTCGTGTTCGGGGTCAGCAAGGCCCTCACGAACTACTTTGCGGGTCGCTTCTCGGATCGCTTCGGCCGCAAGGTGGTGCTGATTGCCGGATGGATCGCCGCGGTGCCCGTGCCCTTCGTGCTGATGTGGGCGCCGTCGTGGTCGTGGATCCTGGCCGGTAACGTGCTGCTCGGCGTGAGCCAGGGCCTGACCTGGTCGACGACCGTGATCATGAAGATCGACCTCGCGGGGCCGAAGAACCGTGGCCTGGCCATGGGACTGAACGAGTTCGCCGGGTACTTCGCCGTCGCCGTGTCGGCCCTCGGCACGGGCTTCATCGCCGCTCGGTACGCACTTCGACCGGAGCCTTTCCTGCTCGGCGTGGTGTTCGTGGCGCTCGGGCTGGCCCTCTCGGTCCTCCTCGTCCGCGACACCGAGCACCACGTCGCCCTCGAGTCGCGCCTCGCGGGCGATCTGGCGCCGGAGGGCCTGCCCACGGCTCGGGACGTGTTCTGGCGCACCTCCGTCCTCGACCGGAACCTGTCGAGCGTCAGCCAGGCGGGCCTGGTGAACAACCTCAACGACGGCATGGCCTGGGGCCTGTTCCCGCTCCTCTTCGCAGCGGCCGGCATGTCGCTCGAGCAGATCGGAGCTCTCGCCGCCATCTACCCGGCGGTGTGGGGGCTCCTGCAGCTCTTGACGGGAGCCTGGTCCGACCGCGTCGGCCGCAAGTGGCTCATCGTCACCGGCATGTGGGTCCAGGCGCTGGGCATCGGTGTCATCTCGCTCTCGCGGGGCTTCTCGGGCTTCGCCCTCGGCGCGGTGCTCCTCGGCGCGGGCACGGCCATGGTCTATCCGACCCTGCTCGCGGCGATCGGCGACGTGGCTCACCCGACGTGGCGGGCGTCGTCCGTCGGCGTCTACCGGCTGTGGCGCGACCTGGGCTACGCCGTGGGAGCGCTCCTCGCCGGGGTGGTGGCGGACGCGTTCGGCCTGTCTGCCGCGGCGTGGACCATCGCGGGGGTGACGTTCGCGTCGGGGGTGTTCGCCGCGCTCCGCATGCGAGAGACCGCGCCCGACGTCACGCCGAGATCCGGGCGACCGGACTCCGTGACATCGCGGGTGATCCTGCGCCCGGCGACGCCGGACGACGTGGAGCACCTTCGCCGCTGGGACGCGGCGCCGCACGTCATCGCCTCGAAGGGCACCGAAGACTGGGGATGGGACGCGGAGCTCGCCCGGCGGCCCGACTGGCGCGAGCAGCTCATCGCGGAGGTCGACGACCTACCCATCGGGTTCGTCCAGATCATCGACCCTGCGCGTGAAGACGGGCACTACTGGGGCGACTGTCCCGAGGGGCTTCGGGCCATCGACCTCTGGATCGGCGAGGAAGCGTACGTCGGGCGCGGCATGGGCACCGAAATGATGAGGAGTGCCATCCAGCGCTGCTTCGCCGACCCGAGAGTGCACGGCGTCCTCGTCGATCCGCTGGCCTCGAACTCCCGCGCGCGTCGCTTCTACGAGCGAGTCGGCTTTCAGTTCGTCGAGAATCGTCGCTTCGGTGACGACGACTGCGCCGTGTATCGGCTCGCGCGCGAGGGCCGGCCGCCTGGCGCGTAGCCTGGGTCACGCGGGCTGCCGGGACTGCTCCTCCATCGGCAGCTCGATGCCCATCGCGGCCGCCATGCCCGTCGCGCGGTCCTTGGGCGCGTGCTCCTCGCGCGACTCGAGCGCCTGGTGGTCTTGGCAGACGCTACTTTTTCATGACGGCGGCTCAGCAGGCTTCGCGCTTCGGCTTTGACGAGCTGGGCGCGGTGGGGTTGCTCCGAGTCAGCGCGCGCGCCGGTAGTGCATGGCGACTGCGCCGCTGCGGAGCGGCTTCGCCGAGACCAGCTCGAGCCGTCGCGTGCCGGGTAGACCGCTCTGGTACAGGGTCGGGCCGTGGCCCGCGATCCTGGGGTGGACGAGGAACTTGTACTCGTCGATCAGATCCAGCTGGTCCAGCGCGGTCGCGAGTTCGTGGCTACCGAGGAGAACGCCGGCCGGCGTCGCGTCCTTGAGGTCCTGCACGCCCGCGCGCAGGTCGCCGGTGATGTGGTGGCTGTTGGTCCAAGGGAAGTCCTTTCGCGTCGAAGACACCACGTACTTCGGCTTGGCCTCCAGCTTGACCGCCCACTCGCGCATCGCCGGCGGCGCCTCCTCGTCGCCGCGGGCGACCGCCGGCCAGTAGCTCTCCATCATCTCGTAGGTGACGCGGCCCCACAGCATCGCCCCGCCCTCGTCCATGAGGCGGGTGAAGAAGGCGTGTGTCTCGTCGTCGGCGATTCCCTCGCGGTGGTCGACGCAAGCGTCCAGGGTGACGTTGAGGCTGAAGGTCAAGAGTCCCATGCGGCGAAGCCAAGCCATACCATCGCTGGTGGACTTCCTGGCGCCTGGTCGAGTCCGGCGCTTCTCTTGCGCTCGGCCGGAAGTCCTTCCGGGCACCGGCATCCGCCGTGGGTCCGCAGACCGCGTCGGCGTTCGGCGAGGTCCAGGAGAAACGATACTTGCATTTCACAAGTGGGCGTGGGACATATACTTGTGAAAAACAAGTACGTGAACCGATGAGACGCCGTCGCCGAAAGTCCGATTGCCCGGTCCACTTCGCGCTCGAGGTGTTCGGGGACGCCTGGGCACTCCTCATCATCCGAGACCTGATGTTCAAGCGTCGGACGAGCTACACGGACTTCCTGCGCGCCGAGGAGGGGATCGCGACCAACGTGCTCGCCGACCGCCTCGTGCGGCTCGAGGAGGACGGGGTCATCGAGCGGACGGCTGGATCGGGCCGCGGCACGGCGAGCAGTTACCGGCTCACGTCGAAGGGGATCGACCTCCTGCCGATCATGCTGGAGATCATCCGCTGGAGCGCGCAGTACGACCCGAAGACGGCGGCTGACCAGCGGTTCGTTCGGCGCCTGCGCCGCGATCGCGTTTCGCTCGAAGCAGAGATTCGCGCCGGCCTGATCGGGCGCGTCGGCGCCGTCGAACGCGGACCGCGAACCAGGGCTTCCGCCCATGAGAAGAGACCGAAGGAGGTGTCCTCATGACCGTGCTCGAAAACTCGATCCGCATCGACGCGCCGCCCGAGAAGGTCTGGTCGGTCCTCGCCTCGCTCGAGGCGCTCGACCGCTACGACCCCGGCGTCGAGAAGTCGGAGATCGTCACGACCTCGCGCGAAGGGCCGGGCTCCGCGCGGCGGTGCGATCTCGCCCCTGGCGGCTGGTTCAAGGAAGAGGTCTCGGAATGGAAGCCGAACGAGTCGCTGGCGTTCGAGCTCTTCGAGTGCACGCTGCCGGTTCGTCGACTGAAGCACAGCTACACGCTCACCCCGGACGGCTCTGGGACCACGGTCCACCAGCGCATGGAGTACGAGCTGAAGTTCGGCCCCTTCGGGAGGCTGATGGACGCGATGATGGTCAGGAAGAAGTGGGATGCCGGCATCAAGGGATTCTTCGCCGGCTTGAAGCACTACGTCGAGACGGGACATCGCCCGCCTGGAAAGGAGTAAAAGGGTGCGATGGCCTACGAGGAGAAACTCGTGGAGCGCATTCGCAAGGCCGTGGGGCCGCGCTCCGACGTGATCGAGAAGAAGATGTTCGGCGGCATCGCGTTCCTGCTCGATGGGAAGATGTTCGTCGGGATCGTGAAGGACGACCTCATGGTGCGCGTAGGCCCCGATCGCTACGAGGCCGCCCTCGCGGAGGCGAACGTGCGGCCGATGGACTTCACCGGAAGGCCGATGAACGGCTACGTGTTCGTCGGCCCAGACGGGTGCCGCACCCAGAAGGCCGTCGGGAAGTGGGTGAGGCGCGGAGCTGATTTCGTCGCGACCCTGCAGAAGCCATCCCGGATCGCGAAGAAGAGGCAGCCGTCGAGCGCAGCTCGCAGGAGCCGCCGATGACCGAGTTCAGCGGCTTTCCCGAGGAGACGTTCCGGTTCCTCCGCGGCATCACGAAGCACAACGACAAGGCCTGGTTCGAGGCGCACCGCGCCGAGTACGACGCGGGCTACGTCGAACCGGCCAAGGCGTTCGTGTCCGCCCTGGGACCGCGACTGCGCAAGCTCGCGCCCGCGGTGAAGTTCGAGGCGCGTGTGAACGGGTCGCTCTTCCGCATCAACCGCGACGTACGCTTCTCGAAGGACAAGACTCCGTACAAGAATCACCTCGACCTGTGGTTCTGGCTCGGCGAGCGTCGCGGCTGGGATTCGCCGGGGTTCTTCTTCCGAATGTTCGCCGATCGGCTGATCCTCGGCGCCGGCATGCACCGCTTCGAGAAGGCGCAGCTGGACACCTACCGGCGCAAGGTCACGGACGGCAGGTCGGGTCGTGCGCTGGAGAAGGTGCTTTCGGAGGTGCGCGCCGCCCGCAAGTACGAGATCGGTGGCGCGACCCGCAAGACGGTCCCTCGCGGGCTCGATGCCTCCCACGAGCGCGCCGGGCTGCTTCTCCACGAGGGTCTCTGGGCGGAACTCGATCTCGAGATCGAGGACGAGCCGCGCACGGCACGGTTCGTCGCGTTCTGCGCCGGCCACTGCGCGGCCATGTGGCCGGTCGCGCGGTGGATCCAGAGAGAAGTCGTGCGCTGAGCTCGGTGCGCTCCGCGACGCGGCCGTCCCCATCTTGGTCGTGCCCCCGTCCGCGTGCCCCACGGACGCCGCGAAGCGCCTATTACGTCTTCGTGACACTGCGCCTGCGCCACTAGAAGCGAAGTCGTACCCATCGCGGGTCGTTGATGAGCGGATCCGCTCCGGCGGTGGCCCGTCCTTGGGAGCGAAACCTTGACTAACGTGCGGAGCTGGTAAAGAATTCGTTACTAGTCACGAGCCCTAGACACAACCTCGTTCCGAGCGGGACGCGGCGATGAAGCGAAGGAAAACAGGTACCTACGAGCGGACGACGGTGGGTGGCGAAGAGGTCGCCGCCTTCATTCCGGTAGCACTGCCCCCCACACGACCGAAGCTCGCCATCGAAGGTGCGCTCGACGAGCGGCTCCGCGCCGCGGAACACGCGCTGGTCCGACTCGAGCTTGCCGGCGAGATGGTCCCGTCGCTCGACTGGTTCCTCTACGCCTTCGTCCGCAAAGAGGCGGTCGTCTCGTCTCAGATCGAGGGTACGCAGGCGACCCTCGTCGACCTGCTCACCTTCGAGGCCGAGAGCGACGAAGGCCCAGGGAGCGCCGACGTCGAGGAGGTCTGCAACTATCTCGACGCCCTCCACTTTGCGCGCGCGCAGCTTGCCGACACCTCGGGGCTGCCGCTGTCCATGCGACTGCTCCACGAGACTCACAGTCGCCTCATGCAAGGCGTTCGCGGCGCCGCCAAACAGCCAGGCGAGGTGCGTCGCACGCAAAACTGGCTCGGCGGCAGCCGTCCAGGCAACGCGGCCTTCGTGCCACCGCCGCCCCACGCCCTCGGCGACCTGCTGTCGTCGTTCGAGAAGTACATCCACGCAGGCGATGAGCTGCCGCCTCTGGTGCGCGCGGGGCTTCTGCACGTCCAGTTCGAGACCATCCATCCCTACCTCGACGGCAACGGGAGAATCGGACGCCTGCTCGTCACGTTGCTGCTCGAACACTGGAAGCTGCTCACCAAGCCGCTCCTCTACCTGAGTCTCTTCTTCAAGCGGCACCGCAACGAGTACTACGACCGCCTCGGCGCCGTGCGGACGAACGGCGACTGGGAAGGGTGGACCGACTTCTTCTTGGACGGCGTTGCCACCATCGCCGACGAGGCGGTGACCTCGGCGCGCGAGCTCTTCACGTTGGTCACCAACGACAGATCACGCGCCCTCGATCACGCGGGCACGTCGGTCGCCGCGGTGCGCCTCTTCGAACTCCTGCCGCGGCATCCCGTCGTGTCGGTGGGCTTCGCCATCAAGCAACTCGGAGTCAGCAAGCCCACCGCAGGACGCGCCATCGAGGCGCTCGAGAAGGCCGGGGTCCTCGGCGAGACCACCGGCAGGAAGCGTGATCGTTCGTGGGCGTACCAGCGCTACCTCGACGAGCTGCGTGTGGGCACCGAGCTCGAGACACGGCACTAGGCGATTCGCCTGCCGTGGCTCCGGGACCGGGCTGCCGTGACGAGGTTCAGCGCGCCGTCGAGCTGAGAGCGTGCGAATACGCGGACACCCTCGGGAAATCGCGGCGTGTGGGCGTCGGCGGTCATGGCGGATCCCTCCGTGACGAGTCTCGAGTCCGGAACGCCTCAGGAACCCTGGGCGCGCCGACCGGCGACGATGATCTTGAAGTCGCGCGGCGGGCCAGGGAGCGTCCTCACTTCCGTGAGGCCCTTCTCGACGAGCAGCTTCTCGATTTCCGGTTGCGTGCTGGGTGCGCCCCCGAAGAGGGCGACACGGAAGCGAAGCGCAGCGCCCCGCAGATCCTCCCCGGGTTTCGCCGCCGCGAATAGGAGCCATCCGCCAGGCTTGAGCGCCCGCTGGACTTGCTCGACAAGCCGACCGAGTGCGTCCGGCGGAACGAACGGCGCCGGGATCCACGCGAGGTCGAACGCTCGCTCGTCGGGCAGTTCCTCGCCTGATTGCTCGCGAATCTCGATGCGCTTCTGCAGACCAGCGTCGGCAACGTTCCTGCGCGCCAGCGCCAACGAAGGTCCCCAGACATCGAGCCCGATGACTCGGAGCGAGGGCCACTTGCGAGCCATCCCGATCGCCAGCCGACCCACCCCCGTACCGACGTCGAGGAACGTCCCATCGGATCCCTCGAGGCGAGCTGCCACACCTTCGAGTTGCGGCAGCAGCCGCGGCAGCACGTTCGCGAATCCCTCGGTGACCTCTCCGGCGCCTTGGAGCACCTCGGCGTCCGTGTACGTCCAGCCCGGCGCTCGCTCGGGCGTCGCCAGGAAATCGTTGTCGAGCGCCCAGAAGTGCCGGATCTCAGCGAGCAGCGGCGCAACCTCGGCGGCGGAGGTTCCCTCCAGCGCCGAGAGCGCACCGGCCTCGCGGAGCAACTCGTCGGCCTGCGCCCTCAGGGTCGGATGGATGGGCTTTCCTGAGACTCTCGCGTGGAGTTCGGCGCCGAGGACCGCGAGCGCGCTCGCGGAGGCGCTGAGCTGTGCGACCACGTCACGTAGGGCGTCGATGCTCATGTTCGTTCTCTCCTTTCGCACTCACCCTACGCGCGATGGCCGGGCAGCAGTAGCCGTCGCGATCGAAATGGATTGTTTCGCTCGGAGAAACAGTGGCACCATGGCGGCATGGACGCCTTGCAGATGATGCGCGTCTTCGCGCGCGTGGCTCAGCGCGCGAGCTTCGCGGGGGCCGCGGAGGACCTGCGCATGTCGCGCGCCTCGATCACCAAGCACGTCGCTGCTATCGAGGAGCGACATGGCGTCCGGTTGCTTGATCGTACCACGCGCAGCGTAAGCGTGACGGAGGCCGGGCGTGTGTACCTTGAGCGCTGTCTCGAGTGCCTCCAGGCGTACGACGACTCCGAGAGTGCCCTCGGAGGGTTGGCGGCGGAGCCAAGGGGACTGCTCCGCGTGGCGGGCCCCTTCGATTTCAACCGCCATTTGCCTCGGCTCGTTGCCCAGTTCATGAAGGCGCATCCCACCATCGACGTCGAACTCCTCCTATCGAACCGGACGCTCGACATGGTCGACGAGGGCATCGACGTCTATCTGCGCGTCACCAACTCGCTCCCGCCGGATTTCGTCGCACGGCAGCTGGCGATCACCCGGCTCGGCGTGTGGGGCGCTCCGAGTTACTTCCGAAAGCACAAGAGACCTCGCACGCCGAGCGAGCTCTGCGACCATCGGTTCGCCCTGTTCAATGAGCCGCCAGTCCTCGATGAGTGGGTGTTCGAGCGCAACGGAAAGCGAACCAAGGTCCGCCTGAAGCCCCGGCTCGTGTCGAACTCCGGCGAGGGCCACATGGCGGCGGTGGTCGAAGGCGTGACCCTGGGCGTCATCCCAAGCTTTCTCTTGCCACCCGACCAGGTGAAGCGCCTCGAGCCCCTGCTGCTCGAATGGTCGCTCGGCGACCGCGGCATCCATGCGGTGTATCCGCATCGTCGGTTCGTGCCCGCCAAGGTGCGGGCGTTCGTCGACTACTTGCGAACGGCGCTCGGCGACGGCACTCGCGACCCGTGGTGGCCTGCAGCGATTCCTGTTCCGGGCTCCCAGCGCACTCCGCGCGCCAAGAGTGGCGTCGGGTGCGAAAGACAGCCTTCTGCTGCTCGCTGAACTTGCGACCCTGCTGCCGTTCCTGCTCGGCGATCGCGTCGTCGGCTTCGCCCTCCCACTGATCGGAAAGGCGCTTGTAGAACATCAGCGACAGGATGTAGTTCCTGTAGTCCTTCCCGGCGGTCTTCCCGCGGAGGATGTTCGCCGCACCCCAGAGGCGAGCTTCGAGCTGCTGCTGGGTGAGCTTCACGTGGTCCCGTCCTTCGGCGTCGATTCCAGCAGAACCGGACCTCCTCGTCAATCTGTTTGCAGAACCTATCTCCCGGCGATAGGATGTGCGAACGAATGGAGACGCGGGCCAGGGATTACGTCGAGGATCTACTCGGCCGCGGGCGGCGGACATTCACCCGCGCGGAGGCCGAGCGGGCGCTCCGCTCGTCGCCGGCCGCGTCCTATCAGGCGCTCCGTCGGCTCCAAAAGGACGGCTGGCTCGCGATGCCACGTCGCGGCTTCTACCTGATCGTCGATCCGGAACACCGGCAGCTCGGGGCCCTTCCGCCCACGTCCTGGATCGACGACCTGATGCGGTTTCATGACGTCCCGTACTACGTCGGCCTGCTTTCGGCGGCCGCGCTGCATGGCGCCGCTCACCAACAGCCACAGGAGTTCCAAGTCGTCGCGGGAGCAATCCTTCGGCCGCTCACGGTTGGCCGCGTCCGGATCCGCTTCTTCTTTCGTCGCGGAATGGCTGCTGCCGTCACCGAGAAGGTCAAGACCTCGAGCGGCTACATCCCGGTGTCGACGCCCGAAATGACGGCGTACGATCTCGTCCGCTACCGGAAGGGTGCGGGTTCCGTCGATCACGTCGCCACGATCATCTCCGAGCTGGCGGAGCGCCTCGATGCGAAACGGCTGCTGACGATCGCGACCAAAGGTGAAGAGCTGCCCGTTGTCCAGCGGCTGGGGTACTTGCTCGATCGAACGGGACACGCCGACCTCGTGGGCGAGCTCGACGCGTTCGTAGAGAAGCACAAGCCCAAGATGGTGGCGCTCGAGCCACGCAGCACCGAGGCCGTGTCGGCGCGAGATCGACGGTGGCGTATCCTGGTCAACACCACGATCGAGGTCGAGGCGTGATTCCGGCCGACCTCATCGCGGAGTGGCGCGCACACACTCGCTGGGCGACGGACGAGCAGGTCGAACAGGATCTCGTGCTCTCGCGCGCTCTAGCCTCCATCTTCAACGATGCCGAGCTCGCTCGCGCCGTGGCCCTACGCGGAGGGACCGCGCTGCACAAGCTGCACTTCTCCCCCGCACGCCGCTATTCCGAGGACATCGATCTCGTGCAACTTCAGCCGGGTCCCATCGGCTCGACGATCGACCGTCTGCGTGCCCGCCTGGACCCGTGGCTGGGCGAGCCGCGGCGCGAACAGGGTCAGGGAGTGCGGCTCCTCTACCGCTTCGAGTCGGAGATCCCGCCCGTCGTTCGGCTGAAGCTGAAGGTCGAGACCAACACGCGCGAGCATTTCACGGTGCTCGGCACGACGAGGAGATCCTTTGGCGTCGCCTCGCGCTGGTGGAACGGCGGCGCCGACATCACGACCTTCGAGATTGAAGAACTGCTCGGGACGAAGCTGCGAGCGCTCTACCAGCGCAAGAAAGGGCGCGACCTCTTCGATGTCTGCGTGGCCCTCGATGCCGGCGTCAGCGCGGATGCCATCGTCGAGATGTTTCGCGTGTACATGGAGAAGGAAGGACACACGATCACCCGCGCGATTTTCGAGGAGAACCTGGTGGCGAAGAGTGGGCTGCCTGCCTTCGTGGACGACATTCCGCGCTTGCTCCCGCCTGGCGTGACGTTCGACATCCGCGCCGGACTCGAGCGCGTGCACAAAGAGCTCATCGCGCTGCTCCCGGGTGACCCATGGAAGGGCACGGCATCGAGAGGCGCCACGAAGAAGCCTCGCAAGAGCGTTCTGCGATGATTCAGAACCAGAACGCGAACCACCACCGCGGAGAACGCGCATGTGGGCCGCGCGGATTCGCCTTCGGCGTCGCTGGGTTGAGTTGTCAAACGGGCCTCGCGAAGTCGCTAAACGGAGGCCTTCGCTGTTGAACGGCGAGGCCGGCTCTCTGACCCAATCTCCACCGATTTTCGCTCTCCGACAGCCCCGAGCGAGCCATCGGCCGCGAGCTCGGGCGACCTGTGGGCGCATCGCGACCGCCTCCACTAGCAGCACTATCGCTTCGGCACGCGCCGCAAATGTCCGCGAGAGTTCAGAAAAAAATCAGGCGGCGATCGACTCATCATCGATCGCCGCCTGTTCAACGGAGAGGGCCTGGTTCGAGTGTTGACCCTCGATGTGAGCTCCCCCTGGCCGGTTGTAGGGGGAGAATCACGGACACGGTCGTCATCGACCTCGGCGAGGCAAAAAAGCGGCTCTGCCGCAAGGAGCGCTCCGTCAGCCCGCCGCCCATCCGGGCGACCCTGGCCCTCGCGGACGAGATGCGCCAGCGGCTCGACGCGGGGGTGGTTAGCAACCAGGCGGGGCTCGCCCATTTTTACGGGCTCACGCGGGCACGTGTGACGCAGGTCTTGAACCTGCACCGCCTCCACCCGGAGATCGTGACCTTTCTGCGCCAACTTCCTGCTGGTCCTCGCGCCACGTTCTACACAGAGCGAAGAGTCCGCCCGCTCCTGTCGCTCGGTCTGCGTGCCCAGCTTCGCCGAGCGGCCATCGTTCTACCCGAGTTCGCCATCCCGGCACAGCGGAGACGGCGCGCAGCCTCCAGCTAGCCCCCACCCTTCACGCCGTACAAGACACCGAAAGGAGCAGCGCAGTCCCATCTTCACTCCTCCGCGGGTTGATCGTCAGCGCCATCGAGGTCTAGGGGTTCCTCGGCAGCATCCCCGGAAGCGCCATCGGTTCTGGCCGGTTTCCCCATCGCCTTCTCGATCCGCTGGAGGAGCGTCCGCTGCCGTGCATCGAAGAACGCCCCGAAGTCGTCGCCACGAAGAAGACCTGGCTCGATCACGTGCGAGCTGAGGATCTCGTCCATCCTCGACGTGGCGATGCCGGCGCTCTTCTCCAGCTTCCCGAGGTACGCGCTCGGGGCGTTGCCACCTATCATCCGGTTCGTCTTCGCCGAGATGGCCGTCTTGTTGACGATGCTGTCGTACTGACGCCGGGAGATCCCGTTCGCGCCGCACCACTTTTTCGGGAAGATGTGGTGGATGTCGATCGCCTCGTCGAAGTACGTCTGGAGATCGATCGCGTCTCCCGTGCGGAAGTCGAGCCCGCCGTCGAGCATGAGCAGCGCGTGGACGCCCTTGTACGCGGCGCTGTTCCTGGACCGAAGGGTCAAAAGACGGGCGGAGGCGAAAAGCGCATCGGTGATCGTCGTCGGCTGAGGGCCGTCCTTCTTCACCCACGCAAACATGTCCGTTACGTCCTTCGCGAAGCGCGTCTCGATCGCTCCGCCGTAAAGCTCTCCGAAGACGCCGCACCAGAACCACCGCGCGAGCCGCGCCTTGACTCCGTCGTTTTCGGCCTGATCTCCCAGCAGTACGAACGATGCTGCCAGGGGTACGAGCTGCGTTCGATACGGAAGATCGCGGGCAGCGAAAAAGCGGAGCGAGTGCAAGAACCTTGCGGCCCGCTCGAACCCGACCGTAAGCGGCTCGGCCCACGCTTGGTAGTCGGCAACGTCGAGGGAGAGCACGTCCTTCCGCTTGCAGGTCACGCCCGGTGCCTGGTCGGTCGGGGTTCCCGACCCGAGCGCACGTTCCCGCCGAGCGTGCGTCGTGAGGAGCGACACCGCCTGGAGGAAGTCCGTGTTCTGCACGCTCTTCAACACGGCATGCCGGTCGAGCCGACGCCGACGCGCGGTCCAGTCGTCGCGCAGGTTGAAGTTGTCGGCCGCGAACGTGGCCGTGAGAAGCTCGAAGACGGTGAGCGCGACGCCGCCCGTGTTCACCTTCTCGAAGACCTGGCAGACCGCCTCCTTTGGCGTCTCCTTGCGCAGGACGATGACCGGAACCTGGTACTGCTGGAACGGCTGAACGACGAGCTGGACGAAGCGGTTCCACCGTTCGAGGCGCTCTGCCATTCGCTCGGGCTCGGCCTGGATGTACTTGAGCTGCCAGTTCGTGAACGCAGCCTGGTCGAACACGAGCGGCAGCGGGAACATCTCGGCTGCGCACTCGTTCTCGACCGACGAGTAGTCGCTCACGGTCTCGTTGCGGAAGTTCCGGCTCACCTTGTCTTCGGGGACAGCCACAACGGCATCCTCGCGATCGGCGTCCTTGTCGAGCGCTGTCGGGATGTGGATGTAGTACCAGCGCTTGATGCGGTTCTTCCGCGCGTCCTGCGTCTCCACCGCCTTGCCCGAAAGCAGCGCGAGGAACAGCGACGTGAGACGCTGTTGCCCGTCGAGGATGAGGCGCTCGGGCACCGTGTCGGGGGGGAGGCTCGCCCCCTCGACCGCTCGGGGCTTGAGCCGAACGTTCGGGTTGCCCGTCTGAAGCAGCATCACCGCGCCGACCGGAAACGACTTCGAGATGCTCCCGAGCAGGCTCCGGATGTGCTCGTCGTCCCAGACCCATCCGCGCTGGAAGTCGGGGAGCTGCGTTTTTCCCGCCTTGATCGTCCCGAGCATGTCGGAGAGCTGCTCCTTCGTGCTGTCGAACGTGGTGCCGGTCTGCATGATCCGGATGGAAACACGCCAACGGGTCCACTTGAATGCACAAAACTTCCGTGAACCAAACGACGGGGCCCCGCGCGGTGACTTCGCTGTAACATCTGCGGCGCGATGGCTGGACCCCTGCTGGCCTATGACATCCGTCAGCTCGAACGGAATCCGGACTACGCACCCGATGAACTGGAGGACGGTCTCGGCGCGGCGCCGTACTACGAGCGATTCGCTGACGCGGGCAAGCTCGTCATCCGAACCATTCACTCCATCCCGCACCTCTGGGAGGATTGGTCACTCGGCGAAGTAGAGGTGTACCTTGGGCGGGCCGGCGCTACGCCTCAGCACGTCCTGAACCGATGGTCGAGCCACCGAACGGGGAAGGGGCATCAGCATGGCGTCGTGATCGTGGAATGCGACACCAACGTGGTCGAGGCGTGGGAGCGCGGTGCGAATCGCATCATCAGGCGCTTGCGGGACGACGGTCGTCTTTGCGTGAAGAATGCCGCGGCGTCCGGCCAGGGCGCGCTGCCCCGCGTAGACACCTCGTGCATCTACGTGACGTGGAAGCGCACGCGCGAGGTGGCTCTCGAACCCGCAGACCGACGCTACCTGGAAGATGTGGCTCACGAGGCGGCTGCCCACCTTCGGCCGGAGATCACGCTCGATCAAGTGCGGAGGGCCATCGATCCGCTGTCTCGACCTCAGCGAGACCGCGCTGAACTCGTCTGGCACATGAATCACCAAGAGGATTGAGCGCGAAGCGCGTTCAACATCTGTAGTAGCGCGATCGTCGCGGGCGCGCGGTGCTCGCACCGGTCGGCGTCCAGCCAAGATCTCGGAAGCGGAGAAGACCGAGCCGGAGTTTCCGACCCTCGTCTTCGTCTTCGAGGTTGTGATCGACTTGCCCGAGCGATCCAATCGAAGACCCTGCGCGTCGGTCTGCACGCGGCGGGAACGAGACTATCCAATACGAGCGGCAGGAGTGCGGAGAGGAGACGTTCGACGCTTCACGGCGGACGTGCTTCGCGCAGCCGCACTACCTTAGACGGACGGGCTTCCCGTCCTGCATCCTGTAGTGGCTCACGGGATCACTTCCAATGAGCACGACCGACTCGTGGTTGAGCAGCAGATCGTACGCCTCGTCCTGTACCGGGACGATCTCCATCAGCCGATAGGCGAAGTCGGGGTGGTAGAGCGCGCCCAGGTACGGGAGCAGTCGTTGTTCTTCCGGCACGTCTCGCGCAACGAACGTTACATCAGCGGAGAAGTGATCGAACCTGAAGCGATCTGCATCCACCACCAGCTCGTACCCGTGGACCGTCCGTTGCCCCGCATCGAAGATCGCGACCTCGAACCAGTACTTGGGAAACGGGCCGCCGTCACCGCGCATTGGGATGACGATGCCGGATCCAGACCAGTCGTTGCTGGCGAGTTCGGCGGGGGCGTACCAGCCGGCTCCCGTGCCGTCGTCGCGACGAACCAGGTGATGAACTTGGTGCAAGGCAACGTCGGTCATTCAGCACCCGTTCGTCCCTGCTCTGGGCCGGTAGGCGTGGTGAGGACGACGAGGTCCGCCCGCTCGTTCAGATACCGCTGCGCTTGATCGCTCTCGTACTTGTGCTGCACCCTGCGTGGCTCGTTCTGGATCGTCCCGACGACCACGTCGGTGCCTACCAAATGGGTTCTCCTCCGCTTGCCCACCGTCGCGCGCAGCGCATTCGATTCGGCATGGTCTAGCTCCCTGACCCGCAGGTCTTCGGCCATCGAAACGGGCACGTCGATAGCGACCACGGCCGGGGTCGCGAACCTGGTGAGCACCCATCGCCAAGCGAAGGCTTCCGATTCTCCCAAGTAGAATCCACGGCCGAACTCCCCGCCGCCCCGAGAAACATCGACAGCCGCAGGCGGGCCCACTATTCCATCGGCGCTCGCCCGCGTCGTCCCGTGGTACAGCCGCATTGGGAAAGCACAGATCGATCGGTACGACTTGTCCAGCGCCTTTGCGCTCCGCTAGGGTCATCTGATCGACTTCGGGGGCCGAGTCGGGCGGATGGCTCCTCGTTCGGGCGGCGCGTACGGATCGACCCGCATCCGCTGGAGCGCATCGGCGAAGTCGGCTCGCAGCACCCGGACGAAGCGCTGATGCTTCACGGCACGCAGCACGCCGGAGTCGATCCAGCGGCGGATCGTCTTCTCGTTGACGTGGCAAATCCGCGCGACCATTGGGATCGTCATCACCAGCGGCATCTCGTTCGGCGGTGTCACGAGGAAACGGTAGCACCCGGCATCCGTGATGGACAGAAGTGGGCATGGCCGGACATGGCCCCCGAGATGCGAGTCCGTGGGATGCGCGAAGCGGGCTTCCGGGGTGCGACTGACCACCCTCGGGGCGGCCCAGGAGTTGGTCCAGACGCCCCGAGTACGCAGCGCCCGGCGCCGCCTATCTGGTATTCTTACGCCGAGGTGGTCGCGTGGCAGCTCCTCGAAGGGCCTGCCGGACACGCTCGCACGCTTCGAGCAACCGTACCTCGACGAACTCGGGGTGACTGCCGCGGTGATCCTCGGCACCGTGGTGCTCGCAGACCTGCTCGGCGAGATCCAGAACCCGCAGCAGGGCTTCCACCAAGTGCCGGTCGGTCCTAGACGCCATCGTGGCCTGACGACGGGATCAGATCCGGTGCCGGGTGCCAAGGGGAGCGTTTCGGACCTAGCTCGGGCTCGACACAGACCGCACCGCTGGCTCGGGCACGGCCAAGGGCTCCCACTCGGCCAGGAACCAGATCCAGTAGCCGCACGTCCGATACAGGACCCTGGTTTCGCGAGGCCCCAGATCGTCATCGAGCGGCGCGAAGGGCGGCCTCATGTCCTACGGCACCGACGAAAGGAATTGGAGGAGCCCCTAGCGGCTGGCGACAACGCCGAGCGCCCCGTCATGTTCCGTCTTCGGGAACCGCTGTCGAAGGAGCGCACCGACGGGATCATCCACCTCCACGAGAACGGAGACCAGGGTGCTCGGGTCCTCCCCGCGGAGGATTGCGCTGCCGAGGTCACCCCGCAGCCGGGCTCCGTGCCGAGCCTCCATCCTGGCGACGAGCGCTGCCTCCTCCTTCGGGGAGAGGTCGTTCGCCGGGTCAGGTGCGCGCCACGCGACCCGAACGACTCGCCAAGCACCGTGCTCGCGGAGCAGGCCCCACACCTCGTGGGGAGGGAGAGGCACACCGAGTGGCGGGCAGGACGGCATGTCGTGCGGCGTCGTGTCCGACAGGAACCGCGGGACCAAGTCGGTGCGAAGCACCAGCGTGAGGGGATGATCGGCAGAGCTGCTCGGCGCGCGGGTTTCGCGCAGGAGGAACGACGCCACCGGGTCGCTGGCCTCGATCGCGACGACTACAACGCCATGAACTCGCTCTCCACCCAGCCAGCGTCTGGTTGCCAAGTCCTGGATCACGGGGATCAGGTCCGCCGACCGCCTCGCAGCGCGGCGGCGCTTGTTGGCTTTCTTGCTCTGGCCCCGCCATGCGCCGCGGTCCCTCCAGTCATGGGACGCCGGAGGGCGCACCTCGACCACCCCGTCCGATACACCGACTTCTACGTGGTCAGGCGGGTCCATGAGAACCTCGCCGTCGAGCGGAAGCGCGTGGACGATGCCCGCACCGTCCGCGATGCTCACGACCCAAGCTCTTCCATCTGGAGGAAGGCCGCCAGTGACGAGCTGCGAGCACGCATGCTCGTCATCGATGGAACACCCGATATGCGAGAGGAGCTTCGCCGTTTCCTTTAGCGGGACCGCGATCATCCGGATTGTCTTTCCCGGTGCAGGGTTTCCCGTCAGGCGTCGAGCGATCTCGTCGCGCGCATCGAGGAGGACGACGGCGTACGCCTGTGCGCCGCCTCGGTCCTCCAAGGCGCTGAAGAAGCCGCGGACGAGAGGGGCCTGCTGATCGATGAGCGACATGCCCCGAAGGGTAGACGGCCAGACCCCGCGAGATCAAGACCTAAGTGCTGGATATTACTTGACAATCACTACCTCATGTGATAAGAAATCCATGCCAAGTTCGGTTCCCGTGATCTTCCGCGCTGTTGGCGATCACCCTCGACCTGCATACCTCACCCTCGCGGTCGGCGATTGATTGAGCTGGCGACCGCGGTGCCGCGGACGACGACGCCTTCCGCACGAAGTGCAGCAACGGCATCACCAGCGCGCACAGCGCGCAGCCGTTGCCCTCCACCTTCATGGTGATCGCCTCCGCCGGCCGACATGCAAGACGCGGCTGTCGGTGTGCGCGGCTTGGAGCGCGCGCTCGAACGGCGAGAGGATCTTGCTCACGCAGGCGCGCTGGTCGCGCACTTCGAGGACCACGTCGTCGATGGACAGTCGCGGACATGGATCGACCTGGGCCTCATGAAGCGGGAGCGTGGACTCCACCGGCGCGCACCGATCGGGTTCCACCGAAGATCTCCGAGCGTCGCACGGCGACCGGTCCGACGCACGCGCGCTTACCTCGGACCTGAAGTAGCGTGCAGCCGTCCTCGCCGCGCTTTTGAGGCCCGCGAGCCGCGCAGGCTGTACCCCTTCTGTCGGCACGCTCGAAACGCGCGCAGGGGGCTTGTACGCGCCCGCAATGGCGGCCGAGGGAGCGAGGGGCACCACGCCCGACGTTCCCTCGGCCGTCGCCCCTACTTCTTCGGCGCCTGAGCCGGAACTTTCGGCGGCGGGGGCACGTTCGCGTGGCCCTGCTGGATCCGGTTCGCGCGGTCCGCCCGGTACGCCGGGTGGATCGGGTTCTTCACGTTCGTGCGCTGGATGTTCGGGTTTTGTTTGGGCTTGGCCATCTTCTCGATCACCTTCACCTCGATCACGTCGGGACCACCGTGGCCCCGAGCAGCCGAGGTAGTGACGGACCTTCGGGCTCCCGCCGGGCGCGAAGCCGATGGAAGCGAGCGAGCACGTTCCTGGGAACGTCATCGCCCAGATGGTTCCGCACGACAATGAACATCTGCCCGTCGGAGAAGCGCCAGTGCTCGTGTGAGCCCCTGGTCCGGATCGCGGTCGCGCCCAAGTCGCGCAGCGCTCTACGCAGGTCCCGCCAGATCATGTGCCACCTTCGGTCGGCGTGCGGCGGCGAATGTACCCGGCGTGTCCGTCGTTCGCGGCTTCGACTGCCGCCTCGATGGTGGGGAATTCGATCACGGAGTGCGGCTCCGAATCGTTGATCCGCTCGCGCATGAGGAAGGTCGCCCGCGCGGCGTGCCTGATCACGTCGCGGACCAGACGTGGCTTCGCGGGTTCGCCGTCCCACTCGATCACCAGCTCGAAGTTCTCCACCTCGTCCACGTGGAGAGCTGTGCAGCGATCGACCGCAGCAAGGAGACGTTCGAGGCGCCCGGTTCGCTGACGTGAAGCTCGGAGGAGCGGCTCGAACTGGAGGGCCATCAGATCGTGCCCCCACCCGAGCGGGCCGTACGGGTTCTCGGGGTGCTCCGCCACGAGCGCATCGATCGTGGTTGCCTCCTTGTCCCCCAGGTTCAGGGTTCTCGTGGCGGCGTCGTAGTGCCCGGCGAAACGGTGGAGGGATCGATTCCGATCGACGAAGTAGTACGTACCGCAGAGGTCCGTTGCTGCGTCGGGTCGCTCCACGTCGCGCCCATCACCGGGGAGGGGGGCGTCCGCGAAGTGCTCCTCCGTGACGACCACGTACCGGCTGGGCCTGAAGCCCGACGTGAAGAAGATCTCCACGACGAAGCCGCGCAGCCCGAGCGTGTCGTCGGGTCCGTCTACCTCCTCCCACGGCGGAGCGTCCTCGTAGCGGAGGGCACGCCAGGCGAAGCGGATGGCGTCTTCGACGGGACGCGCTACGTCGCGCAGCACGTCCTTCGGAATGCGCTTCAAGAATCTGTCGAACTGCGCCGACAGGTCGGACTGGTCCAGGAACATCTTCTGCCTCCTTCCGCCGACGGCTGACCATCGACGCTCGGGTGACGCAGCGGAGGGCTCGCTCCCGCAACCGGGGTCGAGGACCTACGCAGCGATGTCCATTCTACTCGGGGAGGACCGGCGGGCAAGGCCGATCGCACGCCGGTGGAACGTGCCGGGCGAGCCGGGGAGCGTCAGATCCCGAGATCTACGAGTGTCTTGTTCCCGAGGGCAGAGAGAGCACGTGCCTGGAACTTGAGGCCCTTCGCGTCGTCCGGGACCTCGTAGATGGCGGAGAACGTCTTCGGCATGCCGGCCGGGAGCTGCTCCAGCGTCATCGTCTTCTCGTTGTCCGGCAGGTACATGCTCGCCTCGTCGAAGTTGCCGAACTCGCGCCCCTGATCGTCGAGGAGCTTCGGATGGTCCATGATCCGCTCTTCTTCTTTGGTTGTGTTCGTCACCTTGAACACGACCTTCACGAACTTCCCCTCGGTCGTCTTGTCGCCGAGCACGCTCTTGAGCTTCTTGCCGATGTCCTTGGCGGATACGACGACCCACGTGCTGTCGTCGAACTTCACGGTGTCACCGACCTTCGCAGCCGCAGCCGCCGGCTTCGTTCCTTCTTCGCTCTTCGCCACGCCCGACGCCGCAGGCGTCACCGACGGCGTGGAGGTCGCGCCCTCCTCCTTGCATGCCAGGAGGGCGAGGAGCACGACCATCAACGGCCCCGCGCCCGCCATCACGTTACGTGTGCCCTTCAGAAGATCGTATCGCATGTCCAAGTCCTCCCTGGCGCGGCCGATCGGCCCGCGCATTGCGCACGATCCGCTGGACCGAAGTGCAACGTCAAGAAAAACCGACAGATACGTCGTTTTTATAGTGGTGCCGGCAGTCTACGTCCACGGGGGTGGCCAACCCCGCCCCGGTCCTCACGAGCATCGCCGCGAACGTGAAGCGCTGGCGGGGTCGGCGTGGTTGGACCCAGGAGGAGCTGGCTGCACGTGCGCGGATCGACCTTCGCCAGGTCCAGCGCATCGAGGCGGCTGAGACGAACTTCGGCGTCGTCGATCTCGCAGCGGTCGCGAATGCCCTCGGCGTGTCGCCCAGCTCGCTACTACGCGCTGCCAGGCTGCCACCCGCGCGACGAGGCCGTCCGAGGAAGCGGGGCGCGCGACCGAAGGCTCCCTAATTCGGTGTTCCGAAACGCTCCAAAACCCCCGAGGCACCATTCGGAACTCGAGCGTAGGGGGACGGCTCGGTTCGACCGAGCGCGGCCGCTCGACCCCGATCGGGTACGCTTCGTTGAGTGGCACGGCAGTACCGAGAGATCCTTCGACGCGAGGGGAAAGTCCTTGCAGCCAGGGCCGACGTGTCCCTCGACCACCCGACTGCAAAGGGCGACGGCCGCGAGGAACTCGTACGCGAGTTCCTTCGCCAGCGCGTGGGCTCTGCGTTCGGCGTAGTGAAGGGCGAGATCATCGACAGCGTCGGCAAGAGCACGGGGGAGTTCGACGCCATCATCTACGACCAGCGCACCGCGGCATCGGTCACGGCGGTCGGCGATCGGGAAGCCGTGCGTGTCGAAGCCGCCGTCGCGACTGTCGAGGTGAAGTCAAACCTGAGCACCGATGACCTGAAGGAGCTGTTTGCGAAGCAGAACAAGGAGATCCTTCAGCTCAACCGGTTTTACCGCGCGACCAGCACGCTGCGGGCGATGGGTAGGTTCACGAAGTCATGGACGCAGACGGAGAAGATCTTCGCGAGCGGCCTGAACCCGCTCCTTCACCACGAGAGTATCCCGGCCGTCGTCAGCTTCGTATTCGCATTCGAGGGGCCAAGAAAGGAGACGGTCGCGGACTACATCCAGTTCCCGTTCGTCGATGTCGTGACCGTCCTCGGAAAGTACACCGTCGCCAAGCCGCACCTCGGCTTCTCTGCGAATCCGCCCGGCGACCCGATGCTCTGGGCCGAAGGCGAAGACGCGCTCGGTGGGTTCCTGTTCCTCGTCGAGGAGTGCCTGGAGAACTACTTGGAGGCCCGCGACTGGGTGGCGCCTGCATGGCGTCGGTACTTCTTCTCGCCGGAGACCCTTCGGGCGGAGCAGCGTGCGGCCGATGCTGAGTCGGATGCCGGCGGCACACCATCCGGTTCCGTGCCTTGACGGATGCGGCCACCCTCGCCGAGCGCGTAGACTGCCCATGTGAAGCTCTCCGAAGCCCAGCAGCGGGTCGTGTCTCATCGCGGCGGAGACCTTCAGGTCATCGCGTGCGCCGGCTCCGGAAAGACCGAGTCCATCTCGCGCCGCGTTGCGGCTTTGCTGCTCGAAGGCGTCGAGCCGGCCGCGGTCGTAGCGTTCACGTTCACCGAGCGTGCGGCCGTCGAGCTGAAGGACCGCATCGTGAAGCGCGTCGCCGAGGTCAAGGGGCCGGAGTTCCGAGACCGCCTCGGGCCGATGTTCGTGGGAACGATCCACTCCTACTGCTTTCGGCTCTTGCAAGATCACGTGCCCGCCTACGGCAACCACGATGTGCTCGACGACAACCGGCACATTGGACTGCTCTCTCGCGAGCACGCTTCGCTTGGCCTCGGCAAGCTGGGGCAGCGGCACTGGCAGCCCGTTCGAGATTTCGCCAAGACGGTCGACGTGATCGGGAACGAGCTGATCCGTCCGGAGCAGCTCGACGGCACGGCGCTCGGCGAGTGCTTCCGAGCGTACCGCGAAATGCTCGAGCGCTTCCGCTTCTTGACGTTCTCGTCGATCATCTCCGAAGCCGTCCGTGCGCTCGAGGATCCGGGCGTGCACGCGAGCGTGCACGGCACGCTGCGCCACCTGCTCGTCGATGAGTATCAGGACATCAACCCGGCTCAGGAGCGGCTCATCGAGCTGCTCTCGCAATCTCCCGTCGAGCTGTGCGTCGTCGGCGACGACGACCAGTCCATCTACCAATGGCGTGGTGCGGATGTCCGCAACATCCTGACCTTCGCCGATCGGCGTCAAAGCGTTGCCGAGCGGCTCCTCGCAAACCGTCGATCTCGCCCGAGCATCGTCACGACGGCGAACGCATTTGCCGCATCGATCCCGAGCCGGCTCGACAAGGCGATGGACCCGGTGCGGCCCCCCGGAGAGATCGAGATCGTCGGATGGTCGGCAGCGACCGACATCGACGAGGCGGAGCAGGTGGCCGACGCCGTCGTCGACCTGAGACGACGTGGCTTCCGGTACCGCGACATCGGGGTGCTCTTTCGGTCGGTACGAACGTCAGCCCCTCCCTTGCTCGCTGCCTTCGCCGAGCGGGAAGTTCCGTTCGACTGCGGTGGGCGCACCGGGCTCTTCCTCCAGCCGGAAGCGTCGCTGTTCGGCGAGATCTTCGCCTGGTTCGTCGATGGCGAATGGAAGGACGATCGGTACGGCGAACGGCGCCCTGCCGATCTGAACAACATCGCCACCGGGCTGGCTCGCCACTTCACTCCGCTGGACGAAGACGAGCTGCGTCAGTATCTCGAAGACTGGAAGGCGTACCAGCTTCGCGGGCAGCGCGCCGTGAGCCTCGTCGATGACTTCTACCGCCTGCTCGCGCGCCTGCGTGCGCATGAGATCGACATCGACGACCCGGCGGGCTCTGCGAGGTTCGGCACGTTCGCCAGGTTCTCTGAGCTGCTTGCAGACTTCGAGCACGTCTACCGTCGCGGTCGGGTCGAGACGGTCGAGGGGAAGCGCGTGTTTCGTGCGGGTCGCGATCGAGGGAAGCCGTACTACCGAACGCTCCACAACTACCTTCTGCATTGGGCACTCTATGCATACGAGGACTTCGCGGGCGAGCGAGCCGCCGATCTCGACGCTGTCGCCGTTCTGACGGTGCACCAAGCGAAAGGGCTCGAATGGCCCGTCGTCTTCTTGCCGTCGCTCGTGAAAGGGCGGTTCCCGTCCCAGCGAGCTGGCCAGGCTCAGAGTTGGCTCCTGCCGGCGTCCGTCTTCCCCCCTACAACGCGCGCTCGCTACGAGGGAGGAGACGCGGAGGAGCGGCGCCTCTTCTACGTCGCCATGACCCGCGCCAGAGAGACGCTGTACCTGTCGTCGTTCGGCCGGAAGCAGCGCTCGTTCCGAACATCACCGTACCTAGTGGAGGTTCTCGATGGAGAGCCCGAGCCGCTCGAGACGCTGCCATTGCCGAATCCAACCGAGGGCGAGAGAGAGCACGACGCACCGCCCTTGGAGATTGCGTTCTCCGACCTCGCTCAGGTCGAGGAGTGCGGGCACGCCTATCGGCTCGGCTCCGTCTTCGGCTTCGAGCAGAGCCTCGCGTTGGAGCTGGGCTACGGGCGCGCGGTGCACCACGTGCTGCGGCTCGTCGCGGAGCAGACGAAGTCGACTGGGCGGACACCGACGAAGGACGAAGTTGATCGACTCGTGGCGTCCGAGCTGTTCGTGCCCTTCGCGAGCACGCCGGCCTTCAACAAGATGGCAAGCGCCGCCCGTCGCCTCGTGCAGAAGTACCTCGACGAGTATGCGAACGATCTGGACCGGCTCTGGGCAGTCGAGCGGCCTTTCGCGCTTCACTTCGAGGAGGGCGTCGTCTCGGGCCGCGCAGATGTGATTCTCGATGAGGAAGGTGGCACGGCCGGCAAGCTCGCGGTCGTCGACTACAAGGTGTCGAACGATCCGCTGCGCGAGGAGCGCTACCAGCTCCAGCTCGCGATCTACGCTGCCGCCGGTCGAGGGGAGGGGCTGGTGGTCGATGCCGCCTACTTGCACGAGCTGAGGGAGGGGTCGCGGCGCCCCATCGACATCAGCCCGGCCAGCACCGCGACTGCGACAGCTCGGGCGAGAAACCTGCTCCAGATGACGAGGGCGGGGCGACTCGAGCCGAGGCCGGATGCCCAGCGCTGCCCGTCCTGCGAGTACCGCCGGATCTGCCGCCATGCACTGAATCCGTGATCTGGCGCCGGGGTCTCGGTTACCCTCGACCGCGATCGGGGAGCGCCGAAGCACGCACCACGAGCCAGCATGAGACGCAGCGATGCCGAGGAAAAACCGCGGCACCGCGAAACCGAACATCACCTCCCTCGTGCGGGGGGCCACGAGGGCAGCGATGGCAAGGAAGAAGCGCGGCAACGGCAAACGCGAAACCGTCGACTACCGGCACGCTGATGCGAAGCGACCGAACATCCCGCCTGCGAAGATGGCGGCGGAGGGGACCGTGCCCGTCGTGGCGAAGGCTCGGTACGCCTACAACCCGCATCTCTCGCCTTCACTGCGGTTCGACCCGACGGGTGCCGCAGATCGTCTCGAAACGCTCGTTTCGGAAGCGGGTCGCCGGACGCTGACGACCGACGAACGAGCGCGACTCACTGAGGCGCTTCGTGCGCAGCAGCCGTGGCTCGAGTGGGCGGCGAAGCGCGAGCAGCACGAGCGAGGAGCGTTCGATGTCGATCCCGTGGCGCTTCACATCCACGAGCGTGTGAGCGCGCAGGCGATCGTGCGCATCGCTGCCCGCGAAGACGTGCAGCGTGACCTCTTCGCGGACCCTCAGCAGCCGTACCAGGAGGCCATCCAGTTCTACAAGCACGACGTGGACTGGGCGAACCGCCTGATCCTCGGCGACTCGCTCCAGGTGATGTCGTCCCTCGCCCGTCGGGAGAACCTCGCGGGCAAGGTGCAGATGGTCTACGTCGACCCGCCGTACGGCATCCGGTTCGGGAGCAACTTCCAGTCGGAGCTGGGCAAACGCGACCTTCGCGACAGCGACGATGATCTCTCGCGCGAGCCCGAAGTGATCCGTGCCTTCCGCGACACGTGGGAGCTTGGCCTCCACTCGTACCTCTCCTACCTGCGCGACCGCTCGATCATCGCGCGTGAGCTGCTCTCGCAATCAGGCAGCCTCTTCATCCAGATCGGAGATGCGAACGTGCATCACGTTCGTGAGGTGCTCGATGAGGTCTTCGGCGCGTCGAACTTCGTCGCGCAGATCGTCGTGCAGAAGACCGGGGGCCTGGGTGCGTCCGGACTGAAGTCCGTCGCGGACTACCTCCTCTGGTACGCGAAGAGCCGACCGGAGATGAAGTACCGGCAGCTCTATCACCGCAAGGTTCTGATGGTGGGGGACGGTTCGGGGGCTCGATACAATCAGCTCGCGCACCGTGAGTCGGGGCTTCTGCGCCCGATGACTCGAGCGGAGCGAGACGACCCGTCGCTCGTAACCGACGACTGGCGGCCCTTTCAGCTAGACAACCTAACCTCAGGCGCATTCCGCGAGAACACGACCGTTCCGTTCGAGTTTTGCGGCGAGTCGTTTCACCCCGGCATGAACTCGTGCTGGAAGACCACCGTAGAAGGTCTTGGCCGTCTCGCTGGAGCAGAGCGCATCCAGAAGGCCGGCAGGACGATTCGCTACGTTCGCTATCTTGACGACCTCGCCGCATACGAGATCACGAATATCTGGTCCGACGTGGCCGGATCTCCACAGAAGGTATACGTCGTCCAGACCAGCCCGGCGGTCATCGAACGCTGCATGCTGATGGTCACCGATCCCGGTGACCTCGTGCTCGACCCCACGTGCGGCAGTGGGACGACACCGTACGTCGCCGAGGCCTGGGGCCGCAGGTGGATTGGCATCGACACGAGCCGCGTCGCGATCTCAGTTGCCCGACAGCGGATCGTCACGTCGCGGTTCGACTACTTCAAGGTCAAGGGGCACGACCGAGGACCGAGCGCGAGCCCAGCCAGGGGCTTCGAGTACAAGACGCTTCCGTACGTGAAGCTCGGGTCGATCGCGAACAACCGCGAGCTGGACGCGGTCTTCGCAAAGCACGAGAACGTAGCGTCCGAGGCGCTGGCTCGGTGCAACGAGGCACTGCGCCAAGTTGGGCGCGACGTTCGCCGCGAGCTTCAGACGAAGCTCAAGGAAACGCAGAAGGAAGGCGGCAAGCGCGCCATCGGCGAGGCAGAGCGGCGTCGTTGGCTGCTCCCGACAGAGAAGTTCGAGTCCTGGAACGTTCCCTTCGACACGGATCCGCTGTGGCCGGCGTCGCTCCGGAAGGCCGTTCTCGCGTTTCGCGAGGTCTGGGCAAGCAGGATGAAGGACGTGAACGAGTGCATCGCCGCCAACGCCGACCAGGTGCAGCTCGTGGATGACCCCGAACGCTTGTCCGCCGTCGTCCGTGTCGCGGGTCCGTTCACGGTCGAAGGCGTTCGTCCCGAGGAGCTGGCACTCGGCGAGCAGGGGTTGTTCGATCCGACTCCGAACGAGTTCGAGCCCGAAGACGTACAGCCGGTCGAGAACGTGAACGCCTACCTGGCGCGCATGGTGCAGCTCCTCAAGGGAGATGGCGTGACGTTCTTGAACAACCAACGCAAGAAGTTCGCGCGGCTGGAGCCCGTGTACGAGCAGTCGACGGGCTCACTGGTTCACGCAGAAGGAGCGTGGGAGGGCGACGACACCGCCGTGAACAACGTCGCGATCGGATTCGGTCCGCAGTACGGCCCCATCACGGCGCTTCAAGTCGAGCAGACGGTTCGCGCAGCACGTCGCTACGACGAGTTGGTGGTCGCCGGCTTCAGCTTCAGCGCAGACGCCTCGGCGACGATTCAGGAGGCCCAGCATCCGAAGCTCCGCATCCACCAGGCGTACATCCGGCCGGACGTGAATCCGGGGATGGACGGGCTCCTCAAGGACACGCCCGACAGCCAGCTCTTCACCGTATTCGGCCAGCCGGACCTCGCCGTGCGACACAGCAACGGTTCGGAATTCGTCGTGACGCTGAAGGGGGTCGACATCTACGACCCGGTCAAGAACGTCGTTCGCTCCGCCGGTGCGGACAAGGTCGCCGCATGGTTTCTCGATGGGGACTTCGACGGTCGGTGCTTCTGCATCAGCCAGGCGTTTTTCCCCAACCAAAACGCCTGGCAGGCGCTCGCCAAGGCGCTCAAGTCGATCGCGGACCCCGACACGTTCGAGAGGTTCAAGGGCGTCGAGTCGCTTCCGTTTCACGCCGGCAAACACGGGCGCGTCGCCGTCAAGGTCATCGATCCACGCGGCAACGAAGTCATGGCCGTGCGTCCCCTGAGCTGAGGGAGTCGACGTGGCAACGAAGCGAAGGAAGTCCACGCGCACGCTGTCGGAGCCGCCTCCTCCGGACTGGCGCCCGACGCAGGCCGTCGAGAACCCGATTCTCAACGGGCCGTACGACGAGCCTACGCGCCACTGGGTCTACCGCGACGGCATCCCGGTGGAACATCCCGGCCGGCGACCGGCAAGCTACTGGTTCAAGACGAAGAAGGTCACGAGCGGCCAGCAGGAGATCTTCGCCGAGCAGGAACGCGATGACCTCGAGCTGGTCAACCGCTTGCGAGAGGACGTGAAGCGGTGGCGCGAAGCGAACTATCGAGGTGCCTCCGCCGTAACGCGAGACCTTTTCGCGTATTGGTTCGACCCGGAACGTGCTCGTCGCCTGTTCTTCTGCCAGCGGGAGGCCATCGAAACACTCGTCTACGTGATGGAGATTGCGCTGCCTGAGCGGCTTGCGGCAACCGGGTTCAGGAGGTTCGAGATCGACGGCGACATCTTCAAGCGCCTATTCGGCGGCGAACGTCCAGGCCTGCCCGGCGACTCGGACGAATACTGGCCCCGGCTCGTAGACGTGCCCGCTGACCCTGATCTGCTTCCCCTTCGTCGCTTCGGTTGCAAGATGGCGACCGGCTCGGGGAAGACGATCGTGATGGCGATGACGATCGCCTGGGCGTTCTGCAACCGCGGTCGCAATCCGGCGAGCACGCACTTTCCGAACGCCGTGCTCGTCTGCGCGCCGAACCTGACGGTGAAGCAGCGCCTCAACGTGCTGTGCCCGGACGCAGAACCAAACTACTACGACGAGTTCGACCTCATTCCCGCGAAGTACCGGGAGCTTCTCGGCTCCGGCCGCGTGCTCGTGGCGAACTGGCACGCCTTTGCGCTCAAGAGCGAGCACCGAGAAGGCGACGCGAGCTACAAGGTCGTTCGGAAGGGTCAGGAGACCGAGGACGCCTTTACGAAGGATCGCCTCGGCGAGCTTGCGAGTCGACTACCCCTGCTCGTCCTCAACGACGAGGGGCACCACTGCTGGCGGCCGAAGCCGAACGAGAAGCTCGACACGAAAGGCATGACCGCGGAAGAGAAGGCAGCGCTCCTCGACGAGGTCGAGGGGGCCCGCGTGTGGCTTGCAGGGCTCGACCGAATCAACAACGCGGGGCTCTGCGGCGAGGGCAAGCCCGGAATCGTGGCGGCCATCGACCTATCCGCCACGCCGTTCTATCTCACGAACAGCGGCTACCCCGACGGTAGCCCGTTCCCTTGGCTCGTCTCGGACTTCGGCCTGGTGGACGCGATCGAAGCGGGCATCGTCAAGATCCCGCGGCTTCCCGTCCTCGACGACACGAAGAAGAAGGATGATGTCGGTCGGCCCGACCCCAAGTTCTTCCGGCTCTGGCGCCACATCCAGGACAACCTGAAGGAGGGCGACAAGATCGGGAGACGACCCAAGCCGGAGTCGGTGTTGCGCGAAGCCGAGTCTGCGCTTGTCACCCTCGCGAGTCAGTGGCGCACGCAGTACCAGTCCGTGCGCGAGAGCACGCGAGGAGAGCGCCCGGTGCCCCCGGTGATGATCGTCGTGTGCGACAACACCGAGATCTCCGAGGTCACGTACCGCCACATCACGGGTGAGCGGCGTGAGCCTGTGCTCGACGACAAGGGCAAGGCTTCAGAGAGAGTGGTTTACGACCCTGGTTCGGCGCTGTTCGCCGAACTCGCCAACGAAGAGCGAGCCCGTCGCACCGTGCGGATCGACACGAAGCTCCTCGGGAAGCTCGAAACGTCGGACGGCGAGTCCAAAGACGAGGCTGCCCAAGCGCTTCGTGATCTCATCGACAGCGTCGGCAAGCGAGGACTGCCCGGAGAGCAAGTGCGCTGTGTCGTTTCGGTGTCGATGCTCACCGAGGGCTGGGACGCCAACAACGTGACCCACATCCTCGGCATCCGCGCGTTCGACAGCCAACTCCTCTGTGAGCAGGTCGTCGGCCGCGGCCTCCGGCGCATGAGCTACGAGGTGAACAGCGAGACGGGCAGGCTCGATCCCGAGTACGTCGATGTCTACGGCATCCCGTTCTCGCTCATCCCCTTCAAGGGGAAGCCGCGGACGGACGCTGCTGTCGATGCACCGCAGCATCGCGTCTTCGCCGTCGACGAGAAGGCGCAGTTCCGCATCGAGATGCCCGTCGTCGAGAGCTACACGTACGACCTTCGTGGCTCGGGCATCGAGTGCGATGTGGACGCGCTCGAGGAAACGGTCGTCAGCAGCGAGCCGACGAAGGTCTACCTGGTTTGTGCCCGCGGCTACGAAGAGGAAGGCAAGCCGATCGCGAGCAACGAGTACGTCGAGCAGACGCGCGAGGAGTTTTACCGAACCACCCGGCCGCAACAGGTCACTTTCCGGCTCGCGCAGCTCATCACCGATCGTCTCGTCGGCGGCGGTTCGGGTCCGGTCGCCGAGAAGCTCAAGAAGAACCTCCTCGCCCGTCACACGCTGTATCCCGACGTGGTGCGGATCCTCAACGAGTACGTTGCGAAGAAGGTGCGCTTCGCGCCAGGCGTAGATCAGCGCGAGCTTGCTCTGAAGAAGTACGCCGACATCGTCTGCGAGCGCATCCTCGCCGGCATTCTTCCCGCCGCTGCGAGCGAGGGCGCGCCACTACTTCCGATCTTGAACACGTACCATCCTGTCGCGAGCACGGAAGGGGTCGACGAAGCGACTCGTCGGCCGATCCGACCGCTGGGGAAGAGCCATTTGAACGCCGCGATCGTGCTCAGCGAGTGGGAGGCGAAGGCCATCGACATCATGGAGGACATGAACGCCGTCGAGGCCTTCGCACCAAACTCGCGGAAGGTGGGCTTCCAGATCCCGTGGGAGTATCTGGGCTCGCCACGCCGGTACGAGCCGGACTTCATCGTGCGGATGCGGGGCGGGAAGCACGTGCTGCTCGAAATCAAGGGCGGCAAGGGGCGCATTCACAACGAAGACGAGGTGCCTGCGAAGAACGCGGCGGCAACGAAGTGGGTTGCTGCGGTCAACAACGCACGTCGCTTCGGGGAGTGGGCTTTCGTCATCTGCGAAGACCTAACCAAGCTGCGGCAGCTTCTCCAGGAGCACGCGACTGGCGCGGAGGTGCTTCCGTTCCGTCGTATCGAACCAGGGCCGAAGGATCGATACAGGACGTGCGTGCCTCTCGTGAGCCTGCGAGCCGCGGCCGGCGGCTGGAGCGAAGTTCAGGAGGGGATCGCCGAGCTGCCCGGCGCCCAGCAGAACCTTCCGGAGGCGTTCGATGACGAGCAGGAGTGGATCACTTGGTCGTCGAAAACTCCATTCGCGCCCGAGATGTTCGTGGCGCGCGTACACGGCCGGTCGATGGAGCCGCGCATCCCGGACGGGAGCTACTGCTTGTTTCGCGTGGTACCCGCGGCGTCCTCTTCGTCCACACCGGTTCTCGTGAGGTACGCCGGGGCCGCCGACCCCGAGACGGGCGGGCAGTACACGGTGAAGTTCTACAAGGAGGAGCGCACAGAGCGCGGCGGAGTGCGAGTCGTGCTCGATCCGGCGAACCCCGAGTTCGAGCCGATGGTGCTGACGACGGCGGGCACGGCCGACGGCGCGGAGCCGGAGGATGCGGTGCAGGTCATTGCAGAACTTGTAGAGGTCCTCGTCCGTGAAGCGTGAGGGGCACGAGGGGTGAGGTGGCGTGGGTGAGCACTGACTTCGACGATGTGCTCTCGGGTCTCTCCGAGGAGCTTCAAGCTCACTTCAACTCACTGTCCGCGGAGGCGAAGGACAAGTATCGGAACGAGGTTCCGCCACGGCTCCTCGAAACGTACCTCGTGATGATGAACCGCGACTGGTCCAGGCCCGAACTCTTTTCGCAGAACGTCTCGGCAGCGGTGGCGAAACTCGCTGAAGTGACCACGGCGGGGGGTGCGAACGACACCAGCGAAGAGGGGTCCGCCGTGCCGTGGGCCTGGCTCGTTCATCAGGTGCGAAGCCAAGCCACCACGGCCGCCCGCGTTGCTCGCGAGTGGTACCGCCACCTGGAGCGGCATGACTTGACGAGCGGAACGCTGTCTCGAAATCGGGGCGTTTCGGCGTTCATGGCTGGATCGATTGAAATCCAACGCGGGAACGCTGCGTCCGCTCGCCGTTGGATGCACATCGCTGCCGTGGAGGATGCTCGCGCCGACCATAGGGGCGTGGCCCGGACCGTCTTGGTCGAAGCGCTGCACGAGAATGAAGAGGCGCTCGAACGGCTCCATGCCCTCGTTCGGGAAGACTCCACGTCGATTTCGTCACTCGGCGGTCAGGCCGAGTGGCTGCTCACACGCTGGTACTTGAAGGAGGACGTTCGTCGTTCCGACTTGTCGCTCGACACCGAGCACCACCTCAGCGCGGAGATACTGTCGCTTGCCGTAGATGCGTTGTCCGGCGCTTTCGACTCGACGAAGGCGCAGGGTGACGCTCTCGAGTACCTCGCAGCCTACTTGCTGTCGCATGTTGCGGGCTGTTTTCCAGTCCGGAATCTCGAAGCGCCCGACTTCGAGAACGACGTGGTCATCAGGAATCTATCGCGACACGTCTCGCCGGCTCTCGACGTGATGGGCCGGTACATCCTCGTCGAGTGCAAGAACTGGAAGGGACGAGTCGGTAGTCGCCACATCGCCTACCTCGCGAACCGGATGCGCTACTGTCGGGTGAGCTTCGGTATCCTCTTTGCGCGGGAAGGCATCACGGGCGACCTGAAGAATGCCGAGAACACTGACGGTGACGCCGGAGACGGGCGCTTCATGCTCAATCGGGCATACCATCAGGACGGCGTCGTGATCGCGGTACTGTCCGCTGACGATCTCCGCGGGCTTGTCGCGGGACGGGAAACGATTCTCCAACTGCTCCTGCGTAAGCACGACGAAGTACGCTTCGGTGCCCGCGCATGACGGCCTTCGGATAGGGCCGTGGCGACACGCCGTTGCATCTACTGCCTCCACGAGCGTGATGAGACCGAGTTCAACCGCGAGCATGTCGTGCCGCAAGGGTTCGGAACGTTCGAGAACAACCTCGTCCTCGACTGCGTCTGCACCGACTGCAACACGTTCTTCGGCAACGAGTTGGACCTGAAGCTTGCCCGCGACACCGCCGAGGGCCTCGATCGATTCCGGTGGGGGCTTCGCCGGCCCGACCAGTACAAGTCGCTGGGTGCGCGCGGCACGACGCGCATCGAGGTGATGGAGGACGGGCCGCTCAAGGGCGTCTACTGCCGGCTCCGCCCAACCGGGGACGGCACCGATTTCGACATCGAGCCCTTGCCACAGGTCGGCTTCGCCACGGCGGAGGACGGCCCGCACCAATTCTTCCTGCTAGACCGCCTGCCCACTCCGGACGAGCTTGTCCGTCGAGGCTTCCGGCGCGGCGAGCAGGTCTACCTCCGCGTCTGGGGAACGAGCACCGATGTCGCATTCGGGAAACTCGCCGAGCGAGGGTTCAAGAGCGGCGAGACGACGGGCGAGACGAACCCGACTACAGGCCGAACGTACGTCGAGTTCGTGTTCCGTGTCTCGCACCCGGAGTTCCGCGCAGTCACCAAGGTCGCGCTCAACTACCTTGCTCACGTGGCGGGGGCTGGCATCGCGCGGATGCCGAACTTCAACGAAGCGCGTCGCTACGTGCGCGCGGACGTTCGACCCGAGCAACGACTGGTGAACATCGGCAGCCCGATTCACGTAGCTCGCCGCAGCACGGGCCAGCCAGTGCTCGGGCACTTCGTGACCGTCGAGCGCAGCGGCGGTCGCGTCATCGCCCAGGTCTCCCTGCTCGGGCGCTTCCGGTAGGTCGTCACGCTCTCGCGCGATCCGTTTGTTCTCGACGTGAACCTTCGGAGCGGGCACGTGTTCGACCTCGAAGAGGGGCGTGTCTCGCGGACGGAGCCACCGCCGCTGCCGTAGGGACCAGCAGCGGACCTACGGGAGCACGACGCCCGCCAGGGACCTGGTCATCGCGAGCACGTGCAGCGCGAGCACGCGGTCGAACACAAGGCCGTCGTGCGACGGACGCTGACCGTGCCGGTCCGGGTCGCACAGCGAGCGAAGCTCCTTGGCCTGTTCCCGGATGCGGCCGCGAGCATACGAGCCGTATCGCGCCTCGACACGGTCCATCACCTGCTGAAGCTCCTCCACCGAGCGGTAGCAGACACGAGCGACCTCGGACCAGCGTCCCTCGTCGAACGCCCGCCGCGCTTCGTCGATGTGCGCGAGCGCGCGTCGGCCAGCCGCGCCGTCCGCAGTTCCGAGGGGCACCTGCACTTCCAGAACGTAGCGGTCGGGGGGACGGAGCTTGCCGAGCACCTCCTGACACCAGAGGTCGCGCGTCAGCTCGAACGGCTCGGTGCGGATGTCTGCCGCCATGCTTCTGCCGAAGTCATTCATCTGCGTGACCAGCTCGGTGACCCACGGGACGCGACCGGGAACGCGGGACCCTCCGGAATTGCCTTCGGGTCCGTCGCGGTACACGAAGAAGAGTTTCCCTTCGATGCGGCCGTGAAGCCGGCCGCCGCTCCGAAACTCCTCGATGCGGTCGAGCGCATTCGGGGACAGCTCCGTGACGAACTCGAACCTAGTCTGGCCGGGTGTCCGCATCCGCGCCGACTGCTCGCGGTTCGCCCACGCGGCCGCGAGTTGGAGCCTCTGCCCAGCCGGCGCGCCACGGTAGAACGCGGCCACCCCCTCCCACTGGAAGGCGAACGCCTGGTCCTGCCAGGTGCCGAAGAAGTCTGTCGCGACGCAGACCCGCCAGTGAAGCCGGTCCACGGCATCGCGCTCGACCGTGATGTTCTCGATGACGTGCATGCCCATGCGCGCAAGTGAAGCATGTGCCGCGGCGAGATCCAGGCCCCGGCGGGTGTGCCTCATTCGGGCTCGTGCTCGCCCAGGTGCGCGGCGCACAGCTCGCCGTCGAGGGTTTCGGTCGGTCCGTCCTCTTCCGCGCACTCGGCACAGGTCTGCTTCTCGGGCCTTCGAGCATCGCACCAGACGCAACGAAGCAGGCCATCGGAACCAGGCGCCGTCTCGGGCGGCAGCCATGCCCCGCACAGCACGCATGAGACGGAGCTACTGACCGCCATCTGAGGCAACCTCCGTGCTCTCGACGGCCAAGCGGGTTGCCCCGAGAGCGAGGAGACGACCCGCACGATCGAGGAGGACCGCTGCGAGAGCAGCCG
Organism: uncultured Polyangiaceae bacterium; assembly: GCA_964487605.1. Lineage (GTDB taxonomy): Bacteria > Myxococcota_A > Polyangia > Polyangiales > Polyangiaceae > JAJDAH01. Next base: position 39,816 of record CAZARU010000036.1, read on the forward strand.
CCGCGTCGGCCTGGGCTCGAAGTGCGACGCCTCGGGCATGCAGCTCGTCGCCGCCCACGTCGTCCACGACGATCTCGCAGCCCGTTCTCTCGATGCCCCGCCCCACGGCGACAAGGTCACGGGCCGCGCCTGTGACGACGGAGAGCGCCCTGCGTGCTTCGCCGACGATCCTCGCGTTCACCTCGTCAGCCAGGATTACCTCGCGGGCCGATCGAGTTCGTCGTCGTGCCTTGGTCATGTTCCGAACGTTTCGCTTTCGGTGCGCGCTCTACTCGGCTGCAACGGCATCGCAACCCTCGGGAATCACGATGGTGGCCTGGGCCGCCAGCGAGGACGTTTTCGGAACGGGGCGCCCCGAGGCTCGAACAACCTCATCGTGGGCCTGGAGAATCCTGTGCAGCGTGGTCGCACCGATTCCGAGCCTACTGGCGGCTCGACGAATCGAGAGACCTCGGCGACGGAGCAGGAGCGCCTGGTCGATGTCCACGTGAGCCCGTGGTCGGCCGACCTGCTTTCCCTCTCGTCGAGCCCGCGCCAGCCCCTCTCGGGTTCGGTCCCGGATGCGTTCGCGTTCCTGCTCCGCAACCCAGCCGAACACCGCGAGAAGGAGAGAGCGCACGGGTCCCTGCATCTGGAGCCACTGCTCACGCACGGAGATGATCTCGACTCCGAGCCGGTCGAGGTCGAGCACGGTCTGCATGTTCCCGATCATGGAGCGCCCCAAGCGATCGAGCGACCAGACGACGATCGCGTCGAACTCACCGCGGTGAGCGGCGAGGAGCATGCGGTCGAACTCCGGACGCTTCTTCGCAGCGCTTGCGGTCTCCTCGAACACCTCGACGATCTCGAGCCCGCGAGCACGAACGATCTGCACGACCTCGGGACGCTGGTTCGCGCTCGACTGCTTGTCTGTGCTCACCCGCAGGTAGCACGCCGCGCGCCGCACTGAAGAACCTGCCACGGTCAACTCAGTTCAGCTCGGCCGCTGGCTTCGGGGTCTCGGGCACGGCGGCCGGGAAGCTCGTGTTCGCCTCGCGCCCGAGTGCCTCGACGGCCATGGCTATGAACACGGGCGCGGGGACGCCCACGTCGATCACCAGACGCGCGGCTGCTCGAAGCAGCACACGAACAAGCCGCCGACGGTGGTCACCATCGAGCGGTACGTTGGCTGTGGTCAGTGCTTGGCCGATTGCCTGGCCGACCAGAGGTTGAAGGTCTCGTCTCTCCATTCTCATTCTCCCTTGTCCGAGTTCTTGCCTGCGAAGGCTGCGTGCAGGTCGTCGGCCATCTGCGCGATGACGCGTCCGAATTCGACGCCGACCCGCCAGCGCTCGGGGATGCCGGCCTCACCGTGCAACAGCCCGAGGATGTTTCCGGCGATGCTGCCGGTGCTGTCCGAGTCGCCTGTGTGGTTCACGGCCAGCAGCACGCCGTGCTTGAAGTCCTTCGCGACGAGCGAGCAGTACAGGCCGATGGCGAGCGCCTGCTCCCCGACCCAACCGCCGCCGAGCGTCTCGACCTTCTCGGCGGTCGGCTCTCCCTCCGCGGAGAGCTGGACCGCGGCGTCGATGGCGGCCAACGTCTCCTCGTGGCCGCGCTCCCGGAGGAGGCGCCTCCGCGCGACCTCGATGCTGTCGGCCAGGGACGCGCCCTCGACCAGCTCGGCGATGACCTGCGAAAGGGCTCCGGCTGACAGATAGCCGCTCGGATGGCCGTGGGTGATGGCCGCCAGAACCACAGCATCGAGGAACGGGTCGGCACTCCCAGTCAGCCCGACGGGAGCGACACGCATCACGCCGCCGCAGCCCTTGCTGTCGTTGATGGGCTTGCCCACGGTACCGGCTCGACCGGAGTGGAGCGCCGAGAGGCAGGTCCCACCCGGAGCACGACGCTGGTGCAGGTCGGGTAGCTCTACGAGCCCGGACTTCTCCCCCAGTCGTTGCGACCAGCGTGCGTCTTGGGTGTGCAGCCATCGCAGGTAGGCCGCGTGACCTTCCGCCAGCAGTGTGCGGCCGCTCTGCTCGGCCCGGAGCAGGGCCTCAGCGCTGAAGAGCGTCATCTGCGTGTCGTCGGTGACAGCGCCGACCCCCCCGTACGCGAGACCGAAGTCGCGCAGACCCTCGGCTCCAAACCGGTTGCGGATCTGAACGATCGAGTCGAACTCGATGGTCGCCCCAAGTGCATCCCCGATAGCGCCGCCGAGAAGGCTGCCGCGGTAGTGCTCGATCGTCGCCCGCCTCATCAGTCAGCGCCTCCGCTCGTGGAGCCACGTCGCGTAGTCGTCGATGAAGCGCTCCTGCGCCTGGTTCTCGACCGCACCGGGTCGTGCTGCTCGAACAGTCGAGATCGCTGCGGCTGGCTTGATGCCGAAGGAGATCAACACGGACGCCACTACGAGCCCGGTGCGACCGAGCCCACCGCGGCAATGGACGACGACCGTTTCCCCTTGGCGGAGGTGGTCCACGATGTCGTGAACCAGCTCGCCCAGCTCGGCCATCGACCTCGGGACGTAGCTGTCCGGCATCGGCAGCCAGAGAGACTCGATGCCGAGCGCCTCGGCGCGCCGTCGGAGGTCGGGGATGCAGAGCAGTTCGAACTCGTGCTCTTCGAGCAGCGTCACGAGGACATCGGCGCCGAAGGGATCTCGGAGCCGCATGAGGTCGATGTCGAGGTCGCGGCTCCACGCGCCGGTGGCCGCAACCGGGTCGTGTTTGCCGGGAGCCAACGTCATGCCGATGCGCCCACGTACTCGATGCGGAAGCGGCGCGAAGTCAACGAGCAGTGGGTGCGTTTCGGATGTCCTCGCGGTCGGCTTCATGTCGTTCGCGCCACTCACGGCTGGGACTCGCTTTCGTCCGGCTCGTGCTTGGAGGCGCCGGATCGAAGGAACCAACCGGCCGCAGCGATGCGAGCCAACCTCTCGTTGAGTGCGAGTCGCTCCTCGCCGGTTGCCTGTGGAAGGCGCGCTCGAAACAGCGCGCTCGCCCAGGACCGGGACGGGTAGTCGAGATGAAGCGGCGTGCGGAGAGCGCGAGAGAGATGGGTCAAGATCTCGAAGGGGTTCGCGTCGATCGTCTCGACTCCGTCGATGTCGATCAGCAGTACCGTCCGGCCGTCGCACACCACGCAGGGGAGGGCGGTCGTCTCCACCGCACGCTCCGCCCAACCGCGTGATGCAGGACTCACGAGAAGGGCTCGCACCCTCGTGCTCCCCGCTCGGGCCGGCATGGCGATCGAGCACGCAGTGCCGTGCGTCAGTGACTCGATCTGGGCTTGGCCGCCATCCGAGAGTGCGAGACCCCACGGGCAAGAGACTCGATCAACGCCGAGGAGGAGAGCGACGACGCTCCGCAGCAGCGGGTCTCGCTCGACAACGTGAAGGTCGTGAAGGGTGAGGTCGGAACGCACGGGGCAACTGGTGCCGGGGTGCCGGGGCACCGGCGCACGCGCGCCGACGCTCCTGCGAACTCGGCGTCTCGTGCCGGTCAGCCCGGTCTCGTCGGCGGACCACGGGGAGTCGCCGACGGTGACGCTCCCACTGTAGCACATGGATGCGGATAGTCAATGCCCAGGTATATGAAATCATGGGAGTTTTATCCACGCCGCGCCCACTTGATTGTCACGACTGGAGGAAGCCTACGAGCGCGTTCTCGTGGGCGACGGTGAGCGGGAATCCGCGAAGGAAGCCGCGGACGCAAGGGGCGCCAGAGCCGCTGGGTACCCACGGGTCTGGGTAGTTCAGTACGTCGAGGGGATCGGACTGCTCGGACCAGTACGCGATCGTCCGAAGGTTGTCGCCGTGCTCCAGAGCCCACGCACTTGCCGGTGACCAGTTGTTCGGATCGTACCAAGTCACGAAGGCGATGCGGCGGTTCGCCCCGTGCCACGCCGTCATGCGTCTAAGGATCGAGTTCACATGCGGGTCGCTGAAGCCGTATCCGATCACGAGTAAGCGGGGCACCGGAGCGAGCGCCGCGCCGAAGCTGCGATAGTACGAGGCGTAGGGCTCGACCAGCAGCTTGTCCGGCTTCTGAAGGCCGGTGATCAGAGGGCCGATCGCCATCTCGCGTCCGGCTCCGCTGCTCGGGCTCGATCGACCGCCCCACGAAGCCAATGCACTCGCAGGCGCGGCGTGCCAACACAAGTCGTCGAAGTCGTCCTCGAACCGGAAACGTCCCGGATTCGTGCTGGCACGGTAGCCGAAGTGAATGCTGCCATGCATCTTCGCGAGTCGCGTCGCCGCTGCGTGACCCGTGAACCGCGACACGTTCTCGCCCGAGACGGGCGTGAAACCCTGCTCGGTCGCGCCCCAACCGAGCGCCTGCTCGACCACCGTGTCGTAGTTGGTGGTCACGATGCGGAGGTCGAACTCCGTGTCGAGGCGCGTGTAGAACGAGCGAACCGCTGCCCAGTTGCTTGTACTCGGGATCGAATCGCATGCGGCATCTACCAGCCGATGGATCTCGGCGAAGAGTGCAGTGCGCGAGCGGATCAGGAAGAGCCGGTCGAACACGGTCACGAGCGACGGATGGACGCCGCCCGCAAGAGCCGCTTCGACGATCTTGTGCCTGTTCGCGGTCGTCGGCTCCCAGCTTCGCAGCAGGCTCGAAGCCGCCTCCAGGGAATGCAGCACGTGCTCGAAGTTGGCCTGCCCGGAGTAATGCGCACCGAGGCATGCCCAGAGCTGCGCGACTGGATCAGGAAGCAGCGGCGGGGGTGGAAGGCCGAACGTGCTGCGGTGCTGCGTCTCGGCCGCCTGCATCGCCGCTAGGACTGCCGTAGTGATCGCCGCGGTCGATGGCACGCCGAGCGAAACCGAGGCACCAGCACCGAGAAAAACAGTGAGCGGCTTCTTCATGTTCACGGAGTGAGCGTACGACCGCACCCACCGGACAGACCACGGACGCGCGAATCATGAGCATTGCTCATCTTGACTATCGACATCTCATATGATACGGTAATCATTGAACTTTTTCCTTGACGGCTCGCGGGACTCCTGGGACACTTCTCGAAGTGCTTCCGCCTCGCCCCTCGGCTCCGATCGATCCTGGCCCCGGCGCAGTACCGGTGCGTGCGCTGGGACGCGCCTTGTCGATCCCTCGCAGCACTGCGTACCGGACGGCCCACGCTCTCGGGGTCGTGCGCGTGGGCCGCCTCGTTCGAGTGCCGGTGGCGGCGATCAAGACGCACTTTGGCGAGGGCGTCGCGGCGGCCGCACTGGCCGCTACCTCACGGTAGTCCGACATGCACACGCAGGCACGGCTCCATGATCGCGCTCTCACTGGGACAGGACACGACTCCCTGGACGCGTGGGACGCCGACGCATGCGACTACGTAGTCGCACCGCTCCCGGAGGTCCGGGACTTCGACGTGCTGGTCCGCGTCATCCAGAACGTTGCGACCTCGGGAACTCGCGCGGGCATCGACGGCTACCTTCCCTCGCAGCTCGGCAAGTCGCGGGAAGAGTGGACCCAGTCTGCCGCAGCGTTCGCCGCGCAGTGGACCGAGGGCAGGCTCTCTCCGAAGCCCTGCGTGGGTCCCATCGACGAGCCGGTCCCGGCCGTCTCAGATCGGATCGCCGGCAGCTACATCTTGGCCACCGAGCTGCCCGGCGTTGAGCGGGCGCTGCCTCCCGATGTCCGAGGTCACCGGCCGGGTGGCAGGGCGCTCGATGTCCTCGCTGACGTGCGCCTCCTGGTGAGCGGCATGCCCGACGCCACCCTCGTAGTAGGCGACCTGGATGGCTGCTTCGAGTCCGTGCCCCGCGAGCGCGCACTCGATGTCCTGCGCGGGCACGACATCGCCCAGTGGGCGCTCCACTGGATCGAGCGCTTCTACGACACGCAGGGCAGTCGGTTCCCCGGCATCATCCGCGGCATCCCCTGGGCTGCCCTCGTCGTGAGCGCCTACCTGCGGCCGTTCGACGATCTCGCTGCGGCTGCGTCCCGCTGGTCCTCGCGGTACGGCGACGATTTCGTTCTCGCGTTCGACTCGGACACCGGAGCACGAGCATTCCTCGATGACGCACGCTATATGCTGGGCAACCTCGGGCTCCATCTGCACGAGGACGGCGGCAAGGCCGTCTACGTCGGTCCGGTCACCGGGGACTTCCGCCTGCTGGGGATCGACTTCGAGGCTGGCGTCGCCCACCCGCCGCAGAAGAAGCTCGACGAGCTGCTGGACGCACTGGAGGCCGCCGACGAGAGGGGTGCCGACCTCCGCCCGATCCTGGCCGGGCGGGCCGGGTACTGGAGCGCCGCGGCCGGGTCCCCTCGGATCGAGGAAGTCACCGCACAGATTCGAGCCCGGCACGCCGGGCTCCCAAGGCTCGACCGCATGGTCGAGACAGCCGCCTTACGGGCCGAAGACCGACGCCAGAAGCGTCGGGATAAGGCCCGAGCGAGGCCAAGGCTCCCCGAGCCCCAACCGAGCAAGCCCCAGCCTCCCTCCCCTCCGGGAGAACACCAGGTCGGGGACGATCCATCGGCGGCGCCTCCGGTGGTTACCGGGGTCCATTGTACGGGGCCGGAGCCGGCGGGGCGGTGTACCCCGTCGGCCCGGCCACGGATGGCCGTGGTGGAGGACGGCTTACTGGATCTCGACCTGTTCATCGAGAACGTCCCACGGCTCCATCCCGGCGAACTCTGGCGAGCCATGAGTCGAGACGGCTGGGGGTTCGTGACGCACGCCGAGAAGCTGGCGGAGGTCCGCTCGCTGCGCCTCTATCGGAGCCTCGGGTTCAGGACGTGGACTGCGTTCTGCGAGCTGCACCTGGCCGAGGACCCGGCCTTCGTCGATCGGGTCACGCTCGTGGGGCTCGCAGCACTCGACGCCTTCGCGACGCGGGGGGAGGACATCGGGTTCTCATTCCGGTCGCGCTTTCACACCGACGAGACCGTGGAGCAGGAGTTTCCAACGCTTCCGATCGGCCTCCTACGTGCTCTGAGTGCGGTCCGGACCGAGAAGGAATACTGGAAGAGTCTGACCGCGAAGACGCTCTCGTTGGTTGCATCCGGCAGGGTCTCTGCCCGGCAGGCAAAGCTCGGTGTGAAGCGGTCCACCTGGGCGGCGATTCGGCAGACAGGACGCGGCCGGCCAAAGAACACTCGCGTGCGCTGGTACATGCGCACGCGCTCAGGGACGCGAATTGACCAACAGCTACTGGAGTAATGAAGAATGGACGACGACGACGTTGAACGGCGGGGCAAGTTGAGTGGCTCGCTGTGGGCGGGAGAGGCGATTGACTACGGTGATCACGGGCTCATCCGGAAAATTCTCTCGGGCTCGGGACCGAAGAGGGTTCTGACGGCCATTTGGCGCAAGGCCGGTGACCTGGCTTTCATGCGCAATACCGATCCGGAGCAGTGGGACACGTTTGCGCGCGCGTGGCGCCACGGGGTCTGGACGGCCTCCATGATCTACATGTACCGGGTCGGGCGCAACGACGGGCGGCGATGGCCAATTCTGACGGACTTGGGGTCGTTGGACGATAGGAGCGGTCCCCCCGATCTGCCCGCAGACGTGCGAAGCGTGCTGCGAAGGCTGACGCAGGCCGGTGTGCTTTTCGCCGGTGAAGACATGAACGGGGCGTACGAGAGGGGCTGGCGCGCCGGTGTCCAAGACGTGTACAACGGAAAGCACCAGATGCGACGGCGCCGGAGGCGAGCCGGAGCCACGGAAGCTGCTTCGCGTATCCTCGTGCAGTGACGCATCAAGCAGGCGTTCATCGCGCACAGGTCACCGTGGCCGTGGGCCTACGCGACACGTCGATTGAGGGCTTCCTACTAGCCCTTGGCATGGACCAACCCTCGCTCCGGCGGTGGGTTCGTCGCGCCATCCCGGAGGCGTGGCCGAACCTCGTCCGCCTCGTGCGACCCGGAAGGACTGGTCGTCGACTACGCGACGGCCTGACCGTCGAGAGCGACCTCGGCCTACTCGATGATCTGTTCCCGTGGGAGCGCGAGCTGCTCGCGCCAATGGTAGCGTCGCTACTCGACGACGCTCTCGCGAACCCGGAAGCTGAAGACGATGACTATTCGATCCCACCGTTCGCGCGAGACTGACGCTCAGCTCATCTGCGTTGTCTACGCCCGCGTCTCGACGCCGGAGCAGGCCGAGAAGGACCTCAGCAACCCGACGCAACTTGATGCGATGTACAAGTACGCGAAGGACCGCGGACACGTTGTTCTCTGCGAGTACGTCGAACCGGGGGCAAGCGCGTACGAAGACCGTCGGCCCGTCTTCAGGAAGATGATTGCCGATGTGACGGCGCCCGGCAGCACGGTCAGCACGATCCTCTGCTGCTACACCTCTCGGTTCTACCGCAACGCGACGAGAGCCCGTGCGCTCAAGGAGGTGCTGCGCAAGAAGGGCATCCGCGTCATCGCCATCTACCAAGAAACGTCCGACGACCCGATGGGTCAGCTCGTCGAAGGTATGTTCGAGCTGATCGACGAGTACGAGTCGCTCGTGAACGGGATGCGCACGAGCGACGCGATGAGGAAGAACGCGAAGCTCGGGTACTTCAACGGCGCCAAGGCGCCGTTCGGGTTCCAGGCCGAACGCATCGAGGTGAAGCCCGACCACTTCAAGCGCAAGATCGTCCCCAATCCCGAGGAGACGGAGACGCACAACGAGGTTTTCCGCCTGTACGTGGCCGGCAATGGTGCGAAGGGAGTTGCCCGCGAGCTGAACCAGCGGGGGGTGCGCTACCGCGACGGTCGGCTGTGGACCAAGGACCGCGTCATCCACATCATCGGCGAGCACGCCGCCATCGGCGAGTACCGATGGGGCATGCGCGACTCGAAGACCGGCGAGCTGCGGCCGACCGAAGAGTGGATCATCATCCCGACCGAGCCCATCATCGACCGTGAGCTGTTCGAGATGGCGCAGCAGATCCGCATGCAGCGTGATCCGGAACGAAACCCTGGACGGACCGGGTCGAGCCCGATGTTGCTCGCCGGTCTCGTGACCTGCGGCAAGTGCGGAGCGAGCTACCAGCTCGAAACGTCGGGGAAGAACGCACAGAGCGGCGTCTACGCGTACCGGTACTACAACTGCCGGAACTCGCTTCGCATCGGCGTCGAGAAGTGCGGTGGCCACCGCGTCCGTTCGGAGGCGTTGGAGAAGGCCGTCCTGGAGCACTTGGCCGACCGCCTGTTCACGATGGAGCGGTGTCGGAAGATCGTCGCCGACATCGTAGAGGAGACCGGGATGCTCCGGCAGAAGACCACGGAGCATCGTCGGCAGATCACCCGCGAGCTTGCTGAGGTCGAGCGCCGCATCGCCAAGTGGCAGGAGGGCTGGGAGTCAGGGGACATGCCGAAGGATCTGGGCACCGATCGCGTCCGCGAGCTGGCATCGAAGCGCGCCGAACTGACGGAGATGCTCGCGAAGGTCGTCCCGCTGCGGCAAGCACCAGCGCACCTCTTCACGGACGCGACCATCCGCCGCTTCCAAGACAACCTCCGCGGGCTGTTCCTTGGCGGTGAGAACGCTCTCACCCGGAACTACCTCCGCTTCCTCGTCGAGGGCATCGTCGTGACCGAAGGCAAGGCCCAGCTCACTGTCCGCACGGACGCAGCGGCGAGGGTCATGGCCGCCGCTCCTGCGGGCGGTTCGACGGCCCTTCCGGTTGATCCCTCTGTTTCTCCCACTTTCGTCGTGGAATGGCTCCAGCGCTAGGACTCGAACCTAGGACCCGGCGGTTAACAGCCGCCTGCTCTACCAACTGAGCTACGCTGGAATTTGCGGAGCCGGGAGACTAGCGGCGCGGCACCCGCCGTCAAGCCCGTGCGGCGGTTCCTCCTTCTTGCCGGGCAGGGTGCCCAGCGCCGAAGCAACGCCGTGGTCGAGGGCCTCATGCGCTCGACTTTGGTTCGGGCGGCAGCAGCACGGCCGTCGCGAGCCACGCGCGTGTCCCACGCTTGGCCGCGCCGTGGACGGTGGCGGCGAACAGGAGCGCCGCGGCGGCGATCTGGACGGGCACCGGGAGCTCCGTCATGGGGGCGGCGGGACCATGGGATGGTGCGAGGGTCAGCAGGGCGGCACATCCGGCGAGCGCGGCGAGGGTGGCGCGGGCTCGTGGCGTCGCGTGGCCGCTGGCCGTCGCGAGGGTGGCGGCGCCGAGCACCACCACGCATGCCCACGGCGAGACGCCGCGATCGGTGAGCACCGCGAGAACCGGCACCCACGCTACCGGACTCACCGGAGCGCTGGCGGCCAGGAGAACCAGCGTCGCCACGAGGGCGGCTGCGGTGGCAGCGGGCACTCCGCCGGGCAGCGCGGTGCGCGCGACGCTGGCCGCGACGAGTCCGAGCAAGAGCGCGGGCAGCACACGGTCGGTGCGTGTGATCGCGAGGCCGCTTTGCTCCGTCAGGCGTGAACTGGCGGCGGCCGAAGTCGCCGCGTGCGATGAAGCGGCGCCGACGAACGCCGCGAGCAAGGCCGCGGCGGCGGCAGCGCCGCCCGCTGCACCGCCCCACAGTACCGGACCGAGCACCAGCACCTCGGTGATCCCCGGCGTCGAGACCAAGCGGCGAAGGCGCACGTCTCGTCCACGCGTCAGGCGTTCGAGCGCGAACGCCACGCCCAGGGCGACCGCCGTGGCCGGCGATGCGGCCAGCAGGGTCTTGCCCACCGCGTGCGCTCCATCGTGGGCTGCCCCGACGAGGTGTCCGTGCGGGTCGGCGCCGAGCGTGGCGACGGCCGCGCCTGAAATCGCCGCGGCCACGTCGAGGGCCCGCGCGCCTGGCGTCGCCGGCTCGGCTCCCCCGTGATCGTGCAGCACGACGTCCACCAGCAGGCCGGCGACGAGCGCGGTGAGCCAGGGCTCGAGGGACGCGAAGGCGCCGCCTTCGAGCGGCGCGGTGAGCAGTACCCCCGCCGCGGAGGCCGCGACGAGCGCTGCCGCGCGCAGCGCGGCCCCACGTCTTCCGGTCGCCGTGACGGCGGCGAGCACGAACGCCGCCGTCACCGGCACCACGTGGGCCGCCAGGGCCAGCAGCGCGACGACGTCGGCGCCGAGCGCTGCGAGCGCGCCGAGCGCAATGCCGTCACCGAACCGGTGCGCGGCCAGCCCCCAGAAGCTCATCTCGAGTGCGGCGCGACCCTCGTCACCTCGCTTCGACAAGGACGCGGCGCGCGCGAGGCGGGGGACGAGCAACCCGGCAGCGAACGCCAGGAGCGCGCCCGCGCCCAGGCTCGTGAGCGGTCCGGGCACGAGCTGCAGCGCCACGACGCCCAGGGCCGCGGTGACCGCGAACGATCGGACGGGACCGAGTCCGGGAAGGCCAGGGCGCGGAACCAGCGCCAGCGCCGCGCCGAGCGCAACGGAGACGACCGCGAGAGCCAGGGCGAGGAACACGGTGCGGGTCGGCGAAGCTAGTACCGCGCACCCGAAGTTCCTAACGGGTTCTGAGGGGCGTGAGCCTGCGCGGTACCTGGAAAGCTGCAGAGCAGCTTTCGTGCGGGAAGATCCGCGGGCGGGATTCGGAGTAGCCTGCGCGATCGTGACGCGCACCGGTTCCTCCATGTCCAGGCGCCTGCGGGACGCCCAGAGGAGCCTCGACGTCGTCCAGGGCAGGCTCGTTCGGACCGAGCAGTGCTACCGGGCGCTGGTCGAGTGCGCCCCGGACGCGATCATCGTCCAGGACTTCGGTAGCGGCACGATCGTGGACGCGAACGAGGCCGCCTGCGTGCTGTTCGGCTACGCCCGGGAAGAGCTCCTGGGCATGTCGCCGGCGGCGCTCGCCGCGCCCGAGACCACGGACGAGGTTCGGGTCATCGTGCGCCAGCTCCGGAGCGCCGAGCGCGTGCGGCGAACCGACTTCGTGTGCGCCGCGAAGGACGGACGACGCTTTCGGGCGGACCTCGCGGCCGACTCGTACGACGTCGACGGGCACAAGTTCACGGTGACGATCATCCGCGACGTGACGACGCGCTTCGAACGCGAAGCTGAGCTTTCGCTCTCCAACGCGGCGCTCCGGAGCGCCCAGGACGAGATAGAAGCCACCGAGCGTGGTCACCGCGCCCTCCTCGACGCGACCTCGGACGCCATCCTGGTGGCCGACTGGGAGACGACGAAGTTCGTCGATGCGAATCCCGCGGCCTCCGATCTCCTCGGCTACACGGTGGAAGAGTTTCGCAACATGAACGGTCGTGCTCTCGCGTTTCCGGAGGATGGTCCTCTCGTGGACCGGGTGAGCGAGGAGCTGAAGGCGACGGGAAGCGCGCGACGCGTCAACTTCCGGTTGCGCCGGCGCGACGGCTCGATTGCGTGGTTCGACTTCACGACGAATCGCTACACCGTCGGGCGCAGGGCGTTCCTGGTCTCGGTTTGTCGCGACGTGAGCGAGCGGCATCAGCGGGAGGGCGAGCTCTTCCGGTCGTACCAGGCGCTGCGCGAGACGCAGGCGCGGCTGCTGCAGTCGGCGAAGCTGACGGCGCTCGGCGAGCTGGCCGGCGCCATGGCTCACGAGATGAACGGCCCCATGCTCGGCATCAGCACGTTCGGTGACCTCCTGCTCAGGGAGATCGATCCCGGCGCGTCGCCGCCGCGGGAGACGCTGCAGCGATGGCACGACTACGCGGACCAGATTCGCAAGGGGGTCGAGGCGTGTCGCGAGCTCTCGTGGAACCTCCTCTCGTTCGCGCGCCGCCCTCGGTTCCAGCTCGAGCCCACCGAGCTCGCAGGTGTCGTCGCGGGCGCGGTGGACCTCACGCGCAAGCGCATCGAAGGGCAGGGGAGCCGCCTCGCGGTCACGCTGGCGCCGCGCCTCGTGGTGCTCGGCGACGCGTCACGCCTGGCGCAGATCGTCGTGAATCTCCTCCTGAACGCGGCCTACTCCCTCGGGGAGGGCGGCACGATCGACGTCGAAGCCCGCGGCGTGGGGGACCACGTCGAGGTCTCCGTTCGAGACGATGGTCCGGGCGTGCGTCGCGAGCATCTGGACCGGGTCTTCGAGCCCTTCTTCACGACGCGTCCCCGAGGAGAGGGTGCGGGACTGGGCCTGACGATAGCCCGAGAGATCGCGACGGACCATCACGGCCGGATCGACGTGGAGTCGAGCCCGGGTCGTGGTGCGACGTTCACGCTCGTGCTGCCGCTCCTGCGCGCCGGAAGCTGAAGCGCCCGGCCCATCATCGGGGGGGCGTGGTTCAGGCTTCTTCGTCGCCGGGCGGCCGATCCAGCAGGCCGTGCTCGATGGCAAAGCGTACGAGCTCGGCGCGACTCTTTAGTCCGAGCTTCTCGATCACGCGGGAACGGTAGGTCTCGACGGTCTTCACGCTCACCTGCAAGAGGTCGCCGACCTCCTTGTTGGTGTATCCGCGGGCCACGAGCGCGAGCACCTGTCGCTCGCGCGGGCTGACGCTGGCCGGGACGCCGCCGGAACCGGCCTCGCCGTCGCCGCCGGCCAGGGCCGGGTCGAGGAATCGCTCGCCTCGCGCGACCACGCGCATGGCCTCCACGATCTGGACGTTCGTCGCGCGCTTGACGAGGTACCCCGCGGCGCCCTCGCGGAACGCCCCTGCCACGTTCGCCGGATCCTCGTGCATCGTCAGGACCAGGATCCGGGTTTCCGGCGACGATTCGCGCAGCCGCCGGATCGCCTCGAGCCCGCCACCGGGCATCTGCAAGTCCAGCACGAGCACGTTCGGGCGATGTGCCAAGAGCGCGGCCTCGGCTTCGTCGACGCTGGCGGCCTCCGCGACCACGATGATGTCTTGATGGGATGCACCGAGCGCGCGCACCCCCGAACGCACGATCGGGTGGTCGTCAGCAACGACGACCCGAATCGCAATGGTCATGGAGGGCACGAGATACGCCGCGCGGCGCGAGGGCAATAGCCGGGGAAAACCTGACAGGTCAGGCCAATGCCACGAGATCAGTCGTTTTTCCGTACGTGTTTTCCAGGATGAACCTTCCCGCTGCCGCGATGGCTCTCCGTGGCTCGGCGAAACCCGGGGCAAACAGGTGGAACGCGTGGATCATGTCCTCTGCGACCTCGAGCGACACGCGGACGCCGGCGCGATCCGCGCGCTCGGCGAGCCGTCGAGAGTCGTCGAGCAGGGCCTCGACCGCGCCGGCATGGACGAGCAGCGGCGGCAGCCCGGTGAAGTCGCCGAGGGCGGGTGAGGCGAGGGGGTTCGAGCGCTCCCCGCGCGGCACGAAGCGACCGCGGAACGCCCGGAGCGTCCTGTAGCCGACGTAGTCGTAGCGCGAGTTCTCGCGAAGGGACGCCCCGGTGAGCTCGAGGTCCGTCCAGGGAGAGATGCAGACGGCGCAGGCAGGCAGGGGCTCGCCCCGGTCCCGGAGGCTGAGCAGCAACGACAGGGTCAGTCCGCCGCCGGCCGAGTCTCCGGCGACGGCGATTCGACTCGGTGCGTTGCCGCCGGCGAGGAGCCACCGGTAGGCCGCGAGCGCGTCCTCGAGCTGGGCCGGGAACGGGTGCTCCGGGGCGAGCCGATAGTCGAGGGCCAGCGCCGTCGCTTCCGACGCGGTCGCCAGCCGCTCGACGAGATCGCGGTGCGAGTCGATGGAGCCGATCGAGTAGCCGCCTCCGTGCAAGTAGAGGAGTACCCGGTCCGGAGCGGACGCGTCTGTCGTGATCCACTCCGCTCGCACGCCGCCCGCACTCACGCGCTCTGCGGTGGCGCGCGCCCGGCGCGTGCGCGACGCGATGACCGAGGCAGCAGCCCTTCGCTGCACGCCCAGAGGAACCCAGTGCGAGCGCCGCCCGTAAGCTCGAAGGAGCGTCGCCAGGGTCTCGAAGTTCTCGTCCCAGGTGGGACGCAGCGGGCCGCGCAGCGCTCGGCGGACGCGCACCACGTTCCGAACCTGCTGAGCGACCCGCAGAAACGCCGACATTCGGCGTTCGTAGCACTCTTTGCCCCGCGCTCACGAGTGAGCGCTGCTTGACAGGTCTTTGTTCGGCCCCATCTGGAGGTCCGCCCGTGCTCGATCTTGCCCCCCACGTCCCCCTCACCACGTACGACGCGGGCCTGCCGGAGCCACTCGACGCCTACTCGCGCACGGTCGTCGACACGGCCGCGAAGGTTCGCTCCGCCGTGGTTCGGGTGGAGGCGCGGCGAAATCGCCACGGTGGATCGGGGTCCGGCTTCGTCATCGCGCCGGACGGATTCCTGGTCACCAACAGCCACGTCGTGCGCGGGGCGCGTGACCTGCTCGTGACGTTCGCGGAGGGGGACGAGGCACCCGCGCGGGTGGTGGGAGACGATCCCGACACGGATCTCGCGCTGCTGCGCACCACGCACCACGGGCTGGATCCCCTCACGTTCGGAGACTCGGCGCGCCTGCGCGTGGGGCAACTCGTCGTCGCGGTGGGCAACCCCATGGGCTTCGACCTCACCGTGACCGCCGGCGTCGTCAGCGCCCTCGGCCGTTCCCTGCGATCGCCCAGCGGGCGCCTCGTGCACGAGGTCGTCCAGACCGATGCCGCGCTGAACCCCGGCAACTCCGGCGGACCGCTCGTGGACTCCCAGGGGCGGGCCGTGGGCGTGGCGACGGCGATGCTGCGACCCGCCCAGGGGATCTGCTTCGCCATCGGAGCCAACACGGCGGCGCTGGTCGTCGAGCAGCTGATGCAGCACGGGCGTGTCCGGCGCGCACATCTCGGCGTCACCGGGCAGAACGTGCCGCTCTCCCGTCGAGTGCTGCGCCACCACGACCTCGAGGAGTCGGGCGGGGTCCTCGTCGCCTCGGTGGCTCCCGGGTCGCCGGCGGCCGCCGCCGACGTCCGCGAGGGTGACGTCGTCGTGGCGCTCGGGGACGCGCGGATTCGCGGCGTCGATGACCTTCACCGTCTGCTCAGCGATCGCGCGGTGGGACGTCCGATCCCGCTGCGGCTCATCCGTCGCGCCCGCTCCCTCGTGGTCGAGGTCACCCCTGCGGAGCGCGCGTCGGGGTCGTGACAGATCCTGTCACCACGCCTCGCTCGTAGGCTCCTGCGAGGCCCTGCCGCGTGTTAAGGAGGTCGGGGAGGCCTCGTGAAGCTCGTTCACGCCGCGGATCTGCACCTCGACAGTCCGCTGCGCGGGCTCGACCGGTACGAGCACGCACCCGTGGAGCGCGTCCGTGGCGCGACCAGGCGCGCCATGGATCGCCTCGTCGGGTGCTGCATTGCCGAAGGCGCGACCGCCCTGCTGCTGGCGGGGGACCTGTTCGACGGCGACTGGAAGGACTACGGCACGGGCCTCTACTTCTCCGCGAAGATGACCGAGCTGAGGGAGGCGGGGATCCGGGTCTTCCTCGTGCGCGGCAACCACGACGCCGCGAGCAAGATCTCCCGTAACCTGCGCTATCCGGAGAACGTCCGCGAGCTGTCCTTCGAGCGGCCGGAGACCGTCGTCGTCGAGGAGCTCGGTCTGGCGGTGCACGGACAGAGCTTCGAGTCGCGAGACGTGCTGGCCGACCTCGCGGCGCGCTACCCGGAGCCCGTGGCCGGAGCGCTCAACGTCGGTCTCCTCCACACGGCTCTGGACGGCCGGGAAGGGCACGCGCCGTACGCGCCGACCAGCGTGTCGGTGCTCGAGAGCAAGGGCTACGACTACTGGGCACTGGGGCACGTGCACACGCGCGAGGTCGTGTCCGAGCGTCCGTGGATCGTGTTTCCCGGGAACCTGCAGGGCCGGCACGCGCGCGAGACGGGC
This sequence comes from uncultured Polyangiaceae bacterium, assembly GCA_964487605.1. Taxonomy (GTDB): domain Bacteria; phylum Myxococcota_A; class Polyangia; order Polyangiales; family Polyangiaceae; genus JAJDAH01. The sequence goes on from CAZARU010000036.1 coordinate 56,487, forward strand.
GCCAAGGGCGCCACGGTCGTGAGCGTGGAAGGTGGCCGCGTCACGCACGTCACGCACTGTGCGCTCGACGTCCTTCGATGGGAGGTCCTGTCCGTGGACGCTTCGGAGGCCTCGTCGGGCGACGACGTGATGGATTCGGTGCGCGAGGTGCTCGACCGCGCCGTCGCGGCAGCGGACGGACGACTGCTCGCGGTTCGCGTGCAGGTCCACGGCGCCAGTCGAGCCCACGGCGTGCTCTGGGCCGACCCGCTTCGCTGGGAGAGTCAGCTCCGCGCGCTCGCGACGGATGCCGGCGACGTGTGGCTCGAGCGCGTGAGGCTCGAGACGTCCCCGTTCGTCGATCTCGCGACGCTCGCCGGTCGCGACGACGCCGTGGGGCACCTGGCACGCGCGCTGCGCGGCGTGCAAGACGACCCCCTGGGCACGCCGGAGGTGACGAGAGTCCTCGACGAGCTGCGGCGGCGCCTCCCGGCGGAACTGCTGCGCGGTGACGACGCGCTGCGCCTGGACGATCCCGAGTTCTTGCGGGAAGTACTCGCGGACGTGGAGCGCGCCGTGCTCCCGGCCCTCGTGGCGGAGTCGGGGGCCGACCCGTGAAGCTGCTCGAACTCGGCCTGCTCAGGTTCGGACCGTTCACCTCGGTCACGCTCGACTTCGGGGCCAGGCCCGCGGCGGTTCACGTCGTGTACGGCAGCAACGCGGCGGGCAAGAGCACGTCGCTGCGCGCCATCTCCGGGCTCCTGTACGGGATCCCCTCGACCACCAAGGACGACCACCGTCACAAGAAGAGCGAACTCCGGATCGGCGGCGCGGTGAAGGCGCACGACGACTCGGTTCTGCGTTTCGTCCGTCGCAAGGGGAACAAGCACACCCTCCTGCATCCCGACGACGACGGGGTGGTCCTGGACGAAGCACTCCTGACGCGGGCCCTGGCGGGGGTCGGCGAGGACGTGTTCCGGACGATGTTCGGTCTGGACCGTGAGTCGCTGCAGAAGTCGGGTCGCGCGCTGATCGCGGGTGAGGGTCTGGTCGGCGAGGTCCTGTTCGACGCCGGAGTTGGCGGGCGCAGCATCCACCGCGTCCTGCAGCGACTGCGCGCGGAGGCCGACGCGCTCTTCGCACCGCGCGCGACCACGCGCCCTCTGAACGCCGCGTTTGCCGCGGTCCTGGAAGCGCGGCGCCGCCTCGACGCGGCGGGGGTGTCCGTGGATTCGTACGAGACGCAGCAGGGCGCCATCGTCGCCTCACGTCGGGAGCGGGACGAGACGCGGCGGACGCGGGACGGACTTCGGGCCGAGCGCGCGCGCCTGGTGCGAGCCCAGAGGGTGCTGCCCCTGGTCGCCCGCCGTCAGCGTGCGACGGACGAGCGAGCCGCCCTCGGGGCGGTCGCGCTCCTGCCCGTCCAGGCGCGCGACGCGCGGCAAGAGGCGGAGCGGCTTCACGCCGACGCCGCGCGCGACGTGGCGCGGCTTCGCGGGGAGATCACCGCGGCGGAGCTCGAACTCTCGAAGCTCGAGATCCCGGAGTCGCTCGCCGCCGTGGAAGAGAGCGAGATCGTCGCGGTGCGTGACCAGCTCGGCATGCACCGCAAGGCCGCCGACGACCTCCCGAAGCGACGCAGCACGTTCGCCGCCAAGATGGAGGAGGCGCGCTCGCTCGGGCGGGCGGCGGGGATCGTCGACCCGGAGGGTGACGTGGAGGTGTTGCGCGTGCCCCACGCGTTGATGGAGCGTGTGGAGGAGCTCGCGACGCGAAGGAGCGGCGTCGTGGTAGCGCTGGATGCCGAGCGCGCTCGACTCGTGGACCTCGACGCGAGCCTCGACGAGCAGCGTGCACTCCTCTCGGGCCTGGGGCCACCGGACGATCCGTCGAGGCTCGCCGGAGCGCTGGCCGCCGCGCGTGACGCGATCGGGGTAGAAGAGCGCGCCGCGGGACTGGCCGTCCAGATCTCGGAGCTCGAGGCCGCCGCGCGTCGCACCCTCGGCGCGCAGCCCTTCGAGGTCGAGACCATCGAGGCCCTCGCGGCGCTGCGCGTCCCGCCGCGCGAGGCGGTGGAGGAAGCGCTGTCGGAGCAGCGCGCCCTCGGTCAGGAGCGCGAGCGGTGCGCCGAGGCCCTCGCCGCGGTCCGCGCGCGAGGTGCCGCCATCGAGCTGGAGCTCGGCGCGCTCGCGGGCGAGGGAGAAATCCCGACGGAAGCGACCGTGCGAGAGCGGCGCGTGACGCGCGAGCGGCAGTGGCAAGAGCTGATCGGGCACTGGGAAGCGGAGGGCGCGGGCGCGAGCGTCGCCGCTGCGCGGTCCCGGTACGAAGGCGCCGTTCGCGACGCGGACGACGCCGCGGATCGCCTTCGAAGAGAGGCCCATCGGACGGCGCTCCTCGGCCGCCTCGTCGCGGAGCGCGACCTGCACCGCCTCGAGGAAGAGCGCGCGGCGGAGAGCCTCGGTTCGGTTGCCGAGCGCGAGGCGCGCGCGCGTGCCGCGTGGACGGCCCAGTGGATCTCCTCTGGCGTGACACCCCTCGAACCTGCGGCGATGCTCGGGTGGCTGCGGCTGCGCGACGACGCGCTCGCCGGCGCGGCGGGGCTGAGTCGCGCGCGGGCCGAGGCCGCCGCTCTGGCCGGGCGCATCGAAGCGGCGCGCGCCGGCCTCGAGCGCGCGCTCTCCGAGCGACGGGTGGCCGCGGAGGCCGGGGCCCCGCTGGGCGTCCTCGACTCGACGGCGGAGCACTGGGTGGCGGCGGCGCGCACGCGCC
>CAZARU010000037.1:0-54222 GCA_964487605.1 uncultured Polyangiaceae bacterium
CGGCGCTGAGCGCGGCGCCGCCCAGCGCCTCCGCTGCGCGTCCCGAACCGCCGCGATCCGCCGGGGCCGGCCGCCCGAGGGTCGAGCGCGCGAAGGCCGCCGAGGCCGCGAAGGCTCCGTCAGCACCCGCGGCACCCGCGGCACCCGCGGCGGCTACCGCACCCACCAAGCTGCCGGGCAGCGTCGTGTCCGACGTCCCCTTCTGAAAAGGCGGGCGCGCCCACTCACTTCGGGATGGGCACCTGCACCGGATTGATCGGCTTGATGCCCGCGCCCGCGGGGTACGCGTACGAGACGTACTGCGTGTACAGGTTCGTCGAACCGGGGAACCCCGGGATGGTGCCCCAACCCCACACCGTGACGCCGAACGGCGCTTCGCTCGACATCTCGTGGCGGCCGTTCGAGCAGCCGCCCACATCCATGAAGTTGCCGGTCACCAGGTCCACGTTCGTCACCTCGTACTCCCCGATGGCCGACCAGCCGCCGATGACGCCGCGACAGGCGAGGGTCACGTCGGCGAACGCGCCGTCTTGTCCCTTGCGGCGCGTGACGAAGAGGCTCGTCTCGGAATAGGTCGGATCGGTGAAGAGCACGTAGCTCCGCAGGAACTGGTCCGTGGGCACCACGTTGACCCACTCGGGATCGCCCGCGCCGGCGTAGTCGCCGCCGCCGCTCATGTAGCTGCCCACGTAGAACGGATGACTCGACCCCTGGCTGCGCACCAGGTGGAGCGATGGAGTCGTGAACTCGACCACTTGCCCCGCCGAGAGTGACGTTGGCGCACCGGGTGGCACGCTCGGCTCCCACGCGAGCATCGTGCCATCGACCGCGCCGAGGAGCCGGAAAGGCTCGGCCTCCGGCTGCGCCGTGCGGTTACGATGGCGCGTGAGCACGTACTCCCAGCCGAGCGCGCGCACGGGAGGCAGCTGCTGGTGCCCCACGTCGCACGCTTCGCGATCGACGGGAATGTTCATGCAGCTCGATGCGCCCCAGACGCCCACGGGCTTGTTGGAGACGATGGGGCTGCCGGAGAGCTCGGCATCCTGGGTGATCTGGAGGTACTCGCCGCGTGCGAGCTGGACGGTGAGCGCTTGACCGGCGGGGCCTCCCGTGACGCCCATCCCGCCGAGCACGTCGGCCTTGGGCGAGAGGGTCACCTCCGTCCCGTCCTCGGCGGCGAGGATCGCGAGGGACGGCTGCCCGTTGTTGAGCGTGTTCTTCGGATACGCGTTCATCGCCAGGTAGTTCGTGTGCCAGCTCCCCGTCGGCAGGAGCAGCGATGCCGCGGTCATCGCCGACGCGCCGCCGCCGAAGGGCAGCATCGAGTACGCGACGACCGGCTTGTCGGTCGAGATGTGGAACGCCTGGCCACGACCCGTGCCCATGATGCCGGTCTCCTCCGCGAGCGCGGGCGGCACCGGGCAATCCGGCACGAACACGAAGCCCGGGCCTCGGGAGAGAAAGAGCACGGCGACCTCGCCGGGCGGGAGCCCCGCGGCAGGGTCGTAGTCCGTGTAGCTCAGGTTGAACCCCGAGCCCTTCGGGATCTTGATCGCCGTCGCGGGCAGCTCGGTTCCCCCCCGCTCCACCTTGATGTGCACGGGGTCGGACCAGGTGTTCGCGACGAACGCCGCGAAGCACGCCCCCGCACCCTGGAAGATGACGTCGGTCTTCAGCGCCCAGAAGTCGCAGCCCACGCTGCTGCCGCCCTGTCGCGCCGCCTCGCACGGATCGCCCGTGCAAGTGCCGAAAGCGCAGGCCTCCCCCGTGGGGCACTCGAGAACCGTGTCCCCGTTGCAGTCGACGACCCGCTTCAGGTCAGCGCTGCAGCCGGACTCACACCCGCCGGTGGCCCCGCCACCGTCCACGTCGAGCCCGCCGACCCCCGAGCCTCCGCCCGTCGCGCCCGACCCCGCGGAGCCACCGCTGGCCCCGCCGCTGCGCGACGTGCCGCCCTCGCCGCAAGCAGCGAGGATCAGCCAGCAAACCAGGGGAATCGAGCAGCGGACGACCAGGTGAGCCATGAGCCCCTTTCCGCGCGGCGCACCGCACCAGAAGCCTTCATGACCGAACGGACGAGAACCTTCAAGCGCGGCCTCACTCCGCCAGCACGAGCTCCCGGGTCATTCCGGCGATCGCGCGATCGAGCGCGCGGCGCGTCTCCCCGCCGAAGTCCCGCCACATGGCGTCCTCCAGGCCCTTCGCCTCGCGGCCTCCGACCAGCTCGCTGCTCCTGGCGTCGAACGCCGTCGCGCACCGGAGCTCCGACGCGGCGAGGTCGTAGACGAGCAGGGCACCCTGGATCTCGCCCGCGTGGAACCGCTCTCCGTCGAGCCGCGGGCCATCTCGTCGGGTCGTTCGGACCACGGCCACGAACCCGAAGCTCTCGCGGAGCTGCTGCATGCGGAAGACGGCGTCGGTGGCCCGCTCCACCGTGTCCGCACTGCTCGCGTCCGGCAGCTCGGCGAGCGCTCTCGACGTCAGGAAGGCCCAGCGCGGGCTCGGGCGCTCGGCGCGCTCCGGCGCCGCTGCGAAGCGCCCGAGCGAGGCCCCGTCCGCCAGCAACGCGCGCTGGCTCGTCGCCTTCACCGTCGCCGCCAGCTTCGCGTCGTCGCACACGCCCGGCTCGAGCGACGCGCCCGCCGCGTGCGCACGAATCCGCTCGATCGGCGCGTGCGCCGCCGCGAGCCGACCGAGGAGCGCCTGGTGCTCGTCCCGCCCAGCGCTCGGCGATCGCTCCTCCCTCGAGCAGCCGGAGGCTGTCGCGAGCAACACGGCGACGATCAGTGGGCGCGCGGCGCGGGCCATCAGTCCAGCAGCCCGGTCATGTCCATGCGCCCCCGTTCGTGCTTGGACAGGCGCCCTTCGAGGTCCCGCGCGAAGGGATCCTCGGGCTGGATCGACCTGAGGGTGGCGAGCATGGTGGTCGCGCTGGTCCGGTCGCCCACGGCGGCCAGCGCGAACGCTTGCTCGCGCGCGCGCAGGCCGAGCATGGCCAGCGTCGCTTCGTCGCGACGCCCGGGAGAGCTCGCCGCGTCGATGGCGCGCAAGAGCGCAGCGCGTCCTCGATCGAGCGCAGCGGCGCGGTCGGAGCGGCCGACCGCGTGCGGAACGTACGCGAGCCACAGCGGCTCGGGCGAGAGGTGCGCGACCAGGCGTCGATCCCACGACGGGTCGAGCTCCACGAAGAGCGGACGCGTGTCGGCCAGGGTGGAGAGCGCATACTCCGTGGGGCGCCCGCTGATCGCCACTTCTCTCACGAGCTGCGCCAGCGCGGGCTCCTGATCCACCAGCCGCTCGGCAACGCCGGCGCGCTCGAGCAGGGACGTGGGTACGACGACCAGGTCGGGCCGATCACCGCGGACGACGCGCGCCGCCCAGAGCCGCCAGGCCACGGCCTGCGATCGGACGAGCAGCAGCCCGTCCGGAGGCAAACCCCCCAGAGCTTCGTCGGTCCAGACGTCGGCGCCACGACGCGCACGCTGGTCGGTGGCGTGCGCGCTGCCTTCGCTGGCGACGAGCACCAGCACGAGATTCAGGAGAACCAGCAGCACCGCGGCGGGTCGCGCCATGGGCAACGTGGCGCGCTGCAGGGCGAGGACCAGCGTCTGGACGGCGAGGGACGCGCTGATGCTCACGGCCGCGACGGCGAGGAGCCGCACGCTGGCGAGACCGTCGGCTGCGAGGATGCCCCCCCGAGACGCCGGGAACACGGCGTCGAACGCGACGAACACGAGCAGGGGGCCGACGACCCAGCGCGTCCTTTCACGAAGCGCTCCCCAGACGGCGCCCGCACACGCGAGCGCCACGGACACTCCACCTACGTCGCGGAGCCACGCGCCGAACGCCGAGCCGCGTTCCGCGGCGGCGTCCATGTCCGAGAGGCCTTGCGTGGAGAGGCTCAGCCCGAGATCGACGAAGCTGCGATCCGACAGTGGCCGCAGCACCATCGGCACCAGGAAGAACCCGACCATCACGGCCAGGCCGGTCGCGAAGGCGACGATCGCGCGCCACGGCGGCAGGTCGCCGATCAGGCCTGCCTGCACCGCGACGGCCGCGAGCAGCGCGACCCCGGCGGCGTGACTCTCCATCGCGGCGGCGCCCACGACCGCACCGAAGCCGAGCCAGACTCGCACGTCGCCGGCGAGGCTCGGGACCGGGTTCGCGGCGGATCGGCGCGCGGGCCGTCGTAGCGGACGGACCAGCAGGCCGCCGAGCGCCAGCGACGCAGCGAGCGTGGCGCCTCCGGCGATGGTCCCCTCGAGCTGCCACGTCGGACCGAGCGTGGCCATCAGCGCTGCCGCGAGAGCCAGCGGCGCGAGCAGGGTCGGGGTCTCGGCGTTCGCGCGCAGCACCCGCCGCGCCACGAAGTAGACGAGCACCGACGCGACCGCCAGGAAGAGCGCGCTCACGAGCGACGCACGCAACAAGCGCCCTCCCACGGGCAGCAGCACCGCAAACTGCGTCGCGACCGACGAGACCGATCCTTCCCCTCCGACCGGCACGAGCCCGAGTCCGCGCACGATCGCGAGGTCGTCGCGCCACGCGGGCGTGGAGGTGGCTCGCAGCGTGGTCACCAGGGCCGGGACCGTGAACGCGAGCCACGGCAGGGTGCGCTCGACGCGAGAGAGCGCGGGGAACCCGAGAAGCCCCGCGGTCGCCCCTGGGGGGCCCGGGGGGACGGGAGCCGATACCGAGGCGGACACGATGGCCCCGATCCGTCGCATTATCGCGGGGTTGTGGCCCAATTTCCGGGTCGGCGCGGGCACCGCGCGGCTCACCCCGCCGGCGCGCCCCGCCGCGCCGGGGTGCGGGGTTTCTGGTAAACGGCCCCCGTGGCCCGGTTCATCGACGAGCTGAAGCGAACGCACCACTGCGGCGCCCTGCGCTCCACCGATCAGGACTCGGAGGTGGTCCTCTTCGGCTGGGTCCAGAGCCGACGGGACCACGGCGGCCTCATCTTCATCGACCTCCGGGACCGCGAGGGCCTGACGCAGGTGGTCTTCGACCCCGACCTCGGCGCCGCGGCGCACGCCCTGGCGGAGGCGATGCGGCCGGAGTGGGTGGTCGGCCTGCGCGGCAAGGTCCGATCGCGCGGCATGCAGAAGAGCAAGAAGACCGGCGAGCTCGTGAGCGCGACGAACCCGAACCTACCCACCGGCGAGATCGAGGTCGTCGCCCTCGAAGCGACCGTGTTCAATCGAGCCGAGACACCACCCTTCGAGATCAAGGACAGCCTCGACACGAAGGAAGAGACGCGCCTCGAGTACCGCTACGTAGACCTTCGCCGCGCTCCTCTGCAGCGCGCGCTGCGCCTGCGCCACGACATGTACCAGGCCACACGAACGTACCTCTCGGGCAAGGGGTGCCTCGAAATCGAGACGCCGTTCATGGTGCGGTACACGCCCGGCGGCGCCCGCAACTTCCTGGTTCCTTCGCGCCTGAACCCCGGATCCTTCTATGCGCTCGCGGAGTCGCCCCAGCTCTTCAAGCAGCTGTTCATGGTGGCGGGGTTCGACCGCTACTTCCAGATCGTCCGGTGCTTCCGCGACGAGGATCTTCGCCTGGACCGTCAGCCGGAGTTCACGCAGATCGACATCGAATGCTCCTTCATCAACCAGGACGATCTCTTCGGTCTGGTCGAGGGGCTGATCTTCGCCATCTGGAAGGCCTGTGGCATCGACCTGCACGTCCCGTATCCCGACGGGAGGTTCCCGCGGCTGCGCTTCGACGACTCGATGCGCGACTACGGGAACGACAAGCCGGATCTGCGCTTCGAAATGAAGCACGTCGACCTGACGGATCTCGTGACCGACCACGCGGGATGCGGCATCGCGTTCTGGGCCTCGCTCGCCGAGAAGCTCCGAAGCGGCGCGTACCGGCGCGATCTGCCCGCGGAGATCGTCAAGGGTCTGCTCGTCCCCGCCAGCGCGAACCTATCTCGCGCCGACGGCGACAAGCTCGAGCAGCTGGCCAAGAGCATGGGGGCCGCCGGCCTGGCGCGTGCGAAGGTCGCCGCCGACGGAACGTGGACGCAGTCGCCCCTCGCCAAGACGATCACCGAGCGAGCCCGCCTCGCCATCAACGCCGCGATGGGCGCGCAGGAGGGCGACCTCTTGCTGTTCCAGAGCGGCAAGACGCAGCTGGTCCACACCGTGATGGCGAACCTCCGCGTGCACCTGGGCAAGCGGCTCGGGCTCATCCCCGAGGCCGGCCACGGTGATCGGTGGAACTTCCTGTGGGTGGTAGACCCTCCGCTCTTCGAGTACGACGACGAGCGCAAGACGTGGGCGGCGGCCCATCACGCGTTCACCCGTCCCCACGACGACCACGTCGAGCGCCTAGAGTCCGACCCCGGCAAGGTGCTCTGCTACCGCTACGATCTCGTCCTCAACGGCTTCGAGATCGCGGGCGGTTCGATTCGCCTGCACGACCCGGAGGTGCAGAAGCGCGTCTTCCAGACCATGGGCATCGGCGACGAGGAAGCTCGGGAGAAGTTCGGGTTCTTGCTCGACGCCCTGCGTCTCGGCGCGCCACCCCATGGGGGCATCGCGCTCGGCATGGACCGCCTCGCCATGCTCATGACCGGAACGGACTCGATCCGCGACGTCATCGCGTTCCCGAAGACGCAGAAGGGCACCGACCTCATGAGCGCCGCGCCGAGCGCGGTGGGCGCGCACCAGCTCGCCGAGCTCAGGATCCGGACGATCGCCGAAGACTGACCGCGAGCGTTCCCTGCAGCGTCATCCGAGCTCGCACGGCTCGCACCCCTCGGCCGCGCCGCAGGAGACGAGCGCCTCCACGCACGCCTGGCACGCGGGCAGTGGAGTCGCGAAGCACGCCATGGCACAGCTGGCTTCGCAGTTCGTGCAGCCGCCCAGGCACTGAACGATGGAGCCGCAGGCACCGCCGCCGTCGAAGCATGCTGACGCGGCACTCCGGCAAATCTCGGTCGCACATTCGATGCTCTGGCTGCAACCGGAAGTTCGGGCGATGCACACGACACCGAGCTCACTCGTCTCGGACTGGCACGTGTGGGACGCCAAGCCGCAGACCTGCCCCGCCTCACACTCCGTGTCGGCGCGACACGCCCAGCACTGGGGCGCTCCCAGGTGAAGTGCAGCTTCACCCGTCCCGTGATGCACGCGTCACGACACGTCGCCGCGAGCTCTTCGGTCCCCGACCAGCACGATCCGTTCGGCCCATACGCCGCTATCAAGTCCCCCAGCGTCTCCGGCGCCGTCTCCGCAGCGCACTCGATGTACTGTTCGCACTGGGGATGCTGCAGGATGCTCGGAGGCACGTCCGCCGGGGCGTCACTCCCGTTTCCCTCGAAGAGATCCCCGTCCGCGGACTCGGACGAACACGCCATCGTCACGACGACGGCGGCGACCGGCACGGTCCAGCGCACCGGGAGACCGTATCACGCCGAGGCAACGGCCGCGGCCCGAGCGTGCGCCCACCGCGGCCTCGAGTGAACGCGACCTGCGCGCGCGCTCGACGCCACGATCGCGAGGCCTGGCGCTGGCTCCGCGTCCGACCCCATGCGATGCTGGTCGGGCCCGGCGCTCGGGCCCGCTGCACCGGAGGAAGCGATGCGCACCTCGCGACGCACTTGGCTCGCTCTTCAGTTCCTGACGGTGCTCGCGGCGTGTGGCGGGAACGAGGACGCGTTCGGAGTGGCGCCGGACGCCGGCGAGGACTCTGCGCCCGACGGCGCCTCCGGGACGAGCGGCGTGGGCGCGGCAGGCGGAGCGGCTGGCGCGGGCGGAGCGGCTGGCGCGGCGGCCGGCAGCGGAGCGGCGGGAGCCGGGGGGAGCGCCGCGGCGGGGGGAACGGGAGGCTCGTCCGGAGCGGCGGGCGCGGCGGGCTCGGGGATGGGTGGCGGCGGGGGAACGGCGGGGAGCGCAGGCACGGCGGGCGCGCCGAGCTGCCCGGGGACGCAGCGCGGGTGCGTCATCGACTGGGCCGGGGACTTCGCTCAACCGGGATCCGTGGATGGCGTCGGCCCCGCAGCGCGCTTCGAAGCCCTGGGCGGGATCACGGGCTCGGCGACGGACGTGTACGTCATCGCGAACCACGCCATCCGCGGCGTGGAGCTCGCGAGCGCCACGGTGACGACCCTCGCCGGGCAGTCGGGGACGATGGGCTACGCCGACGGACCGGCGGCGAGCGCGCGGTTCTCGAACCCGGACGGGATCGCCACCGACGGCAAGACGGTGTGGGTCGCAGACAACGGCAACTCCGTGATCCGGGCGCTCTACCTGAGCACCGGGACGGTGACCACGCTCGCCGGGAGCGCGGGGGTCACCGGAACGCAGGACGGCCCGGGCGCGCTCGCTCGCTTCGAGGGGATCCGCGGCCTCGCCTTCGACGGTTCCGCCCTCTACGTCACGCAGGTGAGTCCGTCCAACGCGATCCGACGGATCGATCCGATCTCCGGAGCCGTGACCACCGTGGCGGGTTCGAACGGAACCGGCGCCGCGGATGGGCCCGGCGCCGTCGCGCAGTTTGCGTCACCGCGGAACCTCGGAGCGGCCCGCGGGATGCTCTTCATCGGCGACACCGAGAACCACCGGATCCGCGAGATCGCGTTCGACCTGTCGGGCACCGCGACCGTGACGACTCGCTTCGGCTCGACCGCCGGTCACTCGGACGGCGTCGGCACGGTCACCCAGTTCCGCCGGCTCCGGGGGATCGACTTCGACGGAACGGCGCTGATCGTTGCCGACAGCGACAATTTCGTCCTGCGGCGCGTGGACCTGACGACGAAGACGGTGACGACGCTGGCCGGAATGGCAGGGGTGAACACCCACGTCGTGGGCGTCGGGACCGCCGCCGGGTTCGACAAACCCATGGACGTTCACGTCGATAGGGCGTCCGGGGACCTCTTCGTCGTCGAGGGGAACGTCATCCGGCGCATGCTCGCGCCCTGAGCCCCAAGCACCGCGCGCAGCGCCGTGTCACACTGCCACCCATGAAGCCGCTCGCCCTCGCCATTGCGCTCACCTTGGGGACCGCCACCGCCCGGGTGACCGCCGAACCGACCTCGGGAAGTCCCGATCGCGCCACGCCGGCGTCCCCGACGCCAGCAGCGCTAGCCGCTACCACGGCCGAGCCGAAGTCGGAGGAAACCCGGCCCGTGCCGAAGCGCCCGAAGCGGCGCGCCGAGGTCCGGTCCGCCGAGGCCAGCCACGCCGCCCGGCAGGCCCGGGTCGAAACCGTGGATCCGGTGACGATCAAGGGTCGCCAGATGCGCCCGGCCGCCATCGTCGAGATCGAGCGGATCCCCGTCAGGTTCGAGGTCGGGACCGCGCGCTACTCCCTCGACGGCCGCACGAACTGACCCACCCGGCGCGGGTCGGAGCCGGGTGCTGAACACCCGGCAGGACCGGCGCCGGATGGTCACGTCTTGACGCACCTTTCCGCCCACTGAAAGGATGCGCGGACCGCTCCATGAGCCCGCGTATCCTCGTCGTCGACGACAGCCCGACGATAAGAAAGGTGGTCTCGAGCATCCTCGAGGCGAACGCCTTCGAGTCGGTACACGCGTCCGACGGGCAGGAGGCCCTCGACCGACTCGGCGAAGGCTCGGTGGACCTGGTCCTGCTCGACTTCGTGATGCCGCGCATGAACGGCTACCAGTTCTGCCGCGAGCTTCGCGCGAACAAGGACCTGAAGAATCTGCCCGTCGTCCTCATGAGCGCGAAGGGCGACAAGATCCGCGGTCAGTTCGTGCGCCAGACCGGCGCCGTGGACGCCATCACCAAGCCCTTCGACGCGCGCGGGCTGATCGCCGTGGTCGAGGCGGCGCTCAAGAAGTCGGGGGAGGGGCGCGCGCGTCCCATTCCCGACGCGGCGGAGATGCCGGACGAGGAGGAGACCGTCGCCGACAGCCTCAAGCCTCCCTACCTGGATCTGTCCAGCGATCCCGGACTGCGGAGGGTCCAGTGCGCCCACGAGTTCGCCACCGCCATTGCGAAGGTCGTGGTTCCGGAAATCTGCCGGCTTCCGGACATTCCCCCGGAGCGGCACGACGCCATCGCCGAAGCGATCAAGCGCACGGTGTCCCCGGAGGACATGATGAGCCTCTGGGCGTTGATGAAGGCCCTGGACTTCGGTGAAGGCACCCGTGACGTGCTGAGCGGGGACGTCGCGGTCGTCTCCATCGCGGAGGTCCTGCAGCTCCTTCAGCTCCAGCGCCAGTCGGGGGCCCTGGTCATCACGACGCGCGCGGCGGCGGAGATCACCCTCTACGTGCGGGAAGGGAACCTCGAACTGGCGCGGGCCACGGGGCTCCGCGAGGAGTTTCGCCTGGGGCGCTACCTGGTCGAGATCGGCGCGCTGACGCGTGAGGAGCTCGACCACTTCCTGGCGAACCGCGCGGGGTCGAAGCGCCTGATCGGCGAGGCCCTGGCCACACTCGGTCTGGCGACGGACGAGCAGGTGGTGCGCGCTCTCGAGCGACAGACCCAGGAGCTGGTGTACGAGGTCGTCCGCTGGCAGGGCGGGCGCTTCACGTTCAGCGTGAACGCCGCCTCACCCGAGTCCGAGAAGGCGCGGCTCGGACTTCCCATCGGTGGCATCGTCATGGAGGGCTTCCGTCGGGTGGACGAGTGGCGTCTCATCGAGGGGAGCTTCGATTTCGAAGAGGTGCTCTACCCCGACCAGGTCGCCATCGCGAGAATCGGCGATACGACGAAGCTGACCGACCGAGAGCGCACGGTGCTGGAGATGATCGACGGCGAGCGCACGGTGCGGGAAATCGTGGACACCGCCAAGGGCAGCGCGTTCGACGTCTCCAAGATCATCTACCAGTTCCTCAACTCGCGCCTGGTGCGCCGAAGCGCGGCCTGATGTCGGCGAGGATCGCCGGCGTCGTCCTTCGCGCCGGCGGGGCGGAGCATTTCCTTCCGGCCAGCACTGCCGCTCGCATCGTGCCGCGCCCGGTCGTCACCGCCGTCCCCGGCAGCGCCCTGGGCATGGCGCTGGTCGAGGGCCGCGTCGTCCCCGTCATCGACGTGGGATCCGAAGACGGGGACCTCCTCCTGTGCGACCTCGACGGGGACGTCGTCGCGCTCCGTGGCGTGCAGGTGCTGAGCGCCGGCGCCTACGACGGGGACGGCGCCGGCGCGAACGTCGACGGTCGCCGCCTCTCGACGTTCGACGTCGCCGCTGCGGTTCGCGGCGTCGCAGCGCGCGGAGCGGATTCTTCCGGATGAAACCCATCGACCGCCTCGTCGGCGCCGTGCGGCGCAACGTCCTCGGCGCTCCGCGCAGGCCGGGAACGAGCCGCACGCTGCTCGACGACGCGGCGCTCTTCGCGGCCTGCGACCGAGCAAACCGGACGGCCACGACGGCCCTCGCCGCCGCTCAGTCCGCCGGCGCGACCGCCCAGCAGCAGCGCAGCGCCCTCGAGGCCGCGGCCGATCGCGCGACGAGCCTCGGCCAGCGCGGGCGAGACCTGCGCACGGCGACGTCGAGCCTGAGGGACGCGCTCGACCGCCTGAAGCTCATCGCGCTGAACGCCGCCCTGGAGGGCTCCCGCGCCGGTGACGCGACCGGCACGGCCGTCACGGTGCTGGCCGGCGAGGTGCGCGCGCTGCTCGGCCGCGCCGCGGACGCCCTGGACGAGCAGGTTCGCGTACTCGATGTCGCCGAGACGGAGCGCGAGCGGCTCGACGCCGAGATCTCGGAGACGCGTTCGATCACCGTGCGACTCGCCGAGGAGCTGCTTCGGGCCCAGGCGTCCGGCAGCGAGGCTGCTTCCGCCATCGCGGCGGCGGGAGCCAACCTCCGCCGCGCGCTGGGCACCGATCCGGAGGTCGCCGCCGCGGCCGCCCAGGCTGCCGAGCATGCACGCGGCCTGCTTCAGGCACTGTCCACGCTGAGCGTCCGAGCGCAGGGCGGCATCGTCGTGCGCGCGCTGCGCCCGTCGATGGAGCCCCTGCTGCGCGTGCTTCGCGAACTCGACCGGCGTGACGGCGAGGCCGAGCGGTGAGCTCCGATCCGCGAGAGCTCGCGCCGCTTCTCGCGAAGGAAATCGAGCGACACCTTCCGGTCTTCGAGCGGCCGGACGCCGGCACGATGGATCAGCGCGCGGCGCTCCACGCGCTCCGGGGCTCGGCCGCCATGGCCGGCTCCTCGGATCTGGCGCTCGTCCTCGGGCAGCTCGGCGCGCGGCTGAAGGCCGGTGACGCCTCGGCGCGAGGACGCATCGTGCAGGTGCTCCGCGAGGTCTCGGGGCGCCTGGCCGAGCGGCGCCCAGCCTTCACGACTTCGTGGCCCGAACCGCCCGAGGACCTGCGGCCCGCGGAGCTGCCGCCGGAGCATCGCGCAGAGTACCGCGATGCCATGCGCGATCGGTTGGCGGAGCTCGACGACGCCCTGGGCGGGAACGACGACGACGCCATCCTGGCCGCCGTGACGCGCACGGTTCACGCGATGAAGGGAGCGGCGCTCGCGCTCGGAGACGACACCTTCGCGTGGTACCTGCACGGCCTCGAAGGCGAGCTCCGCACCGCGTCGAAAGCCCCGGGGAGAGCGCGCGCCGTCCTCGACGACCTGACGCGGCATCGGTTCATGATGTCGTCGTTCCTCGACGATCCGCACGGCGCCCTGGAACGACTGCGGTCGGGCGACACGTCGAGGGGCCGCAACCCAGGCGAGGAGCGGGTGGCGAGCTCGCCAGAAGCGCCACGTCCCAAGACCCTTCCGCCGGAGGTCGCCCACGACGAAGGCTTCCTGCGCGTCTCGTCCCTCGGCGTCGACCGCGTGCTCGATCGCCTCGAGCGTGCACGCCTGCTGGAAGAGGAGCTTCACGCGACCGCGGAGGAAACGTTCGGCACCGCTCGGTCTCTGCGCTCCGCCCGGGGCCTGCTGCAGGAGGCCTTGCGCCTCATCGGACCACCGAAGCCGTGGGGCGCACCGGCGGCCGCGCTGCAGAAGATACAGCGCGCGGCCGCGACCCTCTGGTCCTCGGCCGACGGTCTGGACGCCACGGCCGCCACCATCCGCCACGGTGCCGAGGAACTCGGCGCCCACACGCAGCGAACGACGGCGGAGATCTCGGCGCTCCGGAAGACCACGGTCCGCTGGCTGTTCGACCGCGTGGCGAACGCCGTCGCCACCGCCGCGGCGAGCGAGCAGAAGCTCGTGAGGGTCGAGATCGAGGGCGCCGATCTTCCCATCGACCGGCGCGTGGCCGATCGGCTGGTGGACCCGCTGCTGCAGCTCGCGCACAACGCGGTCGCCCACGGGATCCGTCCACCGGCCGAGCGCGTCGCCGCGGGCAAGGATGCCACGGGAAGCGTCTCGCTGCGAGCGGAAGCCGTCGGTGACTTCCTGAGACTCACTCTGGCGGACGACGGTGCGGGCGTCGATTGGTCGTCCATACTCCGCTCCGCGTCGTGGGACGTCGCCCGTCAGGTCGGGGACGATGACCCGCTCGCGATCCTGTTTCTCCCCGGTCTCACCACGCGCGAGGGGACCGATCTGCTGGCGGGACGCGGCGTCGGGCTCGACTTCGTGCGGGGCGCCGTTCAGAAGCTGGGTGGCACCGTGCGGCTCGGTACGCAGCGCCGCGGTGGCCTCGTCGCCACGCTGGAGGTGCCGTCGCACGGCAGCATGGCGGAGGTGCTCTGGCTGTTCGCTTGCGACGTACCGTTCGCCTTGCCGGTCGGCTTCGCGGGCGTCATCTCGACGCCGGACGACTCGATCCCCACGGTGCACCTCGGCCAGTGCGTCGGGATGTGCGGACCGAGAGCCGGACGGCTCGCCGTCGAGCTGTCCAGCGAATCCCTGAGCCCGATCCGGATCGCCGTGGACGGCGTGGGCGCCATCGAAGAGGTGACGATTCGGCCCGTGCCCTCCCTCGTCGGAGCCGCGGGCCCGTACAGCGGAGCCATCCTCGGAAGCCATGGCGCCCTGCGGCTCGTCGTGGACGCGACGCGCCTGGCCGCGTCGGCCTGGACCGCGGCCCACTGAGCCCGCGCGGGTACACCTTGCGTCGTTCCGCGGGAGCGCGGACCATCCGGAGCGACACGCCATGCTCGTCGCCGACGCTCCCTCCTCCAGCGCCCGAGCCGTGGACGACCTGGCTCGGAAGTGCGGTGTGGACGTCGACGCGACGAAGGAGCTCGCTCGCACGTGGGCGCGCCTCTGGGTCGCGCTGCCGCGGCGGCAGGCCCCACCCGTCGGTTTCCTGCTGGCGTGGCATGTCGCCGACGAGGTGCATCTCATCAACGTGGCGACGCACCCCGACCACCGCCGGCGTGGCATCGCTCGCCAGTTGATGCAGACGCTGCTGGAGTTCGCTCGTCGCTCGCGAGCACGACTGCTGGTCCTGGAGGTGCGGCGCTCCAACCGCGGCGCCATTCAGCTCTACCGAGCCCACGGCTTCTCGGCGATGGGGATTCGACGAGCGTACTACGCCGACAACGGCGAAGACGCCGTGGAAATGGTCCTCGCGCTGGACCCTGAAACGGGGCACATTCGACCGGGCCGCGACGAAGTCCGGCTCGGAGAGCACCCTTGAGCCCAGCGCCCGGTCTGCGACTTCCACCCCGACGACTCGTGACGGCGCCGCTCCTGCGGCGCGACAGCATCGGCACGACGTACCACGTGCTGACGTTCGACGCCGCGGACGCGCCCGGCGCACTCGCCGGACAGTTCTGCATGGTCCGGGGCGTCGAGTGGGGAACGGCGCCGCTCCTCCCTCGTCCCATGAGCTACCTCACGGGGGGACCGACGCCGTCGATCCTCATCAAGGTGTTCGGCGAAGGAACGGTTCGCATGGCCCGCGCCGAGCCGGGGGAGCCGTTCCAGCTCCTCGGCCCACTGGGGCAGCCGTGGCGCCCGTGGAACGACGCGCGACGGCAGGTCCTGGTCGGCGGCGGCGTGGGGATCGCGCCGCTGCTCTTCCTGGCCAACGACCTGGGCACCCGGGGGCGGAAGCCGACCGTGGTGTACGGCGGTCGGTCCGAGCGGGATCTCCCGATGCAGGAGGACCTCGGGCACCTGGCGAACCTCGTGATCACGACCGAAGACGGCTCGAGCGGCATCAAGGGCCGCGTCACGGACGTGCTCGCCGACGTGCTGGGAGACGCCGCCGAGGTCTACACCTGCGGCCCGGACCGAATGATGGCCGCCGTGGCGGCGCTCTGCGCGGAGCGCGACGTCCCCTGCGAGGCCTCCCTCGAGACGCCCATGGCGTGCGGCTACGGCGTCTGCCTCGGCTGCCCGGTTCCCGTCGTCGACGGAGGCTACGTCTACGCCTGCATGCAGGGACCCTGCGTGGATGCGCGCCGCGTGGACTGGAGTCGGGGCGACCACGCTCCGCGCAAGAGCCACCCGCGGGGAGGCCCATCGTGACCTCGGTCTCGGTCCGGATCGGCGACGTCGTCCTGAAGAACCCGATCCTCACCGCGTCGGGGACCTTCGGCTACGGCCTCGAGTACGACGACTTCTACGACGTGGCCCTCCTGGGCGGGATCTGCACCAAGGGGCTCAGCCTGGCGCCTCGTGCCGGGAACCCCCCGGAGCGGATCTGCGAGACCGCCGCGGGGATGCTCAACGCCATAGGGCTGGCAAACGTGGGGGTGGAGGCGTTCTGTACCGACAAGCTGCCGGTGCTTCGGCGCCGCGGTGTCACGGTGGTCGCGAACATCTTCGCGAGCACCGTCGACGACTTCGTCGCCATCGCTCGACGCCTCGACGCGGAGGACGGCGTCACGGCCATCGAGCTGAACGTCTCGTGCCCCAACGTGAAGGAGGGCGGCATCGAGTTTGGCAAGAACCCGAAGCTGTGCGCGCAGGTCACCGAGGCCGTCAAGCGCGCCACGCGCCTGCCCGTCTGGGTCAAGATGTCCCCCGAGGCGGAGGACGTGAGCGCGGTGGCGAGGGCGTGCGAAGCTGCGGGCGCCGACGCGATCACCGCCATCAACACGATTCGCGGGATGGCGATCGACGCCGCGGCCAGCAAGGTACGCCTGGCGAACAGGACGGGGGGACTCAGCGGACCCGCGCTCAAGCCCATCGCGCTGCGCATCGTGTGGGACATCGTCGACGCCGTATCGATCCCCGTCGTCGCCATCGGCGGCATCACCACCGCTTCAGATGCGGTGGAGTTCCTCCTGGCGGGCGCGACCGCCGTCCAGGTGGGAACGGCGAACTTCGTCGATCCGTCAGCTTCGCTCGACGTGCTCCGAGGGCTTCAGGATCACTGCCGCGCGCTCGGCGTCGCGGCGGAGGATCTCGTGGGCGCTGCGCGCGGAAAGTCGGGATGAACGGCGTCCCGGCGGCGGTGGCTCCAGCCACCCAGCGCGAGCTCCTTCGCGGGCTCGTGGACGTTGCCCGCGCCACGAAGGGACCCCGCCTCGTCGTCTTCGATCTCGACGGCACCCTGCTCGACAACCGCCCGCGCACCACGGCGATCTTCCGGGAGCTGGCCGATTTCTGGCACGACCGCGATCGGACGACGGCGGCACGGCTGAGAACGGCGGACCCGGGCGGCCTGGGCTACCTCCTCGACGAGAACCTGCGTCACCTCGGCGTCGATGACGCGGCGCTGCGGCAAGAAGCGCACGCGTTCTGGACGGACAGGTTCTTCAGGGACGCCTACCTGTGCCACGACGTCTCCCTCGACGGCGCCACTGCCCTCGTGCAGTCCCTTCACGACGCTGGCGCGGCCATCGTCTACCTGACCGGGCGCGATCTCCCCAACATGGCGCTCGGCAGCCTCGCCAGCCTCCGCGACCGTGGTTTCCCCATCGGCGTCCCCGGCACGCAGCTCGTGTTCAAGCCCGACGCCGCCATCCCGGATCCGGAGTTCAAGCGTGCGGTTGCTCCGAAGCTCGGCGACGCGGGCACGGTCCTCGGCACGTTCGAGAACGAGCCCGCAAACGCCAACGTCTTCGCGGAGCTGTACCCCGCTGCCACGCACTTCCTGCTCGACACCCAGCGCAGCCCGGACACGATGCCCCTCGCCCCCGGCGTCCACGTGATCAAGGATTTCCGGACGGGACCATGAACGCCTCGTCGCGCCTCCTGCCGCTCGCCGTCCTTGCCGCGGCCCTCGTGGGCTGTCCGCGCGGGGAGAAGCCGCAGGAATCAGGGGAGCCCAACCCGATTGCCAGCGCGGTGCCCGCGCCGCTCGCATCCGGCGCCGAGCTGATGGTGGCGCCGTCGCACAGCGCCGTCGCGGGCAGAGTCGGCATTCCGGCGGACTCGGCGGGACGCTTGATCCTGACGCCACCGCCCGACGCCGGCGCGGCTCCGCCCGCGCCGTTTCGCGTCGACGAGACGCTCGAGGCGGACTCGCTGACGACCAAGGAGGCGATCGGCGTCACGCTCGCCGCGCGCTTCGTCTGGCACGACGTGCCCAAGGCCGGCGCGGATCCGGACGTGGTGGAGTCGGTGGTGAAGGAGCTGTCGGAGAAGACGACTCCGCGGGCGACGATCGATCTGGCCGCCCACGGGCGCATGCGGTTCGCGATCGCCAGCGTGTCCTTCCCGCTGCCACTCGGTGCGGAGGTGCGGTCGCGCATCGATCGCCTCGGCCACCTCCTGGTGTGGCCCAATGCCGACGCCTATCGCGTGCTCTCGCTGGGCGCGCTGCGCTCGCTGCTCGGCGAGCGACGAGCGGACGTGTCGCCGCTGGTCGCCAGTACGCCCAAGGATCTCGGCCCGGGGGTGCTCGTCGGGCATCCCACGAGGCGATCGGAACTGCGTGGGCCGACCGGACGCCTCGTGATCGAGCAGGCCGAGGTGAACTCGTCCGGTCGTGGTGGGGAACTCCTGTGCCGGTTCTTGCTGGAGCTCGATGCGCTGCAGCCGTCTGCGGTCTGCAAGAAGGACCTGATCCCGGTTCGCGCGGAGTACTTCTGGGAGCGAGGGGGTCGCCTCGGGTTCGAGGTGGACTCGATCGTCAAGCGGTCGGACCTCGCCCTCGGAGGGCTCTACGTACCTCCCGCCGGCGCGCTGCCGAAGCCCGGCGAGCTGCCCCCGGAGCCCAGCGGCATCTTCCTCAATCGGGAAGAGCTCTCTCGCCTCCGGAAGGTGGAGCGACGGAGCACGGAGCCCGCCGGACCGGACGCTCCCGGCGAGGGTTTCCACGCAGTCAATCACGGCCACGCCCTGCGGTACGTGCTCCTCGACGGAGTCCCGGTCGCCTGGATCCGACCCGGCGAGCAGCAGTACGTCATCGGGCCGAAGGCGAACCGCTACGTCGTGTCCTGGAGGGACTTCTTGGGCGAGGACACGACGAAGCCGGAGCTTTCGTTCCTGCCGGCGCGTCTCAGCGTGGGGACGCGACCCGACGCGGGAAAGTGACGCTTCGTCCGCCGCGTCGTCAGGCTTCGTAGTCCTCCGGCCCGAACGTCACGTCACCCTGACCGCCGAGGATCATCTGCTCGCGGAGCGCGACGAACGCGGTCTCGAGCACCTCGGCGCGGGTCGTGAAGCGATGAAAGTCGGCCTCTTCGATCGGACCGAGCCCTTCGAGACGTGTCGTGACGATGTCCCGGTCCTCCGGGGCTAGACGCAGTTCGGGGGACGGTCCCTCGTGCCCGGCGCCGGCGGCAAGCACCTCGTACGCCACGCCGAACGGATTCACCTCGAAGAAGGCGAGCCGGCCGCAGAGGGTCCACTCCGTGACGTCACCGGGTCGTTCGCGCCAGAAGCCACCGAGTTCGCGGCGCACGACCTCGCCGAAGTACGCTCCGAAGGCTCGCGCCACCACGTGGAGCGGCTCGGGTCGCTCCTCGAACAGCCGCCGCGCGCCGGCCGCGTACCCGTCGAGGAGCGCCAGGGTGGCCACGGTCTCGTCGGGTTCCGTCCCGACCGCGAGGCGGACGTAGTCCCGGGCCGCCGCCACGAGCTCGAGGATCGCGACCGCCGGCTCGTACGGATCCGCGTCGCCCTGGCCGTTTCCCTCGTGGGTCGCCGCCACCGGGACGGACCGTACTTCGGAGATCTGCGGGTCACAATCCCGCCCCGCACGGGTCGCTGAAAGGCGAAGGCCACCTGCCCGTGCCCCGCTCCGGGCCGGGAAGGTAACGCGACGTCACATCCGCGGGCACACGTGGTACGCTGCTCTGCCTCAATGCGCCTCGGCATCTTCAGCGACATCCACGCGAACTACGAGGCGCTGTCCGCCGTGCTGGACGCCTACACCCGCGAGTCCATCGACGTTTTCTACTGTCTGGGCGACACGGTGGGCTACGGCGGCTCTCCGAACGAGTGTGCCGACCTGGTGCGCTCGACGGCCAAGTCGACGATCCTCGGCAACCACGACGCCGCCGTCGCCGGGCGCATGGACTACTCGTACTACTACGAGGCCGCTCGCCAGGCCCTCGACACCCACGCCGCCATGCTGTCCACGGACAACATGCAGTGGCTGCGCTCCCTGCCGTACTCCATCAAGCTGGACGAGATTGGCGTCCACCTCTGCCACGGATCGCCGGTTCGCCTGGAGGAGTTCGAGTACATCTTCGCTCCGGAGCAGGCACGAGAGTGCCTGCCCATCTTCGGCGAGCTGGGACACATCACGCTCATCGGCCATTCCCACCTGTGCAAGGTCTTCGCGCTGACCCCGACCACGGTGGAGGAGCTGCCTCCGGTGGACTTCGAACTCGAAGGGAACCGCAAGTACATCGTCAGCGTCGGCTCGGTCGGACAGCCTCGGGACTACGACAACCGCGCGAGCTTCACGGTGTTCGACTCCGACAAGAAGCGCTTCGAGTTCAAGCGCATCGAGTACGACATCGAGACCGCCGCGGACAAGGTGCTCCGCGCGCGCCTCGAAAGGAACTTCGCCCACCGCTTGTTCATCGGCGTCTGACGCCCGAGAGCCCGTGGGCGCTCAGACGTCGATGGACCATTCGGTGCCCAGCGCACTGTCCTTGACGGCGACTCCTAGCGCGACCAGCTCGTCGCGGAGCGCGTCGGCACGGGCAAAGTCCTTCGCGCGGCGGGCGTCCATTCGCTCACGTACCTTCTGCTCCACGGTCTCGGCGGACAGGCCGCGAAGCGCGAGTCGCCGCGCCGTCGTCCGGCGGACGTAGTCCTCGCGGGAGGCGCCGAGCAACCCGAGGGTGCCAGCGAGCTTGCGCAGGGCGAGGGTCGTCTGCCGGGCGACTCCGGCGGCGCCCCCCACGAACCCAGCGTCCTTGCGCCGCTTCGCGGCGAGGTCGCACAGGTCGTTGCCCACCGTCGCCATCTCCCCGAGGCACGCGAGCGCCACGGAGGTGTTGAGATCGTCGTCGAGCGCAGCGCCGGCGCGCTCGGCAGCGTCCTTCACGGCATCGCGAACGCCCACCACCTCCGGCGGAGGCTTGGACGGTGTGGTCGTACCGACGTCGACGAGCTCGTCCAGGCGGCGCAGGGTCTCGTAGAGGTAGTCGATTCGTCGCTCTGCCTCGTCCACCCCCGGAAAAA
The DNA here is from genome assembly GCA_964487605.1 of uncultured Polyangiaceae bacterium. Taxonomy (GTDB): domain Bacteria; phylum Myxococcota_A; class Polyangia; order Polyangiales; family Polyangiaceae; genus JAJDAH01. The sequence continues at coordinate 20,437 of CAZARU010000037.1, forward strand.
CGACGCGGTCGTCGGCAAGCTGCTCCGTGTCGAACTGGATGGGACCGCGGTAGTGGACGCCGAGCAGGTAGTACCGGAACCCCTCCGGGTCGTTGCGCGTGAGCACGTCCCGCACGGTGACGAAGTTTCCGAGCGACTTGCTCATCTTCTCCCGGTCGACGTTCACGAATCCGTTGTGAATCCAGCAGGTGACCATCGGGCCGGCATCCGGGTTCGCCGCCTCGCTCTGCGCGATCTCGTTCTCGTGGTGGGGGAACACGAGGTCCATGCCTCCGGCGTGAACGTCGAACCCGTAACCCAGGTACGCGAGGCTCATCGCCGAGCACTCGATGTGCCAACCCGGGCGCCCGCGTCCCCAGGGACCGTCCCACCCCCACTCGTCGGCGGCCGACCCCTTCCAGAGGGCGAAGTCTGCCGGATCGCGCTTGGTCTCGTCGATCTCCACTCGCGCGCCTGCGCGCATTTCCTCGAGCCGGCGACCGCTCAGCTTCCCGTAGCCCGGGAAGTCCTTCACCGAGAAGTAGACGTCGCGGGCGCCGTCCGGTCGATCGACCACGTAGCCCACGCCGCGATCCAGGATCTTCTGGATGAGCTCGAGTATCTGCGGAACGTGATCGCTCACGCGGGGCTCGTGGTCCGGATCCACGCAGCCGATCGCACGCATGTCGTCCTGGTAGATCTCCGACATGCGTCGTGACAGCGCGAGAGGCTCCTCCCCGTTCTGCCGCGCACGATCGAGGATCTTGTCGTCCACGTCGGTGATGTTGCGAACGTAGGTGACCTCGAAGCCACTGGCGCGCAGATGCCGCACGAGCACGTCCGGCGCGAGGGCCGCACGAGCGTGCCCGGCGTGGGGCACGTCGTAGACGGTGGGCCCGCAGCAGTACACTCCGACCTTTCCGGGTTCGCGCAAGGTGAGCGCGTCGAGCGAACGGCTGAGCGTGTTGTAGAGGCGCAGGCGAGTCACGGGTCGCGGTATACCAGGCACACGGCAGGGTGCGAGCCGGTGCACGTTCGCGCGGCAAGCGCGCGTCTACGCGCGTCGCGGAAACGCGGAGGCCCGCGCCGAACCACCGCCGTCGTGCGCGACCGCGTGGAACAGGTCGCGCGGTCGCCGGGCGCGGCGCCCGGGGGGCCTCCCTCCGCCGGCGCCGCCCGAAGGGGGCGGCCGCCAGCCACGCCATGGGTCGAGCGGCCGCCTTCCGGCGGCGCCTCCCATCGGGCGAATCAAGAGGACGCCGGCGAGGAAGCCTCCGATGTGCGCGAAGAAGGCGACGCCCCCGAGCCCCTTGGCGCCCAGGGAGCCCACGCCGGCGATCAGATTCCAGACGAACCACTCTCCGACCACGAGCCACGCGGGGAACACGAAGACCACGCCCATGAAGAGCCAGAGGGGCAGGATGGGGTTGAGGACGGTGATGGGCGCTCGCGGATACAGCACGAGGTAGCCCCCGAGCACGGCGCCGATGGCACCCGAGGCCCCGATCATGGGCACGACACTCGTCGGATCGGTCAGCACCTGCGCCCCCGCGGCTGCCACGCCGCCCACCAGGTAGAACGCGAGGTACTTCCCGTGTCCGAGCGCGTCCTCGACGTTGTCGCCGAAGATCCACAGGAACAGGAGGTTTCCACCGATGTGACCCAGGGAGGAGGGATCGTGCAGGAACATGGAGGTGAACACCCTGATGATCTCGAGATCCGGCGCGTGGGCGAGCCTCGCGGGGACGATGCCCCAGTCCTGAACCGCGGTGCGCGCGCCGCCCGCGATCGCGCCCTGGAGCCAGACGTAGGCGACCAGGTTCGCGAAGATGAGCCCGTAGTTGACCAGCGGGAACGTGGCGCGCGGGTTCGAGTCGCGGAGGGGGATCATGCGAGCGCGACATCGTAAGGCCACCGGGCCGAAGCGCACCTGCCGGTCCGTGGGTGACGCGGTTTTCCCCGTGCCCGCCCCTCGGCGACACCGCGCCTCTCTCTCCCGGCGGGGGCGTGGTGCTACCTTGCCGGGCCCATGCGGCGCCGCCCTCGACGTCCCTCGACCCGCGCGGCCGACCGGATCCTTCCTGGCGGGAGTCGCGTCGGTTGGGGGGGCCGCCGGCTGGCGCTCACGGCGCTCGGCATTCTCGCCTGCGGGGGCGCGACGTTCGACGGGCGGGTGTACGACAACGGCGAGCTCGCTTTTCGCGTCGGACCCGTACCTCGCGGCTGGCGCCGCGTGGAGGTCTCTCACGCCCTCGTCGCGTTCCGCGACGACGCGCGGAGCGCCACCATCGCCGTCAACGGGCGATGTGGCAAGGACGGCGACGACGTGCCGCTCGAGGCGCTCACGCACCACCTCTTCCTCCATTTCACCGAGCGCAACGTGTCCTCCGCGCAGCGCTTCGATCTCGACGGACGGGAGGCCCTGCGAACGCGCCTGCTCGCGAAGCTCGACGGCGTCGAGAAGCGCTTCGAGATCGTCGTCCTGAAGAAGGACGAATGCGTCTACGATTTCGTGCACATCGCGGATGGGCGCGACGAGACCACCGAGGACTTCTCCGCCTTCGTTGCGGGCTTCTCCACGGTCGAGCGGTAGAGTCCGGCATGCGCGGGCGGCAGAGAGCGAAGCGTAGGCCGTGACCGAGCGCTCCCCGGCCTCCGTCTCCGGTGACCGCGACTCGCTGGCGCCGCGGTCTGTGCGCACGAGCCTGCTCGCGCCGCCGCCGGAGCCCAACTACTGGGAACGGACCCTGGAGCGCTTCTTCGGAATGCTCCACCACTTCGGCGTCGTCACGCAGATGACCCTGGGAACGGTCCGCGCGGGATTTCGACGGCCGTTCGAGGGCCGCGAGATCGTGCGACAGCTGCATGCACTCGGTGTGGCCTCCCTGGGCATCGTCGTGGTGACGAGCGTCTTCATCGGGATGGTCATGGCGGTACAGTTCGCATTCGGCCTGCGAAAGTTCGGCGGCATGGAGTACACGGGGCGCGTCGTGGCCCTCAGCTTCGCGCGAGAGCTCGCGCCGACGCTCACCGCCGTGATCGTCGGTGGACGCATCGGAGCCGGCATGGCGGCAGAGCTCGGGGCCATGGCGGTGACCGAGCAGCTCGACGCGATCCGCGCGCTGGGGGCGGACCCCCTGAAGAAGCTCGTCTTGCCGCGACTCGTCGCCTCCATCATCGTGATGCCGATTCTCGGCGTCCTGGCGCTCGTGCTCGGCTTCAGCGGAGCCATGTTCATCACCGATCAACAGTTCAACATCCCTTCCACCTTCTTCCTGCGCAGTGCGCTGAGCGCGGTCACCATGAAGGACTTCGCCAGCGGCCTCTTCAAGACACCGTTCTTCGGCGCCATCATCGCGCTCGTCGGCTGCCACTTCGGGCTGATCACGAAGGGTGGCACCGCCGGTGTGGGGAGCAGCACGACTCGCACGGTGGTCGTGATCTCGATCTCGATCCTGATCGCGGATTTCTTCCTCACCAAGGTGGCTATTCTCGCGTGGCCCACCTTGTGACGTCGCCACCGAGTCGTGCGCCCCTCTTCGTGGTGGTGGCCGTCGCGCTCGCGGCCTCTCGTTGCTCGTCGCCGGACGCGCGTCCACCGCTCGTTCAGCACGGCTCCGCGTCGGACAACTTCCGCTCGTGCAGCGAGATCTCCCTGCATGGCTCCCTGTCCGGGAACCGGATCACCGTTGAGGCGGGCATCGCGAGCTGCCCGGCCACCGGGCAAACCTGCCCGCTCTTCGAGGGACCGGGCTTCACGTCGGCCTGCGCCCTCGGTGAGGTCGCGTTCGCGCTCTGCTCGTCGGGCGTCTGGGTCCTCACCTGTGCCTCCGTCGATGCCGGCGCGGCGTCCGATGCAGCGTCGGGGGCGGATGCTCCCGAGGACGCGACGCTCGACGCGGCCACGGAGTGACCCGAGCGCACCGCGGGGACCCTGACGCCGATTCTCCCTTCACGAGCGGCCCGCGAGCTCCCTCGCTGGCAGCCGGGCGACGGACGCTCTAAGGTCCCTTCTCGGGAGTCGCTCGGCCGTGTCGTCACGAAGGGGTAGCAAGCGCACGAAGTTGCTCACGACGGGCGACATGGCGAGGCTGTCCGGCAACACCCTGCGCACGGTGCGCTTCTACGAGGAGTCGGGCCACCTGACCCCGAACGAGCGCACGGAGGGCGGCCATCGTCTCTTCGCGCCGCGCGAGCTCGACAAGCTGAACCTCGTGACGGCGCTGCGAACGGCCGGTCTCTCCCTCGACGACATTCGCACCATGCTCGAGGCCAAGCGGAAGGCGCCCACGGGGGGCGCCGCGGCAGAAGCGTTGCTCGGTAGCCTCGATGCCCAGATCGCGTCGCTGCAGTCGCGGGTGGACCTCCTGGCGCAGCTGCGAGACGAGCTGACGGCGGCTCGCGCCCACCTCGCGCGCTGTCAGGGCTGCAAGGATCGCGTCCGCTTCCCGGACGAGTGCGGTAGCTGTGAGGTCATGTCCGAGCACGTGGCGATCACGAACGCGGTGAGCGTGCTCTGGCACGTCGATCGAGGCTCGAACTCGTGACGGAGCCCCGGGTCTTCACGATAGAGGAGGTTCAGTCGCTGATCCCCGAGCTCACCGAGATGGTTCGGCAGCAGCTCTCGCTCCGGAGCGACATCGAGAAGGGCGTCGGCGACCTCGCGACCCTGCAGGGCGCCCCGCCCACGTCGCTGGACGAGAACGCCGACGATCCCGCGCGGGTCCTCGCGCTCAAGCGGGAGATTCGCTCTCGCGTCGAGAACTACGAACGAGGGTGGAACGCCGTCGAGAAGCTGGGCGCCGTGGTCAAGGACCCTCGCATCGGGCTGCTCGACTTCTTCGGCCACGTCGAGGGCAAGCTCGTGTGGCTCTGCTGGCGTTTCGGTGAAGCGCGCATCGAGTACTATCACGACCTGGACGCGGGTTTCGCCGGGCGCCGTGCGATCCACCAGGACACGCGCAAGAGACACCTCAACTGAGAGGCGCACGATGCCGATCGACCGCCCAGCCGCCGAGCGCGCCGTCGCCGCGCTGCTCGACGCCATGGGACACGACGCGCGCTCGGAGCTCTTGCGTGGCACCCCCGGGCGCTTCGTTCAGGCCCTGGAGCGCGATCTCCTCTCGGGCGAGACCGAGGACCCGGCGGCGCTCCTCCGGGAGGGGGACGAGCCGGCCCAGCCTGCGGCTGGCCTGGTCGCGGTCCGGGACATCCAGGTCGCGTGCCTGTGCCCTCACCACCTCTTGCCGGGGATCGGCCGAGCCACGGTCGCGTACCTTCCGGGCGAGCGCGTCCTCGGGATCGGCGCCATCGCGCGGCTGCTGGATGTGTTCTCGCGGCGCCTGACGCTGCAGGAGACGATCGGCGAGCGCGTCGTCGAAGCGCTCACCATTCACGCGGGGGCTCGCGGCGCCTACTGCCGTCTCTCGATTCTCCATACGTGCCTGGCGGCGCGAGGCGCCCGGCAGCCGGAGGCCACCGTGGTCACCCTGGCGACGGCCGGCGAGCTGTCCGGTCCCGACGGGCTCCGAGCGGTGAGCCTCGCGATCGATCCGGAAGACGCCCGAACATGACGGTGGCCGTCGTCACGGGGGCGAGCCGCGGCATCGGGCGCGAGACGGCGCACCTGCTCGCGGAGCGCGGCGCAACCCTGGCGCTCCTCGGGCGGCCATCCGCGGCCCTGGACGAGACCGCACGCTCGACCCGACGGGCCTCGCCCCGCGTCGAGGTCTTCGAGGTGAACCTGGCGGCCGCCGGTGAGGTGGTTCGAGCGGCGCGGCAGGTGCTCGACGTCCTGGGCCCACCCACCGTCATCGTGCACAACGCCGCGGTGGTTCATCGGGCACCCCTCGAGGACCTGCGCGTCGAAGACTGGGACGAACAGGTGGCAGTGAACCTGACCGCGTCGTTCCTGCTCACCAAGGGGCTGCTCGCGTCCATGAAGGAAGCCGGGCGTCCTGCGCGCATCGTCTTCGTGGGGAGCATTTCGTCGGTCGTCGGAACCGCGAAACAAACGGGCTACAACGCGACGAAGTGGGGGCTCTTGGGCCTGGTGAAGAGCCTGGCGCTCGAGTTGTCGGGCGGGCCCGTCTCGACCGTGGCCGTGCTCCCGGGATCGGTCGACACGCGCATGCTCGAGGGCAGCGGCTTCGTGGCACGCATGACGCCTCGGGAGGTCGCGCAGGTGATCGTCTACCACGCGCTGGACGCGCCTGGCGCGCACAACGGCGGCGTCGTCGAGCTCTTCGGCACATGAGCCTCGCACCCGGCCAGATCATCGACGCCGTGGCGGTGTTTCCGCTGCCCGGCGTGGTGCTGTTCCCCGGCACCCTGCTGCCGCTGCACGTCTTCGAGCCGCGATATCGAAAGATGACGGAAGACGTTCTCGCGTCGAACCGACTCCTCTGCATGGCGTTCTTGGCGCGCGACGCGTCGGGAGATGCGCCGCCGCTGCCCGCCGTCGCGGGCCTCGGCGAGATCGTGCGCCAGCAGCGACTCGCGGACGGCCGGTACAACCTCCTCTTGCTCGGCAGATGCCGCGTGGCGCTGGACGAGCTGGATTTCGTCGCCCCGTACCGGCGCGCTCGCGCCACCGTGCTTCGCGAGTTGCCCACGACGGCCACCGAGCGTGACGTCGCTGCGCTGCTGTCCGCCGCCGCCCGGGCGGGTGGCCCGGGCACGAACTCGCCGTCGGTCCCGCTGGACGGTGAAGAGGCCCCGTCGCCCAGCGGGATCGCCGACCGCGTCGCGAGCGCCCTCGTGGCGGATGGAACGGCGCGCCAGGCGCTCCTCGAGGAGCTCGACGTCGCCGCTCGAGTGCGGGGCTGTGCCCAGGCGCTCGCGCTTCAGTCCGTGCTCACTTCTCCGTCGTCTTTCGTCAACTGAAGAGGGGGCGCTCCAGCGCGGCGGCGACAAAACGGGAATGGGCCCACCACACCCGCTTTCCTCTACCGTTGCTCCCTCCCGGGCCTGGCGGAGTTCGAGACGCGCAGTTGGTGGACCCACAAAGGGGAACCGCGGCGTGGGTAGCGCGGCCCGGCGGACGTGTCCAGCCTGGTCCGCCCCGCGCCCGCTTTCGGGTACCATGCGGCCGTGAGCGAGCCGCGTTCCCCGAGACCGGACGAGTTCGAGCTGGAGCTCGACCTGGACCACGACCCCGCTCGCACCGGCGAGACGGTTCCGATGGCGCCAGGACCGGACCGGGCAGCCTTCAGCCCCTTCGCCAACCCGCGCGCGGTGGTCCCGGTGGCCGTCGCGACCCAGACGCGTCCGAACCTCGATCAGCCCGTTCCGCCGGCCGAGCTCATCCCTCTCGACCTCGAGGACGCACCGCAGTGGGGCCCCCCCCACGGCAGCAACGCCATGGCCCATCAGGCAACGGTTCCCGTGCGCCCGAACGCCGTGCCCGGCGCTCCAGCGGCGGCCTCGGCGGCCGCGTCCTTCGACGCGGACCTCGACCTGCCTGCGCAGCCTGCTCGCGCACGCCAGCCGGCGGCGCCACGCGCGAACGCCCCCGTCCCGTCGGCTCCCGCCCCGGCGCCCGCCCCAGGTGACCCGTCGGCCTACTTCGGGAGCGGTACGTTCGACGAGGGGAGCCTCGAGACGCGATCGATCGAGCCGTCGGGTGGTGGCGGACCCCTCGACTACTTCGGCGGCGGCACGTTCGGTGACGACGACTTCGAGGGATTCTCGCAGAGCAACGCGCTCTCGCTCTCCGTGGAGCAGTCGGCCGGCTCGCCGCGCCGCGCCGACGAGGGAGCAAGGTGGCCGTCGGGTCGCTCGCCGGATCCGGCGACCCTCCGCCCTGACGAGGTCGAGATGGCCCTTGCCGCGGACTACGGGCCGCCACCGACCGCGGTCTGGATGACGCCGATCTACGCGGTACGGGTCTTCGCGCGACAGCGCGCCCTGCGTCCCATCGTGGCCGAGAAGAAGGCCGCCCTCGACCGCGCGGAGATCGCGCGTGACGAGCACGTGATGGACGCCGTGCAGGCCGTTCGCGCCCACATGGAGACCGACGAGAATCTCCGTCGCATGCTGGCCCCGGTCCACGAGCGCGAGACCGTCGCCAATCAGCGAAAGGACGCCGTCGCCAGCACGAACGCGGACTACTCCGAACGGATCGCGCAGATCGACGCGCGCCAGCAGGAGCACGAGGCGCACCTCTCGCAGAAGCGCGCCGAGGAGCGTCGGCACGCCGACGTCGTCGCCGTGGCGGAAGAACCGCACCGCAAGGCCGTGATCCACTTCAAGCGCCTGCAGATCGAGCTGCGCTCCCTCAACCAGGTGGCACAGAACGCAGCGAAGACCGGCGGTTCGCTCGCCCCCGATCATACCGCGAAGGTTCAGCACTTCGACGCGCAGGCCAGGGACGTCAAGGCGCAGGTCGACGCCCTCGCCGCGGAGGTCGACGTGGCTCGGGCGCCTCTGCTCGCGGTGCAGAAGGAGATCTCGGGGCTCGAGCGCGCCCTTCGCGACCTCGCGACGCAGCGACGCGGGCTGGACGCGGAGTTCGCGAAGCAGATGGGGGCGCGGAGCGCCGGCCTCGACGCGGCGACTCGAGAGCTCCGCGAGGCCTTCGCCCAGGTCGGGCGATCGCTGCTCGCCACACGCGGGGCCGTGGCGATCCCCGAGACCCACCTCGAGGCGATCCGCGCTGGCGACGAGGCCGTGCTGCGCGCCTCGCTGGACCTCGAGCTCCATCTGCGGGCCATCGACTCGTGCGACCACGACCTGGTCAAGCGCGGCCACGTCGTGCTCGCCTGCATCGCGGGCGGCCTGATCCTCCTGGTGGTGCTGCTCGTCGCGCTCTGACCCGAGCGATCACCCGACCGCTTGGCACCCTTCACTTCGGTCCGCAGCTCGTCTCGACCTCGTTGCTCGCGTTGTTGTCTTCCCGGCACTCGTTGAACGCCTTCGGCGCGGCGTTCTGGATGCGAGCCCGGAACTCGTCGAGCGTCGACGCCGTACCGGAAAGCGGCTGGAAGGTGACGACCTGGCTCTGGCCCGGCAGGAGCGGGATGGTCGTGGACGCCGATCCGAGGAGGACCTCGGACCCCATGTCGAGCCTGAAGAACTCCACGACGACTCCCGACGGGAGCCCCGCGAGGCCGACGTTCTGCACCTTCGCGTGAAGCACCGGCGGCTCGATGCAGTCCACGGTCAGCGAAACCGTCGCGTCCGGGGCGTCGAACAGACCCTGGTCCTGGACGTTCTGGCGAAAGTTGTTGAGCCAGGGGACCGTCCAGTTCTTCTTCTGAGGCGAGGGGATCGCTCCGTACAGGTTCGGCGGGTCGCAGGCGCTGTCCCTGGAGTCGCAGACGTTCGACACGGAGTAGGCGTGCTGATTCCAGAGGGTCCGCGTCCCGACCCAGGAGTTCGAGCGGTCACCGTACACGGTGATCCCGCGGTACGCGGGCGCCCCCGGGGGAGCAGTCCAGGCGCCGCGGTTGTTCGCCGCGTCGGGCTGGTTCCAGGGAGCGATGTCGCACTTCCACCCGGCGGCGCTCGGGTCCGCGCCGTTCGACACCATGACGATCTCCGCGTGGCCATCGCCGTCGACGTCGGCCACGAGCGACGCCTCCGTCGCCGTGAAGCTCGTCGTGTTCGTGGCGAGCAGCACGTCCCCGGTCGTCCCGTCGTACACCCAGAGAAAGCACTCGTCGTTGTAGATGACCTCGGCCTTTCCGTCGCCTTCGAAGTCGAAGACGCTCGACCCGGTCACCGACGAGCTCAGGTCGTGGTTGGGCGCCTGCCAGACGATGTCGATGGCGTTGGTGGAGAAGTTCGGCTTCAGCATGGTGTAGAGGTTCTGCTGCGCCACGCCGATCTCGGGCAGACCGTCGCCGTCGAAGTCCGCGACGGTCGGCGGACCACCGAACCCCGTCCCCGGCAGGGTGACCGGTCCGAGGCGCACGGTCCCATCGAACCCGTTGAGGAGGTAGACGGCCCCGTTCACGACGAGCACCACTTCGGGGCGCCCATCGCCGTCGAAGTCGGCGACCGCGGGGAAGCCGTCCGCCACGCCCGTAGGCGCGTTCCACAGCACCGAACCGTTCGGCTCGTAGACGGTACTGCCCGCGACGAGCTCGAGGACGTCGTCGTGGTCCACGTCGGCGAAGAACGACAGGTCCCGGTTGCCGTTCCCGCCACCCCCGCGCCCCCCCGTTCCCACCCACTGTCGCGTGATGACGCCACCCTGCGTGGAGAAGAGCGTCCGGCCGTAGGCGATTTCCGGACTTCCGTCGCCGTCCATGTCACCGAGGGCGAGGCCGCCGCCCCACCCGAACGCCCCGGCGTCCTTGCCGTCCACGGGTTGATCGCTGATCCGCTGCACGTTCCCCTGAGCGTCGATGAGCGCCACGTGGCCGTCGCCCGTCATCGCGACGATGTCCATCGACTGGTCCCCGTCCACGTCGCCGAGCGCCACCGACATGCCGGCGAATCCGTGGGCGCCAGGCTTGGCCCTGTCGAGCGACCAGATCTCCTTGCCCGTCGCCCCATCGAGGACGCGGAGCACGCCGGTGAGACACGTCGAGGGCGACGACGTATCGCATGAGCAGCACGTTCGGTTCGCGTTGCCCGAAACGAAGACGATGTTGGGCGGATCACTCAGATCCACCTTGCCATCGCAGTTCGAATCGGTAAGGCGCCCCACCGTGGGCGTGGCCCACACGTCGGCGCTGTTCGGGAACTGGGTCGGCTTGTTCACGAGCCCCCACTGCCACTTCACGATCGCGTCGAGCTTGCCCGGCGGCGGTTTGTACTCGCACTTCTCCACGCAGGGGCCGCCGTCCGGCACGCCGGCGTCGGCCGCTCCGCAAATCGGCGGCATGTCGAGGCAGCGACCGCGAGGAGGCACGGGTGAGGTGCACCCCGTGCCCGCGTCGGTGCTCCCCGCGTCGGACACCACGCCGTCGCCGAGCGCCGGCTCGCAGAACTGCCCTGCGTCGCAGTCGGCCACGCCCTGGCAGGCCTTCCCCGGCACCACGCACCGGTCGAACGAGCACACTTCCCCCGACGCGCAGCACTGCGCGCCGCAAACCCGAGCGGCCTCGGCGCAGCACTTGCCTTCGACGCACACCCCGCCGTCGCACATCGCGTTCGTCGAGCACTCGGAGGCGCCGCCTCCGAACCCCGAGTCGATCAGCGGCCCGCTGCCCCCGGTGAGACCGGCGTCCGCGGCGGAGCCACCGGTCCCGCCGGACGACACTGCTCCCCCGGCGCCGCCGCTCGAGCGCTCCTCGGCCGTCCCGGAGTCTCCACCCCCGCAGGCGGCGCCCCAGCTCGCGCAAAGCGACGACGCGACGACGACGACTCTCGGCAGTCTCACTTCGGGCTCCTTCTCGCGGCGCACGCGGCTGGCAGATCGATCTGCCCGACGCTAGCAGGACGCTCGCACCCCGGCAGGGTTCGGGTCCAAGTCGGGCGCGCGGCGGCTCGGATCGGCGAAAACTGCGACCGCCCTGAAAACCCGGCGTGGGCCCCGAGCGCGCGCTTGTCGTGATCGACGCGATTCGTCACGCTCCCGGGCATGCCAGCACCAGCAGCAGCGAGCCGCGGCGGCTCGCGCCTCGGGGCGAGACCTGTTGCGGCGCTCGGCGCCGCTGCGGCGATGCTCGTCTGGGGATGCAGCGCGTCACCCGCCCCCGGGCGGTCCGCAGTGAACTCCGGGGGCAGCGCCGGCGCCGGCGCTGCAGGATCGGGAGGCATGGGCGCCGGTGGGACCTCCGGCTCGATCGGCGTCGGCGGCACCGGCGCGATCATCGGCACCGACGGTGGGCCGGGCGGCGTGCTCGCCTGTACGGCCGACCTGCACTCGATCACCGACGAATCGGGCGCCGTCGTCGGCGTCTGCCCGCCCGACCAGGGCTGCTTCGAGGGCAAGTGCATCCCGGCGTGCGACGCGGCGAGCGGGAGCAAGGGGAACGTCGCGTGCGAGTTCATCGCGCCGGCACCGCCGTTCGCCGGCCTGGGATGGGCGGGACCGCTCGGCGCGGGGCTCGCTGGCCCGTGCCACGCGGTCTTCGTCGCCAACGCGTGGACGAGACCCGCGAACCTCACCCTGCGGGTTGCCGGCGCCACGTACGACCTGTCGAAGTTCGGGCGCATTCCGAAGGGCAATGTCCCGAACGTCACGTACGACCCCCTCCCGCCCACGGGCCTCCCACCTGACGAGGTGGCCATCCTGTTCCTGTCGAACCGGCCCGGCGTGGCGAATGGTCCGACGTCGCTCCAGTGCCCGGTCCCGCCGGCCGTGCTCCAGAACACGGCCGTGTCGGGCACCGGACGCGGCGCGGCCTTCGAGATCACCACGGACACGCCCGTCAGCGCCTACGCGATTCTCCCCTACGGGGGCGCGGCGAGCTACTTGCCGAGCGCGACGCTGCTCATGCCGAGGACCTCGTGGGGGACGAACTACTTCGCCATCTCGCCTCATGATCTCCCCGACCCGGGCCAACCCGGGCAGCCCGGCTTGCTCTGGATGGCGATCGTCGGCACCGCCGCAGGCACGAACGTGACCCTCGTCCCGCCGGTGGCGCTCCCGCCAGGACCCAACGTGGCCGGTGCCCCCGCGGGCCAGGCCACGAGCTACACCGTCGGCGCGGCGGAGGTCCTCCAGTTCTTCGGGGCCAATCCCACCGGCACGGTCATCGAGGCCGACCAGCCCGTGGGCTTGTTCACCGGCAACACCTACCTGCACATCCCCAGCGCGACCTCGACCGGTGGAGGTCACGACGCCGCGCACCAGCAGATCCCCCACGTGGGCGCGCTGGGAAACGAGTACGTCGGCGCGGGTGTCGTCACTCGCCTCGCGAGCGGCGCGCCGGAGAGCGTCCCGTATCGCCTGCTCGGCGTCGTCGACGGGACGACGCTCACGTACGATCCCGCACCTCCTGGCGGTGCACCCTCGTCGCTCTCCGCCGGGCAGGTCGCGCAGTTCGAGAGCACCTCGCACTTCGTCGTCCGGTCGCAGGACGCCGACCACCCGTTCCACTTCACGCAGTACATGCCGGGGACGCTCCACGCCGGCGGCACCCGCCTCGACTGCCAGGGTTCCAACCTGGGCCCCATCGCGACGCCCATCCCGGGCTGCGGGGACGAGGAGTGGCTGAACCTGCTCCCCCCGCGTCAGTTCCTGCAGAAGTACGTGTTCTTCACGGATCCCACCTACAGCACGACCAACCTCGTGATCACGCGCGCCGCGGGACCCGACGGCTTCGCCGACGTCACGGTCAAGTGCCTGGGCACCGTCACCGGCTGGCAGTCCGTCGGGACCGAAGGCAAGTACGAGGTGGCCTACGTGGACTTGATGCGTGCCGGCACGGGCGTCGGCGGATGCGCGACCAGCCAGCACGTCGCCGACAGCGCTCGGCCGTTCGGCGTCACCGTCTGGGGCACCGACTGGTTCGCCTCCTACGGCTACCCCGCGGGGGGTAACGTGGGGACCATCAACCAGGTCCACGTCCCGGCCATCCCGAAATGAAGCTCGTGCCGCTCCGCCGGACGCTCACCGGGACGAGGAGGCGACGAGAGTTCGGGTAAGCTCCGACCGCGGAGGCGCCCACTTGCGACGAACGACTCGACGGGGGACCTGGCTGAGCATGGGGGCGCTCGTGCTCGCGAGCTCGCAGAGCTGCGGGGGCTCGACCGGCGGCTCGTCACCCGACGCACCCGACTCCGGATCCGCAGCGTGCGCGACGCACGAAGACTGCGGCGGGCAGGGCCGCCTGTGCTTCGGCGGAGCGTGCACCGCGGAATGCGAGAACAGCCTGGACTGCGTGGGAGAGCCGGGCGACCGCACGGTGTGCGACCCCGGGGCGGGCGCGTGCGTGGAGTGCGTCGCGAGCTCCGACTGCGCGGACTCCGAGGAGTGCTCGGCGTCACGGTGCGTCGGGTTCACGAGCTGCCGGAGCTCGCTCGACTGCGCCGCGGGCGAGGTGTGCGACGACGTCGACGCGCGGTGCGTGGAGTGCGTCGGCGACGGCGACTGCGAGAACGACGAGCGCTGCGTCGGACGCGTGTGTCGTCCCCCGTGCCGCTCCGACAAGGACTGCACGCCGCTCGGTCTGCTGTGCGATCCCGGCCTCGGCGCGTGTGTGCCCGCCGGAGTGGGAGGTGCGGCGGGAGCGGGTGGCAGCGCCGGGGCCGGCGCGGGAGGCTCCTCGGGGGCGTCCGGCGGCGGAACGGGCGGCAGCGCGGCGGAAACGTGCGCGGCCGCTGCCGCCGAGCGGGGTCACCTCGGATGCGAGTTCTGGGCAACCGTCGTACCCAACATCGTCTGGTCGATCTTCGATTTCGCGATCGTCGCGACGAACCCCGGCGACGTGGCCGCAGAGGTGACCGTGGCGCACGATGGAACCACCTTGGCCCAGGCGACCCTCGCGCCACGAAGCTCGAGGCCCTTCTACCTCCCCTGGAACGCCGCATCGAAGGGCGGCGACAGCGACCTCTGCGGCAACGTGCCCTCGCCCGGCGGATCGGTACGGGAGCGAGCAGCCTCCTACCGGGTGACCAGCACGCGACCCGTGGCCGTCCATCAGTTCAGCCCCATCGAGCACCGCGGCGAAGGGGGCCCCAGCGGGAAGGACTGGTCCGGGTGCCCGGGCGACCAGACCTGCGCGACGACCGGAGTGCCCATCGGCTGCTTCTCGTTCTCGATGGACGCTTCCATGCTCTTGCCGACGTCCACGCTGGGACGAGATCACTTCATCGACGCACCCCCCGGCTGGCCGGCTGCGAACCTGGGAGGGTACGCCGCGATCACGGCGACGCGCGCCGCGACGAGCGTGACGGTGGCCGTGTCACCAACGGGACAGGTGCTCGCCGGCGGTCCGGTGCCTTCGGCGTCCGGCGGCGAGATCTTCACGCTGACGCTGGACGCCGGCGACGTGGTCGTGCTCGCAGGCGGTCCCACCGGGACCCTCGCCGGATCGCGGATCACGGCCGACGCGCCGATCCAGGTGGTGGCCGGTGCCCCGTGCGCCGCCGTCCCCGAGGGCGTGCTCGCGTGCGATCACCTCGAGGAAGTCGTCCCCGCAACTGACGCTCTCGGGACGCGCTACGTGGTGGCGCCGCCCCCGGGCCCGCTCGGCAACGTGGTGGGCCACGTCGTACGATTCGTCGCGACGTCGGACGGCACCCTCCTCGAGTACCCGTCGGGCACCCGGCCACCAGGCGCCCCGGCGACGCTCGACGCCGGCGGCGCCGCGGATCTCGGCGTCGTCACGGAGCCCTTCGAGGTCGTGGCGTCGCAGCCGCTGCTCGTGACCAGCTCGCTCCAGGGCGCGGAGGCGGTCGATGCCACGCCCGCCCCCGACGCCAAGGGCGACCCCGCGCTGCTCGTCGTGCCTCCGGTCGAGCGGTTCCGCCGGCACGTCGTGTTCCCCGCGCCCGATTCGGCCGGTGAAGCCTGGGTGCTGCTCGTCCAGCCGATGGCGGCGACGGTGACCCTCGACGGCTCACCCGCCCCGGCCGCCACCGCGCTGGGCAGCTCGGGGATGGGCGTCGCCCGCGTTCGCCTCTCGCCGAACTCCACGCAGACCCACGTGGTTCGCTCGAACCTGCCGGTGGGCGTTCAGGTGATGGGTTACGCCGCGTACACGAGCTACGGGTTCGCCGCCGCCTGGTGAACCGCGAGCCCGGCGTCAGAGCGGAATGTTGCCGTGCTTGCGCGGCGGGTTCGACAGGCGCTTGGACGAGAGCATCTCGAGCGCCACGGCCAGGCGCTTGCGGGTGTGGCGAGGGTGAATCACCTCGTCGACGAAGCCCAGCTCGGCCGCCTTGAACGGGTTCGCGAACTTGGCGCGGTACTCCGCGACGAACTCGGCTCGGGTCTTCTCCTTGTCCGCCGCCGCTTCGATCTCGCGACGGTAGACGATGTTGACGGCTCCGTCCGGCCCCATGACGGCGATCTCGGCAGTCGGGAAGGCGATGTTCAGATCGCCCCGGACGTGCTTCGAGCTCATGACGTCGTACGCCCCGCCATACGCCTTGCGCGTGATCACGGTCAGCTTGGGGACGGTCGCCTCGCAGAACGCGTAGAGCAGCTTCGCGCCGTGCATGATGATGCCGCGGTGCTCCTGATCCACACCCGGTAGAAATCCGGGCACGTCGACCCACGTGACGATGGGGATGTTGAAGCAATCGCAGAACCGGACGAAGCGTGCGGCCTTGATGCTCGCTGCGATGTCGAGCACGCCGGCGAGAACCGACGGCTGGTTCGCGACGATTCCGACGGAACGCCCGCCAATCCGGGCGAAGCCGATGAGCATGTTTCGCGCGTACTGCTCCATGATCTCGAAGAAGTGTCCGTCGTCGACGACGGCGCGGATCACGTGCTTCATGTCGTACGGCTTGTTGCTCTCGGCTGGCACCATGGTGTCGAGCGCCGGGTCCTCCCGGTCCACCGGATCGCTCGTCGGCTTGAACGGCGGATCCTCCGTGTTGTTCGACGGAAGGAACGAGAGCAGCTCCCTCACCTGGGCCATGCACGCGCGGTCGTCCGCGGAAACGAGATGGCACACGCCGCTCCTGGTCGCGTGGGCCATTGCCCCACCGAGAGCGTCCTTGGTGACCTCCTCCTGGGTCACCGTCTTGATGACCTCCGGACCGGTGATGAACATGTAGCTCGTCGACTCGGTCATCAGGATGAAGTCCGTCATGGCCGGCGAGTACACCGCACCGCCGGCGCAGGGACCGAGAATGGCGCTCACCTGCGGGACGACGCCGCTGGCGAGCACGTTGCGAAGGAAGATGTCGGCGTAACCGGCGAGGGACTCCACGCCCTCCTGGATCCGCGCGCCGCCGGAGTCGTTCAACCCGATGACGGGGGCGCCGACCTTCATCGCCAGATCCATCACCTTGCAGATCTTCGACGCGTACGCGGCGGACAGCGACCCGCCGAAGACCGTGAAGTCCTGCGCGAAGACGAAGACCTGACGACCGTCGAGCTTCCCGTACCCCGTCACCACGCCGTCGCCGGGGATCTTCTGCTCCAGCATGCCGAAGTCGGCGCAGCGATGGGTGACCAGCCGGTCCATCTCCACGAAGGTGCCCGGATCGAGGAGCAGATCGACGCGCTCGCGCGCCGTCAGCTTCCCCGCCGCGTGCTGCTTGTCGATCCGCTCCTTTCCACCGCCCTCGAGCGCTTTCGCGTTGAGCTCGTCGAGCACCTTCGTCGGATCGTTCGTGGGCATCGTCGGCATCGGGTGTTACGTCACCCCGGGGCGACTGAGAAGCCGAAAAGCGAGGCCGCCGGTCCCTCGGCGGGGCGACCCCGCGCGCGTCGAATCACTCGCGCCCTCGGGAGACGTGGCGCGGAGCGACGCCTCAGCCGAGACCGACGGTGTGCAGCCGGAGATCGAGCGTGTACGGATGCTCGGGGTGCGGCCGCGTGGGACGGACGGTCGCCGGCCACGGCGCGTGTCCCTCGGTCGTGAAGCGTTGCGCCCTGCGCGCGGCCGCCTCGAATGCGGTGAGCGGCGGTTCCTCGAAGGCTCGGCCCTCCGGGTGCCACACGTGATACGCGCACGCTCCGAGTGAGCGCCGCGCCCAGCGGTCGATGACGTCGAAGCGCAGCGGGTGCTGGATGGCGATGTTCGGCTGCAGACAGAAGGGCGGCTGCCAGGCACGAAAGCGCACGCCCGCCACGCCCTCGTCGGCGACGCCGGTCGCTCGCAGCGGAACCTCGACGCCGTTGACGGCCACGACGTGTCGCCCCGGGACGAGACCGCGCACCTTCACCTCGAGGCGCTCGAGCGAGGAGTCCACGTAGCGCGCCACGACGGAGCCCACCGGCTGCTCTCCCAGCGTGATCCACGGCTCCAGCGCCGAGCGCAGCTCGAGCTCGATCTGACCGAGCTGGTGGTGCCCGACGCGAGGGCACCGGAACTCGAGGAACGGTCGGAACCACTCCGCGTCGATGGGAACGTCGAAGGCGCGAAGATCCGCCGCGACGTCCTCCAGGTCCGACCAGAGGTAGGTCGGGAGCATGAAGCGATCGTGAATCTGCGTGCCCCACCGCACGAGCGCCTCCTCGTAGGGCGCCTTGGCGAAACGAGCGAACAGGCCGCGCACGAGCAGGACCTGCGCCGCGGCCATGCGCTCGTGCGGCGGCATCTCGAACGCGCGGAGCTCGACGAGACCCTGGCGCCCCGCAGGTCCCGACGGGTCGAAGAGCTTGTCGATGCTCACCTCCGTTCGGTGCGTGTTGCCGCTCACGTCGGTCAAGAGGTTGCGCAGCAGGCGGTCGATGAGCCACGGCGGCGCCGTCCCGGATCGCTTCGGGATCTGCGCCAGCGCGAGCTCGAGCTCGGCGAGGGCGTCGTGCCGAGCCTCGTCGACGCGCGGAGCCTGGGACGTCGGCCCCACGAACAGCCCCGTGAACAGGAACGACAGCGCGGGGTGGTTCTGCAGATAGCGGAGCAGGCTCCCGAGCAGGTCCGGGTGGCGCAGAAACGGGCTCTCCGCGGGCGATGGGCCGCCGAACGTGAGGTGGTTGCCTCCGCCGCTCCCGGCGACCCGGCCGTCGAGCTGAAATTTCTCGGTCGTCAGACCGGCGTGATTCGCGGCGTCGTTCACGGTCTGGACGAGCTCCACGTACTCGGCGAACGTGCGACTCACGGGCAGGTTCACCTCGATGACGCCGGGATCCGGTGTCACCAGGCACGACGCGACGCGATGATCGGAGGGCGGCGGATAGCCCTCGATCCGGACCCGCAGGTCGCGCTCCACGACCGCCCCCTCCACGGCCGCGACGAGATCGAAGAAGTCGTCCGCGGACGCCACCGGCGGGAGGAAGACGTGGAGGACGCCCCCGCGCGGCTCGACGCACAGCGCGCGCCGGGCACCCGGCCGCGGCTTCGCGTCGGTGCGCTCGGCGCGGGCGCCAGGCACCTGCGGCTTGATGACCACGCGCTCGCGGGGGTCGACGAGCGGTCCGGTGGCCGTGGTGACGTCCTCGATGGTGAACGGGTCGGGTTCGCCGCCGATGCGCGCGAGCGGGAGGCGCAGTCCCATGGGGCTGTCCCCGGGGACGAGATGGAGGTGCCCGCGCCGGAACGTCCACGGTCCGGTGCGCCATTGGCCGTCTTCGCGCCGAAGGGGAAGCGCCACGCCCACCGGACGCCCGAGGCCCCTGGCGAGCACCCGCGCCAGGCGGCGTCGCTCCTCCGGGTCGTCCAGGTTCGCCTTCAGCGGATCGACGTCCACCGGATAACCCTGCTCTTCGATGATCGCGAGCCAGGGATCCTCGTAGGCGTCGATGGGCGAAGGGTCGAGGCCGAGTCGCGTACCGATGGCGACGGCGAGCGCGCGCGCCGCGTCGACGGCGGCCCCGTGATCGCGGATCAGGGCACCGCCCGTGGCCACGAAGGCGAGCCGCGATCGATCGTTCCACACGGGGACGTCGTCGTTGCGCCACAGGACGTTCAACGCCCAGCGCGGCAAGCTCTCGCCGGGGTACTGCTTCCCCGTCTGCTCCACGACCAGAGGCCCCACTCCGAAGCGCCCCAGGAGCTCGCGCGCCAGGCGGTGACCTTGCGCCAGCTTGGTCTCCCCGATGGCCTCGGTGTTCCACTCGGGCGCGGCCGGGTGCTCGCGGCTCGTCCACGTGGGCTCTCCCCCTACCGTCAGCGTCATGCCCTCGGATACGATCGCTCGATCGATGGCCTCACCCGCCGCGAGCATCTCGCGCCAGACCTCGTCCGCGTAAGGCACGCGCGGGCGCGGCTCGTGACCGAGGCGCACGACCGACATCGTGGCCTCGAAGCGGGCCGCTGGGCGCTCCGCGGTGCCGCTCACGGGCGCCGCGAGCTCCGGATTCACGGCGGAGGCGAGCGGCACGTGCCCTTCGCCCGCGAACAGCCCACTCGTCCCGTCGAGGCCGATCCACCCGGCGCCCGGCAGGTACACCTCCGCCCAGGCGTGGAGATCCACGACGTCCTGCGAGACGCCCTTCGCGACGTCGGGGATGATGCCCTCGTCCGCGAGCTGCACGAGGTAGCCGCTGACGAACCGCGCGGCGAGGCCGCGCGCGCGCAGGACGTCGACCAGCAGCACCGCGCTGTCGCGACAGCTTCCGCTGCCGATCTCCAGGGTCTGCTCGCTGGTCTGGATCCCGGCTTCCGCGCGGATGACGTACCGCACGCGCTCGGCGACGCGACGGTTGAGATCGACGAGCCAGTCGGTGATGTATCCGGCCTTCGGAACGTCCTCGAGGAAACGCTCGAGCCTCGGCGACGGCGCTCGGTTCGAGAGGAACGGTGCGAGCTCGTGATCGAGACCGTCGGGGTAGGGGAACGGGAGCTGGTGGCACCGGTCGTCGACGAAGAAATCGAAGGGGTTGACCGGCCGGACGTCGAACGCCGCGTCGACGACCAGGCGGAGCTCCTCGATGCGCTGGCCGTCCTCGAAGCTGACGCGGGCGACGCGATTCCCCCAAGGGTCGTGCTGCCAGCGAACCTCCGCGTCGGGTCGGACGTCCAGGTTGTAGGAGAGCAGCAACGCCCGGGCGTGCGTCGCCGGGCGCAGGCGAACGACGTGCGGACCGAGCAGGGAGGGCTCGCCGAAGGCGTACACGGTCTCGTGGCGAAGTCGCACCCGCATGAAGGGGGAAGAGTGCTAGCCTAAAGTCCGTGTATCCGCGAGGCCCGGGGCGGTGCCTCACTCCCCGGGCCGCACCTTTCGATCGATGAGCCAGCTGCTGGGAATGAGCTTCGACGCGCCGTGTTCGCCCTCGATCACGCTGGGCGGGTGGTCCGGGCGGGGGAAAGGGTCGCAGCCCACCGGGTGGGGTTTCGCCTGGTACCCGTCCGCCGACAGCGCGGCGGCGATCGTGAAGGACCCCATCGCGACGGGCGAGACGCCGATGACCGCTCTCCTGCGGGACTGGGAGCACTTCCGCTCGACCACGTTCCTGTGCCACCTGCGCGGAGCCGCGAAGCGGGTCGCCCAGGAGGACACCCACCCGTTCTCGCGCAGCCTCGCCGGCCGCGACTGGGTGCTGGCGCACAACGGCGACCTCGACCCGCAGAGACTCAGGGAGTTCGCGCTCCACCCGCTGCTCGAACCGGTGGGCCACACCGACTCCGAGCGCGCCCTGTGCTGGCTCCTTTCCCAGGCGGCCGAGCGCGGCGCGCGCCAGATCGCCGATCTGGGCTGGGCCGAAGTCCACGCGCTGCTGCGGCAGCTCGACGCGATCGGTACCCTCAACGTGGTGCTGACGGACGGCATCGACCTGGTCGCCTACCGTGACGCCGAGGGCTTCAACGAGCTGTGGCACCACCGCAGGACTCCGCCGCACGCGACCCAGTCGCTGATCAACAGGTACCTCGAGCTCGACCTCGGACACGCCCTCGACGAGAACCGGACGGCGATGCTGGTCTCGACGACCCCGCTGTCGGAGACCGGGTGGACCCCGCTCGCGCCCGGCGCGATGCTCGCGGCGCGGCGCGGCCTCATCGTCTGGCGCAGCGACGGCGAAGAAGCGCCCGTCGAACCGTCACCCCTCGAGCGCTCCGGGACGAACTGGACCGAAGTGGGCGCTCTCGCACCGCCCGCGGAGCGACCGCCCACGACTCGCGCGGGCTCGGAGGCGCAGCCGACGCCGCAGCAGCGCGGCGAAGCTCCTCGTCGACCGACCGCCGCGGCGACGCGGATCAT
Source organism: uncultured Polyangiaceae bacterium (assembly GCA_964487605.1). Classification (GTDB taxonomy): domain Bacteria; phylum Myxococcota_A; class Polyangia; order Polyangiales; family Polyangiaceae; genus JAJDAH01. The sequence continues at coordinate 42,079 of CAZARU010000037.1, forward strand.
GAGCATCGAGCACACGACCGAGTACGTCTACGGTGAACCGGTGGAGCGCAGCACGCACCTGCTGCGGCTTCGGCCCGTTCAGGACTCGAGCCAGGATCTGCTCGACTACGACCTCGAGGTCGAGCCGGTGGGCCTGCAGCGGAGCTTCGAGGACGTCTTCGGAAACCAGTCCACGCGCCTGAAGCTCCAGCGGCCCTACCACCGCCTGGTCATGCGAAGCCGCTCTCGTGTCCGGTTGCGCCCGCCGAACTGGCTCCTCTCGCCGACGCGCCGCGCGACGATTCCGCTGGTGTGGATGCCTTGGCAGCGGCAGATGATGGTCCCGTACCTGCTCCCGCCCGAGCTGCCGGAGGCCCAGCTTCGCGAGCTCACCGAGTTCGCCATGAGCTTCGTCGAGCGGCAGGACTACGACCTGGACGCGACGCTGGATGACATGAATCGCACGATCCATCGGGATTTTGCCTACATTTCCGGGTCCACGTCCGTGGAGACGACCCCGTTCGACGTGTACGTGTCCCGGCGCGGCGTCTGTCAGGACTTCGCGAACCTGTTCATCTGCCTCGCGCGGCTGCTGAACATCCCCGCTCGCTACCGCGTGGGCTACATCTACACGGGCGGCGACTACGAGAACAAGCAGCAGTCCGATGCCAGCCATGCGTGGGTGGAGACGTATCTGCCCTTCGTGGGATGGCGTGGGTACGACCCGACGAACGGGCGGCTCGCCGGGCTCGATCACGTACGCGTCGCCTCCGGACGCAACTACCGCGACGCGACGCCGACCTCCGGAACGATCTTCAAGGGCGGTCTCGGCGAGACGCTCACCGTGGGGGTGCGCGTGACCCTGGAGTCGGAGGAATGACGGTGCGCGCGACCGCCGAGCCGCGAGCTCAAGGCGGATCGACGTAGTCCACTTCGACACCCGTGGGCGCGCGGAACCGGGTCACTCCAGGGCGGCAAGCGACGATCCAGCTCGGCGCGACCGGGACCTTTCCGTGGCCACCGGGCGTGTCCACGACGAACTTCGGCAGCGCGATGCCGCTGAGGCGTCCCTGCAGCGCCTCCACGATCCCGAGGCCGACCGCGAGCGGCGTGCGCAGGTGTCCCGTGCCGCGCACCGGATCCGCCTGCAAGAGATAGTACGGGCGCACGCGCACGCCCACGAGAGCCCGGAAGAGGGTCTCGAGCACCACCGGATCGTCGTTGACGCCGCGGAGCAGCACCGTCTGATTCATGACCGGAAACCCCGCGTCGGCGAGGCGGTTGCACGCGGCCCGTGCCTCGGGCCCCAGCTCGCGCGGATGGTTGAAATGCGTCATCACCCAGAGCGGGTGGTGCGGGCGCAGGGCTCGCAGCAGCTCGTCGTCGATGCGCTGGGGAAGGACCACCGGCGTCCGCGTCGCCAGGCGAATGGTCTCGATGCTGCGAATGGTTCGCAGCTCTCGGAGGACTCGCTCGAGCCGTTCGGTGGCCAGGGCGAGGGGGTCACCCCCACTCACGATCACGTCGGTGATCGTCGGATGGGCGCGCAGGTACTCGAACGCCGCCTCGAGGCGCTCGAGGCCACGAGCGCCACCGCCCGAACCGACCATGCGAGATCGGGTGCAGAACCGGCAATAGACGGCGCAGCGATCGGTCACGAGCAGGAGCGCGCGGTCGGGGTAACGCCGGATCAGGTCGGGCGCGACCTCGTGCGCCTCCTCCCCGAGGGGGTCGCGCAGGTCGCCCAGGACGTCGCGGGTCTCGTCGATGCGCGGCACGACCTGCCGCCGGATCGGGCAGGCGGGGTCCCGAGGGTCCACCAGCGACAGGTAGTGCGGGGGAATGGAGATCGGGAATCCGCTGCGCTCGGCGTGCTCGGCGCCGAGGCGCTCGGCCTCGGTGAGCTCGAGGCGGCGCGCGAGCTCGGCAGCGGAGGTCACCGCGTGACGGAGCTGCCAGCGCCAGTCGTCGGCCGCGACCGCGACGGCAAGACCCCTGCCCGGACCGTCTCCACGATCAGGGACCGGGCTCGCCACCTGGCTTTTCCGCGGGAGGATCCTTCGGCTCCGGCACCGAGACCTTGCTCAGCGCACCGTCGTCGATCTTCACGGGGTACTCCTTGCGGAGTCGCTCCTCGAGACGCTCCTCGGCGTCGCGAATCTTCTGCTGGAGGATCGCGACGCGGATGTTGCGCTCGGCGTCACGGTAGGACCGGTCCCGCGCTTCGGTCTTCCCGGTCATCCGAACGACGTGCACCTTGCCGTCGTGCTCGACGAGCCGGGCGAGCACGCCGCCCACCTTCTCGATCTCGAACACTGCGGCGCGGACCGGCTCGGGAATGCGAGCGTTCTCGCCCTTCGGCGCGCCGGGCTTGCTGACGATCCCGAGGTCCCCCGCCAGCTCCAGGGGCGCCGTGGGTGACGGAGCCTCGGGCTTGTCCAGGGAGTGCTCGTGGACCAGTCGCCCCCACTCCATCGGCGTCGCGGTGAGCGCCTTCTTCAGGACGTCGGCGGCCTTCTTCGCGTCGCTCATCACGATGTGCGCGACCCGCCGCCGCTCGGGCTCCTGGAAGTCGGACCGGTGCTCCTCGTAATACCGCTTCACCTCGGACTCGGGGATCTCCCCGGGGGGTGGCACGCCTTCGCGAGCGTCCCTCAGCACCTCGTCACGCAGGATCTGCCGGACCCGGTGCTTGATCTCGGGCTTCTGGTCGAGACCGCGGCGCTTCGCCTCCTGCGCCAGCAGCTCCACCTTGATGATCTCGTCGAGCAGTGCCTTGCGCCGATCGGCCGACTGGTAGCGAAGACGCTCGAACCGATCCATCCGATCGAGCGTGGCAGCGTACTCGCCGAGCGTGATGGTCCGGTCCCCGACCTTCGCGAGGGGCTTCGCCGCGAGCTCGGGGCTCAGCGGCGCGGGCCCGGCGGAGGCCGAAGCGCTCGGGGCGGGCTTCAGCGCTTCCTCCTTGCAGCCCGTGGCCACCACCGCGAGCAGCATCGCGGGGACCGCGATCCGACGAAGCGACGCGAGCCCGAGCATCGGGGCCTCATCTACTACGACGCCGTGACCGGCGCCATCGAACCGAAACCCGGATCCGGACGCCGGTGGTTGCCTCGAAGCACCCGAGGGCGTACACCGCGGAGGCCCGTCGTGGAACCACCCAAGCTCGGATACCGCCGCGTCGTCATCAAGCTGAGTGGCGAGGCGCTCTGTGGCTCCGAGGGCGGCTTCGGCATCGACACCCAGACGCTCCAGAACACCGCTTCGGACATCGCCGAGGTGCAGGCCGAGGGCGTGCAGATAGGCATCGTGGTGGGAGGTGGGAACATCTTCCGCGGCCTGCGAGGTGCCAGCGAGGGCATGGACCGCGCGCAGAGCGACTACATGGGGATGCTCGCGACGGTCATCAACTCGCTGGCCCTTCAGGACGTGCTCGAACGCCGCCGCGTGAAGACCCGCGTCATGACCTCGATCCACATCCACAACGTGGCCGAGCCCTACATCCGACGCCGCGCGATCCGGCACCTCGAGCGCGGCGACGTGGTCGTGTTCGCCGCCGGCACCGGGAACCCGTACTTCTCGACCGATACGGCCGCCGCGCTCAGGGCGATGGAGATTCATGCCGACGGCCTGTTCAAGGCGACGAAGGTCGAGGGCATCTACGATCGAGATCCCCGCCGCCACGCCGAGGCGACGATGTATCAGCACGTCACCTACGACCGCTTTCTGGCGGATCACCTCGGAGTGATGGACTCCACGGCCGTGTCCCTGTGCCGGGACAACGGCATGCCGATCCGCGTGTTCAAGGCGGCTCCGGGCAACTTCCGGCGCGTCTGCCTCGGCGAAGACATCGGCACGACGGTGGGCACCTCGGAGTGAGACGCACGCCGACCGCGTCCGACCGCCGGCTGGTTGCTGGTCCCGCGCTGCGCCTCTAAGCTCTCCCGCACACCCGATGCCCTTCCTGCAGGCGTGGTCGCTTCCCCAGTTCGGGACCGCGGTCTTGTACGCGATCCTCGTCAGCGCCGCGTACACGTTCGCCGTCGCCGTTTCGGCCGGACATGGGCGCCCTCGGCTGCTGACGTCGGCGCGCCTCGGCGCCTACGGAACGGCGGCCCTCGTGTTCCTGGGGGTCGTGGTGCTCGCCTACGCGTTCGTCACCCACGATTTCCGCATCCGCTACGTGTCCCGCTACAGCGACCGATCCATGGATCTCGGGTTCCTGCTCGCGGCGCTGTGGGGTGGCCAGGACGGGTCGCTGCTCTGGTGGCTCCTCTTGCTCAGCGCCTACACCACCGCCTGCATCGCGTGGCTGCGGAACAAGTACCGGGAGCTGCAACCCTACGTCATCGCGACGCTCATGCTGGTCATGGGGTTCTTCGCCATCCTGATGCTGTTCGCGGCGAATCCCTTCGAGACCAACCTGGCCGGCGCGCAAGTGGACGGCGAGGGGCTCAACCCGCTGCTGCAGAACTTCTACATGATCATCCACCCGCCGAGCCTGTACCTGGGCTTCGTGGGCTGCGCGATCCCGTTCGCGTTCGCGATGGCCGCACTCGTCACCGGCAGGCTCGACAACGAGTGGATCGTCGCCGCTCGCAAGTGGATGCTCTTCGCCTGGCTCTTCCTCTCCATCGGCAACGCTCTGGGCATGCTCTGGGCCTACGAGGAGCTGGGCTGGGGCGGCTACTGGGCCTGGGATCCCGTGGAGAACGCGGCGTGCCTCCCCTGGTTCACGGCCAGCGCGTACGTCCACTCCACGATGATCCAGGAACGACGCAACATGCTGAAGGTGTGGAACGTGTCGCTCATATGCGTCACGTTCTTCCTCACCATCTTCGGCACGTTCCTGACCCGGTCGGGGCTCATCGCCAGCGTGCATTCCTTCGCCCAGAGCGACATCGGGATCTATTTCGTCTGGTTCATGGGCTTCGTCGTCGCCGGGTCCGCCGGGCTCATCGTGTGGCGGCTCCCCCAGCTCCGGGCGCGAACGCAGATCGAGTCGGTGCTCAGCCGCGAGGCCGTCTTCGTCCTGAACAACTGGCTGCTGCTGGGCGGCATGACGTTCATCGCGGTGGCGACGCTCTTCCCGAAGATCAGCGAGTGGCTGTGGGGGGAGGTCGTGACGGTCGGACCGCCGTTCTTCAACCGGTGGATGGCGCCCATCGGCATCGTGATCTTCCTCTTCATGGGGCTCGGCCCGCTCCTCGGCTGGCGCAAGACCAGCGACGACGCGCTCCGCAAGGCGCTGACGGCGCCGCTCGTCGCGCTCGCGGCCACCGCCACGCTCCACCTCGCGTTCGGCAAGGCGCTCGGCTTCCCGGCCTTCGTCGAGAGCGACGTGTTCTACCCCGGCCTGCCGGGCCTGGTGCTGCAGAAGATCGGCGCGGCCGCCCCGCTGATCGTCATCTCGCTGGTCGGCTTCAACCTGACGGTCATCGCGCAGGAGTTCGCCCGGGGCATCGCCGCGCGGCGCCGCGGCACGGACGAGACCTTCCTCGTGGCCCTCGGCCGGCTGGTGGACAAGAACCGCCGCAGGTACGGCGGCTACGTCGTCCACACGGGCGTCGCGCTCATGTTCCTCGGCTTCACGGGCAAGGCGTGGAGCCTGGACAAGGAGGCCGTGCTGTCGCCGGGGGACACCTACACCATCGGCGAGTACGAGCTCACGTATCGCGGCACGCGGATGGAGGTCGACCGCGCCAAGCGCATGGTCTTCGCGGACCTCGACGTCACCCGCGACGGGACGCACGTCGGCCGAGTATCGCCGGCGAAGTTCATCTACTTCTCGAACCCCGAGCAGGGCCCCACCACCGAGGTGAGCATGCTCCACAGCCTGCGCGACGACCTCTACGTGGTCGTCGGCAACGCGAACGCCCAGACGAAACGCGCGACGTTCCAGTTCCACGTCAACCCGCTCGTGTCGTGGATCTGGCTTGGGGTGGCGGTGCTCATCCTCGGCGCGTCCGTTTCGCTGTGGCCCGAGGTGACGCTCAAGGAAATGGCGGCGTGGACCTACGCCAAGGCCGCCGCCGGAGCGGCCACGGGCATCATGATCACGGTGCTCTTCGCCGCGGCGTCCGGCGGGTTCCACGCACGGGGCGAGCCCGTCGCGGCCACCGCGGAGCTGACGAGCGCCGCCTTGCCCGCCCACGCTTCCCGACGCGCGGCCACCCCCGAAATGTGGGCCGCACCGGCGGGCGGCGCCGTCCTCGGCCTCTCGTGGGTGCTGCTCTTCGGCCGCGTGCGTCGCGGACGCGAGTGACGACGAGCCCGACGTCGGTGGTGCGCTTCGCCCTTCCTCTCTTGACCGTGCTCGGCGCTGCGGCCACGGCCATGCTCCTGGGACCGGGCGCGGCTCTGCTCGTGGTCGCCACGGGAGCCCTCGTGGGCGTCATTCTCCTTCTCTGGCAGAGCGTGCAGAGCCTCACGGGTGAGTCGGCCATCACCCTGGAGGAAGCGCTGGGCCTCGGCGCACGCTCGGCCGAAGAGGAGCAGAAGCGCGCGGTGCTCCGAGGCCTGAAGGACCTCGAGTACGAGCGGTCCGTAGGGAAGATCAGCGAGGAAGACTACCGCGAGATCTCCGAGCGCTACCGCGGGGAAGCGCGCCGCCTCCTGCGCATCATCGACGAGAGCGTCGCCGACGCTCGCGACGTCGAGGAGCTGGTGCGACGCCGGCTCGAGCGCGAGAACCTCTCCGCGAGGACCGAAGCGCGGAGCGAAGACGCCGAGGCTCACGGGTCCGAGGGGACGCCCACCGACGCGCAGCCGACGGACGACGACGAGACGTCGGACCCCACGCCCGCCTCCGGCGACGCATCGGTGCCCCCCGTGGTGCACTGCACGGCCTGCGACGCGGAGAACGACGACGACGCAGTCTTCTGCAAGAAGTGCGGCTCGCGGCTCGCCGAGGCCGCGCCGTGAGCAAGCGGCCGCTGCTGTTCATCGCCGTCGCGCTCGCCGCTCGAGCGTCGGGCGCCGTCGCGGAACCGGCGCCCCCAGGTGCCCCCTCCGCCCGGCCCGCGGCGACCGCGAGTCCGGCGGCTTCCGCGCCCCCGGGGCAAGCGCTTCCGTCAGGCCACCCGCCGGTTCGAAGCGACCCCCACGCGGGCGCTGCGGCGCCCGCGTTCCGACCACCCGCGGACGAGAGCGCCGCCGACGCGAGCCTTCCGCGAGGAACGATTCGCGTGCAGATTCGCGATCAGGCGGCGACCGCGGTAGCCGGCGCGCCGGTGAGGCTCGGGATCCTCCATCAGACGGTCGCTTCGGGGGAACGCCGCGACTACCGGGAGGCCGTCACGGGCGCCGACGGTTCCGTGGACTTCACCGGCCTGGAGGGCGGTAGCGCCTTCAGCTACCGCGTCACCGTCACGACGGGCCCGGCAACGTACGCGTCGGAGCCCATGAACCTCATGGCCGCCGTCGGGCATCGCGTGCTGCTCCACGTCTTTCCCGTGACTCGCGACGTGAAGAGCGCGCTGGTCGGCACGCGCGGGTCGGTATCCATCGTTCCGCGCGAGGACGTCTTCCACTTCGACGTGGCGTTTCGACTGTTCAACGTCGGCGCCGTCACCTGGGTTCCAGAGAACGTGAAGCTCGCGCTTCCGTCGGGATGGAAGGGCTTCAACGCCGAGGAAGGCATGTCGGACGTGCGCGTGGTCGCGGACGGTGATCACGGCGCTCGCCTCGAAGGGACGATCTCGCCAGGGCAGCACGACGTCGCTTTCCGGTTTCAGGTGCCCAGTAGCCACGAAGCGGCCATGAGGTTCGCCATGGAGTTGCCTCCGCACCTGATGCAGATGACGGTCGCTGCGGCAGCACCACCGGGCGCGGAGCTCACTGTGGAAGGATTCCCCGCCGCCTCCAAGGACGAATCCAATCGCCGCGTGCTGCGCACCGACAGGGTCCTGCGTCCCGGCGAGCCGGAGATGAAGCGACTGGTCATGGCGCTGACGGGGATGCCCACGCCTTCGACGGGCAGGTGGTGGGCGCTCGGGGTGGCGGCCTGCGTGGGCGCGCTCGGCCTCGTGCTCGGCGCGCGCGGCGAACCGTCCAAGGAGGCCTCGTCCGACGACGCCCGCGCCGCCCGCGATCGGATCCTCGACGAGCTGGTGGCGCTCGAGCGGGCTCGATCGACGGGGGCGGTCGGCCCTCGCACGTACCAGGAAACCCGGAGGCTCCTGTTCCAGGCGCTGGCTCGCATCGTCGCGCTCTCACCGCCGGCGCCGGAGGCCCGCGCGAAGCGCCGTGCGCGAGCCGCCCGCCCGAGCGATCACCCGAAAACGCGCTGACTTTCAGCGGTCCCCCACCGGTTGCCCGTCGGTCATCCACAGTCTGGGTACAACCTCTGGAAAAGCCTGCGGAAGATGCTCGGAGCACCCGTTGACGCGCCGCGGCCCGGGTACTTACCACCACTCTGCCTACATGACCCTACCGTCACTCGTCCACAGGGCCTTGCTTGAAAACCCGTGTCTATTCATTCACTTGAGCGCGTATCCCCAGGATCCACAGCACCTACTACTACGACGAGATCTCTTGATCATGAGAAAGAAGATCGCAGAGATGCGTGACGTCCCGGGCCGGCCCGCAACCGACCCGATCAGCCCAGCCAAAGCCGTGGCACTCGACGGACGGTGCAGGTAGGAGGGGGCGTCATGCACGTCACCGTCAATCGCAAGGACCTGCTGAGGGTGCTCGGTCGCTGTCAGGGCGTCGCGGACAAGAAGAGCACCATGCCGGTGCTCGGCAACGTGCTGCTCGACGCGAAGGACGCGCTCCGCCTGGCGGCGACGGATCTGTACCTGAGCGTCTCGGGGGAGGTGGCCGCCACGGTCCAGAAGTCCGGTGGCGTCGCGGTCGGCGCTCGCGATCTGTTCGAGCGCGTCAAGATGATGCCCGACGGCCCGATCACCATCGAGGTGAACGACGCGGCTCAGACCACGCTCCGCGCCGTCGGCTCCGCGCGACGGTACACGCTCCACGGACTGCCGGCTGAGGACTTTCCACCGCTTCCACAGCCCGACGAGTCGGCACCGCTGCACTCGCTGCCCGTCGCGTCCCTGTCGCGCCTGATCGCCGCGACGCACTTCTCCGTCTCGACCGACGAAACCCGTCTTCATCTCAACAGCGCGCTCTTCGAGTGGGAGGGCCGAAAGATGCGGATGGTCAGCACGGATGGACACCGACTGTCACGCATGGATCTCGCCGCCGACGCGTCCGCGACGCTGACCATGCTCGTACCCCTGAAGGGCGTCCTCGAGCTCCGGCGCCTCTGTGACGACGCCCGTTCGGAGTCGAGCGACGGCGTCGAGATCACCATGGTCCAGTCGGGACCCAACGCGTTCTTCCACGTTGCGGGGCTCCGCTTCTCCGTCAAGCTCGTTGACGCTCAGTTTCCTCCCTACCAGCAGGTCATTCCCGAAGACAGCGAGCGTGTCGTGAAGCTTCCGCGAGCAGAGGTCATCGAAGCGCTCAAGGCCGTGTCCGTCGCCGCGAGTGATCGAACCGGCGGCGTGAAGGTGACGCTCTCGAAGGGAACGCTCCGGCTGGCGACCGAGAGCCCCGAGAGCGGCGAGGGTTTCGACGAGCTGAGCGTGGACTACGACGGACCGGAGATCACCGTCGGCTTCAACGCGCGCTACGTCGTTCAGGTGCTCGAGGCCATCGACGACGAGAGCATCACCATCGGGATGAGCGGAGAGCTCGACCCCGCCGTGATTCGCCCGGCCACGGAGAGCGACAAGGAAGCGTATCTCGCCGTGATCATGCCGATGCGCATCTGACGAGCGCGCGCTTCGACACCGCGCGCAATGACCGCGAAAGTCTTCGTCGACCACCTGCAGATTCGAGACTTTCGGAATCTGGCGGCGGCCGACGTCGTTCCGAGCGCCGAGCTGAACGTCCTGGCTGGCGACAACGGTCACGGCAAGACGAGCGTCCTCGAGGCACTGTACGCCGTGGCCACCAGCAGGAGCTTCCGCTCGGACAAACTGGCGGAGGTCATCGCCGACGGAACGGACGTGGCCGTCGTGCGCGCCCACGTCGTCGACGACGGCGTCGGTCGCGAGCAGCGCCTCGCCGTCGAACGATCTCGCCGCTCGATTGCACTGGACGGCAAGCGTCCCGAGCGACTCTCCACGTACGCGACGCGCACGCCGGTCGTCGTCTTCCACCCTGGCGATCTCGCGCTCGTCGCGGGGGCCGCAGCCGGCCGGCGCACGTTGCTGGACCGGCTGGCGCTGTTCTTCGATCCCGCGAGCGCCGACCATCGCCAGCGCTACGAGCGAGCGCTCAGGGAGCGTCAGAAGACGCTCGAGCTGCGAGGCACGCGCGCCGCGGACCTGGACGTCTTCGAGGCGCTCATGGTCCGGCATGGCGTCGTGTTCGCCCGTGCGCGCGCGAGCGCGGCGGCGCAGCTGGCGGAGCGGCTCGCCACCGCCTTCGAGAGCATGGCGCCCCGGGGTCTCGATCTGCGCGTTCGCCACGACGCAGGCGGAACCGACGACCCGGAAGTCTTCGCCGAAGAGCTCGCTGCGCGAAGGGAGCGAGATCTGCGCCGCAGAACCGCGACGTTCGGCCCGCAGCGGGACGACCTGGAGCTCACGCTGGCCCATCGGTCCGCGCGGCGTCACGCGTCGCAGGGCCAGCAGCGCCTCTTGACGCTGGCGCTCAAGGCGGCGGAGCTCGCGTGCGTGCGCGACGCGCGGGGTGCGTACCCGGTGCTCCTGCTCGACGACTTCTCGAGTGAGCTGGATCCGACGCGAACGGGGGCCGTGTACGACTTCTTGCGCGGCGGCCAGAGCCAGGTCTTCGTCACCACGACCCGGCCCGATCTGTTCCCGACCCCTCGCGGAACCCCCGGGCGTCGCGACTTCGTCCTCGACCAGGGAAGGGTCCTCGTCGCCTCGTGAATGCGGCCGGGCGAGAGCGCCCTGTCCGACGCGCCGAACTCCGCGAAATTGAACGCCTTTGGCGAGCGATTCGGCTTGCTCACGACGGGCGGAAAAGCTATACGTTCACGGCCGTTTTCCGAGGCTACGAGAGGCCCTCGCCATCGCCCTCAAGGCACCGGAATTTCGACGGCCGCGCGGGGTCGAGAATCACGCCGCAGTGCTCGTAGAGAACGCCGAGGACAGTCCGATTTGACGACGCAGGCCACAGAGAGCGCAGGCGCTCCCACCGAGGAGTACGGCTCCAAGAGCATCACCGTCCTCGAGGGGCTCGAGGCGGTCCGCAAGCGGCCCGGCATGTACATCGGGGACGTCCACGACGGCTCCGGGCTGCATCACCTCGTCTGGGAGGTGGTGGACAATGCCGTCGACGAGCACCTCGCCGGCCACTGCAGCACCATCGGCGTGACCGTTCACTTCGATGGGTCCGTCACCGTCGAGGACGACGGTCGCGGGATCCCGGTCGGAATGCACGAGCGGGGCGTGAGCGCGGCGGAGGTCGTCATGACCGTGCTGCACGCCGGCGGCAAGTTCGACCATTCGAGCTACAAGGTGAGCGCGGGGCTGCACGGCGTCGGCGTGAGCGCGGTGAACGCGGTGTGCGAGCGGTTGCGCATGGAGATCAAGCGCCAGGGTCAGCTCTGGTTCCAGGAGTATCAGCGCGGCGTCCCCGTCGCGCCCATCGCGCCCATCGGCGAGACGGACGAGACCGGAACTAAGGTCACGTTCAAGCCCGATCCGACCATCTTCTCGTCCATCGAGTACTCCTACGGCGTCCTGGCGACGCGCCTGCGTGAGCTGGCGTTCCTCAACTCGGGCCTGAAGATCGCGCTCACCGACGAGCGAGCCAGCGGCAAGAGCGAGAAGTACTTCTACGAGGGCGGCATCAAGGAGTTCGTCGCGCTGCTGACGGAGCACAAGGAGCGCGCCCACGGAGACGTCATCGCCTTCACCCAGGAAGTGACGCCGGACGGTGCGTCCTCCGAGGTCGTGATCGACATCGCGCTCTGCTGGACGTCCAGCTACGTCGAGCAGATCTTCTGCTACACGAACAACGTCCACAACGCCGACGGTGGTACGCACCTGACGGGTCTCCGGGCGGCGGCGCAGCCGTCCTCTCCAGCAGCAGCAGCGCGCGTTGAAAGTCAGCAACCGAGATGCGGAAGCGCTGCACCAGCTGGCGCGCATCGATAAAATATTGATTCTCCTTGTTGTT
>CAZARU010000037.1:54232-58588 GCA_964487605.1 uncultured Polyangiaceae bacterium
CTACACGAACAACGTCCACAACGCCGACGGTGGTACGCACCTGACGGGTCTCCGCGCGGCACTCACGCGCACGCTCAACAACTACGGTCAGGCGCACCATCTCTTCAAGGACGTCAAGAGCGGTCTGTCCGGTGAAGATGCACGGGAGGGAATCACCGCCGTCGTCGCCATCAAGCACCCGGATCCGTCCTTCGACTCCCAGACCAAGAGCAAGCTCGTCTCCAGCGAGGTGAAGGGGATCGTCGAGAACGTCGTGGGCGATCAGCTCGGTCGCTACTTCGAGGAGCACCCCGGGGATGCCAAGAAGATCATCGACAAGGCCGTCATCGCCGCGAAAGCGCGGGAAGCTGCCCGCAAGGCGCGCGAGGTCGTTCGAAAGTCCGCCCTCGACACGACCGCCCTGTCCGGCAAGCTCGCGGACTGCCAGTCGAAGGATCCCGCAGCCAGCGAGTTGTTCGTGGTCGAGGGCGACAGCGCCGGCGGCAGCGCGAAGCAGGGGCGTGACCGGAGCTTCCAGGCGATCCTCCCGCTGCGAGGGAAGATCCTCAACGTGGAGCGCGCCCGTCTCGATCGCATGCTCTCGTCGGAGGCCGTGGCGACGCTCATCTCGGCGCTCGGGTGCGGCATCGACGACGGACAGGCGACCGAGAACGGGGAGCGGGACGCGTCGGACTTCGAGCTCGGCAAGCTCCGCTACCACAAGGTCATCCTGATGACCGACGCCGACGTCGACGGCAGCCACATCCGGACGCTCTTGCTCACGTTCTTCTACAGAAAGATGCGGGCGCTCATCGAGGCGGGGCACCTGTACATCGCGCAGCCGCCACTCTTCGGCGTGAAGAAGGGCAAGAAGTCGCTCTACCTGAAGGATCAGGCGGCGCTCGATCAGTTCCTGGTCGAGAACGCCATCGACGGGCTCACGGTGCAGTCGTCGCGCGGCATGAAGGTGTCCGGTCGACTGCTCTACGCCATCACCAAGGGTCTGCGTGAGTTCCGCGCGGTGCTCGGAAAGATCGATCGCCGCTGCGATGCCCGGGTGGTGGCGGCGCTGCTGCGCTCGTCCCACCTCGCGTACACCGACTTCCGGGACGCCTCGAAGGTCAAGGAGGCCGCGGGGAAGCTTTCGACCTACCTCGAGCGTCGCTACCCGGACCTGTGCCCCATCCGCGTCGCGGAGGAGTGGGACAAGGCCCACGGCGCCGGGCGCATCGTCGTCGCGTTTCGCCCCGGAGCGTCGCCCCGCCCGGCCGTCCTCGACTGGCAGCTCGCGGAGAGCCCGGAGTACCAGAAGCTTCACGGCATCGAGGCCGACATCCGGTCGTTCGGACCGCCACCCTACGCGGCGCAGGTCAAGGACGCGGAGCCCGTCACCCTGGCGGACCCGGAGGCGCTCGACGCCTTCATCGAGGAGCGGGGCCGCAAGGGCATTACGATCTCACGGTACAAGGGCCTCGGCGAGATGAACGCCAGCGAGCTCTGGGACACGACGATGAACCCCGACGCGCGCTCCCTGCTGCAGGTTCGCATCGACGACATGACGGGCGCAGATCAGCTCTTCACGCTCCTGATGGGGGATCAGGTCGAGCCGCGCCGCCAGTTCATCGAGACGAACGCCCTGAACGTTCGCAATCTCGACATTTGAGGGGGGCCGGGGCGGACACCCACGGAACCGGCCTCCGCGTGGAAGTGGCCACGGCGGGCGCCCGGGCTATACTGCTTCCCGTCGAGACCGATACCCTTTCTTCTCATCCGCGGCGCAGCCTGGCCTCGCCGCGTCTCAAGCCGAGGTGGAGCGCATGACGTCGAAAACCTTCAAGGTCCTTTCTGCACTGGGTCTCCTAGCCGTCTTCACCGCCGCGCCGGCGTGCAGCAGCGATGACGAAGGCGACAAGGGTTCGGGTGGTTCGAGCGGGTCGGCGGGGAGCTCCGCGGGCAGCGGCGGCTCCGCTGGCACCGGTGGTTCCGCGGGCAGCGGCGGCTCCAGCGGTTCGAGTGGCTCGAGCGGCTCGAGCGGCTCCGCGGGCAGCGGAATGGTCGTCATGTGCGGCGGCGAGACCTGCGCCGAGGCGATGCTCCCCATCCCCGACATCGCCGTGGCTTGCTGCAACACGGCGCTGATGAAGTGCGGTTTCACCGTATCGCTCCTCGGGCCCGACTGCATCGAGGCGGGTCAGCCTGGAACGGCCGACACCGACTGCCCCGAAGAGTCGCTGATGGGCTTCACGTTCCCCGGCTGCTGCAAGGAAGACGGGACGACCTGTGGCGTCCAGGACGACCTCCTGGGTCTCGGCTGCGTGGATCCGACGCTCTTCGGCGCGACGGCCACCGTGGACTGCGACGGCAATCCCATCGGCTCCGGCGGCGCGGGGGGCTCCGGCGGCGGTGCGGGCGGCTCCGGTGGCGGCTCCGGTGGCGCCGGCGGTTCCGGTGGCGGTTCGAGCGGTGCCGGTGGCACGACCGGTGGCGCGGCCGGCATGGCCGGCGGGGGCGGCTCCGGCGCCTAGCCTCGCCGTTCCCGGCTGCAAGGCTCACGAAGGCCGTGGTGGATGCCGCGGCCTTTCGTGCTTCGGCCGCCGCGCGCGGTCACGCGCGGGCGACGGGTGACTCCGTCGGCGCGCGCGGGTCCTTCACGTCCGCGTCGGGCGCCGGGCGCCGCGAGAATGCGAGCGCTCCGCCGCGCTCGTCCACGACCACGCCGTCGCCCGGCAGGTACTCGCCGCCGAGCAGGCGCCGCGCCAGCGCGTCCTCGAGGTGACGCTGGATCGCGCGCTTGAGCGGTCGTGCGCCGAACTGCGGATCCCAGCCGACTGCGGCGAGGTGATCCTTGGCCGCCGACGTCACCTCGAGCGTGAGCTCGCGGTCGGCGAGTCGCTCCGCGACGTGCTCGAGCTGGATGTCCACGATGGCGCGGATCTGGTCCCGCCCGAGCCGGCGGAACACCACGGTCTCGTCCAGCCGATTGATGAACTCGGGGCGGAAGACCACCTTCACTGCGTCGCTGGCGGTGCGGCTCATCGCCTCGGCCTTCGCGTGCTCGTCCAGATCGCGCCGCTCCTCGATCGCGGCCATGTCGGCCGATCCCACGTTACTGGTCAGGATCACGACGGTGTTCTTGAAGTCCACCGTCCGTCCCTGTCCGTCGGTCAGTCGCCCGTCGTCGAGGAGCTGCAGCAGGGTGTTGAACACGTCGGGATGCGCCTTCTCCACCTCGTCGAAGAGAACGACGCTGTAGGGTCGCCGCCGGACGGGTTCGGTGAGCTGCCCGCCCTGGTCGTAGCCGACGTAGCCCGGGGGCGCGCCGATCAGGCGCGACACGGCGTGCCGCTCCATGTACTCGCTCATGTCGACGCGAATCATGGCCCGCTCGTCGTCGAACATGAACTCCGCGAGGGCGCGAGCCGTCTCCGTCTTGCCCACGCCCGTCGGTCCCATGAACAGGAACGACCCGATGGGACGATTGCGATCGCCGAGGCCCGCACGAGACCGTCGCACGGCGTTCGCGACGGCTTCCAGCGCGGGATCCTGCCCGACCACTCGCTGCCGAAGGTCGTCCTCGATGCGGAGCAGCTTCGCCATCTCGCTCTCGAGCATCTTGGAGAGGGGCACACCGGTCCACTTGGAGACGATCTGCGCGACGTCCTCCTCGGTGACCTCTTCCTTCAGGTACGGGCCGTCGCTCTGCACCGTGACGAGCTCCGCGCGAGCCGCCTCGATGGCCTTCTCGTTGTCGGGGATCTTTCCGTACTGAATCTCGGCGGCCTTGCCCAGGTCACCGGCACGTCGCGCACGCTCCTCCTCCAGGCGAAGCTCCTCGAGCACCTTCTGGCGATCCCGCACGCGGTTGATGATGTCCTTCTCGCGGAGCCACTGGGCGCGCGCCGTATCGCGACGCGCGCTCAGGTCGGAAACCTCCTTCGCCAGGTCCGCCAGGCGCGCCTTCGACGCCTTGTCGCGCTCGCGCTTCAGCGCTTGCTCCTCGATCCTGAGCTGCAGGAGCTGTCGTTCCATCTGATCGATCTCGAACGGCAGGCTGTCGATCTCCATCTTGATCTTGCTGGCGGCTTCGTCGACGAGATCGATGGCCTTGTCCGGCAGGAACCGCTCCGTGATGTAGCGATGGCTGAGGGTCGCCGCGGCCACGAGCGCGGCGTCGCGGATTCGGATCCCGTGGTGCACCTCGTAGCGTTCCTTCAGGCCGCGCAGGATGGCGATCGTCCCGGGCACGTCGGGCTCGCCCACGTACACCGGCTGGAAGCGCCGCTCGAGCGCCGCGTCCTTCTCGACGTGCTTCTGGTACTCGTTGAGCGTCGTGGCGCCCACGCAGCGCAGCTCGCCGCGCGCCAGCGCCGGTTTGAG
>CAZARU010000038.1:0-57599 GCA_964487605.1 uncultured Polyangiaceae bacterium
AGGGTTACCGGCAGCGCGTCGGTCTGGCCGACGCGCTCGTCGCGCGTCCGCCGCTGCTCATCCTGGACGAGCCGACGGCAGGGCTCGATCCGAACCAGATCCGTGAGGTGCGCAAGCTCGTGAAGGCTCTCGGTGAGGAGCACACGATTCTCGTCTCGACGCACATCCTCCCCGAGGTGGAGACCACGTGCACCCGCGCGGTGGTCATCGATCGCGGACGGCTCGTCATGAGCGGCACCATCGACGAGGTCCGAGCCGAGCGCCGCTCCACCGCGGCGACGTTCGTCGTCACGGACGCCGAACGCGGGGCCGAAGTCGCGGCTTCGATCCCGGGGGTCGCGGCGGCCTCCCGCGAGTCGGCAGGCGAGGGGGCGTTCAGGGTCGAACTCGAGGAAGCGGTGCGCGGCGCCGACGTCGTCGAGCGCGTCGTGGCTGCGCTGGTGGCCGCGGGGGTGGGAGTTCGCGAAGCGTCGCTCGCCAAGGCGTCCCTCGAGGACGTCTTCGCGCAGCTCACCGGCGCCGACGCACCTCGCGCCGAGGGCTCCGAGTCCGAGCGGGAGGCGCCGTGAGCGGCTTTCTCGCCGTGTATCGCCGCGAGATGCTCAGCCTCTGGGTGACGCCGCTCGCGTGGGCCCTCCTGTTCGTCTTCCTGCTCCTGCAGGGCGCGAGCTTCGCGTGGATGGTTTCGCACTACGCGAACATGACCGAGCTGTCGGTCGACAGTGGGCCCATCCAGGCCTACTTCGGACAGTCCATCTTCCTGGTCGTCACGCTGCTGCTCATCTGCCCCGCGCTGACCATGCGCCTGTTCGCGGAGGAACGCAGGAGCGGAACCATCGAGGCGCTGCTCACGGCCCCGGTGGGCGCCACGGCGGTCGTGCTCGGCAAGTACCTTGCCACGCTCACCACCTACGTCCTGATGTGGGCGCCAACGGTGCTCTACGTCTGGATCCTCCGCACCACGGGGCAGGTGGATTGGGCCGTCGTGGGCTCGAGCTACGCTGGAATCTTCGGCGTGGGCGCCGGCTACGTCTCCGTCGGGATGCTGATGAGCGCCATGACCCGGAGTCAGCTCCTCGCCTTCCTCATGAGCGCTCTGGTGGTGTTCGGACTCTTCATCGTGGGGGTGGGCGAGTACATCTTCGCCCCGGGGCTCATGCGTGATCTCTGCGCGCACGTTTCGGTCCTGTCGCAGATGGATGAGCTGGCGAAGGGCATCGTCGACCTCAGGAGACTCGTCTGGTTCGGTACGTTGATCCTTCTTCCGCTCTTCGTGACGGTGCGCGTCGTCGACTCCTGGAGGTGGGGCTGATGTCGGAGCGCGCCGCGGACGTCGCGAAGCCGGACGCCGGAGCCCGGCGGGCGGACAGCGTGTCGCGTGCGGCGCCTGGCCGCTGGCTCGCCGCCGCCGGCGTCTTCGCTGCCGCCGTCCTGGCGATGAGCGTGAACGTGCTCGTCACCCGCTTCTACCACCGCTGGGACGTCACGACGGAGCGGCTCTACACGCTGACCGAGGCGACGAAGCAGACGCTGCACGGACTGTCCGAGCGCGTCGAGGTCACGGTCTTCCTCGCCCAGAGTGATCCGCTCGCGTTGACCGTCCGGCACATGCTCGACGCGTACGGTGGCGAGACGCGCCAGCTTGCTCCGCGGTGGGTCGATCCGGATCGCGATCCGGCCCAGTTTCTCGCGCTGCAGCAGGAGTACGGGATTCGCGTCGAGGGGAAGACCGAGGACGGCCGGCTCGTCACGGACGCCGTGGTGGTCGTCTCCCGCGGTGCGAAGCGGTGGTTCCTCACGTCGGGAGACTTCTTCGCCTACGACGACGAGGGACGTGCCAAGTCGCGCCTGGAGCAGTCCCTCACCGGTGCGATCCGCAACGTCCTCGGGTCCGAGAAGGCGACGCTCTGCTTCTCCACCGGGCACGGCGAGATTTCCATCGACGACGGCGGACCGAACGGCCTCGCCGAGCTCCGGTTCCGCCTGGAGAAGAACAACTACGAGTCGAGGTCGATCGACCTGACGTCGCAGGCGAAGGAGGAGTCGCTCACCGGCTGTCGCCTCGTCGTGGTCGCCGGTCCCGAGGAGAAGTTCGCGCCCGCGGAGGCGGAGCCGCTGCTGCGCTACCTTCGCGAAGGCGGAAGCCTGCTCCTGCTCCTGAACCCGCTGCTCGACGCCGACAGTCGCATCGCGCCGACCGGGCTCGAGGGCGTGACGCGCGCCGCCGGGGTCGCGCTGGGGCAGGACTTCATCGTGGAGACGAGCCCGGACGCGCGGCTCCCCTCCGGCGCGGGTGAGACGTTCTTCGCTCGACCCGGGCAGCACGAGATCACCAAGGGGCTGGTTGGAGACGAGGAACGTCCCGTGCGCGTCCTCCTGAGCGGTGCCCAGAGCATGAAGTCGGTAGAGGGCGGACCCATGGCCGTGACCCTGCTGACCACGAGCGACGCGTCGTTCGGGTTCCGGGACATACGTCCCTTCGTGAACGAAGGCCGCGCCGTGCAGCCGTCGGATAGCGACGTGAAGGGGCCGTTCGCGGTGGCCATGGCGTCGGAGCTCCCGAAGCGCGGCGACGCACAGCACGGTCCGCGCGTCGTCGTCGTCGGAACGGCGAGCGCGGCATGGGGCAGAAACTGGCGCGACGCAGGCCTCGTCGGCGTGCGCGCATTCATCGAGAGCTCCGTTTCCTGGCTCACGGTGCGCCCCGCCCTGCTCGACGTTCCCGAGAAGCCCGCGGCCGAAGCCGGGCTCCGGCTCACCGAAGAGTCGACCGCAGAGGTGCTGCGCTACGTGCTCCTCTACATGCCGGGGACGGCGCTCTTGCTGGGGCTCCTGCTCATGTACCGGCGTCGGACGGTGGAGCGTGATTCGCGACGGCGCCCGGCGCGCGAGGGGAAACGATGACGACCGGCACCGTCCAGAGGGTCACGAACACCGTCCTCATCGCGCTGGCGGTCGCGAGCGTCATCGCGGTGCTGGCGACCTCGCAGAGCGTGACGACGTCCGAGCTGGAACGCCGCGAGAACAACCTCTTCGCGGCGTGGCGTGACGACGACGTCACGCTCGTGAAGATCGAGCGCGGCGACGGTGAGGTCGTCCTCGAGCGGTCCGCTCTGGACGACGCCGGGCTGGGGGACTGGATGATCACGGCGCCGGTGAAGGAGGAGGCGGACGTGGCGGCCGTCCACGGATTCCTCTCGACCCTGGAGCTGGCGACGTGGGCGCGACCCATCTCGTCGGGGGAGGTCGATCGCGCGCGCTTCGGGCTCGATGCGCCACGCTGGGTGGTACGGGTCCGGATGGGCACCATCGGGTACCGCCTCCGCATCGGGAGCGAAGCGCCCACGCCGCCCGGATCGGTGTACGTCGAGGTGGACGGTGACGGCGTACCGCGTCCGGCGGTGGGCATCGTGTCCAAGACCCTCGCCGCCGAGCTCGACGCGAACGCCGCGACGTTCCGCGAGCGGCTGCTCATGCCGTACCTCTCGTCGTCCCTCGATCGCCTCATCCTCGAGGGCCGAGGGGGGACCCGCCGTTTGAAACGCGCCGAGTGGGGCGGCTGGCGCTTCGACGCGATGGCCGCCGACCGGCGGGTCAACCGCGAGGCGCTGGACCGGATTCTGCTGCAGTTCGCTCGCACCCGAGCCGAACACTTCGTCGAGCGGTCCGTTGCCACGAAGGCCATGGCCGGCGCCGCCACGGTGAAGGTGACGATGGTCCCGAGCGGTGGTCGGCCCCGGGGAGTCGTCGAGGTCGGCGGCACCTGCCCCGACGCCGCCGAAGACGTCATCGCCATCCGGAGCGAACCGGACCCCGTGGCGGCGTGCGTCCCGAAGAGCGTGATGGAGGGCCTCGCGACGACCGAGAGTGAGCTGGTGGACGCGAGCTTGTTCACGCTCCGGCGGGACGAGGTCGAGGCGTGGTCGGCGGTGTACGGCGACAGGACCCTCGAGGTGGCGCGGAAGGAGGCGGGGTACGTCCTGCGAAAGCCGCGCGACGCGGAGATAGAGGAGGACGCCGGCAACAAGCGGCTCTTCGAGATGGTGACGGCGCGCGGGCGCCTGGTGGACGTGGGCGACCTCGCGACGGTCGGCCTCGACGCGCCCGCCGGCCGCGTCGAGCTGACGAGCGTCGCGGAGTCGGACGAGAAGGTGCGCCGCGAGGTCATCGCGGTGGGGCGCGAAGGGAAGGACGGGAGCGTGCACGTCCGGCGCGAGCACGACGGCGCGGTGCTGCTCGTCTCCCGGGACGTCGCCCGCGCGCTCGGACCGGACGCGGCGCTCGTGCGGAGCACGCGCGTGCTCGCCGTGGAGGCGAGCGACGTTCGGGACGTGCGCGTGGAGTACGGTGAAGTGAGGCAGCACCTCGAGCGCAACGCGTCGGGCAGCTTCACGCTCCACGAGCCGCCGGGCTTCTCGGTGGACAATGGGCTCGCGGCCGACCTGCTGGACACCGTGTCCAACGTGCGTGCCGAACGGTGGGTGGCCGATCGCGACGATGGGACCTTCGGACTCACCAGGCCGTCCGGGAAGGTCACGGTGCGCGTCACCTCGGGGGATGCATCGGCCGTCGAGCGCGTGCTCGTTCTCGGTGACGTCGCTCCCGGTGGCGTGTACGCGTCCATCGACGGCGATCCGGGCGTGTTCGTTCTCGGCAGGTTGGCGACGGACAGGCTCCGGGCGTGGCTCGTGGACAGGAGCGCCTTCATCGTCGATCCGTCCGAGACGGTTCGCATCGAGCTGCGCCGGCAGGGCAGCTCGCTGCGCCTCGAGAAGGACGGCGCGGGGTTCTCGGTCGCCGCGGGAGACGTGTCCGTCACGCCGGGGAAGGTTCGGGAGATCGTGGACCTGCTCACGGCGTTGCGCGCGGACGGTACCGTGCACGTCGGCGCTGCGAGGCCCCACGAGGGGCTAGCCGAGCCGGTCCTCACCGTGCGCGTCCTTCGAGCCGAAGGTCTCGGCGACCGGTCGACGCCCGTGGAGTGGTTCGTGGGATCCGGGGACGCCTGGGAGGGTGCGAGCGTGTACTACGCACGCCGCCGCGGCGTGGACGCGACCTTCGCGCTCGCGCGCAGCCAGGTCCTCGCGCTGCTCGCCGCGTTCTGACGGGCGTCTCGCGCGCGAGCGACGCGTGTGGCAGACTGCGCCCCATGGTGAGGTTGGCGTGGGGGATCGCGTTGGCCGGTGTGGTCGTGGCCTGCGGTGGATCCGGTGATTCCGACCTGTTCTCCGGTGGCCAGGGCGGCGCTGACGCCGATGGCGCCGCGGGTGCGTCCGGGGCCTCCGCGGGCAGCTCCGGGGCGTCGGGTGCCGACGCCAGCGCGGGATCGTCCGGCAACGGTGGGAGCGCCGGCGGCGCGGGGTCGGGCGCCGGGGGCGACGGTGGTACCGACGCGACCGGCGGTCTCGCAGGTCAAGCGGCGGGTGGGGCGGCCGGTAGCGCGGCCGGCGCCGGGATGGCCGGCGGTGCGGGGGCGGGGAACGCCGCCGGCGCGTCAACCGGGGGAGCCAGCGGTGCGGGGGCGGGTGGAACGAGCGCCACGGGCGGCACCGGGGGCTCACCAGGCCAGGGCCAGATTCGCTGCGAGTCGGCCACCTGCAGCATCCCCAACGAGCTGTGCTGCCGCGGGTTTCCCATCAACGGCTGCATCCCGACGTTCCCCAACACGTGCCTCACGGGGATCCAGATCCACTGCGACGACTCCAACGACTGCCCGAGCGGTCAGGTGTGCTGCGCCAACCACGCCCTGGGCGGCGTCTCGGCGGTCCTCTGTCAGGCTTCCTGCAGCAACGGGTCCGTCGTCTGCCGCAGCAATGCAGGGTGCACCGGTGGAGATCAGTGCGAGCCGTTCGATCGGCTCATGGGCTACTCGTCTTGCCAGGACTGAAACGCGGAGCGCCGCGGGCCAAGGTTTCGCGGCGCCTGCCGGTCCCACCTCGGGTCGATGAATCCTGGACGAAGAGGAACTTCCGCGGCGTTCGAAGGTCGATGAACGGCCGGCGGGCTCCGCGGAGTCGAGCGGCGAGCAATTGACGCGGCGCGTGCGCCGCGAAGGGAGTGAGCCATGAAGCAAGCAGGTTGGGTCGTGACGCTGGCAGCCTTCGCGGGCGCGTGCGGCGGGCAGAACCCCGATGAGGCCGCGTGGGTCGTGACCGAGCGCTCCGCCCGGGAAGCCGGCTGGGCGTTCGAGGTGGACGGGACGCTTCAGAGCGGGGTGCTCCCGGTCGAGGTCGCGGCGGGATCGCGAGTCTCCCTCGTAGGGGGCGAGGAACTCACCGAGATCGAGCTGGCGCCTGGCGAGGTCGTCGTCGCACGGACGGAACTCGGAGTGCTCGACAGGATGCTGCTCGGAGCCGACGTCGAGCCCGATGCGGTGGCGGTGCTCGGCAGTGAACGCGCGGCAGAGCTCCTGGCTCGGGAGGTCGGCGGCACCTTCGAGCCCATGGGGAGCGGATTCAAGGTCGGCGCGCTGGACGGCTTTCGCTTGCTCGCCGCCGTGGAGGCGCCGTCCGGACTGCTCGAGGTGTTGCCGCTGCGCGTTCCCGGCGGTGTGGCCGGGGCCGGCGGAGACGGAGTCACGGACGACGAGGCCGAGGCGGCGGCGGTGGCGTCGCTCCCGTCCGGTGATCAGCCGTTCGCGCTCGCGGGGCTCGATCCGACGCACCTGTTCGGCGCGCCTCGCAAGTGCGGCGACCTGACCGGCACCTGGCGCGGCCAGCAGTTCGCGCAGCACAAGCCCGCCTGGTACCGCTTCACGCTTCGCGTCGAGCGCGTCCAGCCCGGCAGCGCGACCCTGGTGGGACGCATCGACGTGGAGTCCTGGTACGGTGACGAGCTGGCGAGCACGCCGCCGGTCGGCGACACGTTCGCGCACTTCACCGTCCGCATGAACGCCGAAGGTCGGGTCCACGCCGACGGCAAGGTGGAGTTCTCGGGCGTCGATTGGGCGCTCACGCGCAAGATCCGGGGTTGGGCGCCGACCGAGCGCGGGCACTACTGCGAGGACAGGTTCACCGGTGCGGTCGGGGCGGACGGCTTGCTCCGAGCCGAGAACGACGATCGGTGCAACCCGACCGACCCGGTCGTCTTCACGCAGATCGCCTGCGGAAGCTGACTCACGGCGCGGCGGACCCGGCTCCGGCCGACGCTCGCGCCGCCGGGGGGGCGGTCGAACTCGGCTCGCGACCGCTCCCGACGAGTTCGACCGTGGCGCCGTCGTCCGCCACGGACTTCACCAGGCCGGTGATGGGGACCGCGGGGTGGTTCCACGCCGTCCCCGGCGTCTTCGCGCCCGAGAGCGAGCCCTCGACGCGACGCCGGTAGCATCCACGAAACGTTCCCGCCGTGACGGTGACGTCCTCGCGCTGCCCGGCGATGGGCCCCAACCCCACGGCGGCCAGGCTGCGCGAGTGCTGCTCGCCGGAAGCGGCCGCAGCCCCTCCGCGCAGCTCTCGCAGCTCGCCGTTCGGCAGCTGGATCCGGATCGCCACGAGACGCGCCGCGTCGGGCGACGCACGCTCGCCGGCGTCGATCAGGAACTGAAAGCGTCGCGGAGCGGAGCCGCCTTCCTCGGTCACGTCGAGCACGAACGCGTTCCGCTCCTGCGCGACGATGCGGTAGACGAGCACGCTCTCGGCGCCGGTGGCGTCGCGCCGCCGATGGCGCGTCCACTGGCCGACGGCCAGCGGGACCCGCGCGTCGAGATCCGCGGACTCCACGACGGGGCGCGTTGCCGGCGAGACGGACGGAGCCGCCTCGCTCTTCTCGCGCCGCTCGCAGCCGGTGGTCGCCACGGCGACCGCGGTCATGACGAACGCCGTGACGCCGAGCGGCCTCATGCCTCAGCGAGGAACGAGCAGGCTGGAGCGGCCCGACTTCGCGAAGTCCGCTTCCAGACGTTCGAACTCCGCCCGCCCGAACGGCCTGAAGGTCTCGTCGCCGCGCTCGCGAAACCAGACGCGGTCGGTCCGATCCGGGTGGTAGTGGACTCCCTTGAGCATCCTGACCTTGATCTTGTGGGTCTCTGTCCACTCGAAGTCGTCCACCACGCGAACGAAATCGGGCAGCCACTTCAGGTCGCGCCCCCGGGTGACCTCGTCGCGGCAGTGGTCGTAGAACGCCTTCGGATCGAAGGACGCCCCGGCGCGCATCCGGATCGCGACCATGACCCACTCGTCGCTCACGGGGTGCGGAGCGCCGTACGCCGCGGCTCGATCGACGCCGGGGAAGGACTTGACCATGTCCACCACGGTCTCGGCGCTGAAGTTCTCGCCGTCCTTCCGGATCCAGTCGTCGGTGCGTCCGATGAAGTAGAGGTACCGCTTGCCGTCGATCTCGCGAATCGCGCCGAGATCACCGGAATGGTAGATGCCGTCCTTCACCTTCTTGGCGCTGGCGTCGGGCAGGTCGTGGTAGCCCTGAAAGAGCCCCATGGTGCCTCGGCGCGCGATCTCGCCCACCGCCGCCAGGTAGTTCGTCGGATTTCCGGAAGCGTCGGTGTCCAGGGGCGGACAGTCGTTGCCGGCTTCGTCGATGATCGTGACGGCCCCGTCGGCGACCTCTCCGACGCTGTCGATGGGGTCCCCCGGCATGCACCACGCCGTGATCTCGGCCTCGGTGCTGCC
Source organism: uncultured Polyangiaceae bacterium (assembly GCA_964487605.1). GTDB lineage: Bacteria > Myxococcota_A > Polyangia > Polyangiales > Polyangiaceae > JAJDAH01. The sequence goes on from CAZARU010000038.1 coordinate 8,625, forward strand.
GTAGTTCTCGTAGACCCAGTCGAGCCCGAGGTACTCGATGAAGCGGCGCCGCTCGCTGCCGCTGGCGCCGGTGCCCACGGCCATGCGCATGGAGTTCTTCGGGTGCTCCGCCACCTCGCGGCGAATTCGCTCGCGGTCGCCGCCGTGCGCCGCCTCGATGGCCTCGAGGACGTAGTGGACGGGTTGCCCCACGTAGTTCCAGAACGTGGCGCCGTACTCGAAGACGTCCTGCACGAACCCCGACGCCGTGAACCGTTCTCGGATGGCGATCGACGCACCCGCCTGCATCGCGGGGATCCAGTTGAGCCACACCGCGTTCGAGTGGAAGAGCGGCATCGAGACGTAGCCCACGTCGTCCGCGCGCAGACCGATGAGATGCGCCACGGCCAGGCCGATGCCGCGGACCTTCCCATGAGAGCTGATGACGCCCTTCGGCACTCCGGTCGTTCCCGAGGTGTAGATGACCATCCACGGCGATGCGGGTCCCATGTCCCCGACGTCCGGCGGCTCGGCCACGCGGTCGCCCAGCGCCTCACGAGTGTCCTTCAGGGCCGCGTCGAGGTTGCCGCCTTCCCCGACCACGAGCACCCGCTCTCGGGAGATGCCGAGCGCGGGGAGAGCGGCTTCGACCTTCGCCAGGTGCTCGCGATCGACGATGATGACGTCGGCGCCGCTCCTGGCGAGCACCTGCTCCAGCACGCTTCCGCCCAGGCTCGTGTTCACGAGGAAGATCATCGCGCCGGCGTAGGCTGAAGCGCCGTACGTCACCAGAAACTCGATGTCGTTGCGCATGAGCACAGCGACCTTGCGTGGCGTCCCCCGACACCAGCTCGCGAGGACGTTCGCTTGCTCCACCGAGCGGACCTCGAGCTCACCGTACGTCAGCGTTCGCGCGTTCTGGCGTGCCACGACCTTGTCACGGGTGGCAGCGTCCGTGCCGCGCTGGTGGATCAGCTCCTGGAACGTGAACGCGGGACGGGCACCCATGGCGCGAGGCGCATCGTGCCGCCGCCTCCGCTAGTTGTACAGCGTCGGTTCGTCGCGTCGCGTGCGGAAGATGGCGTCCCAGTTGGCGCGGTAACGCTCGGTGGCGACCTGCGGTGGCCCGCTCCGGACGCTGGGCGGTGCGGTCGCATCCGCCCGGGGCAGCACGACCTCGACGTCGCAGAGCAGCGGAAACTCCTCGCGCGGCTCGAGCCGAACGACCTCGCCGTGGATGGGTCGCCCCTCCTCCATTCGGCGGAGCATTCCGACCTCGACGCGGCCGTTCCTCAGGCGCAGGACCTCGTGGGCACCGTCGGGCGTGGCGCCATGGATGAGCACGGCGTCCAGTGGCTTGTCCCGGGTGTCGTCGGCCACGCGAGCGACACACTAGCACGGCGTGGACCCCATCGGGCGGTCGCGCCGGCAGGTTGGGCTCAGAGCCCGATGGCGGCCCGGTAGACCCAGCCTTCGTTGCCCTTCGAGTCGTAGCTGATCTTGTACCAGTCGCCGCGCCTGGCCTTCACGGCGACGCGCGTACCGTGCAGGACACGGGCCACCAGGGCGCCGTCCTTCGGTGAGTCGCGCACGAGGGCGACGTCCCACGAGACCGTCACCAGGCCGCTGGCCGGTGTGTCCACGCCGGTGCCGCCGTCGGCGGTCGCCGTGGAGGGCTGGAGCTCGCCGGGTGGGATGAACTTCGCGGAGTAGAAGATCGTGTACTGGGCGTGTCGGTGCTGCAGACCCGCGATGGTCGCGGACTCGAACTCCTTCTCTGCGCAGCGCAGGAGAGCGGTCGTCGTGCTCTCCGGAATCGTGGTGCTCTTCCCGGCGTGGATGCGGACGATCTTGTTGGTTCCGAAGTCGAGGTCGAACCCGAGTGACAGCGAGCCTGCGACGCCCTTCGCGGCGTCGCACGACGCCAGCGCGGCGATGCGCGCCTTGGCGGCCTCGTCGAAATCGACGACGTCGCACTCCGTGATCCGCTGGCCCCCCGTGTTGCGGCAGCTCGTCACCGTGGGCTCGCCCACCACGACGAGCTGCTGGTCCGTCGTCGCGGGTTCCGCCTTGGGCGCCTCCGCGGTCGCCGCGACCGGCGGGGGTGGCGAGTCGTCGGTGGGCGCCTCCGCGGACGATGGAGCCTTCACCGCTGGATCGGCGTCCGCGTTGGGTGCTCGGGGTACCAGGGACTTGCCCGCGAGCGCAGGCCAGGCAATGCCGATCGCGAATCCGACGACGGAGACGATGCCGACACGCCCGAGGCGGACGCGGTCGTCGTGAGGCGCCGGGACGCTGATCTTCGGGCCGGCGGCCGCCTTCGCCATGGCCCGCGGATAGCACGGCGCCGCGTACCGGGGAAAATGTCGTCGGTTCGAACGGGACGGGCCCTGGCGGAAAGCTCCGCCGTGGGGCGGCGGCCACCCGGGTAGGCCCCCCGGCGACATTGGATTATCTTGATGGGCCGCTCGCCATGAAGCAGTGCCCGCAGTGCAAGCTCAAGTACCCGAGCGAGAGCGTGACCTGCTTCGTCGACGGGACGTCGCTCGTCGACATTCCGGACCCGCGCATCGGGACGACCCTCGCCGGGCGGTACGTGATCGAGAACGTGATCGGCGAGGGTGGGATGGCCACCGTGTATCGGGCGCAGCACAAGCTCGTGGATCGCCCCTGCGCGGTGAAGATCATGAACGCCGCGCTGGCGAAGAACGAGGTGATTCGCGAACGATTTCGTCGCGAAGCCAAGGCCGCCCAGACGCTCGCGCACCCGAACATCATCGAGATTTTCGACCAGGGAGAGACCCAGGACGGCAGCATGTATCTGGTGATGGAGCTGCTGGATGGTGAGTCCCTGGCGGACGTCGTCGAGCGCGGCAAGGTGCCCCTGGAGCGAGCCCTGCCCATCTGGATCCAGATCTCCCGCGCCCTGGCGCGCGCCCACGACTTCGAGGTGATTCATCGCGATCTGAAGCCGGAGAACATCTTCCTGCAGAGACTGCGGAGCGGTGGCGAGACCGTGAAGCTGCTCGACTTCGGGATCGCCAGGTCGATGCAGGACAGCCGGCTCACCGGTGCCGGCGAGGTGTTCGGCACCCCCCAGTACATGGCTCCGGAGCGGATCACGTCGATCGACGCCGGACCTGCGGCGGACCTCTACGCCGTGGGGGTCATCATGTACGAGATGCTGGTCGGCGAGCTGCCCTTCGACGCACCCGACGTCGCGACGTTCTTCATCAAGCATCTGAAGGAAGCGGCTCCGCACCCCAAGAGCAAGGACCCCACCGTTCCGGAGCAACTCGACGCGCTGGTCGTGGAGTTGATGGCGAAGGCCGCCAAGGACCGGCCGGTGGACGCGCACAAGGTTCACAAGGACCTGCTCGCGCTCGCGGGAGCCATAGGGATCCGAGTCCCCGCAGAAGTTCCGCAGGATCAACCGAGCTCTCGAGAACCGGCGCCGACTTTGCCGCCCGTCGCCATCGACCGCTGGGCGAAGCGCACGGTGCTCTTCGAGCAGATGCTGCAGAAGGTCTACGGCGCGCAGCCGCCGACCGAGCAGGCTGGCCTCCTGCGCGAAGTGAAGGAGCTGGTGCGCGAGATCGCGGTGCTGCGGGGAAAGGCCGTCCAGGCGCAGCGAAAGCTCGAGGCCGTCGAGACCCGAGGGCGCGATGGTCGTCAGCGGTTCGGCAACGCCGTCGACGCGCTGGGAATCGACGCCAGCAAGGCGCGAAACGACGCCAAGGAGGAAGAGGCGCGATGCGACGCCGCGCGAGAGCGCTTCGCGAGCGCGCGAGAGGCGTTCGTGGCGACCCACCAGGAAATCGTGCGCTGGGAGGGCCGAAGCGGGTTCCAGGAGCCGTACGCGGACCTCGCGAAGGCGTACCGCGGCGGTGCGGCCGCCGTGGAGGCGTGGCTCGTCGTGCGCGACGAGCTGCGCGCCTGCGAGCGGGTCGCCACCGAGAAGAAGGGCTTCGTCGCCGATCTGGACTTCCAGATCCAGGCCCTGCGGCTGGCGCTCCAGAATCACGAGCAAGAGATCGAGAAGGAGCAGAGCGAGTGTGAGACCCAGGTCGGTAACCTCGGCGGAAAGGCCGAGGAGCTGGAGGGCCAGCTCCTGGCGCTGGCGACCCGTTTCTGTGCGCCCCTGCGCAGCCGTCCCGAGCTGGGCCCGCTGTTCCAGGAGCTGGAAGCCGACGCGGCGGCTTGAGCGATGGCCTGGGGCGTGCCCCGCTTCGACTACGCGGTGAACTACGCGGGTCTGTCCCACGTGGGGCTCGTGCGCGAGCACAACGAGGACGCGTGGCGGGTGGACATGAACCTGGGGCTGTTCGCCCTGGCCGACGGCATGGGACGTCACGCCGCGGGCGAGGTCGCGGTCGCCGTGTGCCTCGATGCCTTGCTCCATGGGTGCAACACCGCCGAGGCGGTAGCGACTTACGACGCGTACCTGCAGTCTCCGACGCTGGAAGCCCGGACGGCCGTCTTCGGTGTGCTCGCGGGTGCGGTGCTTCTCGCCCACGAGGCCGTGCTCGCGGAGGCCCAGCGCGTCCCCGCGCGCCGCGGAATGGGCTGCACGCTCGACGCGCTGCTGCTGGTCGCCGACAAGGGATTTCTCGTCCACGTGGGGGATGGTCGGGCGTACGTCACCCGTCCCGCCGCCACCGTTCAGCTCACGTCGGACCAGACCATCGGGGTGTCCCTGGCGGCCCGCGGCGTGGACTCGCCGTCGAACCTGGTGGACCAGCGCGCGCTCACCAGCGCCGTCGGGATCGAGAAGCGCAAGCCGAAGATCGACGAGGTCTTCGTCGAGCTGGCCTCGATCGATCGGATCATCCTCTGCTCCGACGGGGTTCATGGTCCGCACACGGAGCAGGTGCTGCAGAAGCTCGCGCGGGCGGGGAGCGCCGAGTCCACGGCCTACGCGCTCGTGCGCGCGGCGCTCGACGCCGGCGGAGACGACAACGCGACGGCCATCGTGGTGGACATCAACGAGCGACGACTCGATCGCACGCGCTACGATGGCGGACTCGCGGCTCGAGATCTGGCTTTCGCCTCGCAGTGCCCGCTCGTTCAAGACCTGGCGGAGGAGATCGTGAGCCTGGTGCTCCGCACGACCGTGGAGGAGAAGTTCGCGGTCGGGGACCATCTCCCGCGGTTCGCGACGAACGACCGCGTCGCCTACATCGTGCTCGACGGGCGGGTGACGGCTCCCGATGGCTGGACCGTCGGTCCATCGGCGCTGGTGTATCCGGAGTCTCTCGTCGGCGGTGGCCGCGCGACGGATCTCTGCGTCGCGCAGGAGCCCGCTCGCGTCTTGCGTCTCCGTTGCGACGACTTCCGCGAACTCTGCGAGTCCGACGTGACCGCCGCCGCCGCGCTCTACGGTCGGCTGGCGCACACGCTGGGCGGCCACGTATGACGACCGGGCCGAGATGAAGGACTCGCTCGGGCTCGCGCGAACGGTCGAGGCACGCTGGGCCACGCTCCGCGGCAAGGGTGAGACGCTGGAGCACCGTCCGCACTCGACCATCGAGCCTCCCGTCGACCCTCCCGACACCAAGGGTGGACGGGCCCTCGAAGTGCTGCAGGAGCTCGGGCGCGACGTCGTCTCCGGGACGCCGCTGGAGATGCGCGAGACCCTCGGTGAGGGCGGCATGGGGATAGTCCGGCTCGCCCATCAGAGGAGCGTCGGCCGGGACGTCGCGGTGAAGACCCTTCGCGTCGCCGGTGACGCGGCAGCGGCCCTGCGTCTGCTGCGCGAAGCGTGGGTGACGGGGGCCCTCGAGCACCCGAACGTCGTGCCGGTTTACGACGTGGCCGTGGGCGCGGACGGAGCGCCCATGGTGGTGCTCAAGAAGATCGAAGGCCTGGAGTGGAGCCACCTGCTCGCGGACGAGGCGACCGTCCGCACGAGGTTCGGCGTATCGGACGTCAAGGAGTGGCACCTGCGCGTCCTCGTTCAGGTGTGCAACGCGATCCACTTCGCGCACGCACGCGGCATCGTCCATCGCGACATCAAGCCAGAAAACGTGATGATCGGCGGCTTCGGCGAGGTTTACGTCGTGGACTGGGGCATCGCGGTCAGCCTGCGCGACGACGGCAACGGGCGCCTTCCCCTCGCGTCGAGCGCCAGGGACCTGGCAGGAACCCCGGCCTACATGGCGCCGGAGATGCTCGGGATGGAAGACGGTCCGCCGCTCAGCGTGCGCACGGACGTGTACCTCCTCGGAGCGACGCTGTTCGAGGTCGTCGTCGGGCGCCCCCCGCACCTGGGAGACGATCTGGTCAGCCTCTTCGCCAGCGTGCTCGCCTCGCCGCCCGAGGTCCCGCCCTCGGTCCCCAACGAGCTCGCCGACCTGTGTCGCAGGGCGATGGCCCACGCGCCGGAGGATCGGCTCGAGTCGGCCGAAGCCATGAAACGTGGCGTGGAGGAGTACCTGCGCCATCGCGAGTCGATGCGGCTGGCGGACAAGGCGCAGCGCAGGCTGAACGAGCTGCTGGACGAGCTTCGGGACGAAGAGGAGTCGCCAGGACGCGAGATGCGCCTCCACGACCTGCTCGGGGAGTGTCGCTTCGGGTTTCGAGCCGCGCTCGACGCGTGGCCGGGCAACGAGGCCGCGCGGGGGGCACTGCGCCTCGCCCTGATCACCATGGCCGAGCGGGAGGCCAGGCGCGGCGACGCGCGAGCCGCCGCGATGATGGCGGCGGAGGTGGAGGACCCGCCGTCCCGACTGATGACCAGCATTCAGGCGGCGCGCGAGCGCGAAGCGAAGAACGCTCGTGAGGTGGAGAAGCTCCGCGCGATGGCCGAAGACATGGATGCGAAGGTCGGCTCGCGCACCCGTACGTTCGTGATGTTCGTCCTCGGCGTCCTGTGGACCACGGCGCCGCTCGTGGGCCACTTCTACGGGGGCTCGAGTGTCAGCCACGAGGCGTCGATCCTCATCGGGCTCGGTTTCGTCGCCGTCGCCGCAGGCATGGGGTTGTGGGCACGAGAGAGCATGATGCGATCACGGATCAACCGCACGACCTTCGCCATCGTGATCTTCACGCTCATGGCGCAGGTCGTCCTGCGCGGCGCCACGATGCTCATGGGCATGGACCCGAAGCAAGGGCTCGTGCTGCACTTCTTCCTCTGGTTCTCCATCGCCGGTGCGTTCTGCATCTTCCTCGATCGGCGCTTCATCCCGGCGGCCGTCGGTTACCTGTTCTGCTTCTTCGCGAGCTCGCTCTGGCACGAGCTCACGTTCCCGCTGATCTCGCTCGGTAACTTCGTCCTCACGGTCAACGCCCTCTGGCTGTGGGCGCCGCTGTTCTCGATCCGCAAGACGTCTTCGGGACCCTGAGCGCGCGGCCGGGTTGCGCGGGCCCGTACCCGGCGAGTAGGCTCGCTTCCGTGTCGGACCAGGGAGACGACCGCGCCGCTGCTGCGGCAGACACTCCACACACCGCGGCCATCTCGCAGGGCGCGCCGGTTCACTATCTCGTCATCGCGGCGCTGTTCGCCGCCGCTGCGATGATGGCGCCGGCCGCGGCTCCCTCGCATTCCGGCGCAGCACCGCAGCCCCCTCGCCCGCCCCACGAACGAATCCCCGATCAGGTCGTCGAGGAGCCGCGTCCGATGGCGGCGGCTCCGCTCTTCGCCGCCGCCGATCCCACGCCCGAAGCACCGCCCGCGGCCCCCGAGGCACCGATCGCGCCTCCGCCAGACCCGGCCGAGCAGCCCGCACCCGCCCCGTCAGCGCGCGTCGGCGAGGCGGTGCCGCCACCACCCGCTGCGCCCGCCGGCGCGTTCGACGAGGCCCAGGCGAAGGCCGTGCTCGCCGAGGCCTCGAAGCAGGCCGCCTACTGCCGGCGTGGCGCGGATCCCCCCGGTACGGCCGTCGTTGCGGTGACGTTCGTCGCGTCCGGCGCGGTGAGTTCCGCCGGTGTCGTTCAGCCACCTTACGCCGGAACGGCCACGGCCCACTGCGTCGCGGCTCGGCTCCGCGGTGCCCAGGCGCCGGCGTTCGAGGGGAAGCCTCGCACGTTGATGCACCGAGTTCGGATTTACTGAGCCTCGGCGGCGCCGGAGCGCAAGGCGACGGCGGTGTCGGCGCGGATCCCTCTTGCATCGCGGCGTACACGGCCAACGTGCTCGGCGCTCCCGCGTCCGACGAGGAGGTGTGTGCCGCGCCCGCGGGGTAGTGCGTGGCGGGACAGTTCGCGCGCGGCGGCCAGTGCGCGACGCCTCGTGAAGAAGGTGGGGCAGGCACGGACGATTCTCGGGCCGTCCCCACCGCTGCGCGAATGATTCTCGCCGCGCCGGGAGTCGCGCCGCTCTGGATCCTCGACGACGAGGCTCGGGGGCGGCGGCGGCGGACGACCCTAAGGGCGCGCGTGGCGGCTCTATCGCGTCGGTCCGGTTTCCGGGTTCGTCGACACGCGCGTGCGGGTGCCCGCGCTCGACGCGTTCGACCGCGTCTCACGACGATCGAGGACGGGCGCGTGCTGAGCCGCTTCGTCGCCGTGTTGTCGGCGTCGGGCCGTCGCGCTAGTCTGCGCCCTCGGATGCGAGTTCCGCACGACGGCGAGTGGGGCACGGCGTGGCGCTCCGAAGGTGCGGCGGCGCGGCTATCGGAGAGCCTGGACTACTGCTGGAGGTTTTTCGTGGGACAGGCCGAAGCACAGAAGGCCGCGGAGAAGATCGTCGGAATCCTCGAACGGGAGGGCATTCCCTATGCGATCATCGGCGCCCTCGCCCTCAACGAGTACGGCCACCGTCGCGCGACCGTCGACGTCGACCTCGTCATGCGAGAGGAGGATCTGCAGTCGTTCAAGTCCCGCTGGCTGGGTTGCGGCTACGCCGAACGCGTCCCGGGCACCGGCAAGCTCATCGACACCGAACTCGGCGTCCACATCGACGTGCTGAGCACGGGCAGATACCCCGGGGACGACAAGCCGAAGCCCATCGCGTTCCCCGATCCGGCCACGACCGCCATCCGCGGCGCACCGTTCGCGCTCCTACCGGTCGAGAAGTGGATCGAGCTCAAGCTCGCGTCGGGCATGGTCGCTCCGCATCGTCTCAAGGATCTCGCGGACGTGCAGGAGCTCATCCGAGCGGCCCAGCTTCCGAAGGCCATGGCCGAAACCCTCGACCCGTGGGTGCGCGAAAGGTTCGTGGAGCTGTGGGACGCCGTGGAGGCGGGCGTGGCGAACGACCCGTATTGACCGCGGCGCAAAGGACGTTTGAACCCCGAAGAAGCCGCACGTCGCAACGGAGCACGCCGGTCCCGGATCCACGCCCCAGCCCCAGCAGCCGACCTCCCGCGCCGCGCCCCACGCCGGTGCAGTCCCCGAAGCTCAGCTAGCGGCGCACCTTCGAGCGGAGGGAGCAAGACGTCCCTCACACAGGCGCAGATTGACGAGGCTTACAACCTCTGTGACCCAGACAAGAGCGCCTGTGCACCCGAGCCCGACGCGACCTGTCGGCCTGCGGACAACTGCCATGCCAGCTACGACATCGCCAAGCAGGACCTCGGACGTCGCGTTTCGGAACCATCACCCGCCCTCGAACGCACGGACACACGTGTGACGAATGCGCTCCGCTCTGACGTTCGGGTGCGCTAAACTGGCGGAGTGCCGAGCGGACCGACCATGACTCGGGAGGCCTTCTTGCAGCGCGCGCGAGCGCTTAGCTCGTTCGCCGAGTGGGAGTCGACGCAGCGGCCCATCCCACTCTCTCCGAGCCAGCGTGTCGATCGCGTCGGTGAGCTGTATGCGATCCTGCCGGTCGTCGCGCGCAGCCGCGCCGTCGATCCGTCGGGCGTGTTGCGAATGCACGAAGCGCTGTCGGTTCTCGACAGGAGCGAATGAACGTACAGCGCGACGCCATTCGCGCGGTAGCGACCGCGATGGGCGAGATGGACATTGCGTACATGCTGGTCGGCGGCATCGCCAACGCGGTGTGGGGCGAACCGAGAGCCACCCTCGACGTGGACGTCACGGTCTGGGTCGAGCCCGAGGACGTGCCGAACGCCGTCTCGATGCTGACGCAGCGCTTTTCAGCGCGAACGGGCGATCCGGCGGCGTTCGTCGACAGAACGCGCGTGCTTCCCCTCACGAGCATCGAGGGGGTGCAGATCGACGTCATCTTCGGGCTGCTGCCCTTCGAGGAGCAGGCGATCCGCCGCGCGCGTGACGTCGACGTTGCCGGCGTTCGCGCGAAGGTCTGCACGGCTGAAGACCTCGTGCTGATGAAGATCATCTCCGAACGCGAGCGGGATGTGTCCGATGCTCGGGGCGTCGTTCATCATCGTGGCGATGAGCTCGACCGGGCCTACCTCGAACCCCGCATCCGCGAACTGGCGAGCCTCCTCGACCGCCCCGAAATCCTTCAACGCTGGAATGACTGGTGCGCGGAAGCCGACCAGCGGTGAGAGTTGGAGCCCAACCGCGGCCGACGCGGCCGCGCCACCATCGTGAGCCTGAAGTGCGTGTCGCCGGAACGGAACGACGCGGAGATCGCCCTTGACTCGAGCTGCCGGCGACCGTTGCCCGAATCGTCTGCGACGTTCTCCCCCGGTCGCCAGCTCAGAGCACTCGAATTCGGCGCGGATCGAGATGGCCTCCACCCCGTCGTTTCGGGCCCGGTTCCCCTCGCGCGAACATCTCGTTCACGCGGGGGACGTGCGCCTCCGCTGCGGCGCGCTTGACGTGGCCACCAGCAGCTCGGTGACCGCGCCCCGCTTGCTGGCGTCGGAGTTGATCGAGCGCGTCACCAGAATCCGCTGGGGCTTCCATCGGCGGTACAGCCGCCGCGTCCCCGCGGTATCCGAGTTCGACAGGACGGTGCAGACGCCGCGTGCCGACAGCTCTGCGAAGAGCTCGGCCAGTCGCTCGTGACGGTCCATGCCGAACGGCTCCTGGTGGTAGGCGGTGAAGCTCGCCGTGCGCGAGACGGGCACGTAGGGCGGATCGAAGTAGACGGCGTCCCCGGCCCGGGCGGTGCGGCAAGTGGCGGGGAAGTCGGCGCGCACGATCCGCACGTTGGTCAGCAGCCTCGACGCCGTGGCGAGCCGGTCCGGGTCGAGGAACCGTGGGTTCTTGTAACGACCGAACGGGACGTTGAACTGGCCGCTGCGGTTGACCCGGTAGAGACCGTTGTAGCCCGTACGGTTCAGGAAGAGGAACCGCGCGGCGCGCTTCGCGAGCGACAGCTTCCGAGGATCGAGATCTCGGGCCCGGTAGTACTCCGCTTCGCCGTGACGATAGGCCGAGAGCGCCTCGATGACGCCCGCGACGTCGCCCTGAACGGCGCGATAGAAATCCACCAGCTCGCGGTTCTTGTCCGCGAGGATCGCTCGCTCGAATCGTCCCTCGGCTGCCAGGGCGAACAGCACGGCGGCGCTCCCGGCGAACGGCTCGTAGTAGGTGCCGATCTTCTCGGGCAGGAGTGCCAGGATCCTCGGCACCAGGCGCTGCTTCCCACCGGCCCACTTCAGGACGGGACGCGCCGCCCCGGGGCTCGTCACCGGCCACGCCTTCATTCGTCCTCGGTTAGTCGCTGGGTCCGGGCGCGTCCACCGGAACGCTCCGCAGGGGTGATTTGGAGGCGCTTCATCATCTTCTGCAGGCCGAAGCGAGACATGCCCAGGAGCTTCGCGGCGCGCGTCTGGTTTCCGCTCGTCTCCTCCAGCGCCCGCGACAAGAGCTCACGCTCGAGGGCGTCCACGCGTCGGCGCACGTCCAGCGTCCGCGAGGACGTCCCGCCGCTCAGGACGTCTCGGCTGAGGTGATGAGGGAGAACGACGTCGTCGGCGAACACCAGAGCGCGCCGGATCTCGTTCTCGAGCTGGCGCACGTTGCCCGGCCATTCGTACCGCTCGAGCGTCTCCATGGTTCCATCGCCGAAGGCGACGTCCTTCCCATCGCCGTGCTTCGCGACGAAGTAGCGAGCCAGAATCGCGACGTCGCCGGTGCGTTCCCGGAGCGGAGGAACGCGCACCCGCAACACGTCGAGGCGATAGGCGAGGTCCCTCCTGAAGGTCCCCGCATCGACCATGGCCGAGAGGTTGCGGTTGGTGGCGGCGATGACTCGCACGTCCACTCGAACGGGGGCCGACGCGCCCACGGGGGTGATCTCGCCGGCCTCCAGCGCCCGGAGAATCTTCGTCTGTGTGGCAAGGCTCATCTCGCCGATTTCGTCGAGGAAGAGGGTGCCGCCGTCGGCGACCTCGAAGATCCCCGTGCGCGACCGCGTCGCCCCCGTGAACGCACCCCGCACGTGGCCGAAGAGCGTCGATTCGACGAGCCCCTCGGGGATGGCCGAGCAGTTCTCCGCGACGAATCGATGCCTGGAACGCGCTCCGTTCTCGTGCAGCGAGCGCGCGACCAGCTCCTTGCCGCTTCCCGACTCTCCTTCGAGGAGCACCGGCAGATCGCTGGTGGTGACGCGGTCCAGAACGCGAAGCATCGTCGTCAGCGCCGGGCTCTTGCCCGCGATCGCCTCGTACGAGAACCGTGTGGCGCGGCCTCCGCGGGCCGAAGCGAGCTCTTCCCGTGTCGCCTCGAGCTCCGCCTCGCGGCGCGCCAGCAGCCGCTCGGTGCGTGCTTCCGCGCGGCTGGCGCGGCGCGCCGCCCGGCGCAGCAAGAGCTGGTCGCGAGCGTCGGCGATCGCCACCGACGCGATCGTCGCGACGAGTCGAACCCACGCGAGCTCGCGCGCTCCGAACGCGCCTCGTCGCTGGCGGTCGTCCAGGTAGACGACCCCCAGTGCGTCGCCGCGAGCGATGAGCGGCAGCGCGAGCACGCTTCGAAGCTTCAGCGCGTGCACGCTCGCATGGGCCTCGGGCAGGTCGTGCGCCGCGTCCATCGCGACGACGGGCTCGCCGGCTTCGAGCGCCCGTCGGGCGAGCGACTGGCTCAGCGCGAGCTGTTCCCCGACGAGGTCGGCCCGGGCGAGGTTTCGTGCGGCGCGCGGTACCAGGCGGCCCCCGGGAGCCGACAGGAGCAGGAGGCCGCGTTCCACTCCCGTCCAGAGCACGAGCGCGTCGAGGGCCGCGTCGAGCAACGGTCGGAGCCGCTCGCGCGCGCCCAGCGCACGGACCAGGGTCTCCACGTCTGCGACCTGCTCGCGCGCGACTCCGGCATCGGCGGGGGCGCGCGCGCCGGCGACCCACGGGAGGCCCGCCACGGACTCGCGGAGAGCGTCGCCACTGCGCCGAAGAAGCTCCCGCGCGCACTCGCTGCTCGCGAGCGCGAGCCGTCGCGCGGCGTCGCCGTCGTTCAGTCGGGCGGCGAGCGCCGCGCCACGGGCAAGCGCCGGGCCTCGCGTCGCGAGGGGCGCCGGCTCGTTGGCGAGCGCTTCGAGTCTCCGCAGGGCCATCCGTCCGCTCTCGGGTGCAGCTCCGCGGATCGCCGCGGCCGCGCGCGAGCCCCACCACTCCAGCCTCGCCGTCGTGCTCACGTCGTTGCGGCTCGCGAACGCGTCCCCCTCCTCCGTGTCCGCCTCGTCCTGCGCGAGCAGGTGGCGTGCCCGCGTCCGGAGTCGGGGCTCGGCCTCGTCGCCCTGGAGGAGCGAGTCGGCCCGAAGCACGTGTTCCAGGGCGTCACTCGAGCCTTCGAGCGCGTCGGCGAGGCAGAGGTGCACGTAGGCCTCACAGCGCTTGTCGCCGGCGCGTCTCGCGCGCGCCAGCGCGTCCTCCCCGGCGCTGAGCGCCTCGACGCGCGCGCCCGCGAGCGCAAACACGGCCGTCCGGTTCAGCGCGGCGCGGGCCGAGCTCGCCGCGCGACCCAGGTGCTCGAAGAGCAGCGCCGCACGCTCACTCGCGCCGAGCGCCTCCGCCAGGTCTCCGGCGTCCGCGGACGCAGCCGCCAGCCCCGTGGCGTAGGTGGCTTCTTCCAGCGTCCCGCCCGCCTGGGCCGAGAGCTCGACGGCACGGCGGAACCTGGCCTGCGCCGTGCCAGCATCGCCTCGATGGTGCGCTGCTGCGGCGGCGGCGCCGAGGCAGCGCGCCTCCTCCTCGTCGTCTTCGGCCAGGGCCACGCCGGACAGGGCCGCGTGCTCGGCGGCTTCGGCCGCGCCCAGGGCGAGCTGTACGAGGCAGAGGCACTCCAGGCTTGCCGACGTCTGCGGGGCTCCGTCGAGCAGCGTGGCGGCGTCGTTCGGACGCTGCTCCTCGAGGGCGATGCGTGCCTGAAGCGCCCTGATGCGCGCGGTCGCGACGGGGTCGGCGGGCGAAGACGCGGCACCGCGCGCGATGGCGAGCGCGCCGACGCTGTCGCCGCCGCGGCGCGCCGTCTCCGCTCGCTCCGCCGCCGCGAGCGGACTCTCCAGGCGACCGAGCACCGCCATCGCCCGGCCGCTCTCGCCCCGGAGTCTCAACGCGCGCGCCGTAGCCAGACCGAGCGCTGGCGTGCCGAGGGATCGTTCGAGCAACCGCTCCGCCGCCGTCAGCGCTTCGGCGCGTAGAGGGCGGGCGCCGAGGGCCAGCGCGACGTCGACGGGTGAAGTCTTCTCCAGCGGTCGGTTCGAGACGGCTTCGCCGGTCAGCGCGGCCAACGTGAACGCGGCCGGGGGAAGCCCTTCGGCGAGGTGCAGCAGACGCTCCGCGAGGTCGGCGTCGGAGAGGGGAGGGACTCGCCACGAGGCGGCGACCGCGCCGACCAGATGGACGAGCCACTTCCTCTGGCCGAACGCGTCGAGAGTTCCCAGTGGCGGTGCGGGCCGGTCCATCGGGGTTCCGCGCAGCGCGGCGACGGCGGCGGCGATGGAGACCGCCTCGCGCAGCCAGGTGCCCGGGACGCCCGTCGCCAGGACGCTGAAGGTGGCGTGGCGCGCCGCCCGGAGCACCTCTTCGCGACGCGCCGCCAGGTAGGCGCGCCCGACGGCGGCGCGAGCGTCGCGCGGCGAACGTTCCGTCGCTTCACCGAGCGCGTGACGAGCCTGTGTCGCCACCCACTCGGCGGAAGGTCGGAGGCCGGGCGTGGCGGAGAGCAACGCCCGCACCACGTGCGCGAGAGTCCCAGGCAGGGCGGATGCGGACCGGCGTGCCGCATCCGGATCGACGCGGCTGCCGGAGCGCGCCGTGCCGGATGCGAGGTCGAGCAGCGTCAGCCCCAGTGCCCAGAGGTCGTGGGCGCGCGCGTCGCCGCCCTCTGGCGAGAAGGCATCCGGAGCCAGGTAGCGCGGCGTTCCGCCCTCGGGTCTGCGAGCTGACGCCGGCGATCCGAGCCCGAGATCGAGCAGGCGCGCGCGCTCACCGGAAGCTTCGAAGTAGACGTTCGACGGCTTCACGTCGCCGTGGGCCGACCCGGCGGCGTGGAGATCCGCCAGCGCGGCCCCGACGTCCCGAGCGACGACCGACGCCGCGTGCATCGGCTCGAAGGGCGCGTGGTCGCCGGGCACTCCTTCGAGCCACTCGAGGGCGAGGAACGGTGCCCCTCGCGCCAGCGCTTCGACCCCGGGCGGTACGCGACCGGCGTCGAGCACGCGGACCACGTAGGGCGAGTCGACGAAGAGCAGACGCTCCGCCTCGTCCGCGAGCCGGCCACGCGTCGCGGCGGAGCCTCCCACCTTGAGGGCGACGCGCAGACCGTCGTCCCGGAGCGCCTCCCAGACGGCGCCGGTCGCGCCGGTGCCGGTCCGGCGAACCGGCGTGTAGCGCCAGCCCGGGCTCCCCGAGGTACCCGACGTCAACGGGGGTGCCACTCCGCGGCGTCGGCCATTGGCCCAAATTCAGGCCCAATTCTCCGTGGTGTCAACTCGGGTGGCAGTCGGGACCCGCCTGCGGCCCCGGAATCAATCGCACTGGGCGATCGACGAGGGCGTTCCGAGGCCCCGGATCCACGCGACCACCTGGTCCACCTGCTCTCGGGTCAGCGCCCCCGTCGCGGGCATGGGCCGGCCGCGCACGAACCAGCCGCGGAGTCGCTCGATCTCGGCCTCTTCCGGCGCCACGCAGGTGTCGGCGGCGCCGACGGCGTGCCTCGACTCGCACGGGTCGTCTTCCGCGGCCGCCGGGAGGTAGTTCCCGAGATGAACCAGGAGCTTGTAGACGAGGTAGCTGTTCCCCGGATTACCGGGATCGACGATGGGCATCTGTACGCCGAAGCGATCGGGGTTCGCGGTCACCACGCCGCCGGAGGGCCCCGTTTCGGTCTGGTGCGCGACGCGACCGATGGCGGTGAGGAAGAGTCCTGCAGGGCTGTCCAGGCGGAGGCCCTGCCGGGGAACGCCCATGCAGGGGATCGCGTCGGTCCCGAACTCGCCGGGGCGGCAGCCAGTGGGTGGCGGATCCGGTGCCGCGCGGTGGCACGCCGCGGCGCACTCCGCGAAGACCTGGTTGACCACGTCGTTGCACGAGGGCGGTGGGAGTCGCCCCGGCGGATCTGCCGGAGCGTCCTCGCGCGTCTTGAAGTTGAACGTGAGCGGTACTGGACCATCGGTGGCGAGCTGGGCCCCGTCGAACGCGCGGAACGCCGTCGTGTTGCCCTTGGCCTTCGGCTCGACGACGACCGTGTACAGCGTTCCCGCCTGAAGCGGCTGGGACGGCTCGTAGGTCACGACCCTCTCGATCGGGTCGTAGGTGGGCTCCAGGAACAGGGCGTTGTCGTCCGCGCCGGTGAAGACGCGGATCGACTGTCGCACCGCCGTGCTGGGTGCGATGTGCCGCTCGAACCTCAGCTCGATGGTCGTGTCGCGGGCGACGCCGCAGCTCGACGGAGCGGACGGCTCGCACTCGGTGCCCTCACCGTCGGCCGGGTGGGTCGCCACGACGACGAGCTCCGGACCGGCCACGCCGTCGTCGTCGCGTGGCCCCTGGTCACAACCGACGCTCGCGAACGCGGCGACGATCGCGGCGGGACGGATCAGCTCTCCGAGTAGAGCTGAAGCTGCTCGCGCACGACCGCGGGGGAAATCCCGGTCTGGATGCTGTCCTTCAGGATGTCGGCCAGCGCGATCAGCAGGTCGTCGGCCCCCTTCTCCTCGATGATCTTGGAGAGAAGCTGTCGCGCCTCCCGGCTGTCGTCGTCCCGGAGGAACTCTCGGATCTTCTCCACGGTGATGTCCCCCTGGAAGTCCACGACGATGTGTTCGAGAAGATAACGGACGAGCTCGTTCACCCGGAGCCTCCTTCAAGCGCGACGTTTCGGCGAGCCACGGCGTATAGCCGCCCCGCGTCGCAGCGTGCAAGGACTTTGGACGGGCCGCCGGCGGCTCCGGACCGTCGTTCTGACGCGAATTCACCCGGGAATTCTGGATCCGTTCGCTCATCGGCACTCCAGGAGCTTCGAGTCCTGCGGATCGTGGCAGACCAGGCAGGGGCGGGCGTTCCTGCGCAGCGCGGACTTGCACCGGTCCCGGAACCCCGAGGGGTGGGGGTTGGAGCCCTGTCCCGACGCGGCTCCCGGATTCGGGCCGCTTCCACCCATCGCCGCGGTGGCGTGGCAGGTCGTGCAGTCCCTCTCGACGTGGCAGCTCACGCAGACGTTGAGGTTCCGTTCCGCTTCCCACGAGTGGTGCATCGAGGAGCGAGGGGCATCGGTCCAAACTTCCGGTGCGGGATGGAAGCGGCCGCGACCCGCGAAGTTGGCGTAGGGCCCCGTCTGCGCGACCCCGGCGCGCTGGTGGCACCCGATGCAGAACGACTGCTGCTGATGGCAGCTCGAGCAGTCCGGCGAGCCCTGGCGGGCCGCCATGGGGTGCATCGAGATCCAGTCTCCCGGGTGAACCCGTCGGGGGCGGACGCGGCTGTCGTGGCAATCGACGCACTCGTCCTCGGTGTGACAGTTGGAGCAGAACGCGCTGTCGTTCGCCGCCACCTTGCGATGCCGGTCGATCCAGTCCGCCGTGTGGGCGGCATCGTGCAGCCAGCGGGGAGGGACGAGCGTTCCGGACGCGAAAGCCGTCTTCAACTGGCCCCGCTCTTCCAGGTGGCAGGTCGTGCACTCCCCCTTGGCTCCACCTCGCGCGGGTTCCGGCTGCTGGTGGCAGTCGAAACACCGGCGCATCCTCGGGAGCTGGTCCCGCGTCGCGAGCTCGATGTTCTGCACCTCGCCGTGGCACTGCTGGCACGCGATGTTCTTCTCGACGTGGACCTGGTGATTGAACTTCAAGTTCGGCTTCGGGATCACGGTGCGGGTCACCCGGTTGCCGTCCTCCCCGCGGTAGCCGACGTGACAGAATCCGCATTGACCGATCAGGTCGTCGCCGGTCTTGACGAAGGCGAGATCCCGATGGTCGCTTCCGTGACACGCATCGCACCGCGTGGGCTTCGGCAACAAGGAGTCGCCGCTGTCCTTGCTCGTCTTGGCTTCGTGGTGGCACGTGGTGCAGGTCATGCCGAGTTCCTTCACGTGCTTCTCGTGGTTCATGCGCACGGCTATCTGCTGGGGCGGGAAGATGGCGCTGCTCGGGCCGCGGTCGTGCGGCGATGCTCCTGGCGGTCGGTCCGCGAGCGGCACGGGCGCGTCGCCCGGAAGGGGGGCCAGGCCGCGCACCTTCTGGGGTGCGGTGCTGGAGGTGCCCGACGCACCCGCGCCGACGGCGAGCGCGCACGCGAGCGCCAGGCCGAACGACGCACGACGAGCGACGTTCATCGCAGCACCGTGAAGTCCAGTGTGGCGAGCATGCGAAACCGCTGGCCCACGAGGCGGTTCATGGAGTGCTCCCACTCGACGCCCATGCGGGTGTCGGGGAACGGCGTCACGCCGCCTCCGACCACGTACGTGAAGCTCGTCGCGCTGCGCTGAGGCCGCAGGCCGTCCTCCCAGTCGTAGAGCGACAGGATGTTGAGCACGTCGTACTGCCCCGAGTCGAAGGTCTTCTTCGTCCGGAGGTCGCCGCCGACGCGATGGCCCCGGTCGCCCGTCTCCGCCATCGTATGGACGAGCACGCTCCCGTCCGACCATCGGTAGGTGCCGCCCAGCGTCCCGATGGGCTCGGAGAGCTGCTTGATGCTGTCGCGGTCGGGTGCTTCGGCCACCAGCGGGTTCTGGTACAGGCCGTACGTCTCGGGGTCCCCGTCGGTCTTGACGAGCCGAACTCCGCCCGTCGCCACCACGTTCACGTCCGGGGTCACGTCGAGGTCGGCGCGGCCGAGCACGGTGGTGCTCCCGTTGTGGGTGAAGGAGTTCCAGATCGAGTCGCCGTCGAAGGTGGGCAGGTAGTACTCCCACGCGGCGCCGAGCGTGAGCGCATCCGTGGCGTACCAGTCCAGCGACGCGTCGTACTCGGACACGAGCTGGTTGTAGAAATCGTAGACGACGGTTCCCTTGGCCGCGCCCAGGCCCCTATCGGACAGCCGGGCGGAATAGCCGAGCCGTTCGCTCGACGTTCGCTCGCCGTCGATGGTGACGAAACCTCCTCCTGCGTCCGCGAACGGCGAGATCAGCACGACGTCGCGGTTGATCACCTTCCGATACGTGAGACGACCGTGCACCCAGTGCACCCCCGCGCTCTCGATGGCGAAGCCGTACGCGGGGGCTGGCCGTTCCTGCACGAGGTACGACGGCCAGTCGCCGAGCTCCATGCCCGTGCGACGGCCGCGGTACACCCCGTCGCTCTCGAACCTGTCGGTTCCGAGCAGCGGCAGACCTCCGCGCTGCTCGAACCCGCCGTACACCTCCGCCTGCACGAACGCCGGCGTCGTGACGCGCGCGAGCCCACCGTCGAACGACCACCACCCGAGCGCGTCGGTGACGTACTGGCGGCCGACGCGAAAGCCCACGAGACCGTCGAGGTAGTTGCGACCTTCCAGGTACGCGTACATCAGATCGACCGGCGCCTGCGCCAGGCCCGGCACGAAGCGATCACCCTGGTTCACGTCCCGTTCCGCGGGCTCTTGACCGAAGTCGGCGTCGAGCCGCAGGCGCGCACGGAAGTCCAGGCGCGGCCCGTGGCGCGAGGGTTCGCCCTGCAGGTCGTAGACGCCGAGCGCGAGCGTCTGGGTGTAGCGGCGCCGGCGGACCACGGGATCTCCGTAGGGGCTCCCGAGAGTGTAGAACTGCGCGTCCGTCGTCGCGCGAACCTCCGTCTCGAACGCTCGCGCTGGGTCGGTCGAGAGTACGACGGCGCCTACGAGCGGCGCGGCGACGCGCACGGTGCGCCGGAGCAGCGAGCCCATGCTCGACCCGCAGTTAACAGACGGCCCAACGGATCGCAACGGCGCGCGAAAGAACACGACGACGGCGACGACCGCGCGAGGGAGGCGTGCGCGAGGCTACGGCCTCCGTGGCGCCGCGCTTCGTCATTCCGCGGCGCAGTCGTGGCCCGGCGATGCTCCCGCCGTCGGTTGGGCCGCGCAATCGCCGATGGCCCACGCCTCGATCAGCGCCAGGTCCTCCTCCGCCAGAAATTCACCGACCTCGTCCAGCGCCCCCACGGCTGCCCGAGCACCACCGAGCCGCAGCGCGGCAGCCCGCGCCACACAGGCCACGAGCGGGTGCGGGGAGGCGGCGAGGCGTTCGAGCGCGGCGGCGGCGTCACGGACTCCCGTCTCCGCAGCGAGCACCGCTGCGAGTGCGCGCGGATCCGCTTCGGTCTCGACCGCTGCGCTCAGGATGTCCACGAGCACGCTGCCGTCGTGGCGGGACGCGTTCGACCCGTGGCGCCGGTAGCCCGAGGGAGATCCGGCGCGACCACCGAGCAGCTCGCCGGTAGTCAACCGTCGCCTCGCGGCAGCCAGGATCTGCTCGAAGGCGGGCTCGGCCATTCGCGCGATCGGCCGAAGCCCCTCGAGGTCCAGCGCGGGCGGGCGCGCCGCTTCGTCAGCATAGGCGTGGAGGTTCGCCTCGAGGCGCTCGAGGGACACGGTGCCCGCGGTCCGACCACAGTACGCCTCCCGCTCGGTGCGGACGGTCACGACGCTCCAGCGTATCGACGGCGTCGCGTTGTCCATCTCGTGCACGCGTTCTACCGTGATGCCGCGGACGGCGGCCCAGCGCAGGACCCTGGTGCTCGTCGCGAGCGTGACGACGACGCCCCAGGGCGTGATCCCCATGGAGGCCCGGGTGGCGGAGGCGGGAAACGCGCCGAAGCCGACCCTTCGGGCGGTGAGCCACGCCGCCACGGAGCCGGCGATGCCGGACGCGAGCAGTACGGGAAGGTCCGTCAGTCCTCCACTGACGAGGACGCCGGCGCTGAACGTGGTGGCGCCGACTGCCGTGGCGGTGGCTGCCGTCCCGGTGCGTGACGGACCCGGGTCCAGCCCGACGTAGTGGAAGTCGGGTGGCGGGACGGTGCGCGACACCGGGGGAGCCTACCAGGGGCCAGCCGTACCGGCGAGGGAACCGGGGCGCAGCTTCAGGGGAAGATCTCGCGAGCGTCGTAGACGCGCATGAGCCTCTGCAGCGCCACTGCGTAGCACGCGATCCGGTTGGACACGCCGTGCGCTCTTCCGAACTCCTCCATCTGCTCGTAGGCCGTCTTCATCGCCTGTTCGAGACGGGTGTCGACCTCTTCGAGGCTCCACTGCTCGCTGCGTCGGTTCTGACACCACTCGTAGTAGCTCACCGTGACGCCGCCCGCGTTGCAGAGCACGTCGGGAATGACGTCGATGCCGCGTCGAGCCAGGACCTCCTCGCCCTCCGGCGTGCACGGTCCGTTGGCGCCCTCGGCGACGAGGCGCACCTGGAGCGCCTCGGCTTCCGTCGCGGTCACCTGGCCCTCGAGGGCGGCCGGCACGAAGATGTCCGCCTTGACGGCGAAGAACTCCTCGCGGGAGATTTTCCTCCCGTTGGGATAGCCGCCGATGGAACCGTGCTCCTGCACGTACTCCTGCAGGCGGTACGCGTTGAACCCCTCGGCGTTGTACAGGTAACCGGTGTGGTCGCCCACGGCGACGAGCGAGACTCCGTGGTGCGACAGCAGCGTGGCCGTGTGCGACCCGACGTTGCCGAAGCCCTGGATGATCATGTTGCTGCCCTCCAGGCTGAACCGCGCGCGCTCTGCCCATTCACGAATGCAATGCACGACGCCCTGGCCGGTCGCCTTGACGCGTCCGTACGTCCCGCCGCTCGCGATTGGCTTCCCCGTGACGACGCCGGCCACGGCCTGCTTGCTCACCATGCCCACGGTGTTCATGTACGTATCCATGGCCCACGCCATGGTCTGCTCGTTGGTCCCCATGTCCGGCGCGGGAATGTCGTAGTCGGGGCCGATGTTCGAGCCCAGCGCGTGAAAGAAGCGCCGCGTGATGCGCTGCAGCTCGCCACGCGAGTGCTCGCGCGGATTGAACTTGATGCCGCCCTTGCCTCCACCCAGCGGCAGGTTCATGAGCGCGCACTTCCACGTCATGAGCGCGGCCAGGGCCTTGAAGTCGTCGAGCGACGCCGTCTCGTGGAATCGCATCCCGCCCTTGTAGGGGCCCAGGATGTTGGCGTGCTGGATCCGGTAGCCCTTGAAGAGCTTGTACTTCCCGTTGTCCATGAGCACCGGGAAGTTGACGATGATCTCGTTCTTCGGCTGGCTCAGGATCGCCTCGACGTGTTCGGGGCAGTTGACGACGCGAGCCGCTTCCGCGAGGTAGTTCCGGATCACGTCGACGAACCGGAAGTCGCCAATCTCCGGCGAATAGGGAGAGGAAGGCGCGGGCAGCTTGGAGTGATCTCCGTTCGTGGCAGGTGTCGTCGACGTCATGGGCGTGAGGTCTCCCGAGTGGACATTGTCGCGGCGTTTCTAGTGGGTGGCCGCCTTTTTTCAAGCGCCGGTGTCGCGCTAGGGTCAACGCGTCGCGTCAGCTGGCCGCGTCGCGCTCGAACGGCGGTGATGGCGCCGGTGCGTCGTCGGGTACGCACTCGCGCGGCCTAGCGGCCCACCGGCGCGAACCACGTGGCGTACACGTAGACGAGCGGGCTGACGATCAGGAGCGCGTCGATGCGGTCGAGCAGACCGCCGTGCCCGGGAATGATCCATCCCGAGTCCTTGATCCCCGTGGATCGCTTCAACAGCGACTCCACGAGGTCGCCCATTTGACCGAATGCTCCCACGACGATGCCCAGGGCGATGGCGTGGCCGAGCGGCAGCGCCTTCAGGTACCAGACGTGACCCAGCACCGCGCCGAAGGTCGCGCCCACGAGCGAGCCGACGAACCCTTCGCGTGTCTTCTTGGGGCTCAATCGCTCGTACAGCTTCGTCTTGCCGAAAAAGCGGCCGAAGAAGTAGCCGCCCGTGTCCGCGAGCCAGGAGAGCATCAGCGTGAGGAGCACCCAGCTCGCGCCGTCGCTGCCGAAGTCTCGCCGCAGCAGGGCAATCGTCGTGAGCAGCGCCCCGACGTACAGGGGTCCGCACACACCGGCCATCACGCGGAGCGCAGCCGACGAGAGATCTCCGAGGCGCCAGAGAGGCACCAGAACGCCCACGATGGGCACCAGCAACAGGACCGTGAGCAGCGAGGGAGCGTCGGTCGTGCGGAAGTACAGAACGACGGACACCGCGATAGCCGTCGCGACGCCGATCGCCTGCGCGATGCGGTCGCTCGGATGCGTCATGCCGAACAGCTCCTGAGCCGCGATGGCGCAAGCGGTGACGACGACGAGGTACCAGGCCCACGCCGGCCCGAGGAACAGCACGGCGAGGAGCAGCGGCGCGACCACCGCAGCGGTCAGGAGCCGCACGGCCAGGTTGGACTTCGCCACGGGGCGAGCGGACCGTACCATGTTCGCCGTCGCGGGTGCTGCTCCGACGGAGCTCCGGGCGAGCCACCTTGCGCGTCACGGGGTCCCTCGGTAGGACGGCGGCGGTCCCCACGCTCCGGTGAAGGTCCCGTGAAGTCGTTTCTCTTTGCGCGCTGGAAGCTCGTCGGTCTCGTCGCGCTCGTTGCCGTGGCGGTGAGGTGCGCGGACCCTCGTCCTCCGCCCGCCACGGTGGAGGGGCTCGCTCGACTCCTCGCTCACGCCGCTTCGGCGACGGTGCGCCCGGGTGACATCGCATGGGAACCGTCGGTGGGCGTCCTGCGCGAGGCGCTGTTCGGTCGCCGGATTCTGTTCCTCGCGTCCGACGAGCCGGGTGGCCCGCGCGACGTTCATCGTGCACTCGTTCGCCTGTCCGTGGGTGGCCAGCCCATCTCCGTGCACCAGGTGAAGAACCTGACGAACACGCCGCTCGGCGACGACACCGCGCTCGAGATTCGCCAGAAGGAGGCCGTGTTCGCCACGGTGGCCTACGGGCGAATCCAGGCGATCACCGTCCTCGACGTCGGCGGGATCCCGAGCGATGACCGCCCCACCGGGATCGTCGATCGCGCGCTGCTGGTCGTCTCTTCACTGCAGCGGACCGGGTCCGTGCGTGGCGTCGGTCGAACCGACATCGTCCTGGACCTGCCCGCGGAGCGCGCGAAGCTGACGCTGGATGGTGCCGCCGGCGGTGAGCGACGCCTCGCCGTGGATCTGGGGGATCCGGGCCGGGCGCTGAGCTACGACCTGCGCGAACGCGTCGTGCGCGGGCCCGACGGCGGTCAACCCTATGCGGCGCACGCGGCGCGCCAGATCCACGGTGCGAAGCCGCTGATCCACTGGGCGGTGGACACCGTGCGCCACGAGGTCGGCCCAGGACCCATCGCCTGGCTCGAGGAGAAGGTCTTCGGCGCGCGGGACACCCTCAAGCGGACGACGTACTCGCTCATCTCCGACGAGTCGGAGCGCGTGCTGAAGGTGGACCTGCAGGAGGAGGCTCCGGCGGCGTCGATCCTCGAGGCCTCGAAGGTCACCGAGGCGACCCCGTCCTGGCCCCCTCCTTCCGTGCCGTCGATCTGGCAGCAGACCAAGCCCGGCGAGGGGGAGTGGGAACCGGTCGTCCTTCCGTGGCTCAAGCCGGTTCCGGGCACCACCGACGATGCCACGACGGACGCGTACTTCCAGCGAACGGTGATTCGCCCCGACGCCGACAGACCCTATTCGGAGTTGCTGATCGTCGCGATGGACATGCGGAGGCTCGAGCTCGGCATGGAGGCCGGCTTCGAGGACCCGGAGCCCCTCACGGGGCCACCCGGCGCCGGCCGGTTGCCGCGGGAGAAGGACGTCCTGGATCGCGTCGTCGCGACGTTCAACGGCGCGTTCAAGACGACCCACGGCAAGTACGGGATGATGGTGAATCGGCGCGTGCTCCTGCCGCCGGTTCCCGGTGCCGCGACCGTCATGGTCACCGACGACGGGCGCGTCGGAGTGGGGAGCTGGCCCGCCAGCGAGGCGATCGCAGAGGACATCGTGTCGTTTCGCCAGAACCTGGATCCGCTGGTGGAGGACGGCGTGGCGAACCCCACGGGCCGCAACATCTGGGGATGGCAGCTCTCGGGGACGAGCATCATGACCGAGCGCACCGCCATGTGCGTCACGCCGGCCGGTCACCTCTACTACTTCTGGGGTGCCGAGATGGATGGACCGACGCTCGGGAAGGCGCTTCGCCAGGCGGGATGCTCGTACGGAATTCACCTGGACATGAACCCGCGCCACTGCGGTTTCGTGTTCACGGACATCGTCGACATGAAGTCCAAGGAGTTCCACCTCCAGCGCGCCGACGATCGAATGGGGATCCTCCCCGACAAGTTCGTGCGATGGTCGCCGAAGGACTTCTTCTACGTCATGGTGCGGGATCCTCGGCCGCGAGATCCCGGCGGCGTCCGGTGGGTCGCCGACGCCGGCCTCCAGCCGCCGCCCAGCGCGATCCCCGCGGTCTTCTCCGGGCGGGCGAGCGTGGGCAACCTCGACGTCGACCTCACCAGCTTCGCGGCAGGTCGCGTGGAGTGGCGCGCGCGCGCCGGCTCCAACGAGCCGACGCAGCTGGGAAACCCTCCCAAGAAGCTCGAGCTGGAGGGCGACGACAAGTTCCGTGCGGTCGCGGCCGTCGGTCTCGGACACACGACCCCCGCCGTCGCGCACGGACTGGCGTTCGACGGAGGTGAGTCGCTCACGCTGGCGCGCACCTACGCGACGCTCGTGCTCCCCGCGGACGGTTTCGCGGAGCTGCACGGCCCAGGGCGCATTCCACCGACCCCCGCGCGAGGCGAAGCCGTTCAGCTCCCGCTGCTGGCCGACGAGGGACGGCTCGTCGATAGGGCGCTCGATCACGGGTCGCTCAGGCAGCGTGGCGCCATCTGCGTGCTGTCGTCCGGGCGGGTCGTCGTCGCGTCGGCGAGGCACGACAGCTACGATCCGCTCGGGACGGTGCTCCTGCGTCTGGGGTGCAAGCGCGTGGCATCACTCGACCGCGGCTCCCGGCATCCGGTCTTCGTGCACCGCGCGGGCACCGCGACGCCGCCGCTGGGCGCCTACGAGACGTCGGTGCTCTACGCGCTGAGCCGGCCGATGATCCCCCACGCGTTTCGCTGGAAGGCCGCCGGGTCCGCGCCGTCGACCAAGCCGACCGGGTTCGACCACCCCGCGAAGCCGAAGAGGTCGGCCCCGAAGTGACGCCGGCGGGAACGTGCTTCCGGGCCCGACTCAGGCGGCGTGCATGACCGAGCGCAGGCGCGAGATGGCGCGCGAGTGGAGCTGGGAGATCCGCGGTTCGCTCACGCCCAGCATGCGGCCCACGTCCTTGAAGCGTCGTCCCGCGAAGTAGTGCTCGGACACGATCTTGCGCTCGCGCTCCGGCAGTGCGTTGACGGCGCTCTCGAGCGTCGAGCGCTCCATCCTGGCCTCGACCTCCGCTTCGGCCAACGGTTGTGCGCCCAGGTAGCGGGCCTGGTCGCCGGCCGAGACGTCGTCGATGCGCACGACCACCGGTGCCGTACCCGTGGCGTCGCGGGTCGCCGCCGTCCGCATGCGCCGAGGCAGCCAGTCCTGCGCGCGCAGCTCGTCGATGATGGCGCCGCGGATTCGGACCCGCAGATAGGCTTCGAAGCGGGGGTCCTCCGAGCGACCGTGGCTCCGGCAGACGGCGTCCCACAGGCCCGCCATGCCTGCGGCGACGAGATCGTCCTTCAGGACGTTCTGCGGCAGGCGCCGGTGCAGAGCGCCAACGATCTGACGCACGCAGGGCTCGTGTCGCGTGAAGAGCTCGAGAGCGCGGCGCTGCTTGGGCCGGTTGGTGCGAGGGCGACGCGTCGACGGAGGAGTGGCTTCGGTGGGTGGATGGCGCATGGCGGGCTCGCTCGAACCCAGAGCATCGAACGTGCCAGCGCGGCGGAGCCCTTCCCGGCCGCGGAAGTGGCGCTCGCACGGGCGACGTCGCGTCGGCGCCCGCGGCCGCGTCCCCCGTGCGCCGGCAAGCGCCCGACGGCTCGCGTGCCAGGCGCGTGACGGCACGCCTGCGCTAGTCGGATTTCGGCGGAGGCGGCGGCTCGACGGATTCGCCGGGGGGGGCCGCTTCCTCTTGCTGCTCGGTCGGCTCGTCGTGCTCGTCGTCGTCGTCGCTGGTCTCCGGCGGTGTGCTGGTCGCCTTGCCCGGCGGAGCGGCCGACGGCACTCCGGGATCCCTTCCGTCGGCGCCGGCGTACCGCGGCCTCTCGCCCGGCCCGGAGTAGTCCACCCAGTAGGTGGCGGCGTCCCGCACATCCAGGTGGACGAAGCTCGAGTTCGGGTAGTAGCCCACTCCGACGGCGCCGAGTCCTCGGACGAAGTCGCGGACCGTTCGGTTCGAGACACCCTCGACCCGGAAATCGATGGCCCGTCCGTTGCCGTGGCGGGAGTGGGGCGTCCATCGGTTCATCGCCTTCGGCCGGTACCCGCTGACGACGTGTATCGTCGCCCCTCGGAACTCGTCGCTGACCCGCGAAACGAGAGAAATCAGGCGTGGATCGATGTCGCTGCTCTGCCCGGTCCTTCGAGACGTGAGGATCTTGGCGAAGCCCTTGCGAGCGGCGTCGGTGACGGCGCCTCCCTTTCCGACGGCGAAGCCCTGCCAGGTGCCATGAACCCCCACGATCTTCACCCACCCGCGCTTGTGGGACCGCTTCGTCGGCGAGGGGGTCTCCGGCGCGCCGGCACGCTTCGACGGCACTTCGGGCGGCGCCGTTCGCCCGGTGACGGCCTCGGCACGCCGTTCCTGCCGCCGTTTGTTCTGTTCCTCGCTCCGCGCTCTCATCGCGGCTGGGGACGCGTACCCCGCGTCGCGAAGGCGCCTCGCGCTGGTTCCCTTTCGATCCGCGGGGGTGGGGATCACGAGCCGGTGCCCCGGGGAGATGTGGTTTCGCTTGCGAATGCGATTGGCGTGCTGAATCGCCTCGACCCGGACGTTGTAGCGCTTGGCGATCATGGCCAGCGTCTGGCCGCGCTGCACCTCGTGCACGATGGGCTGCTGGTCCGCGGAGCCGACCCTGGCCCACAGGAGCAAGAGGGCGCCGGCCACCAGGGACGGCCAGTTAGCGAAGCGAGGCATCGGGGGAGGGATCGGGTGTCGCCGGACTCTTGGTCGGGAGCGCTCCGGCGTAAACTGGAGAACGCGCGATCCGACCCCACTTCGAGCCAATCGGCCCTGCCGGCCCGCGGGGAGGCATCGCCGAGGCCGCCTCGCGCCGTGCATTTCTTGGCTCACCGTTGCACCGGGTGCCAAACTTTCCTTCGCGCCGCGCTCACCCGGGCGTTTCTAGCGAGGAAGCATGGGCGAAGGAAAGAACCTGGTCGGCGTCGACATTGGGTCGAGTTCGATCAAGGTCTGCCAAATCAAGGAGAGTCGCCGCGGGTTCGGACTCGTGCGATTCGGCTTCGCCCAGCTGGCGGCCTCGACGATCGTCGACGGGCAGGTCATGGACGCAGGAGCCGTCACGGAGTCGCTCGCGAAGATCTTCCGAGACCACAAGATCAAGCAGAAGGAAGTCTGCATGAGCGTATCGGGACAGGCCGTGATCATCCGCAAGATCACCGTCCCCATGATGAGCGCGCAGGAGCTCGAGGAGCAGATTCACTGGGAGGCGGAGCAGCACATCCCGTTCGACATCAAGGACGTGCAGGTGGACTATCAGGTGCTGCGGCGGCGCCCCGAGGCCAGCCAGATGGACCTGCTCCTGGTGGCGGCCAAGCGCGACCAGATCAACGACTTCACCCAGCTTGCCCGGAACGCGAAGCTGAAGCCCGTCGTGTGTGACATCGACGCGTTTGCCGTCCAGAACCTGTTCGAGGTCTCGCGCGGTCTGCCCGCCGAGCAGACCATCGCGCTGATCAACGTCGGCGCCAGCATGGCTTCGCTCAACATCGTCGCAGCCGGCGTGAGCCAGTTCACGCGGGAGATCGCCAACGGCGGCAACGTGATCACCGAGGAGATCCAGAAGCAGCTCAACGTGCCGCTGGACCAGGCCGAAGCGTACAAGTGCGGCGGCGCTCACACGGACGGCGGCATGCCCGGCATGATCCCGCAGCAAGTGGTGCAGATCATCGACGCCGTGTCCGACTCCATCGCCGCCGAAATTCAGCGCTCTCTGGACTTCTTCCTCGCCACCAGCGGCGAGCAGGAGATCTCCCGGATTTACGTGACTGGCGGCTCGGCCAGCCTCGCCTCCGTCGGACAGGCCATCGAACGACGGTCGCGCGTCCCCGTCGAGGTGTGGGCGCCGACGGAGAAGATCCTGGTGGACGCCAAGGAGGTCGACACGCCGCACCTCCAGCGTCGCGCGCCGCAGCTCGCCGTCGCGCTCGGCCTCGCACTTCGCAGGGCGAAGGAGCAGCGCCTGTCGTGATCAGAGTCAATCTACTGCCGCAGAAGCGCGCCGAACCCTCGGCCGACGGGGGACAGCTCTGGCTTCTGGTCGTGCTGTTCCTGTTCCTGGCGGAGGTCGTGGCGCTGTTCGTGTTCCACGGGCTCAAGAAGGAGGAGCTGGACGAGCAGCTCCGCAAGAACGCCGAACTTCAGGAGCAGATCGACCAGTCCCGACAGGCGGTGAGCAATCACGCCGAGGTGCAGGAGAAGCTCAAGACCCTTCGCGCGAAGGAGGACGCCATTTCCGGGCTGCAGAACGCCCGGACGGGGCCGACCGCCATGCTCCTCGAGGTCGCGCGCATCCTCACGCCGGGGCGCGGGCCCAGCGTGGACCCCGACGTCATGCGGCAGCGGCGCATCGACGACCCCTCGTCGGTCCCGAACCTGGGCTGGGACGCGCGGCGACTCTGGCTCCTCAGCTTCGTGGAGGCGGGCCGGCTCGTGCGGCTCGACGGGCTCGCCCGTGACGGCGAGGACGTCAGCGAACTGGCTCGGAGAATGAACATCTCGGCCTACTTCTACGACGTGAAGCTGCTGCCCGCGAAGAAGGAGATGGACCCCGAATCCAAGCTCGAACTGGTGAAGTTCCAGCTCGAGGCGAAGGTGAGGTACTGATGGCGCAGTCTGCGCTCGCTCGTCTGCCCGTCTTCGTCAAGATCGGCATCGGTGCCGGTCTCCTCGTCATCGTCGGGGTCGCGTACTTCGTGGTGTTCTACGGAGACGTCGCCTCCAGCATCAGCGCCGCGCAGCGGACCGAGCGTCAGCTCCGGGACGACCTCGCCGTGGCGCGAAAGAACGAGTTCGCCTACCAGAAGGACCTGAACGAGCTGAAGGACCGGGAGCTTCGTCAGCGCGAGCTGAACAAGGTCCTGCCGGCGACGACGCAGTACCCGCAGTTCCTGAGCGCCGTCCAGAGCGTGGCGAACGTCGCGGGAGTGAGCCTGAGCGCCTGGACGCCGCAGGACGAGGTGCCGCAGCAGTTCTACGCGCGCGTGCCCATGAAGCTGGAGCTGCAGGGGCGGTACCACCAGATCGCCAAGTTCTTCTACGGCGTCGGCCAGATCGATCGCATCATCAACATGGAAAACATCTCGATCACGAGTCCCGCGCGCACGGGAGACGACTTCGTCGTCAAGGTCGATGCCCTCGCGACAGCCTTCCACTCCCTCGCCGACAGGCCGGCCGGGCCCGCCGGTCCCGACAAGCGTGGCCGTGCCGTCCAGGGGGCACCGTGACGTCGGCGGCCCGAGCGCTGCTCGTCGTGCTCCTCGGGTGCGGTGTCGGAGTCGCCTGCGCAGAGGAGGTGGAGATCGGGGGCAGTGAGCCGGTCACCGCCGGATCCGCGGAGGCGAGCAGACCCAAGGCCGACGCCGGCGCGGCCGACACCGGCCCGCCGAAGGTCGAGTTCCAGGAGTCGGACTTCGCCGAGACCGAGCGGAGCCGGGACCCCTTCCGCTCTTACGCGCGCATGTTCGCCGACGAGGCCCGCACGAAGGTCCGGTCCCAGCGCGAGGTCGTGCTCGACCAGTACGCCATCGACGAGCTGAAGCTCATCGGCATCGTCACCCGGATCGATCCCGCCAAGGCGATGCTCGTCGACCCGACGGGCCGCGGGCACGTCGTCCAGCGCGGGCAGTTCATCGGCCGCCCCGAGCGGGTCCAGGGCGGGGGTCAGGCCGGCGCCGAGTACGAGATCAACTGGCGCATCGATCGGATCCGCGAGGGCGACGTCGTCCTCGTCCGCGAAGATCCGGCGCTGCCCGACGTCCCCAGCGCGACGAAGATCCTCCCGCTGCGCCCCGAGGGCACGATCATCGCGTCCGAGATCGCCGGCGGCTGACGGCACCGGTCCCGCTCTTCGGGCCGAAGCGCGAGACCGCGTCGGCCGGGCCGCCGTGTGCCCGCTTAGATAAGGTGGGGTGGTCGAGGCGCGCCGCCGCGCCGCCCACGCCGACGACGCGACGGGTGCGGCGCGACCCGCTTCGCCGCGAATTTGTTCGGCCGCGCCGACGTTCGATACGCTTCCACTCAGCGAGGTCTCGTCATCGGTCATCAACCCTCGCGCATCGGAGCACGAAACATGAGCTGGAACTCGAGAGCTCGGACGAAGGCCCTGGCGACGGCCGTCGCATGGCTCGCGCTGACCACGGCAGGCGCCGCCCACGCGGCCGAGACGCGCCAGGCCACTGACGTTCGCGTGACGCCGACCGGGACCTCGGGTGCCGCCAGCGTGGCCGTGACCTTCTCCGAAGCGCCGACGTTCTCCGCGCGTCTCGCCGAGCGCGGCAAGCGGCTCATCGTGGACGTGCCCAACGCCGTGGTTCGCGGCGCACCCGGCGCGCTCGTCAAGAAGGTCGGACTGGTGGGGGGCGTGCTGTTGCAGTCCTTCGACGCGGCCGGCACGCGGACCACCCGCCTGCTCGTGAGCCTGGAGGACGGCGCGAAGCACGCCGTGGCCGTCAGCGGCAACCAGCTCGTCGTCACGGTTTGGCCCGAAGCGAACACCGCCTCCCAGCCCGTGCGCGAGGCGCAGAAGGACCCCGCGCCCGAGGCGAAGGTGGATCCCGTGGTCCGTGTGCTCGACGTTCGGTTCGAGCACGGGTCGCTCCAGGACGAAGTCGTCGTGCAGCTCTCTCAGAGCGCGGAGTTCAAGAGCTACAGCCCCAGCACCGGCCGGGCGAACCTCGTCATCAGCGACGCGAGCCTGCCGAAGGGCCTCGAGCGCACCCTCGACGTGACCGCCTTCGACGGCGTCGTGAACGCCATCTCGTCGTTTCCCGGACGCAAGAAGGGCACCGTGGTGCTCGAGGCCGAGAGCGACGGGGACGTCGTCGCGGACGTGAGGCGTCAGGGCACCTCGCTCGTGTGGAGCTTTCATCGAAAGGGGAAGCTTCCGCCGAGCATGACGGGCGTCGGTCGGGACGGCGGGCCTGCCCGCAAGAGCCGCACGGTGCACACCGAGGAAGCCGTGGGCGGAATCGCCGACGTCCACGACGGCTACGGCGTGACGGAGACGCAGACCGGGGATCTCGCCAGCGGCTTCACCCCGGCGATTGCCGGGCAGGACCGGGACGCCAACTTCGCGGGTCGTCGCATCGATCTCGACCTGAAGGACGCGGACATCCACAACGTGCTCCGGCTGCTGGCCGACGTGGGCCGCGTGAACATCGTCACCGCGGACAACGTTTCGGGCAACGTCACCATCCGCATGCGGAACGTGCCCTGGGATCAGGCGCTGGACGTCGTGCTTCAGGCCAAGAGCCTCGGGATGGTGCGCCGGGGAAACATGATTCGCGTCGCTCCGCTCGTGGACCTCGAGAAGGAGCGCGAGATGCAGATCGCGAAGCGCAAGCAGGAGCTGCAGCTCGCGCCCCTGGAGACCCGCCTGGTGCCCGTGAGCTACGCCGAGGCCGCCGACATCCAGCTCCGGGCGAAGGAGATGCTGTCACCTCGCGGGAGCATCGCGGTGGACGAGCGCACGAACGTCCTCATCGTTCGTGACGTTGCGGGCAACCTGAACCAGATCGAGGAGCTCACGCGCTCGCTGGACACGCAGACGCCGCAGGTGCTCGTCGAAGCGCGCATCGTCGAGGCGACGAGTCGCTACCTGCGCGACGTCGGCATCCAGTGGGGCGGCGACGCCACGTTCAGCTCGTCCACGGGTAATCCGACGGGGCTGGTCTTCCCGAACTCCGTGGGACTCGCGGGTGGCGCCAGCGACGCCGATACGCCCACCGCCGGCCTCTCGCCGTTTCAGCGGGTGGTTCAGAACCCGAACTTCGCGGTCAACCTGCCGGCCACCGTCGGTACCGGCAGCGGTGGCGCGCTGGGTCTGACCTTCGGGTCCGTGGACAACACCATCAACCTGGGCGTCAGGCTGTCGGCGGCGGAGTCGAGCGGCATGCTCCGCATCCTCTCGAGCCCGCGAATCCTC
Organism: uncultured Polyangiaceae bacterium; assembly: GCA_964487605.1. Lineage (GTDB taxonomy): Bacteria > Myxococcota_A > Polyangia > Polyangiales > Polyangiaceae > JAJDAH01. The sequence continues at coordinate 42,146 of CAZARU010000038.1, forward strand.
ACGCTCGACAACCACGAGGCGAGGATCAGCCAAGGGACGCTGATCCCGTTCTCCCAGATCAGCGCGCAGGGCGTCCAGACCACGTTCCAGGAAGCGAAGCTTCAGCTCCTGGTGAAGCCTCACGTCACGGCCGACGGCAGCGTCAGCATGCACGTGAAGATCAACCGAGACGAGCCCGACTTCAACCAGACCTCCGCGCGTGGCGATCCGACGATCCTCAAGCGTGAAGCCGAGACGGACTTGCTCGTGATGGATGGTCACACCGCGGTCATCGGCGGGATCTTCACGCGCAACACCGGCCGCAACCTCGATCAGGTCCCCTTCTTCGGCGACATCCCGCTCATCGGGCTCCTGTTCCAGCGACGCCGTGCGAGCGACACGCGCGGCGAGCTCGTGATCTTCCTCACGCCGCGCATCGTGAACCGCGCGGAAGCCCTCGGGCGCTGACGCCACGACGTTCGCGGGGGCGGCGAGACCCGGGGCGGCATGGGCCACGGCGCCTCGGGTGACCTGGCGGCTCGCGCGAGGTGGCGCCCGGGTGTAAGCTCGGCCCCATGGGCGTGACGCTTGGGCGTGGCTGGGGCGCGGCGATGCTCTTTCTCGGCGTGGTCGTTGCTGCGTCCTGCGGCGGCGACAGCGAGGGCGAGTCGTCGGGCAGCGGCCGCGCGGGTCACGACGGCGGCGCGGACGCGTCGATGGGAAGCGGCGGAAGTCGAGCCGGGTCTGGCGGCACGTTCTCGGGGGGCGCGAGCGGCAGCGCCGGCGCGACCGGCGGCAGGGGAGGCTTTTCCGGAGGCTCGGGCGCCGGCGCGGGAGGCGAGGGAGCGAGCGCGGCGGGTCAGGGTGGCGCGCTGGGCGGAGCGGCGGGCGATGCGTCGGCCGGCAGCGCCGGCCAGGGCGGCGGGAGCGGAGGATCCTCCGGGTCGTCCGGCTCGGCGGGCAGCGGTGGTGTCGGGTCGGAGTGTGACTCCGCGGCGGACTGTGCCGACGGGCACTCCTGCACCGTCGATGACTGCGTGTCCGGCTTCTGCCAGCACGAGTCCACGTGTCCCGCCACGCAGTACTGCGACCGTGTCGCCGGCTGCCAGCCCATCCCGGTCTGTGCCACCACGGCGCAGTGCGTGACCCTGTTCCAGGCCGATGCGTGCAAGGTCAACGTCCGCTGCGACTCGGTCACCGCCACCTGCAGCTTCGACATCCTCGACGGCGATGCGGACGGGCGTCCACCCGTGGTGTGCGGCGGGACGGACTGCGACGACAGCCGTGGGAACGTCCACCCGGGCGCGGACGAGATCTGCGACGGCCGGGACAACGACTGCGACACGGTGACGGACGAGCTGGTCACCTGCCCGCTCGACAAGCAGTGCGTGTCCGGGGCGTGCCGGTGCACGGGCGGAAAGACGGACTGCCTCAACAAGTGCGCAGATCTGCAGACCGACGTGCAGCACTGCGGCGCGTGCTTCGCGGACTGCGCCCTGGACGAGCAGTGCTTCGCCGGGACGTGCTGCAGGCCGGCCGACGTCTGCTCCGGCCGCTGCGTGGACAAGCAGACCGATCCGCGGAACTGCGGCACCTGTGGCACCTCGTGCTCGTCGACGCAGGAGTGCCGGTCGGGTTCCTGCGTCGCGGTCGGGGGGTCGTGCAACCCCGCGTTCTGCCCGGGAGGCTTCGGAACCCCCTGCTGTCTGGGACCCAACGGCCCGTGCGGGGTGGACTTCGGTATGGGCTGCGTGAATCCGAACAACGACGGCGGAATTCCCTGACCGCGCCCTGGCGTCGCCGTGGCGCGCCCACGCAACGGCCGGTATCGTCACTTCGTCGCTGCGCAGGAGGTCCGTGATGAGTCGTTCGCTCGTGTCTCGGGTTGGGCTCTTCGGTGTCGTGGCCTGGATGGCGAGTCTGCCGTTCGCGTGCGGAGGGAGCGACAGCGGCGTCGCGGACAACGAGGGATCGGGAGGCTCCGTGGGCGGGACCACCGGAAGTGGCGGCTCGTCGGCCGCCGACGGGGGCGGCACGGGCGGCAGCGGCCCGATCATCGGCTGCACCCCGCCGAACGTCGGCTGCGGCCCGGACGAGGTCTGCGGTCCGTCGAAGACGTGCGAGCCCGGGTGCACGAGCGACGGGGCGTGCGCGTCCGGTCAGTTCTGCTCGGCGGGCGGGTTCTGCGTTTCGACCGGCGACTGCGGCGTCGCCGGCGACTGCGCCGCCGGCGAGTTCTGCGCTTCGACCCGCAAGTGCCTGCCCGAGGGGAGCTGCGCCGCCGACGGCGACTGCACGTCGGGGCTCGTGTGCCAGGGGTCCGCGTGCGTGCCCGGCGGCGGCTGTGGCGGCCAGGAGTTCGCGGCCGAGGCCGTGGCGCCGAACATGCTCATCGTCCTCGATCGCTCGTGCTCGATGCGTCAGGTCGGGGACACCTCGAGCGGCAAGCCGAAGTGGACGATCTCCGTGGAGGCCATCGGCCAGATGACCATGACGTTCCAGGATCGAATCATCTGGGGACTCGCGCTCTTCCCGGACCTGGTCGCGCCGAACTGCGACCAGACCGGAACGCCCACGCTCCCGGTCCAGCCCATGAACGAGACGGCCATCCAGACGACGCTGAATGCCTCCCTGAGCACGTCCGACATCTTCTATCCCGACGGCCCGTGCGTGACGAACATCGACACGGCCATGACCCAGGCGGCCACGGACCCCGCGCTGCAGGATCCCCAGCGCCGAAGCTACGTCCTGCTCATCACGGACGGCATGCAATCGGGCTCCTGCGGCGGCAACGCTCGGGATCCGGTCACGGAGCAGACCATCAAGGACCTGTTCGCGGCCGGGGTTCCCACGTTCGTCGTCGGCTTCGGCGCCGAGATCGATCCGGCGCAGATGAACGTCTTCGCGGACGCCGGCGGCGTCCCTTCGGGCGACCCCAACCGTCGGTACTACGAGGCCAACGACGCGGCGTCGTTCCAGATGGCCCTCGACGCCATCGCCGGCGGCGTCACGGGGTGCACGTTCGAGCTGGCGGAGGTGCCGGACAACACCGACGACCTGTACGTGTTCCAGGACAACCTGCCCGTCCCCCGCGACCCGACGCACACCGCGGGGTGGGACTACGACCCCGCGACGAATCAGGTCACGTTCTACGGAGGCCCCTGCGACGCCCTCCAGGCCGGTACCGGCACGGACATCGACATCGTGTTCGGTTGCGACGTGCCGACGCCCGACTGAACCCGCCCGAGGCCCGGGATCAGAGGTCCGTGACCCGAACGACGGCGTCCGCGCTCGCTCCCTGCGACAGGGAGAGCAGCTCGTCCACGAGTCCGCCGAAGACGTCGCCGAGCGTCTCCTCGTTCCCCGTCAACATCGGGATCGACTCCACGATGTCGCTGGCGAGCGCGGTCTCCTCGGTGTCGGGTGGCGGCCAGCGCAGGCTGATGACGGCGCGGGTGCGCGCGCTGATCGCGAGATCCTCGATGGGGCGCTTGACGAGCACCTTGGACTTCTCCAGCTCCGTCCGGAGTCCGGCGGCGCTCATCTCCACGGGCTGGCCGCCCAGTGCTTCGGCGACCTTGTGGAGGTTGGAGAAAGCGCCGCCGGGGCGCCCCTTCTCCAGGTGGTGCTGCACGTTGTCTCGCAGCAGCGCATAGACGATCCACCGACGTTCGCAGGAGCCGCTGGGGCCTTCGAAGAGCAGGCTCATGGTCGGCGGCGATCATAGCAGCGTCGGTTCCGGGGGGGGCCGATGAACTCAGCCCGGAATCGGCCCCCGCGAGTGCTTTTTTTGCCGGTGGGGCGTACCGTGCTCCCCGGTGACCTCGCCCGCGACGCGCGTCCTCTCGGCGGTCGTCATGGTCGCCGGGGCCTGCTCCGCGCCGGGACCGCGTCTTTCTCCCCTGCCGGTGAGCGCCGGCGGCGTGACCCTGCGGCGGGCCACCGCCCCATCCCCCCATGCGCGGAGTGGCGACCTCCTGCTCTCCGGCGGTGGCCTGACCGCGACCGTCGGCGGCACGGGTCGCGGCGAGCGGGTGGTGGACCCGGGGGGGGTGACGCTCGCTCTTTCGGGACGCGCCAGGAGCGGCCCGGCCGGGATCCTCGGTGGCCTGCGCCAAGGCCGCGCGGAGCTACCCCTCGAGGTGGTCCGGGTCACGCCGGTCACGCACGGCCCCCGTCCGTCCGTCGTGGTGGAGCACCGGCAGCGGGGTGGCGCCCTGCTCCTCTCGACGTCGGTGGCCTTGAACCCGGAGCGCGGCGTCCTCGAGCTCGACACGCGCGTGACGAATCCGACCCGGAGCCGCATCGGTGGACTCTCCTTCGTGGATCACGGCAACTGGCACGGCGTCGCGCCGTTCGCGCCAGGGGTGGGCGAGGATGGACGTGGCCAGGTGCCGTGGGTCGCTCGGGCGGAGCGAGCAGGGCACCGCGCGCTCGTGTTCCAGGGTGAGCTGCGTCAGCTCGAGCCCTCGTCGGATCACGTCGGCCCGACGGGCTTCTTCGCGGCCTCGGCCAGCTTCGACCTCGAGCCCGGTGGCGGCCGCTCGTTTCGACGCGTCCTCGTCGTGGCCGAGGGGTCGCTCGCCACCGTCGCCGAGCGTGCCTGGACCGTGCGCGGCGACCCGCTGGGCACGCTGGGTGGCACCCTCAGGCCCGCACCGCGGTGGGCGACCATCTCCGCCGAAGACGATCGGCATCGGACCATCCTCTCCACGCGCTCGGACGCGAGGGGACGATGGAGCATGCCGGTTCCGCCCGGAACCTACCGCGTCGTGCTCACCGCTCCGGGGGGCATCGACCGTCACCCGGCTCGCGTGGAGCGGGGCCACGCGACCGAGGTGTCCCTCCTGGCGCCCGTCGCGGGGAGGCTCCGCCTCGTGGCGACCGACGAGCACGACGTTCCTCGGCCCACGCGCTGGACGGTGTGGGGCGAGCCGCCCACCGCGAACCCGGAGCTGGCGGGCGACCCGAGCGTGGAGGGGCACTTCGTCTTCTCGGCCTCCGGGGAGCACTCCGTAGACGTTCCACCGGGCCGCTACCGGCTCGTCGCGACCCGCGGCATCGAGCACGGCACCGTCGAACGGTCCGTCGCCGTCGAGGCGGATCGAGGCGCGTCGGTTCGCGCGGTGCTCGCGCGGTCGTCGAGCGCACCCGGGCACGTCGCCTGCGACTTTCATCTGCACCAGGCGCCGAGCTGGGATTCCCAGGTGTCCCTGGAGCAGCGCATCGACGCGCTCCTCGTCGAGGGCGTCGGCTTCGCCGTGGCCACGGATCACAACCACGTGACGGACCTCCGGCCGGCGCTGGACGCCAGCCCTCACGCCGCAGGCCTCGTCACCGCCGTGGGTGTCGAGATCACCACGCGACCGTGGGGGCACTTCAACGCGTTCCCCCTCGAGCCGGCCACGCCGAGGCCGCCCCACGTGGACGTGACGCCCGTCGGCATCTTCGACGCCGTACGCGCAGGGACGCCGGGCGCGGTCATCCAGGTGAATCACCCCCGGATGCGGCACATCGGCTACTTCGACCTCGGTGGGCTCGATGCCACGACGGGAGCCGCCCACGAGAGCTTCTCCTTCGAGTTCGACACCATCGAGGTGTTCAACGGCTTCGACCTGCCGAACCTCCACGTCGTGGAGCGCAACCTTCGGGACTGGTACGGCCTGCTGTCGCTCGGGTACCGCTTCGTCGCCGTCGGCAACTCCGACTCCCACCAGAGGCAGCGGCAGTGGGCCGGATATCCACGCACCTACGTGGACGTCGGCGACGGCGTGCCGGTGACGCCCAGGGCCGTCGCCGCGAGCCTGAAGGCGGGGCGCGCCTTCGTGACGAACGGTCCGCTCCTCCACGTGAGGGTCGGGGACGCCACGCCGGGACGGACGGCGCTGGCCGAGGGCGGCAAGGTGCGCGTGACCGTGGCGGCGACGGGGCCGTCGTTCGTGGAAGTGGACCGTCTCGAGGTCGTCCTCGACGGATCGATCATCGACACCGTGCGCTCGACGGCAGGGGACCTGTCGCCGTCCGGAGTGACCTGGACCTTCGACGTCTCGGTGAGTCACGACGCGTGGATCGTGGTCGTGGTGCGTGGGGAGAAGACCCTGGACGCCGTCCTGCCCGGGGTGGGAGCGCGCCCGTTCGCGTTCTCCAACCCGGTGTGGATCGACGTGGACGGTGACGGCGCGTACACGCCGCGACGGTCGCGAGACGCGGGCGCGGACGCCGCATCCGATTGACGCTCTGGCCGGCAGCGAGGATCCTCCGCGCCCGAGGAGGATGTGGAGATGAAGACGGCGAGGTTCCCGGGATGGTCGCTCATGAGCGCGGGAGGCGATCAGCGCGGCGCCTGCGAAGCGCGCCTCGACGCCAACGGGCTGTCGCAGTGCAAGAGCCACTGCGCGACGTTCCCGAGCGAGTGAGCGCGTGGCCTCCTCGCGACGAGTGCGCTGCGCCTGGGCCGGTACCGACCCGCTCTACGTCGCGTACCACGACGACGAGTGGGGAGTCCCCGTCCGGGACGATCGGAAGCTCTTCGAGTTCGTCGTGCTCGAGAGCGCCCAGGCCGGCTTGAGCTGGATCACCATTCTTCGCAAGCGAGAGGGGTATCGCAGGGCTTTCGCGGACTTCGATCCCGGGCGGGTCGCGAGGTTCACGCCCGCGCGCGTGGAGAAGCTCCTGCTCGACCCCGGCATCGTCCGCAATCGGGCGAAGGTGGAGGCCACGGTCTCGAACGCTCGGGCCTTTCTCGACGTGCAGCGGGAGTTCGGGAGCTTCTCGGCGTGGATCTGGCGCTTCGTGGACGGGCGACCGATCCAGAACGCGTGGACGTCGATGCGACAGGTCCCCGCCACGACTCCGCTCTCCGACGCCGTCAGCAAGGAAATGAAGCGGCGCGGGTTCAAGTTCGTGGGCTCGACCGTGATGTACGCGCACCTGCAGGCCACGGGCATGGTGAACGACCACACCATCGACTGCTTTCGCCACGCGGCGGTCGCCCGGCTCGGCAAGCGTCGCGCCTGAGCGCTCAGTTCGGCAGCGCCCTGCCGATGCGCAGCCAGAGCGACCGACGTGCGCCGCACCCCTTGCACGCCACGCGCGCTTCGCGCAGGCGCCCGGACTCCGTGGTCACCGCGAGGTGCTCGAGCACGGCGAGCTCGCCGCCGCACCGCGGGCAGGGCACCGACCGGGCGCGCGGCTCCACGGCGTGCGCGGACTCGACCGACAGGGCGCGCTCGGGCGTGGCGCCCGGCTCGGAGCGAAAGAGCCTCTCGCGCTCGCGCCCGAGCTTCTCGGTCGCGCGCTCCCGCGCCCGGCGCTCGGCCCTCGGTCGCCGCTTCACGCCCTCGAGCGTAGGCCGCGAACGGCGGCGCGCGCGCCCCGCGCTCGGATCTCCTCAGGTCCCCGGTGACGCCTGCCGCCGACGGTGTCTCCCGCCACCGACGCGTGCCCGCCCCGGCGGGGGCCGTAACTCTTCGAAATTGCGAGGGTGGTTCCCGGCACGCGAGTTGCGAAAGCGGCCGGCTGGAGGTCAGAAATCATGCCCGCTTCCCGCCCCGCCGCCGCCCACAAGATCGGTCTCGCTCGCCCCGCGTCGGGCGCTGCCCGGATCCGCTCGTGATGGGCGACGCCCATCCGGTCCTCGTGTGGGCCCTCTTGTACCTCTGGGATCTGGGGCGCTACCTGCTCGTGGCGGGTCCGGCGTTCGGCTTCTTCTGGGTGTGGCGTCGCGCGGCGTTCGCGGATCGGCGAATCCAGCCTCGGGCGCCGAAGCCCGCGCAGATGCGCGCCGAGGTGAAGCATTCGCTGGTGACCGCGCTGGTCTTCTCGATCGTGGGCGTCGGCGTGTACTACGGCAAGGCCGCGGGCATCCTCCGCGTGTACCCGGACGTGGCCGAGCGCGGGTGGGCCTGGCTCTTCGCGTCGGTGGCGCTGCTCGTCGTGATGCAGGACGCGTACTTCTACTGGACGCACCGCGCGATGCACCATCCGCGTCTCTTCTCGTGGACGCACGGCGTTCACCACAGGTCGGTCAGCCCGTCTCCGTGGACGGCGTACTCGTTCGCGCCGGCCGAGGCGCTCGTGCACGCGCTCTTCGTGCCGCTCGCGCTGCTCGTGGTCCCCGTGCACGAGGTCGCGGTGTTCGCCTTCCTGTCGTACATGATCGTGCGCAACGTGCTCGGGCACCTGGGGCTGGAGCTGGCGCCCGCCTGGTTCCTGCGCAGCGCCATCGGCCGCGCCCACACGACGACGACGCACCACGACCTGCACCACCGTCACGCTCGCGCGAACTTCGGGCTCTACTTCACGTGGTGGGACCGCTGGATGGGCACCGAGCACGCCCGGTACCACCAGGAGCTCGAGCGTGTCGTCGGCGCGCCGCTCGGTGCCGAACCCGCCGCGGCGCCGTGCCGCGTGGCTGTCTAGACGAGGGTCACTTGGGGATCTTGATGGTGTCGCAGCCGAGCTGGACGTCGACGCGGCCCTGGCCCACCTCGAGCAGATCGCACGTCGCCGGGCAGGTGCGGATCTCCTTCGGGTTGGCCGGGTCGTCGTAGTACCAGCCGCCGAGCACCGGGTCGCAGTCGGCCTCGCTCGCGACGTTGTAGACCACGTCGCTGGTCGACGAGCCCGGTGCGGTGTAGCGGACGTTCACCTGCTGCAGGTTGACCTGCTCGCCGGTCGGCGGCGTCGGGATCTTGAACGCGCACGTCAGGGCCTGGCCGCGGATCTTGTTCATCGCGTCGAGGAAGTCCTGGCCGGCGGTGGCGGGGTTCACGACCAGGGCCTGGCCGGTGCCGCCGGCGGCGGCGATCTGATCGAGGCCCATGATGTTGCCGATGCCGATCACGAAGGTGTTCACCGGAGGCGCCCCCATCGCCGCGGCGGCGGCGACGTTCGCCACGGCGGGGATGGTGCTGTTGCAGTCGTTCGGGTTGCCGTCCGTCGCGAGGACGATGATGAGCTTGCGCCCCGGGTTCTGCTGCGCGTAGACCGTGCTCGCCTGCGCGGCGCTCTGCATCGCGGGCAGCGTCGGGGTGCCGCCGCCGGGGGACTGGCCGTTCAGCGCGGTGACGATCTGCGGAGCCACGCCGGGCAGCGGCTGGATGCCCACGGCGGGAGGGAGGTAGTCGTTGAGGTTGCACGAACCGCCGGAGTCGGGCACGCAGAACGGGCCGAACGCCATGCAGCCGACGGGGCAGGGTGGCGGCGTGAACGGACCGCACGCCGGCATGCTCCCCGCCGAGGGCGGAAAGAACTGGATGCCGACGCCGATGCCGGAGCTGTCCGGTGAGTTGACGAAGTCGGTGATCGCCTGCTTCGTGGCGTCCCAGACGCTCGGTCCCGCTGCCGTGGCCTGACCCATCGACCCCGAGCGGTCCATCATGATGTACATGTCGAGGGGGATCTGTTCGCCCTGGAACGTCTCCGTCGCGCACGCCGCGTCGCCCAGGTTCGACGTTCCGCCGGTGGACGCGCCGTCCGTGCTGATGAACGCGCCGCTGCCGCCGTTGCCGCCCCCGGTGGCCCCGCCCGGCCCCGCGCCGCCCGGCGATCCTCCACCCGGCCCCGCGCCGCCCGCGGACGAGCCGCCCGCTGCCGCCGGGGGATCCCCCGTTCCGCCGCACGCGGACACCCACGCGGCCGCCGCGACGAGCGCGACGACGAAGCGGCCCACCGACGCACCGAGCTCTGCCATGGTTCGAACCCTCCGGGCCCTCTTCCATGCCCGATCTGCGGGCCGGAGTCACGACGCGGGGCGTCGGGGGACACGATGTCCGGTTGTGCGTCGGGAACGCGGTGCGCGCCCTGGCCCCTGGAAGCCGCCTGCGGGCCCCGGCGACGGCTAGTCCACGCGGACGACGCCCGTCCGGTGTACCCCGCTCGCCGACACTTCGAAGGTCATGAAGTGCCGACCGATGCCGTCGAAGCGCTCCGGGATGGCCCCGCCGCCGCCCGAGATGTGGGCGGGGATCCCCGCGTTGTCGAAGGAGTACTGCGAGTGGATGTGGCCGTACAGCGTCACGTCCACGCGCCCGAGGGCGAGGCGCCGAAGGAGCTTGGCGGCCTCGTTCCTGCTGGCGAACGATCCGTTGCGGATCCCGAACGGATCCACCGGAGGGATGTGCATCGCGACGACGTGGGCGTGGTCGCGTCCTTCGTCGAGCCACGCGTCGAGCCACTCGTACACCAGGGGATCGATCGTGGCGCTCCCCGAGTCCAGGAGCGTGAACTGGACGCCGCGATACACGAACCGGAAGCTCGCGCGCCCGAAGTGCTCGTGCCACGGCGCCGGCGACTCGCCCAGCTCGTGATTGCCGAGCGTCGTGTAGTAGGGCACGTCGAGCGACTCGAGTTCCCGCTGGAACCGCCGCAGCTCCTCCGCCGAGCCGCGCCGCGTGAGGTCGCCCGCGCCGAGCAGGAACCGGACCGACGGCGTCGCGTCGATCTTCGAGAAGACGTCCTGGACTTCGTCGATGGCCTCCTGGACGTCGGAGAGGAGCGCGAACGTCCAGGCGGACGGATCGTCGCGATCGGGCGGCGCGATCGTGATCGACGTGCGCGCGCCCGCCGGAAGCCGGAGGCGGAAGCGCGCCCGGGTCACGCGCGGGCGCTCCACCAGCGTCGCGACGGCGGACCCGTCGCTCGTGGCGACGGTCACGGTCGCGTCGCGAAGGACGTTGCGGACGTCCAGAGACCACTCGGCCGGTGCGTCCTGGGCGGTGTCGAGCTGGACGTGAACCACCGGTGCTCCGGCCCACAGCGAGACCTCCCCCGCCGAGAACTCGCGGATCACCGCCAGGCCGTCGGTCACGACGACGGAGCTGTCCCCGGACTTCGCCTTCCCCACCTCCAGATCGCGCTCGGCTCGCTCGCTCGCCGGAGCGAGGCATCCGGGCCCCGCGAGGGCGAGAAGGAGAGCGAGCTGCGCCAGACTCGCTCGCGCGCTTCGGTGCGTCATCGCGCGGCGCCCCCCGTCTCGCGAAACACGACGGAGGCGCCTCCGACCAGCGCCGCGCCGACCTGACCGACGAAGCGCAGCCCCCAGGCACCATCGAGCCAGTAGGTGCCGTCGAGCTCGAAGTGTCCCGCGACGCCGCTGCCGAGGCCGGGTACCAGGAGCCCCGCGGCGTAGTCGTCGTGGCGGTGGTCGTAGGCGAGCAAGACTTCCCCGCGCGGCGAGCCGGGCCCGCCCAGGACCACGCCCCACGCGAAGCGCGCCAGCAGGACGTCTTCGGACAGGGTGGCCCCGGTGGGGAGGCCCAGATCGACCAGGCGGCGGGCGACGCCCACGGCCAGCTCCGCGAAGGAGCCTCGCAGGACGCGATCGAAGCGGACGAGATCCAGGCGGGCCTCGCCGCTGAGCTCGGCCGTCGTGGCTCGAAGCGCTTCGGCGCCGAAGTGGTGATGCGTCGCGGCCACCTCGACCTCGACGAAGCTTCCGTCCCGGGCGAGCGCGTCGGGTCGTGGACCCAGCAGGCGGTGCCCGAGCTCCAGCCTCAGGCGCTGGTTCGGCGGTCCGAGCGAGAACCACCCCGACGGCTCCGCGCGCCACCGGCCGAGGCGAGCGGAGAAGCCCTCGTACGCGAACGAGCGGTAGGGAAACTGCGGGTCGTATACGTAGCGGTAGCCCAGCTCCGACACCACGACCGGCGCGCGTCGCGACGTGGTTCGGGTCCCGTCGCGTCCCGACGTCGCGGCGTACACGTCGGCGGCGAACGACGTGGCGAAGAGCCCCACGCCGGTGATCGTGACGACGGCCGCCGGTCCCACGAGGTGGCGGTTCGCGCCCGTGAGCGCGAGGGTGGCCCCACCGAGGAGCACGAGCCCGAGCCCGACGCCCTCCACCGCGAGCAGCTTGCCCGCGGTCCGCTCGCGTCCCGCCGCGAAGCTTCCGGACCCGTGGAGCAGCACTCCCGGAAAGACGGCCGCTGCCGCCGGAAGGGCGCCGGGCTTGCCCTCCGTTCCTTCCGGGTCGGCCGAGTCGTCCTTCGCGTCGCTCTCGCCGCGCTCGTCACCCGACGCGCCCCTCGCGTCCACCGTGCACGTCGAGAGCGCGGCCACGGCGACGAGCGTGCGGAGCAGCGGCACGCGCCCATCCTGACACACCGCGAGGGCGCCTCGTCGCATCCTCGCGATCGGAGTATGTGGGCGGGATGCTGCGCCGCATCCTGCCGCTCGCGCTGGCCGTGGGTGCGCTCCTCCACGGACGGTCGCTTCGAGCGGACGAGACGGACCGCGTGGGTTCGCGCGGCCTGCTCGACGACGTGGAGCGCGTCGTCTGGGCGCAGTCCGGCTGGTTCGTCGACGCGGAGGAGCTCGAGGAGGTCTCGTCCACGCTGCTCGAGTCGGTCTGCCGCGCCACGCCGGAGGCACGCCAGACCGCGCGGACGGTGCTGCAGGAGCGTGCCGCCGCCGCGGGCGATCCCTACGCGAAGTGGGAAGCCGCCGGCCGGCGCTTCGACGCCGCGGTGGACGCCGCCGTGAAGGCCGACCGGGAACTTCGCGCCCTCGATCTCGCGCTCACGCGGGCTCCCGTGGATTGCCCGTTCTGGGTGCAGCCGGAGCCCGGGTTCGACGGGCGACAGGTCGACCGGGGCGAGCTGACCCTGAGCCTCGAGACGGGAGGCATGGCGCAGATCCGCCAGACCGACGGAACCCTCACGGTCGGCGGCGGCGGCGCGGGACGAATCCTGCCCGGCTACGGCTTCGGCGATTTCACGTTGCTCGGTGGGATCGAGTTCGGCGGCGGCGCGCTGATCCGTCCGCGCACCACGCCGACCAGCTTCGCCATCAACTTCTTCCCCGCGGTTCCGGTCGTGCTCCGGTTCAGGAACGTCGCGTGGCACTACGATCTCGAGGTCGCCGCCGTCTCGCTGTTCCAGGCGGACGACGCCAGCGTGAGCTGGGGAGGGCGCATCGGCGGCGCCATCGGCGTGTCGGCGCTCCGCACGCGCAACATCCTGCCGTGGGCCGGGTTCGCGGTCGCGTACGAGCACTACGTCGAGAGCGGGGGACGCCCCGTGGCGAACTTCGTTCGCGGGGGACTGCGGATCGGTGCGATGTGGGATCCGTGACGCCGCCGTCCGGGTCGTCGTGAAATCGCCCTGGCGGAGCGCGCCTGGAATGGGAGGGCGTGAGCGCAGCGTGTAGTGGGTGGGGGTGGTGCGTGAGCGTGGCGCGCGGCTCCTGGGAACGGGGACCTGGCTCCTGGCTCTTCCAGCGTACCGCCGTGCTCGGCGGCGTCGAGGCCGCAGCCGGTGGCTTCGCCACCGGTTCGAGCGTCGCTAGCGCTCCGCTCGAAGCCTCGACCCCGCCTGCGCGCGGCGGGGGTGCGGGGGCGGTCGCCATGGGCGGCGGCCGGAAGGGAAGCGTTTTCCATGTTGAAGATCTACGCCGTCGTTCTCGAGCTCTTGGCGGAGCTCAAACCCGTGCTGGCGCAGGTGGCGCGAGCGGACACGGACCTGGCGCGCCAGCTTCGCCGGGCGAGCGCGAGCGTCGCGCTGAATCTCGCCGAGGGCATGTACTCGCGCGGCAAGCTGCGGGCGGCGCGGTATCACACCGCCCTCGGGTCCGCGCGGGAGACGCTCGCGTGCGTGGAGGTGGCCGCTGCGCTCGGCTACGTGCGAGCGGTGCCGCCGGGTGTGGGCGCGAAGCTGAACCGCGTCGTGGGCACGCTGGTGAAGCTGGTGGGGGTGGGGTGAGGGGGGCGATCGCCGCCTCCGCGTTCCTCTGCCCAGCAGCGCTCGTGTGTCGTCGCCCGCGTTGGGGATCCGGAGCAGGTGATCCTTCAACGCTTTCCCCGAGCCGGCGGTCAAGACCTCGCGCAGAATCTCGCGGTGCTCCGCTTCCGCGGACCGCCCACGCGCCGCGGCCCGCCGCTTCAGCGCGTCCACCACCTTCTTGGGGACGTTTCGCAGGATCAGCTGCGCCACGCCATCATTGATGGCTTGCGGCCTGGCCCGGTGCCACGGTCCAGCTCGCGACGTGGCCAGGTCCAAGATCAAATGGAAGCTCGTCAGCTGGGGCGGCCTGGTCGGGGGCGCGACCTACTACGGCCTCGCCTGGCTCCAGGGAGCGATGTCGTGAACGGGCTCCGCCTCGCGTTCTGCGCCTTGCTCGCAGCGTGCGCGTCCGACGCGGGACCCGCCGACTCGCCCGGTCCCGTGGATTGCTTCACCGCGTCGGAGGCCGAGTGCGGCGTGACCGTCAAGCCGTGCTGCCAGGTGATCGGGCGCCGCTTCGACCCGGCGCGTGGGTGCACGACGCCGTACACGGCCATGGGCTGCTCGCGCCCGGATCCGGACAGCACGCAGACCGAGGGCGACTGCGGGGGAACGTTGACCGTGGAGTGTTACGAGCGCGACGGGGAATGGATGTGGGCCCCGAACGCGTGGCCCATCGCCTTCGTCGAGCGGAGCGGCTGGGTGCGCTGTGATCGAGAGACCTCGTATCTCGTTTGGAACGCGCCGGACTGCGCGGATTGAGCTGAAGCGAACCGCGGAGCACACCGGCGGCCCGCCGCGGCTCGTGACGTGTGGGGCGCGGCGCGGGAGGTCGGCGGCTCGGCGGCTGGGCCTGGGGCGTGGACCCGGGACCGGCGTGCTACGGTGTCGCCGCTCGGCGGCCCGAGCGACTCGATGGTGACAGTTGCTGCGCTCGTGGTCGGAGCGAGGCGAGGCGCGCTCAGAGCGGATCGGTGCGCATCCTCACGATGTACGACCAGTTCGTACTCGTCCCGCAGCAGCCGGTCGTGTAGCTGCTGCGGTTCTCGACGCTCCAACCCGGGCCGCCCGGGTGCAAGAAGCCGCCGCCGTTCATCCCGACCACCCTGTACGGGGCCACTGGCGCCCAGCCGTCCGGGAAGATCGCGAGCGCGAAGTCGTCGGTGCCGCCGCAGGCGTCCCCCGCTTCGGGGTAGCACCCGAGCGGGATGGCCTCGACGCGGAAGGCAGCCCCCGCCGGCGCCTCGAGCCTGCCGACGGAAGCGACGAGCGTAACCTCCACCAACTCGCCCCCATCCGTCTCCCAGACGTTGCTGATGACCAGGCTCAGTGGTCCACCACCTTCTTCGTCCGGAAGCTCGTAGCGCACCTCGATGATCGGCGCCAAGGCGGTGTGCAGGAGTGCACTGGACTCGATGATCACCTCGTTCGGCGTGCAGTCCGCCGGCCGAATGCAGGTGTCCAGATTCAACGTGATTCGGCCGTGACTCGTCATGCGAGCGCGGAACGGACTCGGGACGGGCGGCGTGACCCGCAGGTCCAGCGGCGCGTGGAACGGGCGTCCGCAGTCGATCCCCGCGGTGAGCGCGACGAGCCCACCGGCGTCGCCCACCACCCGCGGCCCGGCCGCGGCGTCGGGCGCAGGACACTGGGGACCGGCGTCCGCCGACCCGCCCACCGCCGCCGAGCCTGCGCGCCCAGCGCCAGCCGTTGCGTCCTGCCCGCCCGCGGCGTCTGCGCCGCCCGCCCCGCCG
>CAZARU010000039.1:0-54543 GCA_964487605.1 uncultured Polyangiaceae bacterium
CCCTTCTCGAAGAGGTTCGACAGCGCCCACCACACGCTCTCGACGTACGACCGGTGGTACGTCACGTACGCGTCGTCCAGGCTGACCCAGAACCCGAGGCGCTCGGTGACGCGCTCCCACTCCGCCGTGTACCGGAAGACGGACTCGACGCACCGGGCGACGAACGGCTCCACGCCGTACTCCTCGATGGCCGCCTTGCCGTGGATGCGGAGCTCCTTCTCCACCTCCACCTCGACCGGCAGACCGTGAGTGTCCCAGCCTCCCTTGCGAAGCACCCGCGCTCCGAGCATCGCGTGATACCGGGGAAACAGATCCTTCATCACCCGGGTGAGCACGTGACCGTTGTGGGGCACCCCGTTGGCCGTCGGCGGCCCTTCGTAGAACACGAAGTGCGGCGCGCCGGCGCCGCGCTGCTCGAGCGACTTCTGGAAGATGCGGCGCTCCTTCCACAGGTCGAGGATGCGCGCTTCGTACTTCGGGAAGTCGAGCTCCTTGGCGACGGCGTCGAAGGGTGCCTCGGGCATGACGGTGGCCGACTCGTATAGCAGACCATCCGGGCCCGCTCACTCGCCGCCGCCGGCGCGTCGTTCAGCGGCCGATGCCGAGCGCCGCCACGACGTCGGAGGCGTCGTCGCGACCGATGACGGCGCCGATGGCGGCGATGCCATCCGCGCCGGCGGCGATGCACGACGCCGCCCCACGATGATCGACGCCGCCGAGCGCGAACAGGAGGGGCCGCGAGCCGGCAGGCACGGTGTCCAGGGCGGCACGGGCCCGACCGAGTCCCTCGAGGCCGAGCGCCGGGTTGCCCTTGCGGGCGGCGAGCACCGGCGACAGCACGACGCCGTCGGAGCCCTCGGCCGCGGCCACGTCGGGATCGTGGCACGCGCGCGTCACGAGCACGTCGTCGCCGACGAGCGTGCGAGCGTCCGCCGTGGAGACGCTGTGCTCGCCGAGGTGCAGCACGTCGGCGCCGAGCACGCCCACGAAGTCCGCCCTATCGTTCACGCCGAAGAGCTGGCCGTGCTCCCGGGCCGCGGCGAGGAGCCGCTCGCCGAGGCGCAAGCGTGCCCGCGCGGGGATCTCGCGGTCGCGGAGCTGAACGAGCACCGAGCCCGGCCGGCACGCCGCGCAGAGACGCCCCACGCGCTCGACGAGCCGCTCCGGCGGCGCCACGTCCGTGTCGGTCACGACCACCAGACGCGGAACGGGTCCCCGCCAGCCCGCCGACCTCACGGGGACCTCTGGCCGGTCTTCGCCAGATCCTCGCGAGCCATCCGGGCAAAGCGGTCGTTGGGGTAGCGGGCAATCAGGTGCTCGAGCGTCGTCCGCCACGCCGCCTCGTCGCCGGTCTCCTCGAAGTGCTTCGCGAGCCCGTAGAGCGCCTGCGCCGGCGTCTCGTACGGCCGCTCGCTGGGTTCGGGGTCGCTGGCGCACTGCAACGGCGCCCAGGCCCAGAGCCCGCCAGCAAGCGCGAGAGCGCCCAGAAACCGCATCGACGGCACGGTCCTCCATCCGGGCCGGCCGGGCAACCCCGCCCGGATGGAGCAAAAGCTCTAATCCGACCGGGGCGACGGCATCAGGCGGGGAGGCGCGCCGTGTCCTCCAGCTCGCGGCCCCTGGTCTCGGGCAGGAGCATCAGGATGAGCACCAGCGCCGCGATCTGGAAGACGACGGTGCAGGAGACGGCCAGGCTCCAGCCGACGGCTCCCGCCGCGTAGCCCACCACCACGGGCGAGACGACGTAGCCGACGCGACCGAGGAGGTTGTTCGCGATGGCGAACGCATCCCCGCGCAGGTGGGTCGGAAAGAGCTCGGTGGTGTACGCGTTGAGCACCGGGGGAAGCGCGCTGGTCCCGAAGATCCCGAACGTGAGCGCGAGCGTCAGCGGCCAGAAGCCGTGGAGCTGGTAGCACGCGACGATGCCCGCGCCGCCAACCAGGAAGATGACGGCGGCACCCATGCGACGCCCCACCACGTCGAGCAGCTTGCCCGCGGCGAAGACGAACGGAAGGGACGCGGGCGCCGCGAAGACGATGGCGCGTCCCACGTCCGCGTCGGTGAAGCCCCGCTCGGCCAGCGCGAACTCCTTCCAGAAGCTGACGCCGGTGTGGGTGCACACGTACGACAGGAACCAGATCAGGGACATCTGGAGCACGCGCTTGCGGTAGGGCGTGCCGAAGATGTGCGTCAGAGGGCGCGGCTCGGCAGCCTCGCCGGACGCCTCGGCCACGAACCGCTCGGTCTCCTTCAACCCACGGCGCGCGTAGGCGAGGATCACCAGCGGTACGATCCCGACGAAGTACACGCTGCGCCACCCGTACTGCGTCGTGAGCAGCATCGGGACGACTCCCGCGCACACGATGGCTCCCAGGCTCGAGAAGGCCTGGATGACGCCGATGGCCATGCCCCGTCGCGCCGCAGGGAACTCCTCGGCGGCGATCACCATGCTGATGGCCCACTCGCCGATGAGGAACACGCGTGCGAAGAACTGCAGGATCGCGAAGACCCACACGTTCGGCGCGAACCCGGAGAGGAACGTGAAGGTCGTGTAGCCCGCGATCGTGATGGTCAGGACTCGCTTGCGGCCCCAGCGGTCGGCCCGCCGAACGAGCAGGAACGCGACGATGGTCCCCGCGTTCACCGCCCCGAAGAGCAGCCCCCCCTGCCCTTCGGTCAGCCCCATGTCCTTGCGCAGGTTGGGCAGAATCTGCGCCAGCGCGAGGAAGTCGTACCCCTCGAACAGCGTCGCGACGCTGAGAAACACGAACAGCCGGCGCTGGTACGGCGTGAACTTCACGCTCGGCGCGGCGGCGGTCATGTCGCCGGAGCCGCGTTCACACGAGGCCCGACTCGGGGCTCGACGCAGCCGCGTGAAGACGCATGGGCATGCGCCCCGCGCGAAACGCCTTGCGACCCGCAGCGACGGCCTCGCGCATCGCCTCGGCCATCAGGACCGGATCGCGCGCGGCGGCGATCGCCGTGTTCATCAGCACGCCGTCGCAGCCCAGCTCCATCGCGATGGCAGCGTCGCTCGCGGTGCCCACCCCCGCATCGACGATCACGGGCACCTGGGCCTGCTCGAGGATGATCCGCAGGTTGTACGGGTTGCGGATCCCGAGGCCCGAACCGATGGGTGCGGCGAGGGGCATGACGGCGGCGCACCCCAGGTCCTGCAGCTTGCGGCACACGATGGGGTCATCCATGCAGTACGGCAGCACGGTGAAGCCTTCCTTCACCAGGAGCTTCGCCGCCTCCAGGGTCTGCTCGTTGTCCGGGTACAGGGTCTTCGGATCGCCGATGACCTCGAGCTTCACCAGCTCCGCGATGCCGAGCTCGCGCGCGAGGCGGAGCGTGCGCACGGCGTCGTCGGCCGTGTGGCAGCCCGCGGTGTTCGGCAGAATCGTCCACCGTCCGCTCGTGACCAGGCTCATCATCGAGCCGGCAGAGCGGTCCTTCAGGTCCACGCGTCGCAGGGCCACGGTGACGATCTCGGCCCCCGAGGCGACCAGCGCGCGCTCCGTCTCCTGCACGTCGCGGTACTTCCCGGTCCCGACGAACAGCCGAGACGAGAACTCCCGGGACCCGAGGCGCAGCGCGTCGTTCGTCATGGCACCCGCCGGCTACCGCCGACCGCCGCGGCCAGCAAGCCCAATCTGCGGAAGCGGCAGCGTCGCGCCGGAGGTGTGCTCAGGTTCGAAATACGGTGATGCCTTCCCCGAGGTCCTCGCTCTTCGCGCCCGCCGCTCGTACCCGCGGCACCTCGCTGCGCGCCACCAGGAGGACACCGCCGTCGTCGAGCGCGGCCAGGAGCCGCTCCACGAGACGCAGCC
Source organism: uncultured Polyangiaceae bacterium (assembly GCA_964487605.1). Classification (GTDB taxonomy): domain Bacteria; phylum Myxococcota_A; class Polyangia; order Polyangiales; family Polyangiaceae; genus JAJDAH01. Next base: position 3,834 of record CAZARU010000039.1, read on the forward strand.
CGGCGTCTTCCCCGAAGTAGATCAGCACGTTCTTGCACACGATGATCTGCCATCGGCCCGGGGGCAGCGTGCGCGCCACGTCCTTCCTGCTGAACCGCACCAGCGCCCGCAGCTCGTCCGTCACGGCGAAAGCGTCGTGGCGCTCGATGAGGTACTCGCCCGCGAGGGCCTGCGGGACGTTGCGGACGGCCTCCGGCGGATACAGTCCGACGCCTGCCGTCTCCAGGGCCAGCACGCTCCGATCGATGCCGGCGACGTGCCCGGCGAGGCCACCGCGAATGCGGCGAGCCTCCGCGACGCACATGGCGAGCGTCCACGCCTCCTCTCCCGTGGAGCAGCCGACCGACATCCCGGCCAGGCGCCCGCTCTGCGGCAGGCTCGGGATCACCGCCCGTCGCAGCGCCGCCCACTGCGCGGGGTCGCGGAAGAAGCTGGTCTCGCCCACCCGCAGCGCGTCGGCCAGCTCGGCCAGCAGCTCGTCGCTCTCGCCGAGGCGCGCGATGGCCTCCCGCACCGCCACGCGCTCGCGCGCGGCGAGCGCCGTCACCGCGCGCTCGATCCTCGCCTTCATCCAGCCCGGGAGGTCCCCGCGGCGTCCCACGCCGTGCCGCTCCTCGAGAAGCACAAGGAGCGGCCGAAGGTCGATCATCTCGCTTCGACGACGCCCGCGAGCCCGCGGAGCTGCTCCGCGTCGAAGACGCCTCCCACGTCGAGCACGGAGCAGGGCGGCGAAGCCGTGATGACCCCGACGACGAACGGACGCGCGGCCCCCACCGTGGAAGGGACGGCGCCGAGGCCGGCGGCAGGCTCGTCCCGGATCCGGTCGAGCGAGTCTGCCAGCAGACCCGCGACGCGCCGGTCGCCGGTACGTTCACGGACCACGATGATGCGCGCGTCGGACCCCCGGTCGGTCGGGCCGGGCGCACCGAGCAGAATGCCGAGGTCGATCACCGGCAGGATCTCGCCACGCAGGCTGGTGACACCCGCAAGGGCCGAGGGCGCGTGGAACACGCGCGTGATGGGCCGGACGCCGATCACCTCGCGAACGTCCCGCATGTCGAAGCCGTACTGTGCGCCCGCCGCGCGCACGGTGACGTAACGCGTGGGGGCCTTCGCCGTGACGGGCTGCCCGGAGTCGAGGTCCGAACGCACCGGCGGACGCTATCACGCGGCACTCGGCGGCGTCCCTGGCACCGCCGGGGAGCGCTTCGCGCCCGGCGCGGGACGCTAGAACGCGACGCTGAAGCCTCCGAGGCCACCCCCACGCCAGGCGTGCGCGAACGGGACGACCGAGGGACGCGGTCGGGCGGCGGGGCGCGGCGCGTGAATCGACAGCACGCGCTGGCGATGGGCCACGAGACTGACGTCCGCGACGGCCCAGAGCGCGTGCCCGATGGCGAGTCCGACCCCGGCGCCCGACAGCGTTCGATCCGCGGTCGCTCCCCCGATGAACGCGCCCGCGCCGCCCACGACGATTTGCCCGCCGAGCGAGATGAAGCCCCCCGCGAGGTTGTCGAAGCTCCAGTGCGTGACGGGAGGACCGAGCACCGCCGTGATGACGCCCGCGCCGGTGACCAGCTTCGCACCGACGCGGACGGCTGCGGCGTCGGCCCCGTCCATCGCGAAGCCGAGCGCAGCCGCCGCGTAGCCGATGCCATACGTCGCCGCGACGCTCGGACCGTACCACTCGTGAACCACGTCGCGCTCGACGCCGTCGGCGTCGGTCCGGGGCTCGGCCGACGCCGTGCCCGCGGTCCCGAGGCTCGCTACGAACGCCGCAGCGGCGCCCCACGAGCGTCGGGCACGCAGATTGCGTCGTGCACCGCCGCGCTTCGACGCGCCGGCGCTTGCCTCGCAGAGCTTCCACCGCCGGTGCATCCACAGCCACTCGCCCGGCCGCTCGCGCACGTGCGCCTCGAGCCACGCGGTGACGGTCTTCATGGCGTGCTCGGCCCACGCTCGAGAGGGCGTGGCCGGCGGATCGAGGCGACCGGCGACGACCGCTTCGTGGAGCACGCCGGCGCCGCGGCGGGGGAACAGGGCGATCAGCGGCACGCCGAAGCGCTGGGCGACCAGCGCCGGCGCGAGATCGACGTCGGCCGGGGCGCCCAGGAACGAGACCCTCACGGTCGCCCGCACGCGCTCCGGCGCCTGATCTACGATCATGACCAGCCCGCCGCCGCGCGCGAACTCCCTCCGAGCCGCTTCGAGGACGCCCCCGGCGGCGACCAGCCCGACACCGTGCGCCCGGCGCACCCCCTGCCACGGTCGATCGAGCCATCGCACGCTCATTCGCTTCGTGACCACGGTGAGGGGGAACCGCGCCGCCGCCGCGCACACCACGAGGTCCCAGTTTCCCGTGTGCGCCGTCGCGATGACGGCGCCGCCCGGTGGCAGGACGGCCCGCGGCGGAAGCGTGACGCCGTCGGAGACGCGCGAGGGGCCGCGAAGCGCGGCCCACGCGAGCTCGAACACCCCGACGCCCAGGGAGCGGTACATCGCGTCGGCCACGCGATCCGGGGCCTCGATTCCCGCCCGCCGCAGGGCGTGAAGCACGTGCGCCCTGCGAACCCGCACGACGCCCCCCACCAGGCGAGCCAGCACGCGCCCGGGCACGGCGCAGACCGCGCGCGACCCGGTCCGCAGCGCGAGCACCGCGAGGAGCGCCGTGGCCACGACGGCACCCACGGCGACGAGCAGCGAGATCAGCACTGCCCCGTGGCCCCGAGCCGCGACGAGCGCCGCGGGCGGGCGAGCTTCAAACGAAGCCCGCCTTGCGCGCTTCCTTCACGGCGCCCTCGACGCTCGCCGCGAAGACGTTCTCGAGCGCCGTCAGGTAGCACTCGCCCTTGGCCGTCCGAGCGTGGAGCAGGTCGTCCTTCACCTTGAACGCCTCCACGCGCCCGAGGGTGACGGCCGCACCGTTCGCCGAGAGGTGGAAGGTGAAGTGTCGCCCGTCGGGTCCCTGTACCCAGCCGTCGCGACCTGCCGAAGCGTCGGCGGCCTCCATGAGCGCCGCGATGTGGTCCTTCTTCATGCAGCGATGGATGCGCCGGCCGGGTGCGCCGTGTCAACCCCGCTGCCCCCCCGCGCGCCCGCTGCCCGCGCTATGGTCGCCGTGTGGCCGCCGCCGAACCCGTCCGACGCTTCCCGGCGAGCCATCACCTCGTGGTCGAGGGGGTGACGAAGCGCTTCGGTACGCACCTGGCCCTCACGGGCATCGAGATGACCGTTCACCGCGGTCGCGTCGCGGTGATCGTCGGCGGCTCCGGCGCCGGCAAGACGACGCTCCTGCGCCTGCTCATTGGCCTGGAGAAGCCGACGACCGGCGCCATTTACGTGGACGGCGTGGACATCGCGCCCCTCGGCGAGTCCGCGATGAACAAGGTGCGTCGCAAGTTCGGGATGGTGTTCCAGTACGCCGCCCTGCTCGACTCGATGACCGTCCTCGAGAACGTCGCCTTTCCTCTGCGAGAGCACACGCGCCTCAAGCGCCGCGAGATCCACGACCGGGTTTTGGAGAAGCTCGCCGTCCTCGGCCTGGAAGGCACCCACGAGCGGTTCCCCGCACAGCTCTCCGGCGGCATGCGCAAGCGCGTCGCGCTCGCCCGAGCCCTGATGCTCGAGCCGGAAATCCTCGTGTACGACGAGCCGACGAGCGGCCTCGATCCCCTGACCAGCCGCATGGTCGACGACCTGATCCTCGAGACACGCGAGCGCTTCGGCGTGACGAGCGTGGTCATCTCCCACGACATGGCGAGCGCCGTCGCCATCGCGGACGATCTGTTCCTGCTCTCGCGGGGGTCCATCGTGGCGAGCGGAGCGCCGACGGACCTCGTGAAGGAGGGCGGCCCGGACCTGTTCAGGGACTTCGTGGAGGCGAGCGGGGTGGATGTGGGGAGGATGGTGGGGAGGGGGGGCGGGAAATGACGCCACGCTGTCCTCGTTCGGCGGTCCTCTACCGGTGGCGCACCATCCGCCGCACCGTCGCGTCGCTGATGGGTGGAACGGTCCTCGGCTGCCTAATCGGCGCCACTGCTCCCGACGCTCGGCGCAACGGCAGCGCACACGTCACGGCGACGAGCAGTGGCAGCATCTTACTCCTGTGGCGAAGCGCCGTGCCGTAGTTGGACACCCCCATCGCAAAGGTCACCGCCATGGTGCCGAACACCGAAAACACGAGTCCAGCCCGTGGCAACTCGGCGAAGCGCCGGCGGTTGCGCGCGATGCTGATCAGCAACGTGAGGAAGAACGCAGAATCGACGACTCCCACCGCATCGGACGGCGCCGACAGCATCCACGGGAACGGCGCGAACAGAAAGTACACGAGCCGCAGCGGTGCCTGCCACGTGAGTTCCAGCGTCGATTCCGCGTGTACGTCCTCGAGGTAGACGGTGCGCCCGGACGCGTAACCCGACTGTGCTGCGGACAGCGCCTCGAGTTGCCCGGTGGCAACTCCCTGCAACTTCTCCAGGCCGAAGCCCCATCGCCAGAGCAACACGAGCAGCGCGGCCGCGCCCAGAACTGCGGCGCCGTTCCGAACACTCGCCCCGAACCTCCCTGACGCGGCGGAGCGTGTACTGTCCAACAGGAACCACAGCGCGATACCGACTCCGGCGGCGAGAACGCCAGAATGAAAGGCGAGGCTCACGATCCACGCGCCGATGGCGACCACGAGGTGCAGCAGTCGTCTGTCTCGGAGCCAGAGGGCCGCGTGAAGCACGCTCAGAGTGAGCGGGTAAGCGACGGCGACCTCGCGCAGCATGACCGCGGAGAAGTAGATCAGACTCGGGAAGGCAGCGGTCAACCATGCTGCTTTGAGGCTCAGCGGGCCGTCGCCGGAGAGCGCGTGAGTGAGGCGCGCGACGTTCACGACGATGAGCGCTCCGAGGAGCACGTTCACGGCCTGCATCATCAGTCGCGAGCGGTCGAACACGGAATAGAACGCACCGACGATCCACGTGTAGAGTTCGGCTCCCGACGTCACGCGCTCGAAGGACCAGATCTGCCCGTTTCGCGCCCAGTACCAGCCGAAGTAGTCGAAGCGCGCGCTGTCGTCCTGACCGGGCAGTCGGTAGACCTGGTCGTCGATCACGGCGAGGGCAGCCCGCAGCGCAAAGGCGGCGAGCACGGGCGCGAGGTAGAGACGGTGCCGAGAGCCGACGGCCGCCACGACGACCAGCCCCGCGATCAGCCAGACGATTCCTAGCGCAGTGGCCATCGGTTCGACCGGAGCGTAGCCCGAGGGCCGGGCGACGGCGACGGCGCCGCCCGAGACCCGACGCCAGGCCACGTCAGGAGCTAGGCAGTTTCTCCGCGACCACGCAGTACATCGAGGCGAAATCGTCTCGACCGCCAAGGACCGATCCGACTCCCCAGAACGCGAGCCCGAGCGCCAGGAGTGGGGCGCCGACCAAGATCCGGCCCAGCCTCTCCGGCTTGTCCATGGTGCGCCAGGGCGAGACCTTCAGCTGGAGGAACGTCGCCATCGTCGTCCAGAAGTCGCCGACGGGTTCTACAGACACCACCTCGAAACCAGCCAGGAGTCGCCGAAGTCCGGATTCCGAGAACCGCGCGAAATCGTCCGGGGCCGCGTGATATGGATACATCCAAGGAACCAGCAGGAGCACCCGCCCGTTGGGAACGAGCACGCGACGAATCTCGGCGATCACCGCCTCTGGATCCTCGACGTGCTCCAGCATGCTCTCGCAAACGAAACCGTCGACGCTCGCGTCAGGCAGATCCATGGCGCTGGCGTCGAGGTACGAGTCGCCGGGGGTGACGTTCGTGACGCGGTACTCCGTCGCTCCGGTCGCGTAGGCGCGGCGCCCTTCCGCGAATCCGCCGAGTTCGACGACGCGCCCTCGCAGCTCCGGCGCAAACCGCGCGACGGCTCGGTGCGCGTGCCGCCGAACCGGCGTCTCGAGGCGCAACACGTACCTGGCGACGGCCGCGAGCATGTCCCGGAGCTTCCCATGTTGCATCGAACCCAGCAATCGGGACGAAGCGGCCTAGGAGCGCCGCCGGCGTGAGCGACCACGGCGCTGAGCGCGCGGCTTGAACTCGACCGAGCGATGACTGACACTTCCGCGCCGTGCGCATCGAACGCCACTTCGACCGCGTCTTCTCCACGTCGTCGCCGGCTTCGCCCGCTGACCTGGAACGCGCGGAGTTCATCGTAGATCTCGTCCCAGGGGGCACTCGCACGTTACTGGAGGTCGGCGCGGGATCGGGCATGGTCACCCGGGCCCTCGCTCCACGGTTCGAAGTGACCGCCACGGACATCTCGCCGGTGGCCCTCGAGCGACTGACGGCGCTCGGAGTGGCCGTTCAGCGGTGTTCCGCCGGCGACCTCGAGTTTCCCGACCGCTCGTTCGACGCGGTGCTCGCCAGCGAGGTCATCGAGCACCTGGACGAACACGAGTACCAGTCTTGCCTGGAGGAGTTGGGTCGCGTCGCGCACCGGTACGTCGTCATCACGGTCCCGAATCGCGAGCATCTGGTCCGCGAGCGTCAGGAGTGCGGGGCTTGCAGGTCGGTGGTGTCGCCATGGACGCACCTCAGGTCCTTCGACACGGCGAAGCTGAACACACTCCTGGATCACCAGGGCTTCACCTGCTCGATGGTCCGCGAGTTCGGACCTCGTGTTCCCGACATGACGCGGCTCCGCTCCGCGGCGCTGGCGTGGCACCGTGCGCTGCACAACCCTTTGCGCCCCGGACTCGCATGCCCGGTGTGTGGGCACGCGGCCGAAGGCCAATGGGTTCGCCCTCAGGTCAGCAACTTCATGGAGGCTCCGCGGAAGAACCTCGCCTACGCGATGGACGCCGTCGCAGCACGGTTGGCCGCAAAGAAGCGCCGATGGATCAGCGCGGTATACACCCGAGCCGCCGGTTGAGACGGCCCCAGGTCCGACGACGGGGCGCTCCCCAGGCCACCCTCCATCGAGGCTAGCTGCGAATGCACTACACCGACATTCAGATCCGGGGCTTCCTCAAGCTGGGCTACTTTCTTGGCGCCTACGAGAAGCGTCACCCCGTCGAGTTCGCCGGCATCGACAAGCAGCGCTACCAACACGCGACGGACGTCGAACTGATCGAGGAGGGCGTCATCGCCCTCCGGCGCACGTTCGATCAACTGTACGACGCCGACGAGGACCTGGTCGTCCCGTTGAGCGGAGGACTCGACAGCCGCTTGATCCTGGCAAGCCTCCTCGAGCGACGGCCCGCGCACAGGATTCACACGTACACCTACGGCGTACCGCACGCCTACGACTTCGAGATCGGTTGCTCCGTCGCGAAGCACGCCGGAACGAGTCACACCCCCATCAGCACCGACAAGCTCACGTACCAGCGCGAAGAGTTGCTGGATCGCGTCGTCGCGACCCGACGACAGGTTGCGCTGCTCCACACCCCGCCCATCCGGCATCTGCAGCGCCTGTTCGCGGGGTGCCGAGTATGGTCCGGGTTCGTCGGCGACGCCGTCGCCGGGAGTCACCTTCACGGGATGCCATCCGCATCGCGGGAGGAAGCCAAGCGACGCTACCTGCGAAACCGCTGCCTCGTGCGCTCCGTGAACCTCCACCGATGTGACGACGACGCGTTCCTGCCGCACATCGCGGCGGGAACCGTCCCGGAGAACACGCTGACGTACGACGAGCAGGTCCTCTTCGAGGAAGCGGTTCCGAAGTTCACCGAGTCGCTGGCCCTTTTTGATGGCTTCGACTACGTGACGCCGTTCGTGAACTCGCCGTGGGCAGATTTCATGTTCAGCGCGCCCAATCGTGTTCGCCAGGGTCAGCGCCTGCTGCGCGACATCGCGACGACCGCTTTTCCGGTGCTGTTCAGCTTGCCGACGAAGACCACGCTGGGGCACCCGCTCGACGCTTCTCCACGTCGGCTCGCCATTTCGAGGTTCACGAATCGCGTGCGCAAGCTGCTGCACCAGTTCGCCCCCTTCGTCCCCTACCCTCACGCGATAACCACCGACTTCGACGAGGCGTTCAGGAACAGCCCAGACCTGGCGAGGATCGCACGTGACTCTCTGGATTCGCTCCAACGCCGGCGAGTCGTGGCGTGGCTCGATCTCGACCGCCTGTGGACGTCGCACGCCCGTCGTCTGCGGAATCTCGGCGATGCTCTCGTGGTCCTGACCTCGCTGGAACTCTGCATCGCCGCTGGGGAACTCGAGGAGCCCGAACGGGCCGGAGCCGCCTAGTGCACATCCACTACGTCTGCAGCGTGAACTTCACCGTTCCGCCCACCACGGGCTTTGCTGCGCACATCCACAACGTCGTGAACGAGTTCCGTCGACGTGGTCACGAAGTGACGTTGTTCGCCTGCCACGAGTCACGTGAGGCGCCCGCCAACGAGGATGGCGACATGGTGTACGTCGCACGCGTGCCTCACTCGCTGGGTGCGCTCGTCACCTATTCGATGCGCTACTGGCGTTGTCTGCAGACGGCTGCGGCTCGACGCCGGCCCGACGTGATCTACGCGCGCTTCGGGGACTGGCAGTTCGTACCGACGGTCGCGCGACGGATCTACGGGAGCCCTCTCGTCCTGGAGCTCAACGGCGTCCCGGACCTCGACCGATCGCTCTCGCGCCCGCACCGACACCTCATTCGAGCCGTGATGCGCGACGCCACCCGCATCGTCGTCAAGTCCGACTACATGGCCCAGCACATCGCCAGCTCCTTCGGTGTTCCCGCCGAGAGCTTCGCCGTCGCCACCAACGGAGTCGACGTCGACCTGTATCGGCCGCGCGACCTCGACGAGCGACGTCTGGTTCCCGCGGATCGGCCCGTCATCGGCTACGCGGGCCTACTGGCGGGATTCTCAGGCCTCGCGCGGCTGACGGCCATGGCACCGGAGATCATCCGCCGGCATCCGGGCGCGCTGTTCGCGGTCGCGGGGGGTGGCCCGGCGGAGGTGGAACTCGCCACGTCGTTCGCCGCCGCGGGACTCTCGGCCCACCTGTTGCTCCTCGGCGATCTCGATTATGCAGCGGCTGGGCGGTTCATGTCCGAGTGCGACGTGCTGCTGTACCTGGCAGACGACTCGCCCCGAAACAACATGCAGAGTCCGCTGAAGCTCTATCACTACCTGGCGACCGGAGTCCCGACGGTCGCGACGGATCTGCCTGTCGTTCGGCAGTTTCAGCCGAGTGGCCTCATCACCGTCCCGCCCGACGCTCCGGATCGCCTCGTCGATGCCGTCGCGGGCGTCCTCGAGTTCGACGCGGAAACGAGGCGTCGCGTCGGGTCCGCGCACCGCCGCTTCGTGCTCGAGCACCACACCTGGGCCCACACCGTCGACAGGCTGGAAGGTCTTCTCTCAGACGTCGTGAAACGTCACAGCACCGAGGGCGCGCGGGGGTGGGCATGACTCCACTCGCGTCGATCATCATTCCCGCCTACGACGTCGTGGACACCATCGAAGAGGTAGTGAACGCCGCTCTGGACCAGTCGGTGCCGAGCGCGCGCGTCGAGGTCATCGTCGTCGACAACAACTCCACGGACGGCACCGGTGACGTCGTGAAGCGCTTGCCGGTGCGGCACGTGTTCGAACCCAGGAGGAACCGCAGCCGAGCCCGCAACGCGGGAGCGAAGGTCGCCACGGGCGAGTTCCTGGCGTTCCTCGACGCCGACTGCGTCGTGCCACGGCACTGGCTCGAGTCGCTGCTCGATTCGCTGGATGCACCCTGGATTGGCGCCGCTCAGGCGCGCGTGCAGCACCACGGGCGGGAGCCTCCACCCGCCGAATTTCGGCAAGGCCACTACTTCATCCCGTACCTCGATTCCTGCACGCTGCTCGTGCGCCGTAACGCGTTCGACGCCGCCACGGGCTTCAACGAGCGACTCAACCGTGCGGTGGACATGGACTTCTCCTTCCGCGTCCTGTCGTGCGGCTTTGCGTTCTCGTGGGTCCCGGACACGATCGTCATCAAGCACCACGACCTCTCGCCGGCCCAGGCGGCACGCCGCGGCTGGGTGGGCGGCCAGAACCTCTTTCGCCTCGACCGCGCGTGGAGCCACCTCGTCAGGAGGTCACAGGGGCGCCTGCTCTGGGACCGCGTGAAGCTCGCGGGGCAGTGGGTGGCTCGCGATATCGCGCACCACCGTGATCGCGCCGCCGCGACGGGGGCCGAACAGGTGGTGAAGCTCATCAGCTACTCCTGCGCGATCGGCACCGACGAGGGGCTACCCGCGGTGTCGCTTCCGGTCGTCACGACGGCGCCGTCCATCATCGGCAATGATCGGTATCTCGTGGTCGACGGGCACGTGATGTTGGTTTTCGACGCCGCTGGTCGGACCTTGACGCGCCTCTCCGAGCTGGAGACCTTGGCGCTCCGAGAGCTGCTGGACGCTTCGTCGGGCACCGCGCCCGCTCGTGGATCACCTGAAGGCGTGGACCCGACCAGCGCCTCCGCAGCGCTCACCCGCGTTCGACGCCTCTTCGGCCACGACTGAGCACCGCGGGGCGACCCGTGGCTAGCGGGCCATGGGAATGCGAAGCGCCGCTGCCAGCGCCCGGGACACTACCGCGCGCCCACGCTCGTTGGGATGGGTTCGGTCGTAGAACTCGGGGTCAGCCAGCGCCCCTCGGAGATCGACCACCTGAAGGCCAGGGGCGACCGAGGCTGCAGCGTCGAGCGCCTGCTCCGCCGCAGCAGGCACGAGGCGCCGCAGGTCGCTCCGCTCCGGCAGGAGTGCCAGCACCACCCGGTCGGCCATCGAGTTCGAGCGCGCCAGCAACACGCGGAGCGCCTTCGTCTCGACGTCGTCCAGCGAGTACGTCGAGGGTTCGAACCAGCCGAATCGCCTCCATGCCACGAGCTGCTTCTCCACGAAGGCATCGTCGGCATACCCAGAGTAGCGGCGCTCGACGGCCCAAGGATCCGCTGCAGGGGGGAAGCGCGCGCCGAGCGGCACACCCAGAGCCGACATGAGATCTTCGCGCAACTCACCGAGAAGTCGGCGAGCGGTGACGCTCACCGCATTTCGGTGAAAGACGAACCACGACCACTCGCGCGCACCTCGCGCCACGAGGCCCACGTCACCGCGCCCGAGGAGAGTCAGTGCCTCGGCCGGCCCGATGTGCAGTCGCTCCTGACGGCCGACGCGCCCCGCCATGTGCACCGGGTGCACCGCCATCACGACGACGCGCGGCCGCAACGAGCTCCGGAAAAGGGGACGCGTGTAGTACTCGAGTTCGTGAAAGCTCGCCCCAGAGCCCCCCAGGTTCAGCCACCGCCCGTCCTGACCGTCGTCGCGCTCCAGCACCTCCGCCAAAAGCCCCTCGCGCGCCGTCGAGAAGCCCACGATGATGGAAAGACCATCGGAGGCTCCTGACGTCCTCACCTCGTTCTCGACGGCAGCGACGCGCGCAGCCACGGCCGCAAACTGGACGGGATCCAGGTTCTCCTCCCGTCCCAGGCTCCGCGGTTCCATCCCGAACGCGTAGCGGAACGCCACGTCGACGATTCCGAAGGCCACGAGCAGCGCCGCGCCCACGGACACCAACGAGCGCCACCTCGAGAAATCCAGGGAACCTCCGGACATCAGAATCCCTGGTAGTAGAAGTACTGGCCCCGCTCCATGAACTCGAAAGCCACGAGAAGTTTGAGACCGATCCACGTGATACGCCACGCGAGGCGGCCGAGGCTCGCCGACTCCGAGGACGCGGTCATGACGTCGTTCCTTCGACGCCCACTGCAGGTGCGGAGCCCGCCAGGGCCCCGGTGACTCTGGCCGCGGCCGGAATCACGTACGTCCGCGGGCTGACCGCGCGGGCGAGGTCCAGCTCGTACTCCGTAACCGGATCTCCTTCGGAGAGGACGCTGAAGCCCAGCCTCGGCAAGAGGTCGGCCACCATGGCGTTCTTCGCGGTGCGAGCGTAGGTCGCCCGAAGTCGCGTGTAGCCGAGCGCTCGGCAACGCTCGACCAGGTCCGAGAAGAAGAAGTCCTCCGCAGTACGTCCTATGACGCGACAGCTCATCAGCCAGGTGTCGATCCGCAGCGTCGGGTCAGGCTCGTGCTCCACCGGAACCGCCACGATGACCGACACCAGCCCGTGGTCTCCGAAGCGATCGGCGAGTCGCATCGTCAGGGCGACGGAGCGCTCCTTCGCGCGCATGGCCTCGATCGCCGTCCGGTCGTGACGTCGCGTGGTCAGGTTGAACTGGTTCGTCTTCCCGAGGAGTTGCACGGTTCTCGGCAGATCTGCGTCGTCCAGGGGCCGGATGTCCCCCTCCATGCCTAGTGATCGCAGGTAGTCGTCCAGTGATCCGGCCGTCTCCCGGACGCGTTCGCGTTCCGTTTCCGCCCTATAGGCGCGGGCGCGCACCACGTCCTCCGCGGTGATGACGATGGATTCGAACCAGCCCCCCTGCTCGAGAGCCGAGACGAAACCCGCCGGATCGGCTGGCACTTCCACGACCTCCACCTGCGGCACGGCCATCCGGACCTGCTCCCTCTCCGCCGGATTGTCGTCGAAGAACACGAAAGAATCGAGACCGAGCCGGAGCTGCTCGGCGATGCGCTGGAGCGACGTGGACTTCGGATCCCACGTCGCTTCGAACGCAGCGAAATCGTCCCGCTTCAACACCATGTTCGGGTTCTGCTGGAAGGGTCCGAGAGCATCGCTCTCGTTGTTCTTGGAGGCCACGGCGAGAATGACGCCGCGATCGGAGAGGTCCTTGCAGTACCTTTGAAACGCCACGAACGCTTCACCGTCCGGGTTCCCGCCGAGGGCGACTCCGGACGGCCCCTCTTCCCCGACGACGCCGCCCCACAACGTGTTGTCGAGGTCGAGCACCAGCACCTTCTTCGGTCCCATCACGAGCGCGCGAACTCCGTGCCAGAGGGCGCTCGCGAGGTGCATCGTTCCCTCTTCGCTGAACGGCTGCTTCGTCCACCAGTAGCGCCGGGCATCGTAGAAGTGCCGCCGACCGAAATCGCCCGCCACTCTCTCCAGATCCAGGAAGAACGCGCCATCCGGCAGCGCTTCCCGCAGGCCTTGGTTCACTCTGCGCAAGACGTCGAGTTCACCTCCGGGGGCACCCCCCAGACCGACGCCGTAGACCCCCGCGGTGACGGCGTCGTAGCCGGACTGAACGATGCGCGTCACTCCCCGCCGCGCCAGGACCTGCTGTACCGACGTCCAGAACCCGACTTCGTCTCGGACTCCGTCGCTCGTGGCACCCGCCGCACCTCGGGCGAACCGCAGCTTCCATGGCAGAAGAACGACGACGTCCGCCAGCGCGCCTGCGTGCGCTTCCTGCATCACGTTGTCGTACTCTCCGCTCGAGACGGACGTGACGACGCCCCTGGCGAGGCCTTCGGCCGCGAGCGCGTTCGCGAGCCAAGTCGTCGTGCACTGGCCGAGAATGCGGACGCTCAACTCGGCGTCCGTACTGCCCGCAGGAGCCACGGCGCGCGAGATCATGCGTCCGATCCGATCCATCTCCTCGGGTCCGCACCGTCCCAACCGGAGGTGTTCCAGCATCAGGGCGAGCGCCCCACCCGAATCCCCGGCTCGGAGCAGCCGACTCGCTTCCTTCAGACGATCCGTCGCCATCTCAGAAGGTGGGTGTCCGTCGCTTCTGAAGAATCATGCTCATCGACCTGGGGAGGTACTTCGCGCCGCGGAGCACACGCCGCGGTCCCACGGAGCGAGCCTCCAGCAAGCGCAGACCCGCAGCCTCCGCCAACCGCACGAGTTCCGATTCCATCCGAAACTCGTAGATGTGGTCGATCTGTGCGGCGGTGAGCGCCCCGCTGAAGAACGCATGACCACCGACCTCGAGCACGTGCGCAATGCTGTGGAGCAGGCGGTCGGGAGCCTCCAGGTGCTCGACGAGGAAGTTGCAGATGCACGCCTGAGCGTGACCACCCTTACCTTCGGACATGGTCAGAGCGTCGCGCTCCTCGTAGGTCGCCCGCCCGTTCAGGTCTGCAGCGTGGGCGAGGAGACTCGCGATATGAATGGATGACGGGCTGATGTCGAAGCCTTCCAACGTCGCATGCGGCAGGGAGTGGAGCGCCAGAAGTCCCCATCCGCCATGTCCTGGCGCCAGTTCCACGACGTGCGCATCGGCCGCCACCTTGGGGAGGAAGCGATCCACGAAGAAGAGCGAGAGATCCATGTGGTGCGCCCACAGCGTATTCGTCAGGTACACACCCCATAGATAGTCGTCCATCGGATCACGCTGCGAGTACAGCGCGCGGCGGACCTCGTCATACGATCGGTTCTCGTAGGCGTCCGTCTCCTCGTACCGAGCCTGCGCGAAGATGACGCTCTCGGAGAACCTCACGAAGGCGCCCATCGTGGTGGCGAGCGCGTCGGCGCCGAGGGCAGCGGCCGCCCACTGCAGCATTCGGCCGGTCATCTCGTCGAACCGCTCCGGAGCGACGGCTCGCGCCTCCTCGAGACCGCGGACCGACCTCGGGTGGTGCGCACGAGCGTGAGCGAACAGCTCTTCGACGAGCGGATGCGTCACTGCGACTTACCGGCGCGCCCCTCGACCAGATCGATGAGGTCCCCTACGCAGTCGAGCGACGAGATCTCGGAGCTGGTGAACTTGACACCGAACGTGCGCTCCACCTGCAGCACCAGCGTCACGTGCATCAGCGAGTCCCAATCTTCGACGTCCGCCGCGGTGGTCTCGCGGGTGACTTCCAGCGTGTCGTTCTCGAAAACGTCCCGGAAGACTTCGTTGATTTGGGAGAGCGTACTCACGAGTCGTACCGCAACGAGGACTACAGCATGCGGCCGTGCGACGTGTCTAGGCGCAGAAGGCCGCAAAGTCCAGGCGCGGGAACTTCGCTGCGCCGTCCGGAGACCGCGCTCGAGCACGCGCGGCGCGAATTGACACGCCCGCGTTCACGGAAGTAGCGTCATCGCGTGTTGGCGCAGCCCTGGGCGAATCAGCCACGCGGCCCTGCGTAGTCTGTGTCCTCCTTCGGCCTCGATCTCGGCGCCCCGACGTTCTGGCTCGCCACCGCCGCCGGCGCGGTGCTGCTCGCGCCGATAGTCCGTCCCTGGCTGCGCAAGGGGGCGGAGTGCGCCCTGAATCTCAGCGTCCTGACGGTCGTGCTCGGCCCGGGCACCCTACCGCACGTCGTCGGGCTCCTGGCTGCGGTCCACGTCGTACTGAGGTGGGTTCACGTCTCGAAGGCGATCCCCGCGGTGGCCGGGCTCGCCTTGCTCTCTCTGTTCGTCCTGCACAAGGTTCCAGTCCACGACTGGGGCGGCACGAAGGCCGCGCTCGCGGGGATCGGCTTCTCCTACGTCGTGCTGCGGCTCATCGACCTCGCGCGCGCAGTGATCGAGAAGCGCCATCCGCCGCCGGACGCGCTGGACACGGTGAACTACTTGGTTCCGTTTCACATGCTCGCGGCGGGTCCAATCCAGTCGTACGACGACTACCGATCGCGACCCGACCTTCCTGAACGCCCCACGGCGAAGCGAACGCTGGACGGCGTCGACCGGATCGCGACCGGTCTCGTGAAGAAGTTCGTGCTCGCGCAGCTGATCGCGTCGACACTGCTGACGGAGTTTCGGGCCCCGTTCCCATATTCGATACTCGAACTTCAGGCGTACTACGTGTGGGTCTACCTGGACTTCAGCGCGTACAGCGACATCGCCGTGGGGGTGGGCACGCTCCTGGGCCTCAGGACACCGGAAAACTTCCAGAAGCCACTCCTTGCGCGAAACATGATCGATTTCTGGGATCGATGGCACATCACTCTGTCCCTGTTCATCCGTCGCAACGTGTTCATCCCGTTGCAGGTCGCACTGTCGCGACGCTTCGGAGGCTCGCCTCCCCTCCTCATCGGTTGCGCCGCGTTCACGGTGTCCTTCCTGGTGTGCGGTCTGTGGCACGGAATCGCCATGCCTTTCGTTCTCTGGGGAGCGATGCACGCACTCGGGCTCGTGGTGTGCAACGTGTACCGCCACGTGCTGAAGGCACGACTGGGACGGAGCGGCATGCAGACGTACCTCGCCAGCCGGCCGATCAGGTTCGTCGCCGTGTTCATCACGTTCCAGTGGGTCGCGTCGTCGCTGGCGCTCATCGCGGGCAGCGGCGGCCCGGCTCCCTGACGCCCAGCCGGCTCGCGCGGAATCAGCGACCTCCGACACTCCGGACGACTTCTGCTCGCTGAAGCGCCCGCGTGGCGAGTCCCGGCCTGCCGGCCCGCATCGCAGCGCGCGCCAACCGCTCCCAGGAGGCCGCATCGCCCCCGTCCCGAGCTGCCCGCTCGAAGTGCTCCGTGGCAGCCCCCCAGTCCTCGGCAGTGAACGCCCGCTGACCGAGCCACGTAGAAGCCCGACGGCACTCTTCGGCGCTCTTGCACGCGGCTTCCAGGTACTCCTCGACGACCCGGGACGGACTCGCTGACGCGCGGTCGGCCGCGACGATCCGCCAGCGCAGGCACTCCGCGTGCTCGAGCTTCGCCTGGCATGCAGCCGTCAGGGCGGCCAGGGCGTCCGCGGCGCGCCCCTCCTCGAGCAGCGCACGCGCCACGCAGATCGCCGCCTCGTGAGGGTTCGCGGCGGCGAACGGTTCGTACGCACATAGCGCGCGAACCTGGCGAAGGCACTCCTGCTCCGCCGACGCCACGCACTTGGGCCCGGGCTTCTCGAGGTCCCCTAGCAGCTCGCGTACGAGCAGGAGCCGCGCCTCCGTCCGCGTCGGATCACGTACGACGCTCTCCGCGAGCAACGCGCGCCGAAGCGCTGGATCCGCGTCCCCGGGGACCGAGCGCGCGAACGCGTGGAGTACGGCCGAACCCGGAACCCCCTCCGGGGCCGCTCGAAAGAACGCCTCGGGCGTCGGCGACAGCTCGGACACCAGGGCATGGACCGCCGGGACCAGCGAATAGTCCCGCTCCACTGCGAGCTGCGCCGACAGGAGCGCCTGGTCGAGCGCCCCACGCGCCGCGAGCACGTGTGCCAGCAGGAGCAACGGACGCCCTGCATTGGGGTCTCGCTCCAGGGCACGATTGATCCACGGCACGGCGTCCCCACCCGCGCGGTACGTCGCGACCGCCCCCAAGTACGGGAAGAAGGCGTCGGCAGGGTGTCTAGCTATGGCCGCCCTAACGCGGTCGACGATGGCGCGCTGTCCTGCCACGTCGGTCTTCGAAGTCGCTCCCGTCAGATTCGAGAGGGCTCTGCGCTCGACGATGGCGGGCGATCGACCGAGTGACACAGCCCCGACCCAGCAGGCCAGCGCGAGGACCGCAGCGCCAGCCACGACCATCGGGTAGAGCCGTCCGTGCCCGGGTCTCGTCGTCTCCGCCGGCTCGACCCTCGCGGAAGCGTGCATCGCCCCCAGGACGGTGACCACGGCCAGGCTCACCGAGAACAGCTCGAACGAAAGGTCCACCAGGTTCTGGAGCGTCAACATCGCGATACCGACGACCGCGCACGCCGCCGCGGCGCTCTGCCGCGCGCCGAGTCTCGAAGGCCGCAGCCCCCACGCTAGGGCGACGAGCGCGCTGACGGCGATGGGCACACCCCATTCGGCACACCACTGGGCCACGAAGTTCTCCGCATGGGCGTAAATGTGGCGCCCATGGTCTCCGCGATACGCTGCGAAGCTCGTCTCGAACGCACCACGCCCCACACCGGTCCAGGCGTAGTCGCCGATGATTCCCCGGCTCCAGCTTATGAGATCCAGCTTCTCGAGCCCTTCGTTCTTCGCCGACCGCAGGAGCTGACCTCCGGAGGCGAGGGCGAACAGCGCGAGCCCGCCGACCAGCGCAACCGCCGGCAGGATCAATCGCCGCGCGCGTCGAGTCGATGGGGACTTCACCAGCGCGAGCGCCCCGAACGCGAGAGGTACGGCGAGGGCAAGTGCAGCCCAACCACCACGAGATCCGCTGAGCATGCTGACGGCGACCACCGCGGTCACGCCGAGCGCGAGCAACCCGCGTGAGCCGGTGGTGCGGCTCGACACGATCAGGCCGACGCCCGTCAGCGCCCCGAGGTTCAGGTAGCCTGCCAGGTTGTTCGGGTTCAGGAGCGGCGACAGTGCGAACTGAGGACTCGCGAACTCCGGGGCGTAGAAGCCGTACAGGCGAGTCGCGTCCGTCGCCTTGTGCGCCAGCGTCACTCCGGCGACGATGACCGCGGAGGCGAAGACGAACCTCAAGACCGCGTTCAGGCCCAGCCGCTGCGCGGTGTCGCCTGCCACGATGAACACAGCCGCGTAGCACGACCACTTCACCGCCTCGACGAGAGAGGCGCCCGGATCCAGCGAAACCGGAAGGAACCTCGGCTCCGAAGCATCCGTCAGCGAGAGCGCTCCGGTCCAAACGTCGACTGCGGGCGTCACGATGCGCGTCCACGCAACCGGGAACGGCACGGCCTGCAGCAGCGAGTACATGCCGAGGCCGAAGAGTACCCACGGGACAAATCCGGATCGCACGCGCCCGCGTAGCGCCACCACCAGTGCGAGCGTCAGGGCGAAAGGTGCCAGGGCCAGGACGACGTCGCCGTGAACCGACCCGACGGCGAGGACCGAGACCAGTACGACGGCGAAGAGCCCTGCGCCCTGCCAGCTCGGCAACGCCGCGGCGAGGGCCCGCCATCGCGAAGCGACGACCAGCCGCGGGCGCTGCGACGTCGACCGCGCCGACCGGCGTCGCTGCCGTCGGCCGGTCGCGACCGGCACCCCGGTCGTGGCCGGGGCGTCCCCCAGGTCGGCAGAGTCGCTCATCTGCGCGAAGTTGCTCGGTAACACGTAGCTCCCGCAACGGCAACGCCGGCTTCGGGGGACCGAAATGGCCAACCCAGGGTGGGTCTGCTACGTGAAGACTCGAGCACTTGTGCACGGATCGCATCGGAGCCCATGACCACGTCGCCGCAACCCAGGCTCTTTGCTCCGACGCTGACCTGGATGCTGTTGGCCGTGCTCCTGTGCACGGCCGGCTGCGGCGACAGCACGGACGATGCGCTGGGGAGCGTCGGTGCGCACGCATGCGTCGGTGCGGTGCTCTCGGCTTCTCCACCCGGCCCAGCCGCGCCCGGTACGAACGTCACTCTCTCCGCTTCGGGTGTCACCTGTGGACCGCTCGAAACACCCCAGTACATGTTCCTGTACAAGCAGGATGGTACCCCCGGTCCGTATCAGCTCATACGCACGTGGGGACCGAGTCCTACCGCGTCGTGGGACACGTCCGGGCGGCCGTCTGGCAAGTACTCGCTGATCGTTCACGTTCGTGCAGCCGGAGCCACGTCGTCGCAGAGCTTCGCCTACGGCTCGTATTCCCTCACCGACGTCTGCACGGCCGCCACGCTCATGACGTCGCCCGCGCCACCGCAGGCGCCGGGAACACCCGTGACGCTGACGGGAAGCGCGTCTTGCACCGGCGGGGCACCGGCCGAGTACCGGATGTTCTACCGCGCTCCGGGCAGCAGCGCGTACACGGCCATCGGACCCTACTCCGCGAGCCCGTCACTTGCGTGGGACACGACCGGACTGCCCGGCGGCACTTACGGGTTGCTCCTCTACGTGCGCCGCCTGGGCAACACCTCGACCTTCGAGGCCTTGGCCTATGGAAGCTATTCGCTCGGCTCGACGTGCTCTTCGGTGCTCCTGTCCGCCGCACCGCCGTCGCCACGACCCGTGGGGACCTCCGTTTCGCTGAGTGCCTCGGCGAACTGCGCGGGCGGGGTCACGCCCGAGTATCGGTTCTTCTATCGAGCCGCGGGGTCGAGCGTCCTGACCGAGATTCAGCCTTACTCCACTTCATCGACCGCGACGTGGAGCACGGGCGCGCTGTCCCCGACTTCCTGGGTACTTCGCGTCCACGTGCGGGCCGCCGGCACGACGTCGGTCGCGGACGCAACCCACGAGATCGGTTACGTACTTTCGGCCGATCTGCAGGTCGTCGCGGGCGCATCGCACACCTGCGTGCGCGTCAACGGTGGCGTCAAATGCTTTGGACGCACGCTGCTCGGGGGTTCTACGGGGCAGTACTCGCTCGACCGCGGGCTCGACGCCGCCGATCTCGGCGACGCGCTGCCGGCCGTCGATGTCGGAACGGGCCGAAGCGTGCTGAAGTTCGCCCGAGGCGCGTACCACACCTGCGCCTTGCTCGACGGCGGCGCCGTGAAGTGCTGGGGCGCGAACGGCGGCGGAGCGCTGGGCCTCGGTGACCGCGCCCACCGGTCCGCCGGGGGAGAGCTGGGGGACGCCCTGCCGGCGGTCGCGCTCGGAACCGGACGCTTCGCCACCGAGATCACCGCCGGCGCAGGCTTCACGTGCGTCATCCTCGACGACGGCTCCGTCAAGTGCTGGGGCAGCAACAGCCTGGGACAGCTGGGCCAGGGGGACACGGCTAACAGGGGTGATGACCCAGGCGAAATGGGCGATGCCCTGCCCCCGATCAACCTGGGAACGGGTCGCACCGCCAAGTCGCTGGCCTCCGGCGTCGCGCACACCTGCGCGATCCTCGACGACGACAGCCTGAAGTGCTGGGGCTTCAATTCCTTCGGCGTCCTCGGGCTGGGCGATGGATTCGGGCGCGGGGATGCCCCCGGCGAGATGGGCGACGCGTTACCGACGGTCAGCCTGGGCACCGGGCGAACCGCACAGACGATTGGCCTCGGCGCTTACCAGACTTGCGCGATTCTCGACGACGGGAACCTCAAGTGCTGGGGGTACAACGCCTGGGGACAGCTTGGTCAGGGCGACACCGCGAACCGCGCGGATGGGCCCGGCGAGATGGGCGACAACCTCCTGCCCGTCAACCTCGGGACCGGTCGTCGAGCTGTCGCGCTGGGGAGCGGTGGGCATCACACGTGCGCACTGTTGGACGATTCGACGGTGAAGTGCTGGGGCTCGAACGCGACGGGACTCCTCGGACTGGGGGACACGAACCATCGCGGCGACGCGCCAGGGGAGATGGGAGACGCACTTCAGCGCGTCCTCCTGGGCACGGGCCGGACCGTGCGACGGCTCACCGCGACGTACCTGAACACGTGCGCGGAGCTCGACGACGGGACGGTCAAGTGCTGGGGGGGCAGCGCCAATGCGACGCTGGGCATTGGCCCAAGCGATACGCGGGGTGACGACGCGAGCGACATGGGCGACAACCTCCCCGCCTTCATGCTGGGGTCCGGCCGCTCGATAGCGTCGTTCGGGAGCGGCTTCGGCTATCACTTTGCGTGCGCGCTGCTGGACGATGCGAGGCTGAAGTGCTGGGGCGCGAACAGCTACGGCCAGCTCGGTATCGACGGCTCGAGCAACGTGGGCGACGAGCCCGCCGACATGGGTACTGCGCTCGAGTACGCCTCCCTCGGTGCCGGGGCGACGGTGACGAGTGTTGGCGCCGGCAGTCACCACACCTGTGCCCTGCTCGCCGACGGGCGTGTCAAGTGCTGGGGTGCCAATCGCTTCGGAACGCTCGGCTACGGCGATGAGATGCGCCGGGACGGTCGCCCCTCGTACATGGGAGACAACCTACCCGCGGTCGACTTGGGCGCGGGTCGCACGGCCACAGGGCTGGCGGTTGGCTCGGACCACACCTGCGCACTGCTCGACGACGGCACCGTCAAGTGCTGGGGCGCCGGGGACCTGGGCCAGCTCGGCCAGGGCGACGCGGCGAATCGCGGGGACGACCCCGGCGAAATGGGCGACGCCCTCCCGCCTGTGCAGCTCGGGACCGGTCGCACCGCGCTTTCCCTGGTGGCTGGCTACGGCCACACGTGTGCGCTCCTCGACGACCTCAGTCTGAAGTGCTGGGGCTTCAACCTCTACGGGATGCTCGGCCTGGCCAACGGACAGAATCGCGGCGACGGCCCCGGCGAAATGGGGGACGCGCTGGCGGCCGTGAACCTCGGAACCGGTCGGAGAGCGGTCTCGGTGGCCGCAGGAGTCTACAACACCTGCGCGCTGCTCGATGACGCAAGCGTGAAATGCTGGGGCGCCAACGCCTACGGACAGCTCGGGCAAGGCGACACGCTCTACCGAGGTCACTTGCCGGGTTCCATGGGCGACGCCCTGCCGACGATCAACCTGGGCACCGGCCTCACCGCGAAGTCACTCCACGTCGGGCAGCAGCATGTCTGCGCCATACTGACCAACGATCGCGTGAAGTGCTGGGGCGCGAACCAGGAAGGTAAGCTCGGGCTCGGCGATCTCCTCCACCGGGGCGATCAGCCCGGCGAGATGGGCGACGCTCTGCCCTTCGTCGATTTCGGCGCCACACAGACGGCAGTTTCGATGGCGGCGGGCAGCAACCACAACTGCGCAGCGCTCACCAGCGGCTCCCTCAAGTGCTGGGGAACCAACAATGGCGGCGAACTCGGGTATGGCGACGAACGGAGCCGTGGCGCCCTCCTGTCGGACATGGGTGCGACGCTTCCGGCGGTATCGCTGGGGCCGCTCTGAGCCGCGGCGAGATTCCCTGGGCATCCGTTCACATTCGAGCGCCGACCAGCCATCCGTGCACGAAGCAGCTCGGCGCCACGGCGTCGCGTACTGTCCCGCTCGGAAAGGTCGATCTAGTGTCCGTCCGGCAATGCACGACCTCATAGGACGCATCGAGTCGCGTCAGGCTCGCGTCGTCGTCGTCGGAGCGGGGTACGTCGGCCTTCCGCTCGCAGTCGAACTGGCGAGCGAGGGCTTCGACACGACCGCCCTCGACCGCGACGAGCGCAAGGTCGAGCGGATCAACGCCGGCTCCTCGTACGTGTCGGACGTCGAAGCAGGAGCCCTGGCCTCCAACGTCGCGGCGGGTCGGCTCACGGGCTCGACCGATCCCACGTGCCTGGCTTCGGCCGACGCGGTGGTGGTCTGCGTTCCAACTCCCTTGAACAAGACCAAGGACCCGGACATGCGCTTCATCGTCGAAGCGGCGGACGACGTCGTGCGGCACCAGCATCCGAACATGCTGATCGTGCTCGAGTCCACGACGTATCCCGGCACCACCACGGAGGTGCTCGTCCCCAAGCTGACGGAGCGCGGGTTCGCTCTGGGTGAGCAGGTCTTCGTCGCATTCTCCCCCGAGCGGGTGGACCCTGGGAACCGCGTCTACAAGACGCGAAACACACCGAAGGTGCTCGGTGGCGCAACGCCAGCCTGCCTGCGCGTCGCCACCGCGCTGTACTCCACCGTCGTCGACACCCTGGTTCCCGTTTCGTCCACGGAATGCGCCGAGATGGTCAAGCTTCTGGAGAACACCTTCAGGGCGGTGAACATAGGCCTCGTCAACGAGGTGGCGATCATGAGCCGTCGCCTCGGCCTGGACCCGTTCGAGGTCATCCGGGCCGCGGCGTCGAAGCCGTTCGGGTTCATGCCGTTCTACCCAGGGCCCGGCCTCGGAGGACATTGCATCCCCATCGATCCGCTCTACCTGTCGTGGAAGCTCCGCACGCTGAAGTATCAAGCGAGGTTCATAGAGCTCGCAGACGCCATCAACAGCAGCATGCCCGGCTACGTCGTGGACCGGGTGAAGGACGCGCTCAACGGCGAGTCGCGGGCCGTCAAGGGCTCCAAGGTGCTCGTGTACGGAGTCGCCTACAAGCGCGACGTTCCGGACGTTCGGGAGTCGCCGGCACTGGACATCATCATGGAGCTTCGCGCACTCGGCGCCGCTGTCCAGTACATGGACCCGCACGTTCCTCGAATCCAGGAGGACTCCCTCGAGATGGAGAGCGTCGCCGAGGACGCGAGCTTCGGGCAATGGGACGTCGTCGTGATCGTGACCGACCACTCCCGGCTCGACACGCGGCGCCTGGTGGCAGAGGCCAAGGTGGTCGTGGACACGCGGGACGCGCTCCATGGCATGCCAGAGAGCGCAGCCCGCATTCACGGTCTGTGACGCTCCACGCTCCGCCGCGCTTCAGCGCACTTCGTCGTGGTTCGTCGGGGGCCGCAGTTCGCCGGCGACGTGTCGCTGCCCATCGCCTCGCACTGCCGCGAGGCGACGATAGGAGAACACGAGGGCCGGGACCCCGCAGGCCACCGCTGCCCCCGTAACGACGAGATCCGACGCCCCGTACCAACGAAGAGCGACCAGCGGTGCGGCGAACGGCGCGCTGCGAACGACCTCTCGAGCGAGACTCTGGAGGCAAGTTTTCACAGGGTTCCCACTCAGCCTCCACAGGTACAGGAGCTGCCCGAACCACAGCGCGCCCGTCCCCAGACCAATCAGGGCGATGGCCATCGTGGGGCTCTGCTGACGTGCGCCCCACACGATCGCGCCGACGCGAATGACGAGCTGCAGGGAGCTGAAGATGATCGTCACGTGCTGTCGCTCGAGGACGAACACGAGGGAAGCGATGGGGTGGACCGTGACGGTGAAACACGTCCGAACCACGAGCCACGAGACGAACACGCCCGCCAGTCGCCACTCATCACCGAAAACGACCGCGAACAGCGGAGGCGCGGAGGGCAACATGACCGCGAACATCGGGAGACCGATCGTCAGGAGGGTCCGATGCGCGCGCGCCGTCGTCTCGGCAAGTTCCCCCCGCCGCGCAGCCTCGGCGGCCAGCGGAAGGAAGACCGTGTGCGCTGAGTACGCCACGACGAAGAACGGCAGCGCGAGCGCACGGTGCGACAGCGCGAAGAGCCCAGCCACGCTCGCGCCGAAGTAGTACGCGAGGAGCAACGGCGTGATCGTCGAGTCCACGGCGTTCACCGCCTGCGCCGGTGTCGCCAGGAGCGGGAAGCGGCGATATCGAACGACCAGCTCCAGGAGCCGCCGCCACGTCAGCGACGCGAGGTCGGTGGCGTGCCGCTTCCTAAACGCGGCGGCGAGCTGCAGGCCACCGGACCACTGCCCCAGGAACTGCCCGAACACCAGCCCTGCGACCCCCACGCCGGCGGCTCCCCCGGCCACCTGTGTGCCGACCTGCACGGCGCTTCTCCGCAGACCCGTTCGTGCGATGACGCCGAACATCTTGCTGCGCGCCGCCCACTGCGCGAGGACCTCGTAGCAGCCGAAGCCGAGGATTCCGACGGGTACGAGCCAGAGGAGCGCCCCGAGGGACCCCGCATGCGTCCACGCGAGAAGCTGCGTCCCCACGAGGGCGATCACGAGCGCCGAAGCAGCCGTCGTCAGCAGCACCGCCAGCAGGGCGACGACCGTGACGTGCGCACCGGTTGCTTGGTCGTCCGGCAGATTGATCGCGTGCTTGTATGACAGAGAGCTCACGACGGCCGCAAAGGTCGTCAGGGACGTGTAGACGGCCAGCACGCCATACTCCTCCGACGAGTACAGGCGAGTCAGTATCGGGATCGCGACCACGTTGATGATCTGAGCCGTCAACGTGCCGCCTGCGACGATGGCGAGCGCGCGAGAGAAGCCCCCCTCCGGAATGAGGCGCTGGAGGAAGTTCGGGAGGGGCATCTTCTTCCGGTTTGCCGGGCTCGGTGCGACATGATAGCGGACTGCGCGAATGTCCGAGGTCGCGAGTGCGAGCGTCGAAGCGCCTGACACCCGACGATCACCCGTCGTGGCAGCACCCGACGGCGTCCCTTCGACCTGGACCGGGCGACCGCCATGTGCGGCGTAGCTGGCTACTGGGCTTCACGACCCGAGGACCGGGCGTTCAGCGACGACGCGATCCGGGCGATGACGGATGCCCTGGTGCACCGCGGCCCAGACGACGCCGGTTCCTGGCGGGACGCTTCGGCCGGAGTCGTCCTCGGCCACCGTAGACTCTCCATCCTGGACCTTTCCGCGGACGGCCACCAGCCCATGCTGTCCGCGAGCGGGCGATACGTCGTCAGCTACAACGGCGAGGTCTACAACTTTCGGGAGCTTCGCGAGGAACTCGAGAGACTGCACCTCGCCCCGCAGTTCAGGGGGCACTCGGACACGGAAGTCATCCTCGCGTGTGTCGAGGCGTGGGGCGTCGACGCCGCGGTTCGGCGATTCATCGGCATGTTCGCCATCGCTCTCTGGGACCGGCACCAGCAGACGCTGCACTTGATCCGCGACCGCCTCGGGATCAAGCCGCTGTTCGTCGGGACGCTCGCGTCGGGACTGGTGTTCGCGTCCGAGCTCGCGCCTTTCTCGCGGCATCCACATTTCCCTCGAAGCCTCGACGAGGACGCGATTCGCGCGTTCGTACAAGCCGGCTACGTGCCTGCCCCACGGTGCATCTATCGAGGCGTGCGGAAGGTGAGGCCCGGGACGATGCTGACGTTCAGATCGGCGCGCCTCGAGCACGGCCAGGAACGCGTCTACTGGTCAGCCGTTCGCGCGGCCATCGAAGGGACAACCTCTCCCCTGGGTGGCGACGACGACTCCATCGCCGACCAGGTGGAGGCTGCGCTTCGTGATGCCGTGCGGCTCCGGATGGTGGCTGACGTTCCTCTGGGAGCGTTTCTCTCCGGAGGGATCGACTCTTCGACCGTCGTCGCGATGATGCAGTCGCAGTCCAACCGCCCCGTGCGGACGTTCTCGATCGGTAACGAGAGCAGCTACTACGACGAGAGCGCAGGAGCCGCCGCCGTCGCGGCGCACCTGGGCTGCGAGCACACGGCCCTCGTCGTCACGGCCGAGCACGCGCTGGAAGTCGTGCCGCGCCTGCCCGAGATGTACGACGAGCCGTTCGCGGACTCGTCGCAGATCCCGACCTTCATCGTGTCGCGCCTCGCTCGCGGCTCGGTGACCGTGGCCCTCTCGGGCGATGGTGGCGATGAGGTCTTCGGGGGATACAATCGCCACGTCTGGGCGCCCCGCGTCTGGAAGGTGCTGTCCGCCGTGCCCGACGCCGTGTCTGACCGCCTCGGAGAGTTCCTGACGCGACGCTCGCCCACGCAGTGGGACGATGTCTTCGCCTCGGCGGGGCGGCTCGCCCCGCGAGTGCGGCGACCCGGTCAGCAGGTGCACAAGCTCGCGTCCGTCATGAGCTCAGGAAGCCTCGACGAGCTCTATGCATCTCTGTGTCGGCTGTGGCCCCCTTCCGTGGTCCCCGGGTTCGATCGGGATACGGGGCGCCTGCGATCCCCGGTGAGTCTGGACGGCGCGGCTCAGGAGCTCATGCTCGTCGACTCCTTGACGTACCTGCCCGACGACATCCTCACCAAGGTGGACCGCGCCAGCATGGCGGTCTCGCTGGAGGCGCGGGTACCGCTGCTCGATCACCGGGTCGTGGAGCTCGCGTGGCGCCTCCCCCAGCGGGTCAAGGTGCGCGGCAGCGTGGGCAAGTGGGTGCTCCGCAAGGTCCTCGAAAGGTACGTACCGCCGCGGCTCTTCGAACGTCCGAAGATGGGCTTCACCGTGCCGCTCGGCGAATGGCTGCGCGGCCCATTGCTCGACTGGACGCGGGATCTTCTCTCGGTGCGGGCCCTCGCGGACAGTCCGTTCCTCGCAGCCGCGCCAATTCTTCGAACTCTCGACGAGCACGTCTCCGGAGCGAGAGACTGGGGGCAGCGACTGTGGGCAATAGCGGTGCTTCAGCAATGGAAACGTCATTGGCGGCTGTGACGCTTCGAGCGATCGGTGCTCGGATCCGCTCCGGACGGGGAGGATTTCACGATGGATGAGAACCTGGACGAAGACACTGTCGCGGGATTCGGTCACGAGTGGTCCACCTTTCGCTACGAGCGAGACACGCAGGAGCTTCGCGACGTCTTCGCTTCTTATTTTTCGGTGTTCGACTGGACTGCGCTCCCGCCCGACGCGACCGGCTTTGACGCGGGGTGCGGCACGGGACGCTGGGCGCGCCTCGTCGCGCCGCGCGTCGGGCACCTGCACTGCATCGACGCGAGTCCGGAGGCCCTGGCCGTCGCGCGGGAGAACCTGGGCGGCTCGAAGAACTGCTCTTTCCACCACGCGTCCGTCGAGCACGCTCCGCTCGACGACGAGTCCATGGACTTCGGCTACTCCCTCGGCGTTCTGCACCACGTGCCCGCTCCAGAAGAGGCCCTTCGAGCCTGCGTCCGCAAGCTCAAGCGCGGCGCGCCGTTCCTGCTCTACCTGTACTATGCGCTGGACAATCGCCCCGCACCCTTCCGGGCATTGTGGCGCGTGAGCAACGAGCTCCGTCGTCGGATTTCGCGCCTGCCGCACCCCGCGAGGCTCGCCGCGTCGCAGGCCATCGCCGGGATTGCGTACTGGCCCCTGGCCAGAGTGGCTCGGCTGGTCGAGGTTCTCGGTGGCGACCCGGGTGGCATCCCCCTCGCCGCGTATCGACGCCGTTCGTTCTACGTCATGCGCACGGACGCGCTAGATCGCTTCGGGACGCGCCTCGAGCGCCGATTCACGCGCGCCGAGATGCACCAGCTAATGCTCGACGCGGGACTGGTCCGCATCCGGTTCTCGGAGCAGGTTCCCTTCTGGACCGCCGTGGGTCACAGGGCATGAAGCCACGCAACGAGTGCTGCTGATGCGCGTCGAACCGGCCAGAATCGTGTTCGTCATCGCCGCCCTCGAGTACGGGGGCGCCGAGGTCGTGTTGCTCGAGCTCGTGAAGGGCCTGGACCGGACGAGGTTCGTCCCCTTCGTGCTGTCGCTGGCCCCCCCGGGGGACCTCTCGACGGAGTTCGAGCGCGCCGGAGCGAGCGTCACGCACCTTCATCTTCGCCGAAGCGCGCGATACCCAGCCGCGCTCATGGCCGCACGACGAGCCGTGGCCCCGATCTCGCCGAGCGTGCTGCATGGGGTCCTGTTCTACGGTGATCTCACGGCACGCCTCCTCCGCCTGTCGGGCGTGAAGGGTCGCGTCGTGAGCGCCCTGCACAGCTCGTACATCGGCCCCGCTTGGCGCGACGTCGCCCTCCGCGTGACCGATGGGTGCGTCGATTCCGTCACTGCGGTGAGCAAGGCCGTAGCAGAAGCCCGCATCGCCGCGGGGAGCGTGCGACGCTCCAAGATCGTGGTCATCCCCAACGGGATCGATTTCGCTCGAGTCGCCAGACCGACCGAGCCGGAACTCACCGCCCTCAGACGTCGATACGGCCTGGACCCCGAAGACTTCGTCGTTCTCTCCGTGGGGCGCTTGGAGCCCGAGAAGAACTTCGGACTGCTCCTCGACGTCGTCGCGCAGCTTGCCCGAAAACATCCGAGAACGCGCGCGCTGATAGTGGGCGCGGGCGGCGAGGAGTCGCGCCTTCGCCGTCGCGCCGGCGATCTGGGCATCACGGAGCGCGTGGTGTTCGCGGGTCAGGTGGCGCCCGTGGGGCCGCTCTACCATCTCGGCAGCGTGTTCGTTCTGTCTTCCCTGATCGAGGGCCTGCCCATGGTGATGCTGGAGGCCATGGCGGCAGGGCTTCCGATGGTCCTACCACGGCTCGGCGGGATCCCCGACGTGGTGACCCACGACGAGTCGGCGTTCCTCTACGCCACGGGCGACGCGCAGGGGCTTCGGCAGGCGCTCGAGAGGGTGCTCAACGGACCTCCTGGCGAGCGCGAGCGGATCGTGGCCCGCGCGAGGAGTGTCGTGCAGGAGGGTTACGGCATGCGCGCGATGGTCGATGCCACGGAAGGTCTGTACGACCGGCTGCTGGCGCGCGGGTCCGCGTGAGCTGGGCTCAGGGCCCGAGCACGACGACCGGCACCGATGAATCCGTGTTGTTACCGTTGCCGAGGGAGCCTTCGGCGTTGTAGCCCCAGCAGCGTGCCGCGTTCGTGGTCAGCTGGGCGCAGCTGAACAGGCCGCCGCCGGACGAGACCGTGGAGCCATTGGCGATACCCGACACGGTGACCGGAACGCTCGACGGCGTGGTCGTCCCATCGCCGAGCTGGCCGAAGTCGTTGTTGCCCCAGCAGCGCAGGGTGTTGTCGGTCTTGGCGCTGCACGTGTTCGCCCACCCCGCCGAGATCGACCGATGGAGCGCGCCTCCCGAGATGAGCGTGGGTACGTTCCGATCGGTCGTGTTTCCGTTGCCGAGCTGCCCGTGCTCGTTCTTGCCCCAGCAGTAGGAATCGCTGGGGATTCGGATGGCGCAGGTGTGGGAGTCCCCGGCGCTGACCGCCTTCACGCTGCTCAGGGTCACGGTCAATGGCGTCGGCTCCTCGGGGTTGGTGGAGCCGGTCCCAATCTGGCCGAAGTCGTTGTTGCCCCAGCAGCGCAGCGTCGTCCCGCTCAGAGCGCAGGTGTGCCAGCCGCCGGCGGTCACCGCGGAGGCGCCCGTCACGCCAGTCGCGTCCGTGGGCGCCATCACGTCTCCGGAGCCGACCCCGTTGCCGATCTGACCGAAAGCGTTGTCGCCCCAGCACGCTACCGTGCCACCCGACCGGACCGCGCAAGTGTGGTAAGTGCCGGCGGAAACGGCCGTAGCGTCCGTCAGTCCCGCGACGGTGACCGGCGACGTGGAGGGTGTCGTCGTCCCGTCACCGAGCTGGCCGTCGGTGTTCGAGCCCCAGCACCGAACCGTGCCGCCGGACACCAGCGCGCACGAGTGGAACCCGCCAGCCGCCACCTGGGTCACGCCGGTGAGGCCCGTGACCGCCACCGGCGTGTTCCTGTTGCTGGTCGTGCCGTCCCCGAGCTGGCCGTCGCTGTTCGAACCCCAGCACCGGACCGACCCGTCGTTGATCCTGGAGCACGTGTGAAACCCGACGCCGGAGACCAGCTGCCCGTACGCGAGCCCGCTGAGGGTATGCGACCTATAGCCCGTAGACTCTGCGGCGCCGCCGTTCACGGTAGCGCGCGCGTCGACGCGCAGCGTGTAGTTGCCTGCCGACAGCGCCGCCGTCGGCCAGGACACCGTCGCCGCGCCCCAGTCCCGAATGAGCGTGAACCCCTGCCCGGACGGCGCGTAGTAGAACCGATACTCGGGCATCGCCGTGCCCGAACAGGTGGCATTGCCAGTGAGCAGTACGGGCGTGCCCACCGCGCTGGGGCTCGCCGGTGAGGCTCCCAGGGTCACGGAGCTACACGAGTCGCCAAGCGAGTACGCCCGATACAGGTACCCCTCGTAAGGCGACACGTTTCCGACCGCGCGCACGTAGACCAGGAGCGAATAGCTCCCGGCGAGCAGCCCCGTCGTGTCCCAGCTAGCGGGACTCGGACCGTACGCGCGGATCTCCGTGTACCCCGGATCGCCCGTCCGGCGGTAGAAGTAGCGGTACTCCGGCGAGCTGCCGCCGGTGCACGTTGCCGTGGAGGCGAGACTGACGGGCGTTCCGGGGCTCACGGGCGCCGCCGGCGTCGGCGTCAGCGTGGGAGCCGTACAGACCGGGTTGAGGAGGTAGGTGGCGTACCTGTAGCTCTCGTATCCGACCGTCGCCCCCACTGCCCGCGCGTAGACGATGAGGCTGTAGCTACCGCTCGGGAGGCCCGCCGTAGGCCAGGTGGCCGTGGCCACCGTGCTGTAGGGCTGGAGCTCCGTGTACGGGCCGGCGGTCCCTTCCTGCTTGTAGAGGAACCGATACTCCGCCGTTTCGCCCACGCCACACGTCGTTCCCGTGGCGGTCAACAGCACCGACGTGCCGGGATTGGACGGTCCTGCCGGAGACGCCGAGAGGTTGACCCCGGTGCAAGCCTGAAGCGACAGGCTGTCGACGTCCTCCTGCGGCGAGCCCTCGCCACCACAACCGGCCAACGCCACCCACGCGGCGGCAGCCAGGGTCATGACGAGCTTCATCCAGGTCGCACTCATTTTTCGTTCCCTCATCCTGCCACACCGCGCGCCAAAGGGACGTCGGCCACAGATTAGACTCTTCTTTAACTACCTTATACGGTTGAGCTTGTCGATGCTTGAGGCCGGCCTCCTGGCCCCTTTGGCGGCGCGCGCCACGTGACACACCCCTGAACTGCTCGGCTTTTCTCCGCTCGGCACGACGCATCACGGTGCGCGCAGCCCGGGCGCCATTCAAGCGCCGACCCGAGGGCCGGCGCCGTGGCGGACGGGCACGACCTTCAGGCCGGGGCGGAGTCTGGCCGCAGGATGACGCGAGCCGTGGCCAGGATGACCCGCAGGTCGGAGGCGAGGGTCGCCCCCTCCAGATACTCGCGATAGAGCGCCAGCTTCGCGGGGAGCAACTCGTCCACGTACGCTCGCTCCGGGTCGTCCGCCCGCGCCAGGATCTCTTCCTCGTTCCGGAACCGGACCGTGGCGGGATCGGTGAGGCCCGGGCGCACCTTCTGGAGGAACCGGCGATCACGTTCCGAATAGAGCGCCACGTAGCGCGGGACCTCGGGCCTCGGCCCGACGATGGACATGTCGCCCGCAAGCACGTTGATCAGCTCGGGGAGCTCGTCCAGCTTGGTTCGACGCAGGACGCGACCGATCGTGGTGA
Source organism: uncultured Polyangiaceae bacterium (assembly GCA_964487605.1). Classification (GTDB taxonomy): domain Bacteria; phylum Myxococcota_A; class Polyangia; order Polyangiales; family Polyangiaceae; genus JAJDAH01. The sequence goes on from CAZARU010000039.1 coordinate 36,052, forward strand.
TCCTGGGATCCCGCCCCTGCGTGACCTGGGGCCCGCCGTCGTGAACCCGCATGGTTCGAAACTTCACCAGCTCGAAGCTCCGACCGTACCTCCCCACCCGGAGTTGACGAAACAAGACCGGGCCGGGCGACGACACCTTGACGAGGACGCCACAGATCGCGAGGAGGGGCGCTGCGGCGATCAGGCCAGCCGCCGCCGCGACAACATCGAACGCTCGTTTGACGACGATCTCTCGCGGCGAATACACGCCAAGCTTCCTCAGTGGCGGCGCCTGTGCGACGCGACGACGGTGGTGACGGCGGCGATCACGTGGTCGAGCTGCGCCTCGGTCATCGACGGGAAGATCGGCAAGGAGACGAGGCGCGGCCAGGCTTCCCACGCGACGGGAAACGCGTCGGGGGGGTGCTCGAAGAGCCGCGCGTAGTAGGGCTGCAGGTGCAGCGGCATCCAGTGCACCGATGCGGCGACGCCGTTCGCCCTCAGCGCGTCGATGAACGCGGCCCGATCGATGGTGAGCTTCTCGAGCACCAGCCGCACGGGAAACAGGTGCCAGGAGTGCCGTCGATCCGGGAGCTCGACCGGCAGCACGAGCTCCCCGATGGCGCCCAGCCCCTCGAGGAGGCGCTGGGCCGCGCGGCGGCGTCCTTCCCAGAGGGCGTCGGCGCGCGTGAGCTGTCGCAGGCCAAGCGCGGCGGCGACGTCCGTCAGGTTGTACTTGAAGCCGGGCGCGACGATCTCGTAGTGCCACGACCCCGCCGTCGTGAAACGCCGCCAGGCATCCCGGCTCATCCCGTGCAGACTCATGACGCGCATCCGATCTGCCCAGTCCTCGCGATCCGTCACGGCCATGCCCCCCTCACCCGTGGTGATGCACTTGTTCGCGTAGAACGAGAAGCACGTGACGTCTGCGGTGGAACCGGCCGAGCGCCAAGGCGCGTCCGCGCCCTCTCTGTGGTAGGCGGGGAGCGTGTGCGCCGCGTCCTCGATCACGGCGGCGTCGTGGACCGTACCGAGGCGACGGAACGCCGCGACGTCCGCCATCTGGCCCCCGTAGTGCACGGGAAGGACCGCGCGAACGGGACCTGGCCCCTTCGCCGCTTCGGGCTCCCGGCCGGCGGCAAGGTCTTCGAGCATGCGCCCCGCAGCTTCCGGGTCCATGCAAAGCGTGACCGGTTCGCTGTCGACGAAGACGGGAATGGCGTCGAAGTAGCGAACGACCTCGGCAGTCGCAGCGAAGGTGAACGTAGGGACGAGGACCCGGTCACCGCGTCGAACCCCCGCGGCTTCCAGCGCCAGATGCAGGGCGGCCGTACACGAATTGACAGCCACGGCGTGCTTCCCGCCCACGTACCGCGCGAATTCGGCTTCGAACTCCTTCGCCCGAGAACCCGTGGTCAGCCAGCCGGACCTCAGGCAGGCGACGACGTCCTCGACCTCGGCGTCCGTGATGGACGGCTGGAAGAACGGCACCTGCATTCGGTGCCACCCTAGCACAGCCGACGGACGTGCCAGGCGGCGTGTCGCCCTCTGCGCGGGCCGTGCTAGCGTGGCGACATGCGCGTCAGGCGGCTCGTGCGCACCGACGGATCAGCGGCCCGCGCGCCGCGCAAGAGCGCGCTCGGATGCCCCCTCGGTCCCACGGCGAAGGGGGCGGCGTGACCGCTGTTGCGAACGACGAGCGGCGCGTCGTTGCGACGCAGCGGCACGTCGCGGCCAAGGTCACGGACGAGACCGTGATTCTCCACCTCGATGACGGCGTCTACTATGGCCTGAACTCCGTCGGAACGAGGATATGGGAGATGGTGCAGCAACCGACCGCGGTCTCGGAACTGGTCTCCGTGATTGCGGGCGAGTTCGACGTGGATGCGGCACGATGCGAGGCCGACGTGCGAGAACTGCTGGCGAGCATGGAGACGAAGGGGCTGGTTGCTTGGACGGATGTCGGCTCATGAGGTTCGGGGGTCGCTTCGCCCGTCGAGTGCTCGACATGGGCTGGGTCGAGCGCGGCGTGATGCTCGAGGCCGTGAGCACCCTCGCGGCGGTGCGAATCGCGATGCCGCTCCTGCCCCGTCGGGCCGTCGGGACGGCAATCCGCACGATCTGCAACGAGCCGGGTCGCGCTGGACGCGAAGGCGCGTCGCCCTGCGTTCCCGAGGTCGTCGGAGCCATCGAGCTGGTGCGAGACCACGTGCCACGCACGACGTGTCTGTCCGCTGCGGTGGCGGGGTGGCTGATGCTTCGCCGGCGGCGTGTGCACTCTGTCGTGCGGATCGGGGCTCGAAGGCGAGCCAGCGGGCTCATCGCGCACGCATGGCTCGAGCACGGCGGCACGGTCGTTCTGGGCGATCACGGGAAGGATGCGGTCGAGCGGTTCTCGTTCGCTCCATGAGCTGCATCGCAGGTGTGTGGACCCCGGCCGGCCGCGCCGAGGGGCCGAGATGCGAACTGGCCGCGCCCGGCTGTACCGTGCTGAGCACCCCGAAGGGCCTGGGTCTCGTGGCAGCCCCGGAACCGTCCTTCGCATCGCTCGACCTGCATGGAGTGTCCTGCGCGCTTGACGCCCGCCTCGACTACCTGGATGAACTCCGCGCCGAACTCGGTCTCGCTCGCGACGCAACGTGCGCCGAGGTCACCGTGGCGGCGTACGCGCGGTGGGGGCTCGGTTTCGCCGGCCACCTGGCGGGTGACTTTGCCCTGGCGATCTTCGACGAGCGACGGCGGACCCTGATCCTGGCGCGCGACCGCTTCGGAGTTCGTACGCCGTTCTATGGCATGCGCGGGGACGCGGTCCATTTCGCGACCGACCTGCGGCGCCTGGCGAGCGTCGCCCCGGTCGATGGGGCCCCGGATGAGGTCGCGGTCGTCGACTTCCTCGGGGGCGTACCCCAGGAGGAGTCGAGAACGATCCATCGTGGAGTGCGGCGCGTACCGCCGGCATCGATCCTCGTCGTGCGCGACGGCGTCGCCACCGTCTCGGCGTACTGGGACCCCGCTCGCTCGGTGGCGCGCGACGACGCCGACGAGCAAGGGGCTGGCGAAGCGCTGCGGTCGGCCCTCAGGGCAGCGGTGCGCTCGCGGCTGCCGGCAGCCGGAGGCGCCGGGGTACTGCTCAGCGGGGGCCTCGACTCGACGGCCGTTGCGTGCATCGCGGCAGGCGAGGTTCATCCCGTGTGGGCGTTCTCGGCCGTCTTTTCTGGTCATCCGGAATGCGACGAACGACGGTACCACCGGGCGGTCGTTGAGCACCTGGATGCCATGGGAGTCGAGGTAGACCTGGACCGGCGTACCGCCGACACGACGGTGAAATCGCTCCAATCCCTCTTCGCCGAGCCGTTCAATGCTGGGGGTCACTGGCTGGCGGAACCGCTGCTGCGCGCCGCCAGTGAGCGGGGCGTCACGACCGTCTTGACGGGCGTCGATGGCGACAGAGTGGTTTCTCACGGGGACGGATGGCGGGCCGAACTGGGACGAAACCAGCCGCTACGCCTGCTGCGAGAAACGGTCGATTCCTACCGAAATCCGGTGAGCGTCGCTCGAGCCTGGGTGGGAGCCGTCGCGGCGGCATGGGCACCGGGGGACCTCGTGGCGCGATGGGACGCCCGGCGCTCACGCCGGCGGTGGGAGGCCTCCGCGGAGGCCGGGGTGATCGACCCGGGGCTGCTCGCCAGGACCTCGGCCATCGACCGGTGGTCCGCACCGACCCCACGCCCCAGAGGCGCCAGGGCGGCCCACATCCGGGCCCTCACGCGGACGGACCGGGCCCACGATGTGGAGACGCTCACCGAAGTCGGGAGGTCGGTGGGGGTTGCGGTGCTGCACCCGTTCTTCGACCACCGCGTCGTCGAGCTCTGCGTCGGGCTGCCCTTGCGGGAGAAGCGGAGCGGCGGCGTTACCCGTCGGGCGCTGCGGACGGCCATTGCGCCGCTGGCGCCACCCGAGGTCGTCGGGCGCCGCGACAAGGCGGTGTTCGACGCGCCGTTCGAGGCCTGGTCGCGCACACTGGTTCGCCGGGCGATCGACGAATCGGACTTTGATTTCGGCGCCTTGAGTGGATTCGTCGACCTCCGCGTCCTCCGGGCGCGCTGGGAATCCCTTCCGGTGGATCTGATTCGTCGCTGCGTGTTACTGTCCGCCTGGCTTCGAGGTCCGTCGCGCCGCGCGCGGCCGGACGGCGGCTAAACGAAACAACCGCGGACCTCGGTGCAACGAAGGGCTCGGAGGCAGTCATCGGATGGATCGGCAAGGCAACCAGCGAGAGGACGTGCAGGCCAAGCGGACGTACGTCAAGCCCGTCCTCGAGGTCCACGGAACGGTCGCCGAGCTGACGCAGTCGGGCGGGAACCGCCGCCGCGACGCGCTGCTGACACGCGGACCATCCTGACGCACCGTGTCGCGCCCCGTGGCGCCGCCCAAAGACGCGCTCCTGACGCGCGCGCCCGGCCTCGTGATCCGATTCCGGGGGGACGGGTTCTGCGACATCGACGTTCCGCTCGGTCGCCTTCGCGCCGACCAAGTGGCCGTGTCGATCCTCGCTGAGCTGTCAACGCCGCGCAGCGTCGACGGCCTCATCGCAGCGTGTGGGGCGCCATCGAGTCGCCGCAATGCGATACAGACGCTCGAGGCGATCTCGGCGCTGTGGCGGGGGGGTGCCATCGTCGACACCTCCGGCGCTCACTTGGCCCCGGAAGCGATGCTCGACGGCTTCGCCGCGGCCTCGATCCACGCCACGATGTTGATGGACCAGCGACGGACGGACGCCTGGGTTGCCGCGATCCGCAGCACCGTGCAGGAGGGGGAGGTCGTCGTCGACCTCGGCTCCGGCACGGGCGTCCTGTCCATGGCGGCGGCGGCGGCGGGCGCGCGCCAGGTCTTCGCGATAGAGGCCACCGCGTGCGCAGAGCTCACGCGGGCCATGGCGCTGGCCAACGGATTTCGGGACCGCGTCACCGTGTTCCGCGGCTGGTCCCACGCGGTCGACCTGCCCGAGCGGGCGCATGTCCTGGTGTCGGAGCTGCTGGACGACGACCCTTTTCGCGAGGGCGTGCTCGAGGCGACAGCCGACGCCGCGAGGAGGTTTCTGTTCCCGACCGCCCGCTTCATCCCGAGGACGATCCGGCTGAGCGCCGTGCTCGTGGAGATCCCCGAGGCCGACCGCCGCGGCCACATCTTCACTTCGGCGGGCGTCGACGAGCTGCGCGCGCGACATGGATGGAACTTCGAACCGCTCCTCGCGGCGGCGGGCAGCGGCGCCATTTCGGCAGCTTCGCGGACCCGAGCCGCGAGCTGGCGCCGGCTGGGCGATGCCGCCACGCTCGCCACGGTCGTGCTGGAGCCAGACCTTCCACAAAGCCTGGACGTCACGAGGGAGCTCCCGGTCACGAACGACGGCACCTTTCACGGGGTCCTCACGTACTTCGACGCCGACCTCGGACCCGGACAACTGGTGACCACCGATCCGTGGGCCCCGGCGGGTGCCTCCCACTGGCGCAATCCGGTGTTCCTCCGCGCAAGGCCGGTAGCCGTCGCCCCCGGCGACACCATCAGAGTGCGATACCGGTACCCAGGGTCGCCATCGCTATCAGCCGAGTGATGGCGCGCTACCGCTATGCCGCCTACGGCCTCGTGCTCGAATCGGAGGTCCGGCTCTGGCCCACGGGAGAGACGTCCCACGCCGGTGCTGCCGACGTTCGAGTCTCGGTCTCATCCCGGCGGCTGGACGCGGGCCCTCGATTCTCGTCGGCGAGTTCGGGCGCGTCGCTGCGGATCCCGGACGTGTTGAGCCTCTGCGTACGCGACGGACAGTGCATCGAAGTGACTCCCGAAACCGACGACGGCGACGTCGTCGGCGCGTACGTCGCCGGCGCGGGACTCGCGATGGCTCTCACACAGCGCGGCTCGTTCGTGGTCCACGGCAGCTGCGTGCGGGTCGGCAGCAGCGCCGTGTGCATCGCTGGTCCGTCCGGCGTCGGTAAGTCCACCATCGCGGCAGCGCTCCGCCGCCGTGGGCACCGCGTGATCTCCGACGGAATGACCGCCGTTCGCGCCCGACCGGACGGGGTCGTCACGACCGTGGACGGACCAGGGTGGCTGAAGCTCTGGCCCGACTCCCTCGACCGGTTGGGGGTTGCTGCCGCCGGGTTACCGCGCGTGACATCCCTGCACGAGAAGCGTTGGCTCGAAAACGAACCCACCCGCTGCGACGAGGTGGAAGTGCGCCAAGTGTACGTGACCGCGATACGGGACCAAGAAGCGTGGGGGCGTCCCCCACCCGGCGCCGGGCTGGTCGCCCTCATGCGGTGCGCGTTCCTAGCAGAGTGGCTCGCGAACGTGGGTGTTGCCGATCTGCTCGTGCCCGCCGCACAGGTGGCGCGCGGACTCGAGATCCTGGAGCTCTCTCGACCCCTCGAGTGGGCGGGTCTGCCGTCCGTCGTCGAGGGCATCGAGGGCCGAGCCGCGCGAACGTAGGGGCTGCCGACCATCCGCGCCAGCCGCGTTTTTTCAGCCCGCGCGGCGCCGCAGGCGGCGAGCCGCACGTACGGCTTCGACGACGCCGACGAGCCCCACGAGCCAGCCACGCCAGGGCCGGCGGAGCACGTCCCGAACGCGCCCAGCGCGACCCGGACCGCGTCGCCAAGGGGAACGGGATGTCAACGCCTGACGCAACCTGCGCAGCTCGAGCGCGCGCCGATAGTCGTCGTCGAGGGACGCGGAACAGACGTGACGGAGGATGTGCTCGGCGTGAGTTTCCGACGCCGGCAGTTCGCCCCGACTCAGGCGTCCCACCAGTTCCATCATCGCCTGCACCTCTCCATGGCTCATGGCTGGACGAACGAACTCCTCGATCTCCCGAAAGTCTCCTGTCCCGCCGCCTTGCTCAGCGGGAGGGTAGAGGTCCGCGAGGTCCGCCAGCATGCGCGCCATCGGGTACGCTGACGGCGTCGCCCCGTGCTGCACGTAGCCGTGGACCATCGCGTGCGCGGCGAGCACCGGGCGCGTCGGGAACCAGCAACGCTGGGTACCCGGGGCGCGACGCACGAGTTCGAGCTGGAGCAGTCGCTCCGCGGTGAGAGCGCCTCCGCCCGACGCGAGCAGGGGCACCTCGACGTGGATTTCCACCCCCACGCCGGCTTCATCGTACACCGGCGGCAGATGGTGAGGCTGGGGAGGGTCCCCAGCCGAGCCGAACCCCGCAGCGCACAGGGCGCGCAGGACGAGAGGAGCGCTCGACTCTTCCACCATCACGTCGATGTCGCGGGCATGCCGCGACCCGTTCTCGATGTAGCCACCGGCACACAGCGCGGCGTGCTTCAGGAGGATCGCCTCCACGCCCAGCCGCGAACACGCAGCATCCACGCGCGCCAGCGGCCGGCGCAACGCCCTGTCCACGCCCACCGACGCGAGCCGGTGCTGCATCATCCGCCGGAGGGCCACCCTCCCCACCTCGCGCTCGAGCAGCATGGTGCTCTGCCGCGTGGCGATCCTCGCCGCGAGGTCGAGTCGCTCCGCGCGAAGGCACGCCCCCGCACCGTCAACGCAGCGCGTCACAAGGCCGCCGTCTCGCGCCCCGAAGGCGCGTAACAGTACCCAGGCCAGCGCAGCCGAGCGCTCCATGGGCGGCGGCGAATATCGCGGTGGCGCCACGGGAACCGCGTGAACGGTAACATGGTTCACGGGTTGCCCACGTCGGGCCGGCCGGGTATCCTCCGCGCCCTTGAATTCTAGGGGCTGTGACGGCACCGCATCTTGCGGTCGCGGCGCCACGGCGCGGGCCGGGCACGCCTGCCCCAATCCCTTGATTCCCGCATGTCCGAACTCGCCGAAAAACCCAACGAGTCCAACTCGCTCGAGCAGCTTTGGCGAGCGGTCCACAAGGGCCGGTACATCATCCTCGTCACGTGCGTGCTGGTGACCGCAGGTGCCGCCTTCTGGACGCTTGGCCAGACCAAGGTCTACCGGTCGACGACGGTACTGCAGATCGATCCGACGCCGCCGAGTCCGCTCGGAACCGACGTTCCGGCCATCATCGGAGCCGACACCTTCTGGAACAACCAGGAATACTACGCAACGCAGTACCGCATCCTGAAGAGCCGCAAGGTAGCCGCAGGGGCGGTGCGAGAGCTCCGACTGGACCGAGACGGCGGGTTCCTGAGGGGCCTGCCGGCCGGAGCCCAAGGCGACGCAACCGCGACCGAGCGGGAGACCATCGACCTCGTGCTGGGCCGGTTGGCGGTCGATCCTATCAAGGAGAGCCGGCTGGTCACGGTCACCTTCGACGACCCCGATCCCGAGCGCGCGCGGCGGATCCTGGCCGCAGTCGTCAATGCGTACCTGCAGGGAAACATCGACGATGTGGCGTCGTCGAACACGTCCGCCAGCGAATGGCTCAGGGAGCAACTGATCACGCTCAAGAACGACCTGGAGTCGAGCGAGCTCTCGCTCCACGACTACAAGCGCGACAATCGAATCCTCTCCGTATCCCTCGACGACCAGTCGAACATGCTCCGCGAGGAGATGAAGCGCCTGAACGACGCGCTGACCGACGTGCGCGTTCGGCGGGAGCACATCGTGAGCCGCACGCGTGAGCTCGAGAAGATCGACGCCAACGATCCGGTGGAACTCCCCGCGACGGAGCTCCTGCAGAGCAACGTCCTGACCTCGCTCCGGGCCAGCTACGTGACCTCGAAGAGCGAGTTCGCGAGCCTCACCGAGGGAGGAAAGGGAGAGCAGCACCCCGAAGTTCGGGCGGCGGCTGCGAGGGTCGGCACCGCGCGAGAAGCACTCCTCCGGGAGGTCAAGAACATCAAGGGCGCGCTCCGCGGCGACCTCGCGGCGGTATCGCGAGAAGCGGGTGGGCTCGACCTGCTCTACGAGAGGGCCAAGCAGCGCGGGCTCGACCTGAACAAGCTGGAGATCGAGTACCGCCGCTTGGAGCGAACGAAGACCAACAACGAGAAGCTCTTCGGGGTCGTCCTCGAGCGGACGAAGGAGAGTGACCTCGCCAGCATGATGAAGTTCAACAACATCCGCGTCATCGAGGAGCCGCTGGCGAGCCGCGCGCCCGTGCGTCCGAACGTCCCGCTCAGTATCTCAATCGGGTTGATCGGCGGTCTCGCCCTCGGACTGCTGCTCGCCGTCGCGCGAGAGCAGTTCGACCGAAGCGTCAAGACCTCCGACGACGTCGAGCGCGAACTCGGAATCGCTTTCCTCGGTACGCTCCCTCTGACGGACGCCGCCGGCCCGAAGACCGCCTCCTCCGACCCTCCCGAACTCATCGCGCACTCCCACACGACCAGCATGCTCGCCGAGGCGGCACGAGGGATTCGCACGAACCTCCTGTTCATGTCGCCGGACGAACCCTATCGGCGAATGCTGATCACCAGCCCCGGGCCTGGCGAGGGCAAAACCACGGTCGCGAGCACCATCGCCATCGTCCTCGCGCAGACGGGGCAAAGGGTCCTGCTGGTGGACTGCGACCTTCGACGGCCTCGCCTCCACAAGATCTTCGGACGTCTGAACGACGTCGGTGTGACGTCGATGACGCTCGAGCCGAACGCGCTGGATCCCGACTCGCTCGCGACGCTGGTGCCCAACCTGTCGCTGCTGCCCGCGGGTCCACGCGTCCCGAACCCCGCGGAGTTTCTCGGCAGTGAGGCCTTCAAGGCGCTCCTGGACCGCCTCAGCGAGCGCTACGACCGCGTCATAGTAGACAGTCCGCCCGCCACGATAGTGTCCGACGCGACGATTCTCGCAACGATGGTGGATGGCATCGTCCTCATCGCGCGCTCCATGCAGACGCCGAAGGACAGCGCGCGGAAGGCGATCAGGACGCTTCAGGACGTCGGTGGGTCCGTCGTGGGCGCCGTCCTCAACGCGCTGGATCCGATCAGGCTCGGCTACGGTCGATACAAGTACTACAACTACGCTTACGGTTACTACGGGCACGACCGCGACGACGCGGCGTGAAACGCGACAGCGCGACCTCTCAGCGCCAGCGCACGACCTCGCAGCGCACGCCACCCTGGTCGAGGGAACACGCTCCCGTCGCCAGCGCCGCGACGACGTCGGTTGCGTGACCGAGGTCCGTCATGAATGGACGCTCGTCGATCAGCCTGTCCACGAAGCATCGAACCTCGAGGAGCAGCGGTTCGTCTTCCGTGCGGCCCACGAGGGCAAGGGGGCGACCCACGGGCACGCCACCCGTTGCCTCCGTGCCCGGAGCATCGTCGGCCGCGAACAGCCGCAGGGGCGACGCCTCGTCGAGGTCGTCGAAGACGGCAGTGGCGCGGGTGCCGACGACCGTCACGGTTCGGCGCCGCTCGTTCGCAAGGAGCGTCAAGTGCAGCACGGCGCCCCCGCCGCCGAACTCCATCGTCGCGCGCATCGAGAGCGCGGGATGCGATTCCGCCGTCACCTGGACGGTCCGAACGGGTCCACGACACAGCGAGATCCCGAGGCTCACGTCGTGTGGAGCCAGTGACCACCACATCGGGTGATCGTCACTGGGAGCACGCCGGGACCCGCGAACGGCGACGATCCGCGTGATGTCCCCGAGGACACCAGACCGCGCCCATTCCAGCAGCGTCGTGACCGCCGGGTGGAACTGAAGGATCAGTCCCACCATGAGGCGCCGCCCCGTCTCTCGCACCGCGTGCGCGATCCGGATCGCCTCGTCCACGGAAAGCGCCATCGGCTTCTCGACGAACACGTCCTTCCCGGCCTCGAGCGCTGCCACCGCAATTCGCGCGTGCGTCCGGGGAGGAGTCGCAATCGCCACGGCATCCAGATCCCCATCAGCCAGCATCGCGGAGATGCTCACCGAGCGCCGAACCCACGGCGGCAGTGTCGTCAGACGGGCGTCATCGATGTCGCAAGCGGCGACGAGGCGCGCCGACGGCGTGGTCGAGAACGCGCGCACCAGGTTGCTCCCCCACTGCCCGATGCCGACGACGCCGACACGCACGGGTGCAGACCGCGGTGACGGGCACTTCGAGGCCCGAACAGCGTCGGTGGTCGCGCCCTGCGCAAGCGGTACGGCTATGGTCATCGGGCCAGTCGGGCGAAGCTGACCGCCGCATAGCACAGCCGGGCGCGCGGCGGACGTCCCTTCCTGCGGGCGCGACACACCCGACCGCGAACCTGGTCACTCTGCGGGCGTGGTCGCGGCGCGCATGCGCGACATGGCAGCCTGCTCCGGTTCAGCAGCGTTCCGAGCAGGATCGGGCAGCGAGATCTGGGGCGGCTCGCGCATCTCGGTCACCAACCGCCGCAGCTCGGCGCGCACGACGGCAGGACTCGTTTCGCCGGTGACCTTGGCCAGTCGCGTCATGTGCGCATCCACCTCTCGAGCGTCGCAGGGACGGAGGTTACCGACGAAGATCTTGTCGTGCCCGGTGCTCGAGACGTTCTCCGCGTCGAACGCGAGTTCCTCATGGAGCTTCTCGCCGGGCCGGACCCCGCTGAAGACGATGTCGATGTCCACGCCGGGCTCGAACCCGCTCAGGCGAATGAGGTCCTCCGCAAGATGGACGATCTTGACCGCTTCGCCCATGTCCAGCAGCAGGATCTCGCCACTTCGACCGATGGCTGCGGCCTGCATGACGAGCTGACTCGCCTCGGGGATGGTCATGAAGTGCCGCATCATGTCCGGATGTGTGACCTTCACCGGGCCACCAGCGGCGATCTGCGCCTTGAACGTCGGTATCACCGATCCGGCCGACCCCAGCACGTTGCCGAACCGCACGGCGACGAACTTCGTGGCCGAGCGCTGCGAGAGAGCCTGGATGTACATCTCGGCGGCCCGCTTGGATCCCCCCATGATCGAAGTCGGGTTCACGGCCTTGTCGGTGCTGATCAGGACGAACGTGGCGCATCCGACTCGGTCCGCGGCGTCCGCGACTTTCTTGGTCCCGAACACGTTGTTCTTGATCGCCTCGCCGGGGTTCCACTCCATCATCGGTACGTGCTTGTGCGCTGCAGCATGGAAGACGACGTCCGGTCGCGTCGTCGCGAAAACGGCGTCTATCCGGGCGGTATCGCAGACGTCACAGATGACGGGAACGACGGGGAGCTCCGGGAACGATTCGACGAGTTCCTGATGTATCGAGAACAGGTTGAACTCCGCCTGTTCGACCAGGAAGAGTCGTTCGGGCCGGAACCGAGACACCTGGCGGCAGAGCTCGGAGCCGATGGAGCCGCCGGCGCCCGTCACGAGTACGCGCTTGCCCGTGACGAAGCCCTGAACCAGATCCAGATCGAGCGTGACCGCGTCGCGACCGAGTAGGTCCTCGATCGACACCTCCCGGATCCGCGACAGATTGACCTTTCCGTCGAGGATTTCGTAGATGCCGGGGATGATCTTGGGCGTTATTCCCACCGATTCGCAGCGCGCCTTGATGTTCCTGATCTGAGCGCCGGTGGCGTTCGCTACGGTGATGATGGCCTGCGTCGCTCCGGTTTCCCGCGTGAGGGCGGCCATGTCAGACGTTGTGCCGAGCACCTTGATGCCATGGATGATCGTCCCGACCTTGGCCGCGTCGTCGTCGACGAAGCCTACCGGCTCGAAGGGGAGATCCGGCCGAGCCGCGATCTCACGGGCGACCATGACACCCGCTTGGCCCGCACCGACGAGGAGGGTGGGTGCTCGCCTCGCGCCCTGCGACTCGAGCTCGCGCGAGCGTGCACGCTCGTCGACGATCCGTCGCAGCACTCGGATGCCCACGACGCCCAGAAACGCGAGCAACGCGTTCGCCGCGATCACGCCGAGCGGCACGAGAGCGTAGACGGCGTGCGGGAAGACACGCTGCGCCACGGGGGATGCGAAGCGGAGGGCGAGCAGAACCGACGACGCAGCCGCCGTCGCCCACGCGACGCGCTGAACGTCTCGCAGGCCGATGTATCTCCAGGCAAAGTACGGTATCGAGAACGCGTAGAGCGCGATCACTTCCAGCCCCACGACGTACGGCCAGGTGAAAACCAGGCGCTTGAACATCAGCAGTGGCGGGACGCCGTCGAACCGCAGGAAGAACGCGGCCCAGTACGCCAGGGACAGCACCAGGACGTCCGCCATGCCCCGCAACAGTCGGGCCGCCGTGCGCGCGGTGGGCTGGCCTTGCGTCATGGGACGGGTCTGTTGCACGCGAGCACCGTGGAGTTCGAGCAGCGGGGCATCGCCACTCCGTGACGCCAGCCCCGGCGGGTGTCCTAGCACCGGCAGAGCGGGCGCCCACGTCGAGAATACCCGTTGACGGCCCTCCGGGCGACAAGCAGGCCCCACCTGGGGTACACGCGCCGGAGCGTGCGAATTGCCCTCGTCGGGGGCGACCCCGGGTACCTATTGAACTTCCGCGGCCGCCTGGCCGCCGACCTCGTGGCTCGAGGCCACGAGGTCTTCGCCGTCGCCGGAGGAGACGACCCCGCGGTCCGTGTCGGTCTGAGCGCAGTGGGCGCCACCTACAGGCCGTACGCGCTCGAGCGCAGCGGTACCGGCGTCCTCACGGAATCCCGATCCGTCCTGGCGCTTCACCGGATCTTCCGCGAGTGCAAGCCTGATGTGGTGCTCGCGTTCTCGCCGAAGGTCATCGCGTATGCGACCTGCGCAGCCCGCCTCGCAGGCGTGAGGCGCGTGGTGGCCCTCGTGACCGGACTCGGCACCGCGTTCACGGACACCACCGGCACGAACCGGACCGTGAACAGCGTCGCCAAGGTACTGCTCGGAGGCGCGCTGCGCGCAGTGGATCTCGCCATCTTCCAGAACCCGGACGACAGGCGCGACTTGATCCATGCTGGCGTGCTTCCGCGTCGAGTCCCCACGGGCCTCGTGAATGGTTCGGGCGTACCGCTCGACCTGTTCCCCCACGTCCCACCCGACCTGACCGGCCCGGTCCGCTTCCTCCTTGTCGGCCGGATCCAGCGAGAGAAGGGCGTGTACGAGTACGCGGCCGCCGCTCGGGCGCTGCGCTCGCGCGGTGCGGACGCGATCTTTGCGCTCGTCGGCGCAATCGACGACCATCCGGCGGCGATCGACCGAACCGATCTCGCTGAGTGGCAGGAAACGGGTCTGCTCGACTGGACCGGCCCGGCGCAGAACGTGCTACCTCACCTCGAACGCTGCACCGTTTTCGTGCTCCCGTCCTACCGAGAGGGCACGCCCAGGTCGGTGCTCGAAGCCATGGCCGTCGGTCGCGCCGTCATCACGACCGACGTTCCGGGGTGCCGAGAGACCGTGCAACACGAGCACAATGGCCTGCTGGTTCCCGCGCGTGAAGCAACGTCCCTCGCCGATGCCATGTCCCGCTTCGTCGCGGACCGGCCGCTCGCGGCTACGATGGGCGCGAGGAGCCGCGCACGAGCGGTAGAGAAGTACGACGTGCGAGCGGTCAACGCGGCCGTGATCGCCTTGCTGGAACCGCTGGGCGACCGCCCGCCACGCGTGCGCTAGTCTTGCCCGACGATGTTCCCCTCGTCGCTCAGGAACAGGCTCGTCGCCGATGTCCGCTCACGCTTCGAACGTCTGAGCGGCCTTCACGTGTTTCGCGGACTTCCACATGGCGTGAGCGTCCGGGCCGACATGACCCGCCTGTTCCCGACCATGCAGATTCGCACCGTCTTCGACGTCGGCGCGAACGTCGGACAGTCCGCGCGCCAATTCCGCTCGTGGTTTCCACAGGCATCGATTCACTGCTTCGAGCCGGTCCCCTCGTCGTTCGCGACGCTCGTCGAACGAACGGGCCCACTGGGGAACGTCATGTGCCACGAACTGGCGCTCGGCGACATCTCCGGAGATCGGTCGATGAGTACGGAAGGGCAATCGGTGACGCATCACGTGGTTGACGACTCCGCCAGGCACGGTTCGAGCGTCGTCGTGAAGATGGCGCGACTGGACGAGCACTGTGCCGCGAACGGCATCACGGACATCGACTACCTCAAGATCGACACTGAAGGGCACGACCTCCGCGTCGTGTCGGGCGCCGGTCGCCTGGTGGACGAGCAACGGATCAAGTTCATCCAGCTCGAAGCCGGGTTGAACCAAGGCAACCCAGCTCACGTTCCCTTGGAGGTCGTCCTCGCCGAGATGACCTCGCGAAACTACGCCCTGTTCGGAGTGTACTCTCAGGCGCAGCGCTGGCCGTCTGGGTTGGTTCTCCAGAGGTGCGACCCCGTATTCGTCGCGCGGAAGCACTGCGGCCCCTGAGCGCGTCGAGTCAGTCGTCAGCCGCCGCACTCCGGCGCTGCCCATCGACCACGCGTCCGCCGTCCAGGACGACCACGCGATCGGCAGCTTCGGCGACGCCGTCCCGGTGCGAGATCACGAGCGTTGCGACGCCACGTCGATGCTCCCGGAGACTCGCTAGGACGTCGCGCTCTGCTTCGCGGTCGAGATGCGCGGTGGGTTCGTCCAGCACGCGCAGCGCTGGTTCGTGTCGCATGAACGAACGCGCGAGCGCGATACGCTGCCATTGCCCGAGAGACAGCTCGCGACCACCTGGAAACCAGTTGCCCAGCTGCGTGTCGAACCCCCTGCTCAGCGAAGCCACGAGCGCGAGCGCACCGGCCCGCTCCGCCGCTCGTTCCCACGCATCACGGTCTCCGGTCATGGAACCTTCCCCCATGCCGATGTTCTCCCCGGCGGTGAACTGATACCGGACGAAGTCCTGGAACGACACCGTCATCCTGCGCGCGAGCACCGCGCGATCCCAGTCGCAGAGGTCGCGCCCGTCGACGAGTACACGCCCACTGCTGGGCCGAAGGAGACCCACGGCGAGCTTGGCCAGCGTCGTCTTGCCCGCGCCGTTGGGCCCCCGGAGGACCACGATCTCCCCCTCGGGAATGTGGAGCGTGACGTCGCGAAGTGCGGGGGCGGACGCGCCAGGGTACGTGTACCCCACCGCGTCGAAGCGAACGCCGTCGCCGGGCCGCGGTCCCTCCGTGGCCTCCCCCGTCCACGGCCGCACCGGCCGCGCCAGGAAGTCGAACAGCATGGAGACGTACAGGTTGTCCTCGTAGAGCCCTGCCACGGAGATGAGCATCGCCGTGACGAGTCCTTGCGCCTGCTTCAGCACGACGAAGAGCATGGCCATCTCGCCGATGGTCGTCTCGCCGCGCACCGCGGAGGCCGCGACGAGCGCGTAGCAGACGGCCAAGGCCAGCGCGCCCGCCACGGCCAGGGAAAAGCCCCAGATCCCGCGTCGCACGGCCATGCGGCGGTCCTGCTCGTACAGCCCTTCGAAAATCTCGCGATGGCGGCCGAGGAGGTTCTCCCCCGTCGAGAAGACCCGCGTCTCCTTGGCAAAGTCGTCGCGCGCCAGAACGGTCTCCAGATAGTCACGACGGCGGGTCTCCGGCGTCTGGGTCCTGAACAAGCGAAAGGCGTCCACGTTGAATCTCACCTCGGCGAGGATGGACGGCGCGGCTGCCGCGAGCAGAAGCACGACGAGCCAAATCGAGAACTGCGCCAGCAGTACCGCGTAGCCCGCCAGGGTGAGCGCTTCTGCGGCGTTGGCGTAGACGCCGCGAACGAGCGAAAGTGGGCGGTTAGGGGCGTCCACGAGTGATCGCGAGAGCGTGTCGCGAACCTGCGTGTCCTCCAGGTCTTCCAGGTCCAGCGCGAGCGCCTTCGTGAGGATCAGCTCGACCACCCTCTGCGCCAGGCGCACGCGTAGCAACGCTTCGCAGAAGTTCGAACCGCGGTAGACACCGACCAGTGCCGCCACGAGGAAGAGCTCCAGGCCCAACCATTCGAAGACCTCTCGGGCAGCACCAGGCCCCGGTGGGACCGCTGCCACGGTCGTGTCGATGACCAGCTTTCCGACGTAGGCGATCCCCACCGGCAGCATGCCCGCAAGCGCGGTGAGCCCCGCCAACCATGCGGCGAGCCGCCGGTCCGTACGCCACACGAGCGTCACCGCGCGCCGGACGTAGCCCGGACCTCCGGTCAGCCGAGAAACGCCCGGGCGAGCGCGCTCTTGGTCGCAAGGGTCGCCGCTGGTCACGCGCGCGCGTCGCCGATCCGCACCGGAACGCTTCTAGTTCGGCACCGGCTGATCACACCCAAACACCACATCCACGTCCTGCGCCATACCGCTCTTCAGCTGGTCGCACGGCGTCCCGTAGAACGTCACGGAGTTCGTCACCGGATCGTAGTCCCAGCCGTTCGTGTGCGTCGGATCGCGCGGTACGCTCTGATCCTCGAGGAAGACGAAGAGCTCGTCGGCGTTCATGGGGGGCTCGGCCAGGGCGAAGTCGCAGCCGAGGACCGAGGAGGCGATGGAATCGAGGCTCATCTGCAGCGTGGCCGCGTCGTCGGCCTGGTAGTAGCGGCGCGTGGGGTCGGCGCGGGGGACGCCGCCGGCGTCGGCGAAGACGTTGA
Organism: uncultured Polyangiaceae bacterium; assembly: GCA_964487605.1. Classification (GTDB taxonomy): domain Bacteria; phylum Myxococcota_A; class Polyangia; order Polyangiales; family Polyangiaceae; genus JAJDAH01. Next base: position 53,417 of record CAZARU010000039.1, read on the forward strand.
GCTGGTTCGGGTCCACGCCGCTGCCGAAGCCGACCACGTAGGTGGCGACACCGCTGGCGAGCATGCTGCCGATGATCGTCGTGGTGCCGTTGTCGCCGCCGGCGACGTTGCAGCCGGCCTGGTTGCCGTCGGTGATGAGCACCGCAAAGCTGCGACGCCCCGGATCGGCGAATGCCGGCTCGAGGCTGGCCTGCTGGATCGCCGTGTCGATGTTCGTGACGCACGGGCCCTTCGGGAAGTTCGCGTTCGCGTTCGCGAGGGCGGCGGTGAGCAGCGCCTGGATCGCGGCCTCGTTGCCGTCACCCACCGGTATCGCCGCGGCGGCCTGCTCGCACGCCGGCGCCACGGTGTCGGGGAACAGCGTGAGGCCCCACCGGATCTTCCCGGTGAACTGCGTGGTCAGCAGGTTGATGGCGTCCACGGCGATGGCCCACTTCGTCTTGGGCAAGCCGCCGGGGGCCGCGTTCATGGAGCACGAGCGATCGAGCACCAGCAGCAGGTTCGGCGCGATGGCCTCCGTCTGGAACTCGCCGCCACCGCACCCACCTCCCGGCACGCAGGTGCTCGTCGCCGCGTCGCACACGAGCCCCTCGGTGCAGTCCTGATCCTGGGCGCACGAGCCCTCCGGGAGGCACGCCTTCGTCGCGCTGCAGAACGTCCCGCCGGCGCAGTCCGCGGTCGTCGCGCAGCCGTTCTGGTCGATGCACACGCCGCTCACCGCACACTTCTGACCGGCGCCACAGTCGCCGGGGCCCTGGCAGCCCAGCGTCGAGCCCCCCGCGCCGCCGCTGGCCGCGTCGGCGCCGGATCCCGCGCTTCCGCCCGACGCGCTGGCGCCACCGGCACCGCCCACCACGCGGCTCCCCTCGTTGTCGGCGGTCCCGCCGCTCCCTCCGCACGCAGCCGCCGCGAGGATCCCCGTGGAGAGCACCGCCGTGAGAGCCCGTTCTTGGCGTCGCATGTTGCTCGGATGTTAGCAGAGGACCATGAGGCACCCGGCCTGGAAGCTCGCCGCCCTGCTGGCCGCAGCGCCGTTTCCCGCGTGCCGCGACCGCGCGGAACCCCCCGCCCCGGCGGCCCCAGCCACCGCCCACTAGACCGAGCCCACCTTCGGCCCCCCCCGCGGC
>CAZARU010000040.1:0-54134 GCA_964487605.1 uncultured Polyangiaceae bacterium
TCCCGCCGCGACGCGGGCCGGCGCGAGGTCGGCGCGCGCGCGCGCCCGCCCGCGTGCGCTGCGTGCGCCCTGAAGCACCCTGGTGGCCGCTTCTGCGGAGCCATGAGCGAGCAGCAGGCGAGCCAGGCGGACGCGCGCGTCGTCGTCGTCGGGGTCCGCCTCGAGCGCCGCTTCGAGACATCGGGTGGCGGCGGCCAGGGCGCCGGCGGTCGCGAGCGCCCGCGCGGCGGCGCTCGGATTGCCTGCGCGCTCGAGCGCTCGAGCCGCGCCGAGATCGTCGTCGATGGCGGCGCGCAGGCGTGCCTCCGATTCGTGGAGGTGCAGGCGCGTGAGGGTCGCGGCCACCGCCCGGGCACGCGCGTGATCCTGCCGCAGCGTCTCGACGGCCTCTGCCTCGAGTTCGGTCAGGTTCGCGCGCGCGGCGAGGATCACGGCACGATCGGGAAGGTTGGCACGCAGCGCGGCGAGCCCTGCGCGCTCCATGACGACGGCCCGCTCCCAGAGCCGGCTCGCCCGCTCGAAGTCGCCCAGGCGCTCCGCGAGTTCCGCCGCGTCCTCGAGCCGACCGTCACGCTCGAGAGCGTCCAGCTCGGCGCGGGCCCTCGCGTCGTTGCCGATCACGGGCACCCGCCCATCGGCGTCACCCGGCCGTCAGTCGACGAACGTGATCGTCGTGGAGACGTCGAAGTCGAAGCGAAGCTCGGCGCGGTCGATGCCGGGCGCCACGAACTCCGTGCGGCGCACGCGATGCACCGACAGGCGGCCGACACCGCGACCCGCGAACGACGCGCCACTGACGGTGCCGACGCCACGATCGGCGGGGAACGCGCAGGCGACGGGTTCGGCGTCGGCCGCGACCAGCCGCAACACCACGAGGTCGTCGGGGTGCCCCGGCGTCCACGCCAGCTCGAACGGGTGGTTCGGTGCGAGCGTCTCGACGTCCGCGAGCGCGATGCCGTCCAGCGTCGCGTCGGTGGGAGCCACCGGGGCGACGCTCGTCACCTCGAGCGCCGGCACGAGCGGCGTGCCCGACGTCGTGAGCGTGTACTCGAGCCCTTCGGGCAGCGGCGAGCGGTCGCGGGTCGTGTAGACGACGCCGGAGATCACGTCCGTGACGGTCGGGAACGCGTGAGGCGCGAGCGTCGAGGCCAGGCCACCCGCTTCGAGGGTGACCGTGCCCAGCTCCAGGAGTTCTGCCGGGGCCAGGCCGCCGACCGTCGATGCCGCGGGGCGAGTGACGGCGCACTCGTCCGCCGCCGGGAGCGCCCCGAGGCCGCTGACGAGGCCGAGCACCGCGCGACCCTCCACCTCTCCCGACGCATGCACGAGCTGCGCGAGCGCTCCGGAGCGTGCCGTCGCCGGAGACGCGACGGTCGTGCTCCGCTCCACCGCGACCAGTGCCTGCGTGGTGCCGGACCTCGCGTCCGTCGTGAACGACTCGACCTCCGTGGCACAGCCGAGGGCGGAGCCGGCGAGGACGACGGGGGCCAAGAAGCGACGCACGGAGCAAAGGCTAGAGCGTCGCCACGGCCGCGGCAACCGCCCGGATTGCCGACCGGCGCGAACCGCGGAGTTTCCGGCGGGTTCCCGCCGCGCGCCGCGCGGCCCTTCTGTAACTCCGGTCCTGACGATGCTAGGCTCCGCGGCGTCCGCGCTCCGCCGCTTGGCCGGTGGCTCTGCAGCCTCCCGACGGAGTGCCGTTCCGAAGGAGATCGTGATGAAGCGTACGGCTGGACCGAGGGGGACGGTGTGGATGGCCGTGTCGTTCCTGGCCGCGGCGACGGCGTGCGGGAGCTCCGACGGCGGAAGCGACTCGACGGAATCCAGCGGTGGCAGCGGGGGTGCGAACGGGGGGTGCGTCGCCGCGTGCCTCGACACCGGAGCGAGCGCCGACGACTGCGCCAAGGTGTGTGCCGTGGGCGCCGGTGGTTCGGGCGGGTCCGGCGCAGCCGGCGGCGCGGCCGGCGCGGGCAACGCCGCGGGTGCCGGCGCCACCGGGGCGGTCGGCGGAAGCGGGGGCGGCCCCACCGTGCCCGCCGGTCGCTGCAGCATGGCGCCGCCGCCCGGCGCACAGGCTCCGCCGCCGCCCCAGCCGTACAGCGGGGGAACCTGCCCCATGCTCGCGCCAGGCAAGAACAGCATCACCTCGAACGGCAACGCACGCGAGTTCCTGCTCATCATGCCCGAAGACTACGACCCCGCGGTCGATCAGAACCTTCCCGTGCTCTTCATGTGGCACTGGCTTCAAGGCTCGGCCAACAGCTTCCTCGAGAAGGGCGAGGTGCAGCAGGCCGCCAACGACAAGCGTTTCATCGCCGTGCTGCCCGAGAAGAAGGGGGACGTCGGGTTTCCGGTCCCGCTCATCCCTCTCGACCTCGTCTGGCCCTACGACGTCGCGCAGACCGAGGCGCGCATGGAGGAGGAGTTCGGCTTCTTCGACGACATGCTCTCGTGCGTGGCCGAGCAGTTCAGCGTCAACCTGAGCTGCGTGAGCAGCGCGGGTGTGAGCGCCGGCGCGCTGTGGATGGGACAGCTCATCTGGGGTCGTGGCGACTACCTGTCGTCCGTGCTGTCGCTGTCCGGCGGCACCGGCGGACAGTGGATCAAGCCGTACCGGCCTTCGCTGCACAAGATGCCCGTGCTCGCCCTCTGGGGCGGCCCCACGGACGTCTGCGGCGTGATCATCCAGTTCGAGCCGATGACGAAGGATCTCGAGGCGAACCTCACCATGGACGGACACTTCCTCATCGAGTGTCAGCACAACTGCGGGCACGGCGTACCGCCCATCACGCCGCCACCGGGGCTCAGCCGCTTCGACGGTTTGTGGTCCTTCGCGTTCGACCACCCGTACTGGCTGTCCGACGGCGACTCCCCGTACCTGACCGACGGATTCCCGCCCGGTGTTCCCGAGTGGTGCGCCATCGGCATGAACAACGCCGTTCCGCGCACGGACCCGCTCTGCGAGGAACCCGGCTGCCCTCTCTGAGTCGCCCGCCGCAGGCGCGTCAGAACTTCCCGATGATCGCGCCGGCGGGGCTGACGGTCATTCCGCGCACGTCCGCGTCGTGCTCCAGGCGGGTCCCCGTGGCGCCTAGCGCGCGGCTCCGCGGCGCGCCCCGTCGCGCGTTCGGACGAGCGCCGACAGCGCCTCGAGCACCTTGTCCTCGGTTCCGAAGTGCTCCCAGATCTCGCGATCGAGAAATACCGCGTGCTTGAAGTCGCCCCGGAGGTTCGCGTATCGGTTGGGGCGGATCCCCTTGCTGAAGTCCACTTCCGGGAAATCCGCGAGTGACTCGGCGGAAGGTTCAGTCTGGTCTCGCTCGTTGCTCATAGATCCGTCTCTCGTACGCGGAGGCCCGCCGTGCGCTGATGATGCGCATGCGCTGTGCGCGTTCTATGTGAACCACCACGAGGACCCGCGCAAGTCGCGAGAATCCGAGCGCCAGAAACCTGTCCTCGTCCGCGTCGTCGGCAACCAGCAGATAGTTCAGGTCCGTGAAGACTGTCGCGGCTTCCTCGAAATCCACGCCGTGCTTCCGGACATTTTCCGCCGCCTTGTCGGCGTCCCATTCGAAGTCGCCAAAGACGATCGTGGGCACGGGGGCAATCAGCGTACCGTGGGCCGTGCGGGTGAGCAGTACGGCGGGGCCGGTGACCGCCGGCACGTTCGGTAAACGCGCGAATCCCCACGAGGAAGGTTCGCCGACGGGGACCAGCGTTTCGGAAGCTGTGGGACCGACGCCGAGCGCGAGAGAGCGAGCCGATACGACAGAGCGATCCCGCACCCCGACGGCGAGGGAGCCGAACGATGCCGCCCGCCGCCATCGGGCCTCCGGCCAGCTTCCCCTTTTCCCGCTCGCCAGCTCAGAGTCTGAGTCGCCCGCCGCAGGCGCGTCAGAACTTCCCGATGATCGCGCCGGCGGGGCTGACGGTCATTCCGCGCACGTCCGCGTCGTGCTCCAGGCGGGTCCCCGTGGCGCTCTCCACCTCCACGTGCCCTTCGATCCACTGGTACGAGCCCTGGATCTCCAGGGCGACCCACACCGGCTCGAGGCCGAAGGCGAGGCCGACGAGGCCGCCGACGTGCCAGCGCCGCCCCTCGATGGGCCCCACGAGCACGTTGCGCGTGTTGGGCTCGAGCTGTAGCCGCACCTCGCCGCTGAGCTGCTCGTAGCCGCCGCGGGGCCCGGCCCAGGCACGGACGATGTCGCCCCGACTCCGCCAGCCGCCGATGACCGGCACGTCGATGCCCCAGCCCGACACCGTGCCGGCGTCCAGGCCGCCGATGCCGCCGTCTGCAGCACGCGCGGGCTCCTGTCCGCTCGTGGCGTCGACGGGTGGGTCCGAGCCGGGCCGCGTGAGGATTCCGGTGAAACCCACGCCGGCAGAGATCGCGAAGTCCTCGGCCGCGAGCGCGTGCCTCCCGTCGACGCGGACCGCGCGGCCGGAGTAGACGAGGCCTGCGTCGCTGCCGTGCCCGACGCCGGCTCGCGCGCCGACCCACGGCGCCACACCCGGCGCGACCAGGACCTGGGTCAGCGCGCCATCGAAGTACGTGCGCTCCTCCTCGGGCGTCGAGGGCTGGGCCTGGGCCGGAGCGCTGGATCGTGCGGCGTCGAGGGCGTCCTTGGTACCGAGCGCCGTCACGTGGCCGCTGACGCCCGCGCCGAACGTCACGTGGTTTGCCGGGAGCACGTGGGCGGGGTGGAGCAGCGGCGACGCACCACCGCACGCCGAAGCGACCAGGGCGATCGCCGCCAGCGCCCAGCGCACGCCGCCTCAGCCGCTCTTGCGGAAGCGGGAAGGGTAGTCGTTGGACTCCGCGCGCTTCTTCAGCTCTTCGTCGTCGGGGTGGAGGCGCATGGCGCGCTCGATGAGCAGGTCTTCACCCTCGCGGATCTGCGGATTCGGCAGGCAGCACTCGACCGGGCACACCGCCTGACACGCCTCGTGGTCGTAGAACCCGACGCACTCCGTGCAAAGCTCGGGGTCGATCACGTAGATGTCGTCGCCTTCGCTGATGGCCTCGTTGGGGCACTCTGGCTCGCAGGCGCCGCAGTTGATGCAGTCTTCGGTGATGTAGGTGGCCATGAGGAGGGTCGCCGCGCGGCCGGCGCGCGGCCTGATCTAGCAGGAGGCCCCGCAAAAGGCGAGGACCCGGCGCGCTCTTTCGCCCCTGGATCTTGACCCGCGGGGCCCGAGGCGCGAAACCTCGCTCCGCCATGGGTCCTCTCTCCGGCGCGACGTCCACTCTCGCGCTCGTCGCGCTCGCCGCGCTCGGGTGCCAGCCGGAGATCGGCGACGAGTGTGACGTGTCGACGGACTGTTCGAGCACCGGCGACCGGCTGTGCGATTCGACGCAGCCCGGCGGCTACTGCACCATCTTCAACTGCGAGCCCGGGACCTGTCCCGACGAGGCCATCTGCGTCGCGTTCGGCACCAGCGTGTCCGACGCACCGGAGTGTGCCGATCCCCAGGTCCCGTCGAGGTTGCAGCGCACCTTCTGCCTGCGAAAGTGCGCGGACGACGACGAGTGCCGCGGTGGCTACGACTGCGTGAACCTCCGCAAGTCGAACCCGTGGGGGGCGGCGGTCGTGGAGAAGAAGGGGAGCGGAAAGGTGTGCATCGTTCCGTACGAGGGCGCGGCGCTGCCCGATGGGGGCTCGCGGGCAGTCTGTGATCCCGCGGCCGTGCGGGGCGCCGGCGGCGGATGAGCGAGGCGCCGGGCGCGGAGTCGTCGCCCGGGTCGGCGCCACGGTCCACGCTCGCGGCGGTACGCGCCGTCGCTGGCGCCGTCGGGGAGCGCGTGGCGGGCTCGCTCGTCGTGCTGGTCGTCCTGGCGACGCTGGTCTTCCTCGCGATGCGGCTCTTGCCGGGGGATCCCGCGGCGCTCGTCCTCGGCGACCAGTCCTCGGAGGAGGATCGAGCCGTGCTGCGCGCGCGCCTCGGGCTCGATCGGCCGCTCGCGGCCCAGTACGGTCGCTTCCTGATCGGGCTGTTCTCACTCGACTGGGGGGAGTCGCTCAGTCGCCCGGGGGTCACCGCGCTCGCCGAAGTGGGCCGCGCCCTCGGTCCGACCTCTGCGCTGGCCGGTGTGGCCGTGGGGCTGGGCGCGCTGGCGGGCGTGACGGCGGCGCTCTTCGCGGTGGGCCCGTGGCTCGGCGCGCGCCGCGAGTGGGTCCACGCGGGGATCCTGGTGGTCGCCGCGACGCCCCTCGTCGCGTTCGCGCCGCTGGCGACGTTCGTGCTCGCCGTCGAGCTCCGCGTCGTGGCCCTGCCCGGCGACCCCGAGAGCGGCGCGTCGGGTCTCGTCTTCGCATCCGGGCTGCTCGCGCTGCCACTCGCCGCACAGGTCGCGCGCATCGGGCGCGCCGCCCTCCTTGACCAGGCGCGGTCTCGCTTCCTCGATACGGCCACCGCGAAGGGCGCCTCCCGCTTGCGCGTCTGGTTCGTCCACGCTCTTCCCGTCGCGTCCGCGCCCATCGCCGTCGTGGTGGCGACGCAGCTCGGAGCGCTGCTCGGCGGAGCGGTCGTCCTCGAGCGCCTCTTCGAGCGCCCCGGCCTCGGTACCTTGATGCTCAACGCCTACGCCGCGCGCGACCTGCCCGTGCTCGAGGCGTCGGTCGTCGCCTCGGGCCTCCTCTTCGTCGCGGCTCAGGGGCTGGCCGGGGCGTTCTCGGCGCTCCTCGATCCGCGAGGGCGGTCGTGACGCCGCGCGGGAAGCTCCGATCCATCCTCGCGGTGGTGCTCCCGGCGGTGCTCCTCGCGGTCGCGTGCGGGTGCGTCGTCGGGCTCTCGTCGCGATCACCGTCGCGCTACGCGCTCGAGCTCGCGTGGGCGGCGCCCACGGGAGGCCGGCCGCTCGGGAGCGGTGATGCAGGCGTCGACCTGCTCGCGCTGGTCGCGCACGCCACCCTTCGCGCGCTCGGGCTCGCCGGCGCCGTCGCGCTGTTCGGATTCGTCGTGGGCACGCCGCTGGGCGCCGTGGCCGGACTCGCCGGCGGAAGGCCCGCGCGCTGGGTTCAGCGGGCCTGCGATCTGGTGCAGTCGTTCCCCACCTTCCTCCTGGCCCTGGCGGTACTCAGCGCCGTTCGGGTTCCGTCGCGCCTGCACATCGGCCTCGTGTTCTGCCTGGCGGTCTGGGCGCCGTTCGCCCGGCTCGCGCTGGCACAGGCGCGCACCCTGGCCGAGGCGCAGTTCGTGGAAGCCGCCCGCGCCCTGGGCGCCCGGCGGCTTCGCGTCGTCCTTCATCACGTGCTGCCGAACCTGCTCGGTCCGGTGGCCATCCAGGTGGGCACCGCGGCGGCGGGCGTCGTCCTGGGTGAGACGGCGCTCGGCTTCGTCGGGCTCGGTCCTCCGGACGGCGTGAGCCTCGGCGCGCTGCTCGAGCAGGGAACGCTCGGCATGCTCCGCGCACCCCACGTGCTCGCCGTAGGAGCCATCGCCGTCGCGCTCGCGAGCGGCACGCTGCAGCTCGCGAGCGAGGGTCTACGGCGGATCGCGAACGCCGAACGATGATTCATCAACCGGTGCCGGAGGCCGCGATGGCCCAGTAGTAGACGACGAACCGAGGCACGCGCAGCAGCGTCACCCAGAAGAAGTCTCGGTAGCGCATGTGCACCATGCCGGCGGCCCAGCAGGTGAGGGAGAACGGGACGGGCGTGAGCGCCCCGAGGGCCACGCCCCATCGCCCCCATCGGACCACGGCGTCCTGGCTTCGCCTCCAGCGTTCGAACTGGATCCGCGCGCTGCGCGTGCGCCCGAGGCCGATCCCCACCAGGTAGCCCAGGCTCCCCGAGGCGGCGGAGACGATGCCGAGCAAGGGCACGATCACGATCCACCGCGCGGACAGCTCGGACTTCGCCACGACCACCAGGACGAGGTCCGGCGGAACCGGCGCCGTCGCGGCGTCTGCGGCGACGATGAGGAGCGCGAGTCCGGGCACTCCGAGCGCGTGGGCCACGGCGTTTGCCATCGCCTCGAGCTCGCGCGCGTAGCGGATGCCGACGAGCCCCAGGCCCCCGAACAGCGCCACGAGGACGACGAAGCCGAGGGCGACGTTCCGCCGCGCGTAGCTGCGGAGGTCCGCGTCGTCTCCTCGGGGCGGGGACCCTGGTTCCACGTGATCCTGCGGCGCTCGCTCGTGCCGGAGCGTACCGCACGCGGGCGCGCTACTGTCGCGCTGGTGTACCGCCTGGGTCAACTCCGGCGCAACGCCGAGGCCGCCTTGCGCGATGCGACGGCCGCGAAGGAGGCCGTGCGCCTCTCCGCAGTCCGCGACCTCGGGTCACTCGGCGGCGCCGAGGGCGACGCGCGGATCGTGGGGGCCCTCGTCGAGCGGCTCACCGACGACACCTCGGTGGAGGTGAGGGCGGCCGCGGCGCTCGCGCTCGCCGACGTCGGGGACCGGGGTGCGCTTCCCCCGCTGGTGGGGGCGATGTCTCAGGGGAGCGAACGCGTGGCCCAGATGGCGCTCGTTGCCATCGGAGAGCTCGCGACGCCGAGCGACGTGGAGTGTGTCGAGGTGATCGAGCGGCACCTCGACGCGGAAGCCCCCGCGCTGCGATTCCAGGCGCTGCTCGCGTTCGGGGCGCTCTTCCCCGCCCGGGTCGCTCCCGTCGCCGCGCGGGCGGCGCGCGATGCCGACGCCAGCGTGCGGCAGCTCGCGCTCCGGCTCGCCGAGCAGTCGTGCGTCGCCGGCACCGATTTCGACGCCAGTGCGGACGCCATCGAGCTCGCGCGGTGCGCCCTCGACGACGAGGACGCGCGTGTTCGCCTCGCGGGCGCGCTTCTCCTGGCCAGGGCCGGGGACCGCGCGGGCGCCGAAGCGATCGTCGACGCGGTCCGTGCCCCCACGGGCACGCACGAGCCGGAGGACGAGGAGGCGGCCATCCGGTTCAGCGGCGTACTCGGCCTTCGCGACGCCGCGCCGGCGCTCGCTCAGCGTGGCTTCGGCTGGTTCGCGTCGCGTCGCCAGCCCTTCGCGTGGCAGGCGAAGGTGGCGCTCGGCCGCCTGGGTCACGAGCGTGCCATTCGCGAGATCCTCGGGGACCTGCGGTCGAGCAACCGCGACAAGCGCGCCGTCGCGATCGTCGCCGCCGGCGACGCGAAGATCGCGCAGGCGCGGGCGGTGCTCGAGGCGCTCCGCGATCGTCCGGAAGAGGCCGATCAGGATGCCGTCGCGGCGGCGCTGGCGAAGCTCGGCGATGGGCAGGGGTAGTGCTCGGGGCGTGGTCTTGGCGGCGCCAGGCTGCGGGTGATACTCCCGACCCGATGTCGCGGTGGAACGGAACGCGGTTCTCGGGAAAGGCACCGCGGGGGCACAGCGAGAGCTACTTTCTGAAGCTCAACGACCGCGAGGGATGCCGGGCTCTCTGGCTCAAGGTCACCATCCTCGCCAAGCTCGGCGCCGAGCCCGTTGCGGAGACGTGGGCCATCGCGTTCGAGCGGGGCAGGGCGCCGGTGGCGGCGAAGGAAGTGGTCCCGTGGCGCGCAGACCAGTTCTCTTCGGAACGCCTCGACGTTCGCGCGGCTCGGGTCCGCCTCCGCGACGGCCGCGCGGAGGGCGTCGTGGCGACCGGTGGCCGTGAGCTCTCCTGGGAGCTCGACTTCACCACGCACGTGGCGCCGCTCGTTCCGTTCCCCTCGGAGCGGATGTACTCCGACAAGGCACCCTACTGGAAGTACGTCTCGCCGCACCCGGACTCGACCTTCTCCGGGAGCTACGCCGTGAACGGGGTGACCGTCGCCGTGCAGGGCTGGCGCGGCATGCAGGGGCACAACTGGGGGCGCCGACACACCGAGCGCTACGCGTGGGGCCACTGCAACCAGTGGGACGACGCCGAGGAGCTCGTCTTCGAGGGTGCCAGCGGGCAGCCGCGCATCGGGCCCGTGCTCGCGCCGATGGTCTCCATGTTCTTCGTCTGGCATCGCGGCGTTCGCTACGCGTTCAATTCCGGGCGCCATCTGCTGCGCAACCGCGGACGCTTCGACGTGCAGAGGTGGGAGTTCGCGGCGCAGAACGATCTCGCCAGCGTGCGCGGCGAGCTGCGGGCCGATCCGGACCAGATTGCCGGGCTGTACTACGAGAATCCCGACGGGGCGATGACCCACTGCCTCAACTCCAAGATCGCCGAGGCGCGCCTTCGCCTCGACGTCCGCGGGCGCGCGCCGCTCACGGCGTCGAGCCGCGCCGCAGCTTTCGAGGTGGGGACGCGCGATGCGTCGCACGGCTTCGCCATGCTGGTCTGATGCCGTCGCGCTTCGCGGGTCCCTCTCAGCGTGATATGAGCCCGAGGCAGCGCTTCAGCTCATGACCCAAGAGGATGCCACCACGCTCTTTCGCGTGCTCGACGACGAAGGGGGCGTCAGCGACGACTCGCCCGCCCTGGCCGACGACGTACTCGTCGCCATGTACCGCGAGATGCTCCGCGTCCGGCTCCTCGAGGTGCGGATGGTCGCGGCCCAGCGCCAGGGCCGCATCGGTTTCTACGGAACGTGCACCGGTCAGGAGGCGGTTCCCATCGCGACGGCGTTCGCCACGCGGCGCACCGACTGGGTGTTCCCGGCGCTGCGGGAGAGCGCCATCATGCTGGCTCGAGGCTTCCCCCTGGTGAGCTACCTGGCGCAGGTCTACGGGAACCAGCTCGACGTGCTCAAGGGTCGGCAGATGCCGAGCCACATGAGCGCCCGCGAGGTGAACCAGGTGTCCTGGTCGAGCTGCATCGGACCGCAGATCCCCCAGGCCGTCGGGGCGGCGTGGGCCGCCAAGATTCGCGGCGACGACACGGTCACCCTCGGCTTCGCGGGCGATGGCGCCACGAGCCAGCCCGATTTTCACAACGCCCTGAATTTCGCCGCGGTGTTTCGCGCGCCTTGCGTCGTCATCTGCCAGAACAATCACTGGTCGATCAGCGTACCGACCTCTCGACAGACCGCCTCCGAGACCATCGCGATCAAGGCGGTGGCCTACGGGATGCCCGGCGTTCGGGTCGACGGCAACGACGTCCTCGCGGTGCAGCGCGTGGTGCACGAAGCCGTGGAGCGCGCGCGCGGCGGCGGCGGCCCCACGTTCATCGAGTGCGTGACGTACCGCATGGGCGCCCACTCCACCAGCGACGACCCGAGCCGGTATCGCTCCGAAGAGGAGGTGCGGGAGTGGGCGAAGCGTGACCCGGTCGATCGCTTCGAGCGCTACCTGGTGAGCCGCGGGCTCACCGACGCGGCAAGGAAGCAGGCGATGGAGGGGGAGATCGGTTCCGAGATCTCGCAGGCCGTGCAGGAGGTCGAGCGCCACGGTCCGCCCCCGCGCGAGTCGCTCTTCGACGACGTCTACGCGCGGCTCCCGTGGAACCTCGTCGAGCAGCGGGAGGAGCTGCTGCTGCACCCGCCCGCGCCGCACCACTGACGGGCCTGTCCGCGGGAGGCGGCGGTGCGTACGCGCCCGGCCTTTCGCCCGCCCGTCCGACCGGCTACACGATCGGCATGTCCGACGAAGAGTTCGACGCCATCGTCCTGGGCGGTGGTCCCGGGGGCTACGCCTGCGCCATCCGCCTCGGGCAGCTCGGGCAGACCGTCGCCTGCGTCGAGGAGGAGGAGTACGGGGGCGTCTGCCTGAACTGGGGCTGCATCCCGTCCAAGGCGCTGATCTCCAACGCCCACCTCTACGAGAAGGCGCGCCACGCGGACGAGGTCGGACTGCGCATCGGCAGCGTCGAGCTCGACGTGCCGAAGATGCAAGCCTGGAAGAACGGCATCGTCGAGAAGCTGACGGGGGGCGTCCGTGCCCTGCTGAAGGCGAACCGGGCCAAGGTCGTCGAGGGGCGCGGGACGTTGGTCGACGCTCGCACCGTGGAGGTGGCGCTGCGGAAAGGCGGCACCGCGCGACTGCGCGCCGCGAAGGCAATCATCGTCGCGACCGGCTCGGCCACCATCCAGATCCCCGGCTTCGAGTTCGATGGCCACACCATCCTCGGTGCACGCGAAGCGGTCAGCCTCGACCGCGTGCCGCGGCGTCTACTGGTGATCGGCGGCGGCGTGATCGGGATGGAGCTGGGGATGGTGTATCAGAAGTTCGGCGCCGACGTGACGGTCGTCGAGCTCACTTCCGGGCTCCTTCCCGGGCTGGATCGTGACGCCGTCGGCGTCGTCGAGCGCCGCTTCAAGAAGCTCGGTGGCAAGGTGATGGTGGGCGCCAGGGCCGACGGTGTCGAGAAGCGCGCCGACGGTACGGCCCTCGTCAGCGTCGTGACCGACGGCAAGGCCGACCGCATCGAGTGCGACGCCGTCCTCGTCGCGGTGGGCATGAAGCCGCGTTCGAGCGGCATCGGCCTCGAGGCGCTCGGCGTGATCATCGGCCCGCGCGGCTTCGTCGAGACCGACGCCACGTGTCGGACGAACGTGGACGGCGTCTACGCCATCGGTGACGTCAGCGGCCCCCCCATGCTGGCGCACAAGGCCACCAAGGAGGGTGAGGTGTGCGCCGAGGTCGTCGCCGGAAAGCGATCGGGAAAAGACTGGGTCGCGGTGCCGAACGTGGTCTTCACCGATCCGGAGATCGCGTCCGCAGGGTTGACCGAGGACGAGGCGCGAGCAGCGAACGTCGCCGTGAAGGTGGGGCGATTCCCGTTCGCGGCCCTCGGCCGGGCTCTCAGCATCCGGGAGACGGACGGCTTCGTGAAGGTCGTTCGCGCCGAGGAGGACGGCCGGGTCCTCGGCATTCACGTCGTCGGTCCGTCCGCGAGCGACCTCATCAGCGAAGCGGCGCTGGCGCTCGAACTCGGGGCGACGGCCGAAGACCTCGCGCTGACGATTCATCCGCACCCGACGCTGGGCGAGGCGATCATGGAAGCCAGCGCGGCCTCCCTCGGGCACGCCATCCACATCGTCAACCGCTGACGCCGCGCCCCGGCTGGCCTGTGGGCCAGGCCCCATGGCACTCTTCGGCCATGGGCATCTTCGATCGCATGGGCCGCGTCATCCGGAGCAACTTCAACGCCCTCGCGGACGCCATCGACGACCCCAGGAAGTCCACCGAGCAGACCCTGGCCGAGATGCGCGATCAGGTGAAGGCTGCACGCGAAGAGGTGGTGCGCAGCGTCGCCGCGGAGAAGCAGCTGCGACGCAAGACCGACGAGCTCGGCGCGGAAGCCGAGAAATGGTCCGAGCGCGCGGAGCTGGCGGTGAAGCACGGCGACGACGAGCTCGCGCGCGCCGCGCTGGAGCAGAAGGCGCGGGTGACCAGGGATCGCGATCGCGCGGAGGGTCTCCGGGCCGAACAGCGCCAGAACGCGCTCGAGATGAAGGCGGAGCTCGAGCGCATGGAGGCCAAGGTCGCGGAGCTGACCGCGAAGAAGGGAACGCTGGTCGCGCAGGCCCAGCAGGCCAGGTCGGGCGCCGAGGGCGGCGGGCGGGTCGGCGGCGCCGCGTTCGACGAGTTTCGCCGGATGGAGGCCCAGATCGAGGGCGTGGAGAGCGCCGTCGCCGCCCAGCGCGAGGTGGACGACGCCCTGCGCGGGCCAGGCGGGATGACGCCGGCGGAGGTCGAAGCGAAGTTCCGGCGCCTCGAGGCCGGCGGTGACGTCTCCGGCTCGGCCCCGGCGGAGATCGACGAGCAGCTGGCCGCCCTGAAGAAGAAAGTGCGCATCGAGACCTGATGCCGGAGCGTTTCATCGTCGCGGTGCGCTCGCGTCGCGTGGAGGCTCGCACCGTCACCGACGCCGACCACCACCGCGCGATGCAGCTCCTGACCAAGCGGGCGACGGCGCTCGGTGCGCGGGTGGTCGCGTGGGGCGCAAGTAGCGTGGTGTTCGACTTCGCGCCGGACTCCCTGGAGGACGCGGTGGAGCTCCTCGCCGGCGATGCCGACGCGATGTCGGGCCTCAGCGCGGGCGTGGCGCGGGGCGAGCTCGAGCCCGTCCTGGACGTGCCGGAGGGTTCCACCGTGGCGCTCGGGTGGGGCCCTGCCTTGCTCAAGGCGTCGTGGCTCGCGCGGGTCGCGCGGGAAGGGGAGGCGCTCGCCGACCCGGCGATGCACGAGGTCTCGCGTGGCGAGCTGCTTACCCGGGGGCACCGGATAGGACGCGTCGGCACCGGTCGGGTCCGCGGCGCCATCGTGGACCTGGAGCATCCGTTTCGCACCGTCGAGGCTTCCGCGATCGACCGCCTGCAGGTGTCCGATCTCGTGGCGCGGTCGCCCGTGCTCGCCGAGATGATGGTTCGAGCGGGGACGGTGGGCGTGGTTCGAGCGGAACGAGGCGCCGGGGGGACTCGCTTCCTGGCGGAGCTGGCCGGGTCGCTCGACGCGGCTCGGGTGATGCTCGTGACGCCTCACCCGGCGACGGAGCCGCTGGGCGCGCTGCGCTGCGCGTTCGAGCGCGATCGCGGCGCGGCGCGAGGGCCCATCGTGCTCCCCGGCGACAGCGCCGAGCGACTCGATCGACTGCTGGCCGGACGCGGACTCTCGACGGAAGAGGCGGGCGAGCTCATCGCCGTCTGGCTCGCCCCCGCGGCGGACGACACCGCGAGCGGGGCCGTCCTGGTGGACGACGCCACGGATCTCGACTGCGATTCACTGGAGGCCATCGTCGTGGGCGCGACGCAGGGCGCGGGCTACCGGGTCGTGGTGCGGCTGGGGCTGCGCGACGAGGTGCCACAGCCCCTCGACGAAATGCCGGAGGGGCCGGAGGTGCGCCTCGGCGCTCTTTCGAGTGCAGAGTCGGCGGAACTCGCGCGGGGCCTGCTGGGTGGAGCGCTCGACGAGTCGTCGGCTCGCCGCTGGGGCAAGCGCGGTGCCGGCCTTCCCGGTGCCATTCGCGAAGCCCTGGCATGCTCCCTCGAGACGGCGGAGCTCGTGCTGGCCGACGGCGCGATCACGTCGCGGGTTCGCGCGGGCGGTCGCGGGCGGCCCCGGCCGGCGCGGCACTGGATCACGAAGCGCTTCGCCCTGCTCGACGGGGCCCACCAGTCGGTCCTGACGGCCCTCGCGGTGCTCGGCGGGGATGCGCCCGTCCACGAGGTCGAAGAGCTCGTCCGTCGAGTCGCGAACGTCCCCGTCGACCTGGACGGCTCGCGCGTCTTCCTGGAGGCGCGCGGCTGGGTCGTTCCGACCGGAGCCGACGCAGTGGCTTTGCCGAGCGCGACCCATCGTGACGTGCTCGTCGAGGCGCTGTCGGCCAAGAGTGCCGTCGAGTGGCATCGGGCGGCCTCCCGGATGATCGAAGAGAGCGACCGACCGCTGGCTCGAGCCGCGGCGGCTGCGCACGCTGCGCTGGCCGGCGAGCTCGATCGCGCTGCGCGCCTGGCGGCCATGGCTGCGCGTGCTGCGCGGAGCGCCGGGCTCGATCGCACCGCGAGAGCGCTCGTCACCTTCGCCGAGTCGCGCAATCCGGTCGGACTCATGAGCCGCCTCTCGGCCAGCGTGCTTCCGGGTGGCCCCAGTGCGTCTCGAGCTGCGCTCCATTCGGTCGCGCCGAGCGTCGTTCCGCCAGAGGCGGTGGGCAGCCCTGGCCGGGACCGGTCGAGCTACCCGCCGCTGCGGCTGCCCTCCGAGCCGGCGGCCGCACCGGGCCTGGATGCCGTGCCGCGGGCCCCACCGCTTCCGAGTGGTGATCTGCTCTCGACGCCCCCCGCGGCGTCGGAGCCGCCGGTCGCCCTGGAAGACGCCGAGCTGGAGAGCATGCCTCCGAGTTCTCCCGAAGCGCCGGCGGAGGCCACCGCAGGGGCGCAGCACCCGGTCACCGACGACGCGGCGGAGGCCGTGGCGCACGCGGTCTCGGCCCTGCGTGAAGGCGACCCGCGGAGCCTCGACGCGCTCGTCGCCCGGTTCCGCGCGGAGTCGAAGCACACCGCGCTGGCGGACCGCCTCGAAGCCATGGCGACCCTCGCGCGCGGCCACACCGGTGGAGCCCTGCGGTTGCTCCGCGGCGCGGCCGATCGCGCGAGGAACGGCGGGGATCGCTGCAGGACCGCCCTCGCCCACGCCGTCGGGCTCGCCGCGGCAGGCCGCTCGCGCGACGCGCTGGTCGAGGCGCTCCACGGTCTCGCCCGCGCTCGGGAGACCGCGGACCGGCGGGGCGAGCACGCGTGCATCAAGTTCATCGGCCAGCTGTCGGACTCGGCCGGTCATGCCCACGTGGGTGAGGCGTGGCGCGCTGTGCTCGCATCCAGCGACTGATGCGCCGTGCTCGCCGCTCACACGCATTTCCGGCCCTCCGGCCGCTAGCGCCCGCCACCCGTACTGGAGTATGATGGCAGGACTTCAACGGCCGGTTCGCGCGGCGCGAACACCGGCAACGCGAGGAGCCTGGCAGTGGCCTTGGTTTGGGTCGTCCGGCGGTGGGTTCTTGCGGCTTCGGTCGTCGGCGCGGTCGCGTGTGCCTCCGGCAACGAGGCGAGCACCGGCGGTGGTGGAGCAGGGGGCTCGACCGACGCCGGCATCGACACCTCGACGCTGGACGCCGCGGGCGGTGTGGGCGGCACTTCGGGGACGGGCGGGACCGCGGGCGGCGGTGGCGGCACGCCCGATTCCGCGGGCGGGGGTCTCGGTGGTGAAGGGGGCGTCGCCGGCCTCGACGGCTCGACCGACGCGTCCGACGACGCGGACGCATCCGACGACGCGTCCGACGCTTCGGATGGCCAGACGGGGTGCATGGCGGTCGAGCTGTGCAACGGCCTGGACGACAACTGCGACGGCCTCGTGGACGAGGGCGATCCGGGCGGCGGGATGCCCTGTCCCGTGTCGGGAAAGCTCGGAGTCTGCGCCGACGGCATCACCGCCTGCTCCAACGCGGTGCTGGAGTGCCAGGCGCTCGCGACGCCCTCCGCGGAGCAGTGCGACGGCCTCGACAACAACTGCAACGGCAGCGTCGACGAAGCCAACCCAGGCGGCAACCAGCCGTGCAACACGGGCCTGCAGGGCATCTGCGCCGGGGGCACCACGACTTGCGTCGCAGGGGTCCTCGAGTGCCCGGCCAATCTCCAGCCCCAGACGGAGGCCTGCAACGGCCTGGACGACGACTGCGATGGCGTCCCCGACGACGGGTTCTCCGGTGCAGGTCAGCCTTGCAGCGTGCCCGGGCAGCTCGCCAACACGCCCTGCGCCGCCGGACTGACGAACTGCCTCGGGGGCCAGAGCGGCTGCACGCAGACCTATTTCCCCCGGACCGAGACCTGCGACGGAGTAGACGAAGACTGCGACGGCGTCATCGACAACCCGGCGCAGCTCAACGGGAAGACGTGCAGCACGGGCTTGAGCGGAGTCTGCGCACCGGGGACGACCGACTGCCGCGGCGGCTCGCTCTCGTGCGTGCCCAACATCGCGCCCGGCTCCAGCCTCGAGGTCTGCAACGGCCTGGACGACAACTGCAACGGAACGGTCGACGACATCGCCAACGTCAACCTGGAGTGCGCCACCCGCAATCCGGGCGGGTTCAACGTGTCGGCTTGGCAGTGCAATTCGGGGCTGTGCCAGGTCGCGACGTGCAACGGCGCGTTCTCCGACTGCGACGGCGCCCCCGGGAACGGCTGCGAGGTCAACACGAACGCCAGTTCGATCAACTGCGGCAGCTGTGGGAACGTCTGCAGCACGATCAACGGGACGCCGTCCTGCGTGACGGGCACCTGCGCCATCACCTGCGACACCGGATTCGGCAACTGCGACGGCAACGTCGCGAACGGCTGCGAGCTTCCCCTGCAGGCCGACGTGTCGAACTGCGGGCTCTGCGGCCGCGTGTGCAGTGCCACGAACGGTACGGCGATGTGCGCGGCGGGGAGCTGCAGCATCAGCTGCAACACCGGGTTCGGCAACTGCGACGGCAACGTCGCG
Source organism: uncultured Polyangiaceae bacterium (assembly GCA_964487605.1). Classification (GTDB taxonomy): domain Bacteria; phylum Myxococcota_A; class Polyangia; order Polyangiales; family Polyangiaceae; genus JAJDAH01. The sequence goes on from CAZARU010000040.1 coordinate 17,825, forward strand.
AACGGCTGCGAGGTGGACCTCGGCAACACGCCGCAGAACTGCGGGACCTGCGGCAATGCGTGCAGCTCCACCAACGGAACCGCTTCGTGCACGAACGGCGCGTGCGCGATAGCGTGCACCACCGGGTTCGGGAACTGCGACGGGAACCTCGCCAACGGGTGCGAGACCAACCTCGGGAACACGCCGCTGCACTGCGGCACGTGCAACAACGCGTGCAGCAGCGCGAACGGCACGCCGGCCTGCACCGGCGGTGCGTGTCAGATCTCGTGCAGTTCCGGGTTCGGGAACTGCGACGGCAACCTCGCCAACGGCTGCGAAACGCAGATCAACGTCAGCACGTCCCACTGCGGCGGCTGCGGAATCGCGTGCAACTCCTCCAACGGAACCGCGACCTGCACCACGGGCGTCTGCGGCATCACCTGCAACAGCGGCTTCGCCAACTGCGACATGAGCGCGGTGAACGGCTGTGAGGTCAACCTGTCGAGCACCACGAGCTGCGGCTCGTGCGGAACCGTGTGCAACACGACGAACGGCGTGCCCGACTGCAACGGCACGTCGTGCAGCATCACGTGCAACTCCGGCTGGGGGAACTGCGACGGGAACGCGGGGAACGGCTGCGAGGTGAACCTCACGACGGTCACGAACTGCGGGACGTGCGGCAACGTTTGCCCCAACCAGGGCGGGACGCCCTCCTGCACGGGTGGTGTGTGCAGCGGGATCACGTGCAACCCCGGGTTCGCCAACTGCGATTCCAACGACGCCAACGGCTGCGAGACGAACACGAACACCGTCGCCAACTGCGGCGCGTGCGCCAACGCGTGCAGCAGCGCGAACGGGACGGCAGGGTGCCCGTCGGGAACCTGCACCATCACCTGCAGCTCGGGCTTCGCGAATTGCGACGGCGACGTGAGCAATGGCTGCGAGACCAACCTGAACACCAGCGCCGGCAACTGCGGCGCATGCAACAACGCGTGCAACGGGACGAACGGCTCTCCGTTCTGCAGCTCCGGTTCGTGCGGGATCACGTGCAACGGTGGGTTCGCCAACTGCGACGCGAACGTCGGGAACGGCTGCGAGACGTCGGTGACCACGACGACCAACTGCGGCACGTGCGGCAACGCGTGCAACTCGACCAACGGGACTCCGTCGTGCGTCTCGGGCGCGTGTCAGATCAGCTGCGGCGCAGGCTTCGCCAATTGCGACGGCAACGCCGCCAACGGCTGCGAGATCAACGTCAACACGAACACGTCGAACTGCGGTGCCTGTGGAAACGCCTGCAATTCCACGAACGGTACCGCTTCGTGCGTTGCCGGGGCCTGCGGCATCGCGTGCTCGGGAGGCTTCGCCAACTGCGACGGCAACGTCACGAACGGCTGCGAGACCAGCATCACCACCGTCACCAACTGCGGAACGTGCGGCAACGCTTGCAGTTCGGCGAACGGATCCCCCTCGTGCGTGAGCGGCGCCTGCCAGATCACGTGCAACTCGGGCTTCGGCAATTGCGACGGAAACCTGGCGAACGGCTGCGAGACGAACCTGGCGACGACGTCCAACTGCGGCACCTGCGGCAATGCGTGCAACTCCACGAATGGGACGCCGTCGTGCACGTCCGGCGCGTGTCAGATTGCCTGCAGCCCGGGCTTCGGCAACTGCGACGGCAACGTCACGAACGGCTGCGAGACCAGCCTGGCCACGACGTCGAACTGCGGTAGCTGCGGCGCGGCGTGCAACTCCACGAACGGCACGGCCTCGTGCTCGGGCGGCGTTTGCGGGATCACGTGCAGCCCAGGGTTCGGCAACTGCGACGGCAACGTCACGAACGGCTGTGAGACGAACACGCAGACCAGCACCAGCAACTGCGGAACGTGCAGCAACTCGTGCAGCTCGACCAACGGCACGCCCTTCTGCACCAGTGGCTCGTGCGGGATCACCTGCAGCGCGGGGTTCGCCAACTGCGACGGAAGCGCTGCCAACGGCTGCGAGGTGAACACGAACTCGAGCGTCGGGAACTGCGGCTCGTGCGGGAACGCCTGCAACTCGACCAACGGCGTGGCGTCCTGCACCGGCGGCGCGTGCGGCATCGCGTGCAACTCCGGGTTCGGCAACTGTGACGGAAGCGCCGCCAACGGCTGCGAGGTGAACATCGGTTCCAGCACCGCCCACTGCGGTTCGTGCGGGTCGCCATGCAGCACCGCCAACGGCACGGCGAGCTGCACCGGCGGGACCTGCGGCATCACGTGCAACTCGGGCTTCGGCAACTGCGACGGCAGTGCGAGCAACGGGTGCGAGGTGGCGCTCTCGAGCAGCACCAGCCACTGCGGCACGTGTGGCAACGCCTGCAGCACCGTCAACGGGACCCCGTCGTGTACCGGGGGCGCCTGTGGCATCTCCTGCAGCTCGGGTTTCGGCAACTGCGACGGAAACGTGGCGAACGGGTGCGAGACCACGACCGCGACGAACACGAGTCACTGTGGGGCTTGCAACAACGTCTGCAACTCGACCAACGGCACCGCGACGTGCTCGGCGGGGAACTGCGGCATCACGTGCAACTCGGGCTTCGGCAACTGCGACGGCGCGCTCTCGAACGGCTGTGAGGTCAACACGAACACGACCGCCGCCCACTGCGGGACGTGCAACAACGCCTGCAGCTCCACGGGCGGCACGCCGACGTGCTCGGCGGGTGTCTGCAGCGGCATCAGCTGCAATCCCGGGCTGGGCAACTGCGACGGCAACGTGGCCAACGGCTGCGAGACCAACCTCACGACGACCGCGAACTGCGGCTCGTGCGGCAACGCCTGCAACGGGACCAACGGCACGCCGTCGTGCACGGCCGGCGCCTGCACCATCGTGTGCAACTCCGGGTGGGGCAACTGCGACGGCAACGTGGCGAACGGATGCGAGACGAACCTGACGACGACGACGAACTGCGGAACGTGCGGCAACGCCTGCGGGACGGCCAACGGCACGCCGTCGTGCACGGCGGGCGTCTGCAGCATCTCTTGCAGCGCCGGCTTCGCCAACTGCGACGGGCAGACCCCGAACGGCTGCGAGGTGAACACGACGAACAGCGTGGGCAACTGCGGCTCGTGCGGCAACGTCTGCAACTCCACCAACGGCACGGCGACCTGTTCTGGCAGCACCTGCGGCATCACGTGCAACACCGGGTTCGGCAACTGCGACACGAACGCGGCGAATGGCTGCGAGGTGAACACGACGAACACGGCGAACCACTGCAACGGCTGCAACCTGGCGTGCAACTCCACGAACGGCACGGCGTTCTGCTCCGGCAGCGCGTGCGGCATCACCTGCAGCCCGGGCTTCGCCAACTGCGACGGCAACGTCACCAACGGGTGCGAGGTGAACACGACCTCGAGTACCTCCAACTGCGGGGGGTGCGGCGTGGTGTGCAACTCGACGAACGGGACCGCGACGTGCTCGGGGGGCACGTGCGGAATCAACTGCAATGCGGGTTACACGAACTGCGACGGGTTGCTGACGAACGGCTGCGAGGTGCAGACGTCGGCGAGCACCACCAATTGCGGCTCGTGCGGCAACGTCTGCAACTCCACGAACGGGACGTCCACGTGCAGCAGCGGAGTCTGCGGCATCACGTGCAACACCGGCTTCGGTAACTGCGACAACAACGCCGCAAACGGCTGCGAGGTCAACACGGCAACGACTCCCGCGCATTGCGGAGGCTGCAATAGCGCCTGCAACTCCACCAACGGAACGGCGACGTGCACGTCGAGCACTTGTGGCATCAACTGCAGCGCCGGCTGGGGCAACTGCGACGGCGCACTCACCAACGGGTGCGAGGTCAATACGACGACCACCAACGCCCACTGTGGCGCCTGCGGGAACAACTGCAGCGCCTCGCTGCCGTCTCAGGTGGCCACCACGCAGTGCACGGCGAGCGCGTGCAGAGTCCTCACCTGCAACGCGACCTGGATCGATCAGGATCTGGCGTTCGCGAACGGCTGCGAATGCCAGGACGAGGGAGCGACCAACTCCTGCAACCTGGCCACCAACATTCCGGTCGCTCAGGACGCCGTCGGGAGCCGGACCGGGACCCTCTTGCCCACCGGCGACGAGGACTGGTACCGGTTCACGTTCACCGCGACCAACTGCGCGTTCAATCCCCGCATCGCGCTCTCGGCTCCCGGGCAGCCGAACATCAAGATCCAGGTGTTCACGGGCTGTTCGGGGGCGGTGGGCAGCGGAACGGTACCCTGCGGGGCCTCGACCTCGGCGGGCCCGGTGGACACTTGGGAGTTCACCTACGCGGCCCCGGGCTGCGGCGAGGGGAGCACCGGCGCCGATCCGACGCCGGCGACCGGTTCGTTCATCACGATTTCAACGACCTACTACGTGAGGGTCTACATCCCGAGCGGCAGCGGTACGGGTTGCGTGGGCTACACACTGAACTACAGCAACTGACGTGGACGAACGGAGAATCGAGCATGCGCCTCCCTGGCCGAACCGGCCCGTGGCGGCATCTGATGGGAAGGACATGGCCATGAAGCGACGAACCCGGTTCCTCTTCACCCTGCCGGCGCTGGCGATGCTGGTCGCGTGCGAGAACGCGTCGGCTCCGTCGGACCCGCCGGTCGTCGAGCCGCCGGCGGCGAGCGCCGCGACGCCTGTCGAGGCGCCCGTCGCGAAGCCCGTCGAGGTGACCGCGCCCTTCCTCGTCATGATGGATGGCCCCGTCACGGTGCCCGCAGGCTCGTTCGAACTCACCGTGACCATCGACTCTCCCAAGGGGTTCGGTGGGGAGACCACGGTGTCGTTGCAGCTGCCCGCCGGCGCCAAGCTTCTGGGCGGGGAGGCCTCGGAGAAGCTGTCGAACCTGCCCGCGGGGAAAATCGAGCGCACGTTCAAGCTCTCCGCGCCCAAGCTGACCGCGGACGAACCGATCAAGATCGTCGTCGAGGGGCAGGATCCGTCCGGACAGTTCGGCGCTCGCGCCGTGCGGGCGTACCCGGAGCCTGGCTCGAACGCGCCCTGAGCGCCCCGCGCCGTCAGCTTCGCGCGTCGCCGTCCGCCTCCCACACCTCGCGAAGGATCTCCGCGACCGCCTCGTAGAGCGCCTCGGGGATTTCGTCGCCCACCTGCAATTCGCGCAGGGCGCGGGCTACCGGCACGTCTTGCACGACCGGAACGCCGAAGGCGTGCGCGGCGGCGATCATCCGGCGGGCAAGGTCCCCCTCGCCCGAGGCGACGATGCGTGGAGCCTCGTCCTCCGCGCCGGTGTACCGAAGCGCCGTGGCGAGGTGCGTCGGGTTGACCACGACGACCGTCGCGTCGCGAACGGACGCGATGGTCGCGCCATCCGCGAGCTCCCGGTGCGCGCGCTGGCGAGCCGCGCGGAGTTCCGGGTCGCCCTCCGCCTCCTTGTGCTCTCGCCTGACCTCGTCCTTGGTCATGCGGTGGCGCCGGTGCCAGGCCCACTGGGTCACGGCCACGTCCACGGCCGCCAGCGCGAGGCCGATGACCGCGGCCCACCAGGCGATGCGCCGCGCGAGCACGCCGGCCACCGTGGCTACGGACGGAACGCTGCCGACCGTCGCGACGACGCTGCTCGCCTCTTCGAGGACTGCGTCGGCGGTGAGCCAGGCGATCGCGCCGGCGGCCACGAGCGCGCGCCCTAGACCGAAGAGCTTCTCCCGCGTGATCAGCCGGCGGAGTCCCGCGAAGGGGTCTACCCGCGAGAGGTCGGGCGCGATCTTGGCGAACCTCACGACACCGCCGGTCTGGATCGTGGCCGTCACGCCCGCGGCGATGGCGGCCACGACGAGCCATGGCACGGTGAGCGTGAGCACGTCGAACACGACGCCGCCCACGTCGGGCGTCGAGCCGTGTGCCGTGAGCGTGTCCCGCATCATCGATGCGCACTTCGCGGCCGACGCGGCGACGGCGCTCGGTGCGAGCACGACCACGACCGCGACGCCGACGGCGCGCACCAGCGCGCTCGAGACGGGCGCGTCTCCGTCGTCGCGCGCCTTCTTGAGTCGCCTCGGGGTCGGCTCTTCGGTCTTCTCCGCCACGGTGCTCCGGAACCCGAGCTTCGGTCAGCCGGCGTGCAGGTTGTCTCGAAATCGGCGAGGTTGCCCGCGGCACGGCCGCGGCGGAACCCGGTAGGAACTTCGGTTGCGCGGTACTAGGCTCCTCGCCGCATGAGACGACTGGCGCTGCTGGCCGGCTTGGCCGTAGGGGTCTTCGCCGCCTGCGAGCCGGGTCCGTCGCGCCGAGCCGGTCGCCCACCGCCCTACGGCCCTCCTCCGCCCCCCGGTTACGGACAGCCGCCGTACGGGCCACCTCCGTACGGGCCACCTCCGCCGTACGGGGCGCCACCGCCCCACGGACCGCCACCCTACGGGCAGCCTCCGCCGGGCCCGTACGGCCCCTACGGGCAGCCTCCACCCCCCGGCCCACCGCCTCCCGCTGCGCCGCCCGCTCCCCCGGGCATCGTCGACCCCATCAACGCGCTCGATCTGCTGTTCCTGCGCGGCCGGGCCCAGTCGATCCTCCCGGAGCTCGTGGCCGCTCTCGCGCCGGGCTACGAGCAGCGGGTTCGAGGGATCCCGCTGGTGGTGGACGACACGGTGGGAGAGGTGAACGCGTTCGCTGCGTGCGTGAAGGGGCGTGCGCTGATGGCGATCACGGATGGTCTGCTCGAGATAGAGGCGCACCTCGCCCAGACGCAGGCCACGGACGAGGTCTTCGGTACGGCCAAGACCGACGAGTACATTCAGCTCCTCGCGCGGCACCAGCGCCCGAACTCCCCGGTGGTTCGCCCCGCGCCGGGGTTCTTTCGCGCCGACCAGCACGTCGATTCTCGCAAGGTCGCCCGGCAGCACCAGATCTTCGACGAGCAGGTGGCGTTCGTGCTCGGGCACGAGCTCGCGCATCACTACCTAGGGCATCTGCCGTGCACTGCGCCGGCGACCGCCGGGCCGGTGGATCCTGCCGAACTCGGCCGCGCGCTCTCCAACGCCCTGCCACTCTTCAACCAGACCAACGAGATTGGCGCCGACGTCGGCGGCACCCAGAACGTGCTCAACGCCGGAGCGCGTCGCTCCGGGCATCGATGGACCGAGGGCGGCGGGCTCCTGACCATGCGCTTCTTCGCAGGGATGGACGGATCGAGCCCCGTGGACGTCCTGTTCTCGTTCGAGCGTACACACCCGCCACCGGCGGTGCGCGTACCGGTGATCCAGCAGACCGCCAACGGATGGCGCCTGACCGGCGGCATGGTGCTCCCCATCCCCGGCTTTGGCGGCTGATCAACCGCCGACCAGCAACGCTCCGACGAAGCCGGCGTAGGCGGTGACGTATGCGACGCCCTCCGCACGGCCGATGTTGCGACCCTTCCGCATGGAATAGGCGGCGAACACCGTCAGTAGGATCATCGCCGAGACGTCGAGTCGCATGGCCGTGAGGTCGCCCGCGATGGGATGGACGATGGACGTCACGCCGAGGATGAGCAGAGCGTTGAACACGTTCGAGCCGATCACGTTGCCGACCGCGAGCTCCGAGTGTCCACGAAACGCGGCAACCAGGGACGCCGCCAGCTCGGGAAGGGACGTGCCGACGGCGACCACCGTGAGGCCGATGATGCGCTCGCTCATTCCGACGAGGGTGGCCAGGCGAATGGCTCCCTCCACGAACACCTTCCCGCCGCCGAGGAGCAGCGCGAGGCCGACGACGCACAGAAGCGCCAGCCGGCCGCGCGGGTCGGGCGCGCGCTCCGACGCACCTTCTCGGGGCGCGCTCTCCTGCCGGGCCCACCGCAGGGTCGCGACCGTGAAGAGGACCGCGCCGAGGGTGAAGACGATGCCGTCGGTTCGGGAGATCAGGCCGTCGAGCAAGACGACGGGTACGGCCAGCGTCGCGACGAGGAGGAACGGCGCCTCGCGGCGCACGATGCCCGGCTCGACCAGCGGAGGCGCCAGAATCGCCGTGATCCCGAGGATGAGGCCGATGTTCGCGATGTTGGAGCCCACGACGTTCCCGAGCGCCAGATCCGGGCTTCCGCTCGTGGCGGCGGCGAGGCTCACGACGAGCTCGGGCGCCGACGTGCCGTACGCGACGATGGTGAGGCCGATGACGAGCGGATTGACCCCGAACGAGCGTGCGAGGCCGGCCGACCCGGACACGAGCCACTCTGCGCCGTAGTAGAGCAGTGCGACGCCGACGATCAGGAGGCTTACCGAGACGAGCATGTCACCGTTCACGGCCCTCGCGCCGCTGGCTCCACTAACCGATCACGGCGAGGATTGATACCTCGCGGCCCGCTCGACGCCTGAAGACGAGCATGGGAGGTCGCGAGCGGGTCGCATCCCTTGTCCGCGCAGCCGGAACCCGGCACGCTACCCGGCGGTACGTGAGCAAGCTGGCGCTCCACTGGCAAATTCTCATCGCGCTCCTCCTCGCGGTGATCGTGGGGCTCTCGGCGGACGCCGAGACGCGTCTGCTCGGTGTGCCGCTCCTCGATGCGTGTTCGTTCGTGGGCGACCTCTTCCTGCGCGGGCTGCGGATGCTCGTCGTGCCGCTGATCCTGTCCTCGATCATCGCGGCGATGGGCAGCCTGGGGAAGACCGACGGCCTCGGGCGTCTCGGGCTCAAGACGGGCCTCTATTACGCAGCGAGCTCCCTCGTTGCGATCGTCGTGGGGCTCGTCGCGGTGACGACGTTCGAGCCCGGGATCAGCGACGGGCGGCCCGCGAAGGACCTCATCGGTCTGTCCGCGGACACGGAGTCGGTGGCGAAGAAGGTGGAGGGTCGTACGGGCAAGGACGTCGTGGAGGTGTTCTCGCGCATGGTCCCTGCGAACGTCGTGAAGGACGCCGCAGATGGCGAAATGCTCGGACTCATCTTCTTCGCGCTGCTGTTCGGCTACTTCGCGACCAAGATCCCCGAGCGACCGTCTCGCGCGGTGCTCGACTTTTTCGTCGGTGTGCAGGACATCATGCTGCTCATCACGGACTTCGTGCTGCGATTCGCGCCCCTCGGCGTGTTCGGGCTCGTCGCGAAGGTCGTGCTCACGACCGGGCTCGACGCGTTTCGTCCGCTCGTGGTCTTCTTCTTCACCGCGCTGGGCGCTCTCGCAGTTCACGCGTTCCTGGTGCTCCCCGCCGTGCTGCGCGTGCTCGCGCGGGTGAACCCTGTCCGGCACTTCCGCGCGGTCGCTCCTGCTCTGCTCATGGCATTCTCCACGGCGTCCTCCTCGGCGACGTTGCCCGTCACCATGGACAGGGTCCAGAGCGGGGCGGGGGTCTCGCCTCGGGTCACGAGCTTCACGCTTCCGCTCGGCGCCACGGTGAACATGGATGGCACCGCGCTCTACGAGTGCGTCGCCGCGATGTTCATCGCCCAGGCGTACGGTCTGCAGCTCAGTTTCGGCCAGATGACGCTCGTGGTGGTCGTCGCGCTCGTGACGTCGGTGGGAGTTGCCGGCATCCCCGCCGCGAGCCTGGTCGCCATCACCCTCATCCTGACGACCATCGGGCTGCCCATCGAAGGAATTGGACTCATCCTGGCGGTCGATCGCGTCCTGGACATGTGCCGCACCGCCGTGAACGTCCTGAGCGACACGGTCGCGGCCGTCGTCATCGCTCGGTCGGAGGGAGAAACCTCCGTGCTCGCGGATCCGTGAGACCGCTGCTCACGCCGCCCAGGATGCTTCGTACCGTCGCGGAGCACTTCATCGGCGGCAACGTCGTCACGCTGCTACGCGACGGCGCCGAGGCGTTCCCCGCAATGCTCGAAGCCATCGCCGGAGCGCGTCGTCAGGTGCTCCTCGAGATGTACTGGTTCGACTCGGATCGAGCCGGACGTCGCTTCGCCGAAGCGCTCGCATCTGCGGCGCAGCGAGGCGTCGAGGTCGGCGTCATCTACGACTCCGTGGGATCGTTCGGGGCGAACTCGGAGATGTTCACGGACCTCGAGGCCTCCGGCGTCCAGGTCCTCGAGTACAATCCAGTGCTTCCGTGGAGCCGCCGGTTTCGGTTCGATCGCCTCACGCGACGCGACCACCGGAAGATCCTCGTCGTCGACGGTCAGGTGGGGTTCACGGGTGGAATCAACCTGGCCGACGCCTGGCTCCCCGAGGCCGAGGACGGCGGAGGGTGGCGCGACGACATGGTTCGCATCGAGGGCCCCGCCGTGTCCGGCCTCACGCGATGCTTCCACTCGGTCTGGCGGCGCCAGCGTGGCGAACGACTCGTCATCACGGGACCTCGCACCAGCGTCGTCCCCGGGGGCCAGCCGGTCAGGGTCCTGGGCGAAGCGTTCTTCAGGAACCGTCGCCAGATCGTCCGGGCGTACCTGAAGCACCTGTGGTCGGCCACCAGCTCCGCCTGGCTGACGAACTCCTACTTCGTTCCGGATCGAAGCGTGCTGCGGGCGCTCGTGGCGGCTGCGGACCGCGGGGTCGACGTGAGGGTGCTCCTGCCGGGCGAGAGTGACGTCAAGATCGTCCAGTGGGCGAGCCGGGCCGCGTGGGGTCGACTCATGAGCCGTGGTGTCCGCATCTACGAGTTCCAGCGCAACGTCTTGCATGCGAAGACGGCCGTGATCGACGGTCGGTGGGCGACGATCGGAACGTTCAATCTCGACCACCTTTCGCTGAGGTCGAACCTGGAGGTGAACGTCGCCGTGGAGGACGAACGGTTCGCGGAGAGCATGCAGCGGTCCTTCGAGAGGGATCTCGCCGAGAGTCGGGAGGTCGATGCGCGGCAGTTCCGCTTTCGTTCGCTCGGCGACAGGTTGCTGGAGATCGTCGCGTACCGATTCCGAAAGCTGCTCTGAGCCGCGCCGTTGCTCCGCGCTCGCCGGGGTGGGTTCGGGAGGACATCCGCGCTACAACCCGGTCGGGATGACTCCGACCCGAGCCGACTGGGCGGCCCTCGCGAGGAAGTATCGGGTCCTGGCCGAGCTACGCCGACGGCAGCACGAGATGGCCCACGAGGAGGCCCGGGGGCCGCTGCGACAGCTCGCGCGAGAGTTTCCGGGCTCGCTGCGTGAACTCGACGCGCTCCCTCTGGAGGTGATCGAGGCGCGTGCGGCTTCGTGCGAGGCGGCGTCGGGGGGCGGCGTCGTCGAACCGTGGATGGACTGGATGGGTGCCTACCACGCCTCCATGCGCGTCGCGCTCGCCGTGAAGCGCCGCCTCGGGGGCCGGCGTGGAGTCAGTGAGGACCTGGCGGTGGCCGTGGCGGCGGAGTGCTCGGAGCCTGGCGCCGCCGTGGACGCACCGTTCGTCCACGCCGTCGCCCAGCCGCCGCGTGGTCGCCTGAACGCCGTGGTGCTCGCTCACCTGGCGGCGCGGTTCGGGAAGCAGGGGCATGACATCGCGCTCACGCTGTTCCCGCGGCCCGTGCGCGCGCCGGAAAGATGATCGAGCTCACCACCCACGGGCGGATCCAGGACGTCGGCGAGGCGCTCTGGTCCGAGCTGACTCGTGATGCACCGCCGTTCTGCAGCTTCCCGTGGCTGTCTGCGCTCGAGCGTACCGGCTGTGTTCGGCCAGAACGCGGATGGCTGCCCCTGCACCTGGTGCTTCGAGAGTCGGGTCGCGTCGTCGCCGCGGCGGCCGCCTACGTGAAGGGCAACAGCGAAGGGGAGTTCGTGTTCGATCACGCCTGGGCGAGCTTCGCGGAGTCGAGACTACGAGTCGCGTACTACCCGAAGCTGGTCGTGGCGATCCCCTTCACGCCAGCCACGGGGCGTCGGCTGCACCTCGCCGTCGGTGAAGATCCCCCCCGGATCCGCCAGGCCTTCGCCCAGGGCCTGCGTGCCCTGTGCGCGGACGCGGGCCTCTCGAGCGCCCACGTCCTGTTCTCCGCCGAAGACGAGGCCCGCGCGCTCGCCGGCGCGGACCTGGCGCATCGCCACGGGGTCCAGTTTCACTGGAGGAACGCAGGCTACGAATCGTTCGAGGATTTCCTGGGACGTTTCAACTCCAAGCGCCGCAATCAGATCCGGCGCGAGCTGCGCGCACCGCGAGAGCAGGGCACGAGCATCGAGGTGCTCAGCGGCAAGTCGCTCACCGAGGAAGCCATCGAGGCGATGTTCGAGTTCTATCTGGCCACGGTGAACAAGTATTTCTACGGGCGCCAGTACCTCAATCGGCGCTTCTTCTTCGACGTCGCGGAGACGATGGGAGAGCGGGTCATGATCGTCCTCGCCCGTGACGCGGGGACGAAGCGCCCCATCGCAGGGGCGCTCAACCTGATCGGCCGCGAAGCGCTGTTCGGGAGGTACTGGGGCACGACGGAGGAGCGCCCGCACCTCCACTTCAACGTCTGCTACTACGCGGGCGTCGCGGAGTGCATCACGCGGGGCCTCGCGCGCTTCGAGCCGGGGGCGGGCGGCGAGCACAAGGTGGCTCGTGGCTTCGAACCGACGGTGACGCACAGCCTCCACCACCTGCACGACGAGCGACTCGATCGCGCCGTTCGAGACCACGTCGGTCGGGAGCGCGAGGCCATCGCGGACCACCTTCGCGACTGCGGGTCGCCGCTCAAGCCCGTCGTCCTCTGAGGGCTCAACGGTTCCGACCGGTCACGAGCCGTGAGACGAAGCTACCGTGCCACGAGACGAACACGAGGACGGCGCCCGTCGCCTCGCCCGCGTCGAGCCCGGCGTCCGCGACACGCAGCGCGCCCCGCGCCTCGATCCAGGGTCCGCTCGCCGCGGCCAGGAGCGGAACGCCGAAGCCGAGAGACGCGTCCAGGCCACGCGACCCACCATCGCCCGCGTTCAGGTACGCCCCGAGGCCCAGGGAGATCGAGTCGATGGTCAGGTCGACGAGGGCGGGTCCGGTCTGGGCGCCCCGTGCCCAGCGCGGCAGGAACGCCGGACGCACGTCGACGCCCGCCCAGAAGGACCGGGTGATGTCTCGCTGGTCGCTCATCGCGTCCGCGTAGCCCACGGCGATGCCGGCAGTGGAGAAGTAGTGGAGCGAGATCCGGGCCGCGGGGAGCGGCGCGGCGGAGAGCCACACAGCGCCCAGTCCGAACCCCAGGTCGAGGTCGCCGTCGAAGCGCCCGTACACACCGTCCACCGAGACGTGGGATCCGGGCTCGGCCTCGCCGCGGACGCGCGAGGTCGTCTCGTTTCCCGGGCGCCAGCCGTCGTCGTCGACGACGCCGTGCTGCGCCGCACCGGCCCGCATCGCGCCGAGCGCGACCATGACCCCCACGCCGGCAGCGAGGAACGGCGCGCGGCCGCGAGAGGTCGTCACGATGCCATGGCCTCTTCGATCTCGTCCCGGAGCTCCGGGGCGAAGATCAGCCGGACACGCTCCATGACCTGTCCGCGAAGTCGACCCAGGAGGAACGAGACGTCTCCCGGCGCGCGCGGCTTCCCTTTGGCGAACATGACGGTGAGCGTCTCCGCGCCGTCGTCGAAGGGAACGTCACTCGCCTCGTCCAGGCCGACGTAAACGTCGGGATCGAGGCCCCGCGCCACGGCGATCTCCCGAGCGCGCGACAGCGCGCGCCCTCGTTCGGGTCCATCTCGGTTCGTTCCGTGCAGTTCGTAAGTCTTGAACAGTCGCCGATGGTACAGCCTGGACGAGAGGTCCGCGAGGATGGGATCCTTCGAGTTCTGCCACGCCGCCAGCGCGCCCCACAGAACGCCGTCGTCGAGCGCCAGGTACTCGCCCAGCGGTGCGTCACCGGTCGTGGCAATCGAGCGCATCGCCGGCGGCAACCCTTCGACGCGCTGCCCGTCGAGGACGAGCTCCCGGGCGCGACCCAGGGTGCGGGCCAGCATCCACTCGCTCGCGCGACTCGCCTTGTGGAAGTACACCTGCTGGAACATGAAGAGCCGGGCCAGGATGAACGACTCGATGGCCGGGAGTCCCTTCGCGCCGTCGATGGCCAGGGGCGGGGCGGTGGCTTCGTCGGCCGGCTCACCGAAGCGAAAGCTGCGCAGGAGCCAGTCGAGATCGAAGTTGCCGTATCCCACGCCCGTCGCGTAGGCGTCGCGGAGCAGGTAGTCGCAGCGATCCACGTCGAACGTGCCGCTGACCGCGCGAGCCAGGAACGTGAGCTGATGCCTGCCGTGCACCAGGTCGGCCACGCGTCGAGGAAGCTGCGGGTCGCATCGTGCGAGCACGCCGTGCACGTCCGTCGCCGGATCGAGGACCATCCGGGTCGTCCACGTCTCGTGCGCCGGGGCCTCCGGCAGCGCCTCCTCGAACAGGTGCGACAGGGGGCCGTGGCCCAGGTCGTGGAGGAAAGCCGCGGCGATGGCGTCCCGGGCGCGCTCGGTGGTCACGCGCTGCCAGAACGGGAGCGCGTCGTGAAGCGTGCGAAGCCGACGGACCAGGCGCGTCATCACGAAGGCTGCGCCAATCGCGTGGCTGAATCGCGAGTGCTCGGCGCCAGGGTAGGCCAGCGACGTGAGACCGAGCTGCCGGATCCGCCGCAGGCGCTGCACCTCGCGCGTCTCGAGCAGGGCGGGCACGATGGCTTCCTCGTCCGACTCGAACGCGACGAGGCCGTGGACGGGGTCTCGCAGGATCACGCGGGCGCTTTCCTGGATGGCTTCGGGCGGCTCGGGCTTCTGTACACGTCGTACCCGCAAGCCTCATACCGGCAGGCTGCCCGACGCCGCAACCCCGGCGGGGAGCGATCGGGTCGGGTGAAAGTGTCGAGAATTCGGGAGGGTAGGGTGCGCCGCCGCAACGCGGGCCACCCGCGCGCGCTCGCCTCGCGCGGTGCTCGGGGGTCGTCGCGGTTCGGGAGGCCCATGGACAGCTCGCGCGAATCGCGGTTGGATGAAAATGCCGCCGTGGTTCGCCTTCCGCGCGGGTCAGGCGGCCAGCGAGGGGACGCACGAGACATGCCGAATCCAGTCAGCGAGTCGCCCGGCGACCGGAGCCCCCGGTTGGCGGACGTCCTTCGGGCGCTGCCTCAGAGGGAGCTCTCGGCGCTGGTGGCGCGCCTGGCCATACCCGTCGACGATTCGAAGCGCATCGACGTTCCGGAGCAGGTGGCGCGGGCGCTCGTCCTGTCACCGGCGCTGCGCGAAGTCGCGGCGCTTCCCACGGCGACGGTTCATCTTCTGCATCGCATCGCGGAGGCCCGCGGCGTTCTCGTGCTCCCCGCGCTCCCACCGGTCGTCGAACCACTGGTGGCGAGGGGCCTGGTGTTCGTGCGCGCCGGCAGCGCGGGCGGCGTGGAGCTGATCCTGCCGGCCGCGCACCTTCTGAACCTGCCGCCCTGGGAGGGCGAAGACCCACGCGGCTTTCGCGCGCTCCTGGCGCAGACCTCCCCCGACGTTGCGGCCTCGATTGCCGGTAACTACCTGGGACGTACCGCCACTCCCCCCATTCCCATCGCCCTCGAGGTCGCGTGGGAGTCCCTCTCCGATCCCGCGTTTCTGCGCGCCGACGTCGACTCCTTGCCGCCGCCCGAGCGCAAGCTGCTCGCGGCCATCGAGAAGGTCGGCGGCGAGGTCGATACCGAGGAGCTGCTGGATCTCGAGAGGGAACCCATGAGGCTGCGCGGTCCCTCCGGTGCGACGTTGTCGCGCCGCGGTGTGGGCTTCGCGCTCGAACGGCGTGGGTACCTGGTTCCGATCCACCCCAACCGTCACGTCGTCCCGACGGAGATCATCGACATCATCGGCGCACGCGCGGCTGCGGATCGCGACCACCGGCGGAAGGAGGTCGTCGCGTTCGTCTTGTCCGAGGATCATGCTCCCCGGCGTGCCCGCTTCGCGAGCGATCCGGCGCCCCTGGCCCTCGCGATGGCGATGGCCATGCGCGAGGTGGGCGCCGAGGTTCGGGAGGACCTCGGAACTCCCCGGTCCCTCACGGCGAAGCTCGCGTCGCGGTTCGGTCGTGCGCCGGAAGAGGTCGCCGTCCTCGCCGCGCTCAGCCGCGCCGTCGGCCTCTGGGACGCCTCCGCGATCAGCGTCACGTCACCGCCGGGTGCGCACGCCGTCGCGGACGTCTCGGCCTTGCTGTTTCGCGCGTGGCGGCGCGGCGGCGCTTGGGACGAGGCGCGGGCGGACGGTGAGACGCTCCGAGTACCCCAGGAACAGCGGGAGGCGAGCGCCGCGCGGGTCGTTCGGGACGTCGTCATCGAGGCGCTCTGCGAGCTGGGTGAAGGTCGATGGGTGCCGTGGGAGGCCGTGGCCGGGTACGTTCGCACCGACGCGCGGACCCCGGGGGTCGCCCGCTTGATCGAGCGCTGGGCGCAGCGTGCCGGCCTCGAGGCGCCCCCCGTCGTCGAGATCGCCCGCCGGATCGTGCTCGACACGTTCCACACGCTCGGCGTCGTGGATCTCGGAGATATCGACGACGACGAGGGCGCTTTCGGCCCGACGCTGCGTCTGACGCCGCGTGGGCGTGCGCTTCTCGGGCTCGGTGAGCTCGCGCTGGACGATGAGCCCAGCCGCTTCCTGGACCACCAGACCCTACGCCTGAGCCGCGAAACTCGCATCGGGCACGTGCTGGCGCTGACGCCCTTCGTGGAGATCGGTGGCGTGGGGGCGCACCTCGACGTCGTGGTGAACCACTCCAGCCTCGCGCGCGCCCTCGGCACCGGCATCGAGCCGCAGGTCGTCCGCGGCCGGCTCGTCGCCATCGCGGCGCTGCCCGACCCCGTGGAGCGGTCGCTCGCGCAGGCGAGCGCCATCCTCGGAAGGGCCGAGTTCGTCCCCACGGGCGGCTTCCTCTGGGTCGAGGATCCCGAGGTGCGCGAGCTCCTGCGGACGCGCAGACAGACGTCCGACCTGTTCGTCGATCCTTCGCCCCCTGCCGGGTTGCTGATCGCGTCCGGCGTCGATCTCGAGCGTCTGGCGCGTCGCTGCCGCGCCCTGGGCGTCGAGGTGGTGGTCGAGGGCGACGTGTACCGCACCCACTCCCAACCCCCGCGTTCGCGCTCGAGCGGTTCTCTCCCGGCGGTGCCGAACTCGTCGCGCCCGGCGTCCGGTACCCGACAGGTGTCCCGAAGGTCGTCCGCGTCGATGCGGGCTCAGAAGCGCGGCGGCTCCGGCACCTGACTCACGCCGGTCGCAGGCCGGTCAGCAGCCGGCAGCGCGTGAGGATCCGCCCGTCCGAGGCGCGGCGCAGCTCGACGCCGAAGTCGTCCGGCGCGTTGCCCCAGCATCTCGCGTTGATGGTGTCGCCGAGCACCGCCTGATCGTCGTACGCGATGGCGACGGCGCGGACGCCCGTCCGCGATGGGCGACCCTCGCCGAGAGCGCCTGCCCGATCCGCGAGATCGAGCACGTCGGTGGCGTAGTCGAGGTAGCGGGCGTGGTTGACGTGGCGCAGCACGTCCTGATCGCTCGGGCGGACGCGGATCGACTCGACGTGAGCGTTTTCCGGCGCGGTCGCGGTCGGCGGAGGGACGGCGGGCATGCTGGCGTCCTCCCGCAGCTCGGCCATGGCGGGATCCACCGGCGTCGGACCCTTTGGCCCCAGGGCGACGATGGTCGCCTCCGCGCGACCCACGAGGCGGGAGTCCTCGACGGTCCTGATCTCGTGGACGTAGTCGAAGCTCGTGCGGCCCACGCGCCCGAGCACCGTGGTCACTTCGAGGTCCACGTGAAAGAGCAGCACGGAGTAGAGCTCCACACGCTGCGCGCGGATGACGCCGCGCAGGGCGAACTTCGCCGGGCCGAACTCGGGGTCGGCGAGGGCGACCCAGCGTGCGTGCTCCAGGTATCGGGCGACCGCCGTCACGGAGATGTGACGATCCGCGCACATCTCGTAGCCCCGGGTCATGATGCGAAGTGAAGTCGTCCGGTTCATCTCTCGTTCGGGGCTCGTTCGGGGAGCGGGTTCACGCGGTTCGTCGGGCGGGCAGGTGGGCAGCGCCGGGGCGAGGGGGGCCGGACCTTAGCGCGGTAGGCTTCCCCCCGCGTCCGTCCAGCCCTGGCGCCCCCATCCGGCGCACACCGTCTAGATGGTCCCCAGGAGCCTTGCGGAAGCCGATCTGTCACCGGTAGTCTTCCTCGCTGAGCTACGGGTTTTCCCCGATGGTGCGGCGCACGCGATCCGGGTGACAAGTGACATGGTGATCCACCTTCGCTCCTGCTGGCGCGCAGCCCTGGTGCTCGCGGCGACCTCCTTCGCCTCGCCGGCGGTTCTGGCGCAGGACGAAGCGGAACGTCTCCGGCGCAAGGCAGAGGAGATGCAGAAGGAGGCGCAGCGCATGGCAGAGCGCGCCGAGAAGGCGCGTGTGAAGGCCGAGGAGGAAGCGCGAAAGAAGGAAGAGCGCAAGGCCAAGCGCGAAGCCGAGAAGGCTGCAGCCGCCGAGAAGAAGCGGCAGAAGGCGGAGGAGCGGAAGGCCAAGCGCGAGGCCGAGGAGCGAAAGCCCGAGGAGGCCGTCGCCGCCCCACCTCCGCCGCCGCCCCCACCGGTCGAAGCCGCGCCGGCTCCGCCACAAGCCGCGCCCGCCGTCGTGGCGCGCGCGCCGGAGGGGCCGCCTCCGCGGGTCGAGAGCGTCGCCGGGGCGCGCTGGTCGTCGAACCTGGGCTTCTTGCACACGGGGCTCACGGCGGTCTCGGTGCTCGGCCCCGACGGAACGTCGCACGTCGCGACGACGACCGCTCCGCCACCGGTTCCCAAGGACGCCGTGACGGGTGAGCCCATCAAGGAGGTCTACGGCATCGAGGGACGGGGGTTCGGCTTCTTCGCCCTGCAGCTCGGGTTCGTGACCTTCCAGCCCGCGGCGCCGTCGAGCGCGGCACCATCGCCGGTCGTCGGAGCGCGAACCGCGCAGGAGCTCAAGGGCAACGACTTCCAGATCGGGGTGAAGCTCGTGTTCGGGAGCTCCGGGGTCGGAGGCTGGATCGCCCCGGGCATGCGAGTGATCACGGCCAAGGACGACAGCGACAACAGCCTGTTCGTCTTCAGCCCCATGGGCTTCGATGGGGGCATCGACTTCTTCCTGGTCGAGGACCACCTCTCGATAGGTCCGCGCGCGGGCGGATTCGTCGCGCCCCTGTTCATCTACTCGCCGAGCGACAGCTCGTCGTCGTCGTCGTCGTCGTCGTCGAGCGATCCCGCCATCTGGCTGGGCGTGGAGTACGGTGGCACGGCCCGTGCGAAGTTCGCCTCGCTGTACGCGGAGGCCTCGTTCTACTTCCGCAAGGGCATCGACACGACGGGCCAGTACGCGGCCGTCGAGGCCGGATACGTGATCCGCCCGGCAGTCATCTTCGTGAACTACGAGACGCGCCTGGAGGCGGAGGGCGAGCCCGACTTCAGCGACTCCATCGGCCAGGGCGTCGCGAACTCGATGCCGGAGAAGGACCGCATCGGGCTCGGCCTGGGGATCGCTTTCAACTGATGGCAACGCGACGCATGAACACGACCACTCGCGGCACCGCGCTCGTCGCGCTCCTCACGGTCGCCGTGGTCGGTTGCCGCAAGGGGAAAGGGGCCGAGACCGCCGAACAGTCCACCGACTTGCGGACGGGGCAGAACATCGCGCTCTACGCGCCCGAGGGCTGGCCATGCCCGGTGAAGATCTCCCGGAGTCGCGGCAAGGCCCTCGATCACGAGGGTGATCCCGTGACGCCCGCCAAGGAACCGCTGTCGCTCAGCGTGGTCTCGGTGGATCCGGGCCCGGCGGCGGTCGCGGTCGAAGCGCGGTACCCCAGTGGCCAGACCGCCTATCTGTCGCTGCCGCGTGCGACGGCCGTTCCGTGCGTCGTGCGCGACGTGGCGCCCCTGCAGAAGGCCCTCGCGCTTCGAGGCAAGAAGCTCGTCTTCGCGCCGTGGAAAGCGGCCTGCACCGAGATCCATGCGTCGGGAAAGGCGCCCGACGCGCTGCTCGTCGAGAGCGAGGTGGGCGTCCAGCTCGACGCGACCGGCGTGACGCTCGGACCGCTCGCAGGAGCTCAGCGAGCACAGTCCAGCGACGGGTCGGTCGCACTGTGGATCGAGCTCGGGCAGGGCCTCCTCTCGGTTCGCGCCGACGCCGCGTCGGCGTGCTTCGCGGAGGCCGGGAGCTCGGACGCGACGCCGCCTCCTCACGTGGACTCGTGGCTCGCGCCGGGGCGTTGCGAGCGTGATCCTGCCGAGCCCGCCCACGTCGAGTGCCGGAGCACCATGGGCGTGTGGGCCGGCGCCGTGGGGAACGGCGCGGTCGATCTCGTCAGGGTTCAGCGCATGCTGGGGCCCGTTCACTTCTACGGTGGTCAGCCCGTGGACGGCGCCCGGTTCGCGAAGACGGTCATCCAGGTCGTGCTGGAGTCGGCGGGCGAGACGCGCGCTCAGCGCATGGCCAGCGCCCTGCAGGGCGCCGTGCAGAGCGCCGTGCGTGACGCGTCCGAAGGCTCGGTCCGTGTCGCCACTGCCGGGGACGCGGACGTCAACTACCGCGTGCGGGTCGCCGTGGCCGGAGCCAGGGTTTCCGACCTGAACCGCCGCGAGGAGCGCCTCACCAGTCGCTACGTGGCACGCACCGAGCAGCGGGACAATCCGCGCAAGCACGAGCTGGAGCGCGAGGTGGAGCGGGCACGCGAGCGCGTGAGCGAGGCGCGGCGCAACTACGAGGAGGAGAAGCAGCGCTACGACGACCTGAAGCGCGAGGCCATCTCCAAGTGCGAGCAGGAGGCGGCGAAGATCAAGGAAGGGTGGGCGGCCGGGCTCGCGAGCGCCGGCTGCAACCTCGGGCACCTCATTCAGCCCAGCAGCAGCGAGGTGGACAGCGCCGAGAACGATCTGAACCAGTCCCAGAGCGCGTACTCGAGCGAACCGAGCACGATCGAGGAGAAGATCTACGCCGAGCACCCCTACACGAAGACCACCTTCTCGCGGTCGGCGAGCTCGACGCTCAGGTTCTCGCTCGAGCAGGTGGGAGGCCCTCCGCCGCGCGCGCTGGACATCCCCGTGACGTTCGAGTGGTCCGACTACGAGGTGCGCTCGGAGCCGCAGTACGGCGTCTCGGGTCACTCCGCGGACCGCGGCCCCATCGACAACGGCGATCAACTTCTGCAGCCGCTCGGGCAGCGCATGGCGACCATCGTCGCGTCGAAAGTGAAGGAAGCGGTCGTCTCGGCTCGGCTGGAGCAAGCGCGCCGAGCTTTCGCCGCCGCGGGCGGTGACTCGAAACCAGGGTACGAAACCGTCGATGCGATGGCGTTCGACACCGTCGGCGAACGCATGCTGCGCGTGCAGCTCCGCGGGCGGGCGGACATGGTCGCGGATCAAGCCTACGAGATCCCGACCGCCACGCTGTCGCTCGGACAGGACGAGTGCTTCCTCGCCGTCGCCGCGGTGCCCCCGGGGCGCGAAGGCGCGACGATCACGCTCATGACGCCGGACAAGCGCTTCGGCGACGAGCGCGCGGGCGCGGTCGCGGTGGTCGAGGCTTGCCTGGGAGACTTCCCCGGTGGCGTGCTTCCCTCGCTCGAGCTCCGGAGCCCCCAGGCGGGCGAGATCCGGTGGGCCCTCTACGTCAGCAAGCGGGCCGGCGCGGCGGCGTCACCGACCCCGGCGCCCGCGCCGTCCGCGGTCCCGCCCCCGCCTCCTCCTCCGCCGCCGCCCCCGCCGGACGCTCCGGCGGCGCCCGCACCGAGCAAGCCCAGCGAGCTGAAGTAGCTACGCGCCGAGCCGGCGGTCCACCCAGCACGCCGCGCCCGCCGAGGGACTGACGCTCGCGATGCGCCCGGCGCGGAGGAAGATCTCCGCCGGCAGCGCCCGGCCGTTGTACTCGCTCGCCATGGAGAAGCCGTACGCTCCGACGTCCCGGATCGCGACACAGGTCGGTGCCTCGTCACCGCCAACCACATGATCGCCGAAGTCGTCCGAGCTCTCGCAGACGGGCCCGACGACCCTGAAGGAGCGGCCCGTGGGCGGCTGGTCGAGGGCCTCGACCCGGTGGCGCGCGCCATAGAGCGCCGGCCGGAGCAGGTCGTTCATGCCCGCGTCCACGAGGAGAAAGCTTCTGTTCGCGGTGTTCTTGGCCTGCACCACGCCCGCCAGCAGCACGCCGAACGGTCCCACGAGCGAGCGACCAGGTTCGACGACCAGCGTCAGGCTGGCGAGCCCCGACTCTGCAAGGAGGCGGACCGCCGACTCCACGAACGCTTCGGGCGGGCGAACGGGGCGACCGCCGTAGTCGATGCCGAACCCGCCGCCGAAGTTCACTTGCGACAGCGGACGGCCGGCGCTCGCGCGGCGCTTGGCCTGCTCGACGACGACCCGCGCGGCATCGGTGTAGGGCTCGGTATCCGCCAGCATCGACCCCACGTGGACCGACGCACCGATGGCGCGGAGCGAGGCCTCGGCGTCCACGCGGGCCCAGGCGGCCTCGGCGTCCGCGACGGCGATGCCGAACTTCGCCTCGTCGTGCCCCGTCGCGATGTGAGCGTGCGTCTCGAAGCGGACGTTCGGGTTGAGCCGGAGGGAGACGTTGGTCGTCTTCCCGAGGGCACGGGCGCGGGACGCCACGCGCTCGATTTCCTCCAGGCTCTCGATCTGCAGTGTCCGTATGTCCCGAGAAATCGCCAGGTCGATCTCGTCGTTGGTCTTGGCCACGCCGCTCATCACCACGTGGTCCGGCGCAATGCCGGCGGCGAGCGCGACGGCGAGCTCGGCGCCGCTGACGACGTCGGCGCCGGCTCCGGCTGCGCCGATGGTACGCACGATCGACCCGGCGGCGTTCGCCTTGACCGCGTAGGCGACGAGACCAGGCGCCGCGCCGAACGCCGCGACGACCCGCCGCGTTGCGTCGCCGATGCCGTCGAGGTCGTAGACGTAGGCCGGTGTGGGAACTCCCGCGTCGAGCAGCACGTCCCGCAGGCGCGCCGCCCCGAGGCACGCATGGCCCGCCGCGTCTCGTCGGAAGGTGGTCACGGGGGCTGATTACCACGCGCCCCGCGGACGTGGGACGAACGACGGCCGTGCGACCGGGAGATTGCGATTGCCCGACCGACCGGAACATGGTGGTCTTTCTCGGAGCCGCCGGTCGCCAGGGAACCGCGATCGGCCTTCCCGTGGAACGGATGGCGTGATTTCGCCGGTGGAGAGCAAGCCCGATCTCGCGAAGTACCAGCTTCACGAGGAGATTGGCCACGGTGGCATGGCGACGGTCTACCGGGCGACGGACCGTCGCCTGGGGCGCGAGGTCGCGGTGAAGGTGATCCACCGCCACCTGCGCGAGAACCGGGAGGTGGCGGCCCGTTTCGCCAGCGAGGCGCGGGCGGTGGCGAAGCTGCGACACCCCAACATCGTCGAGGTCTTCGACGTCTCGGACGAGGCCGAGGCCGAGCGATACCTGGTCGTCGAGCTGGTGGGCGGCACGACGCTCCGCAAGCTCGTGCAGCGTGTCGGTCACATGCCGGCCGAGATTGCCGCGACGGTGGGCCTGGAGCTCTGCGCCGCGCTCCTGCACGCCCACGAGGCCGGTGTCATCCACCGCGACGTCAAGCCCGAGAACGTCCTCGTCGAGCTGCCTCGGGTGCCGACGAGCACACGAGAGTCCCACGAGCGTACGGCCCGGGAGCGCTTCCCGCGCGTGATGCTGACCGATTTCGGCATCGCGAAGTTGCTCGACGCCCAGGGGGTCACCTCCACGGGGCAGGTGCTCGGTTCGCCGGCCCACATGGCCCCCGAGCAGATCGAGGGCGGCGACGTCAGCGAGCGCTCCGACGTCTTCGCTCTGGGCGTCCTGCTCTACGAGTGCATGGTCGGGCACCTGCCGTTCGAGGGGAAGAACCCCGCGCAGGTGCTGCGGCGGGTCCTGGATGGCACCTACTCGCCCGCCGACCGGGAGCGCCAGACCATCGGGGCCCACTGGTCGGCGATCCTGGACCGATCGCTGCGGCGAGAGGCGAGCGAGCGCTTCGCTTCGATCGACGAGCTGGCCGCGGCGATCCGCGAGCAGCTCGCCCTGAGCGGCGTGGCGTCGCCCATGGAGGAACTGGCCGAGTACCTCGCAGATCCCGAAGCGTTCCTCGAACCCTACGTCGATCGAATCTCCGAGAACCTGGTGTCGCGGGGCGAGAAGGCGCGGGCGGCCGGCGACGTCCCTGCCGCGGCGGCGCTCTTCAACCGGGCGCTCGCGTTCCGTCCCACGGACTCGGAGCTGGTCGCTCGCGTCACGCGCCTCGCGCGCGGTCAGCGGCTCCGCGCCAACGTGCGTCGCGCGTCGGCCGTGCTGGCGGTCTCCGTCGCGCTCGGCACGGCGGCGTACGCCGTCACTCGCGTCGCCAGCCGGCCGGCGTCCCATCTCGCCATCACCACCGACGAACCGGATGGTGTCCGCGCCGCTCGACCCATCGACGCCCCGCGACGTCTCAGTCGCGCCTCGGCCGTTCCCGAGGAGGGAGCCACTCCGGACCGTCCAGGCCCCAAGGTGCAGCTCCGCGCCGTGCCTCGCGCGGGCACCGCCGCGAGCGCTGCGGGGGCGGTCATGCGGCCCGTGCGGATCGCGGAGGTCTACCCGGCGAACGCCATCGTCCGCATCGACGGTGCGGTCGTCGATCAGTGGTTCAACGTGGACCGCGAGATGGCCGTGGGCAGCACCCACCGATTCGAGTTTCTGCCCCCGGAGGGGGAGACGTGCTGCATTGCGTCATCACAGGCCATCACCGTGCCGGACGGCGCCGGGAGGTTCATCGTGTCCGGCCGCCTCGCCATCCGCGATGCCCGGCTCGCGGTGGCCGGACCTGCCGGCGGCCGCGTTACCTGCCCCAGCCTCTTCCTCGGGCGCACGCTCGTGCCGGGCCAGACCCACGTCGAGAAGATGAGCGCCCCGACCAGCTCCGGCGAGTGCGTGCTCGACGTGCCGGGGTCCAACCCCGTGCGGAAAACGGTTACGCTGCGAGCGGGCGAAACCGTCCACCTTTCCTGGTAGTTGCGCGACCGTCGGGGTCGCCGCCGGCGGCTTTCGAAATGTGGTCTGAGATCCGTCAACTCCCGCGAATCGGCTGCCGCAGCCGGCGACCCACCCGCGGGGCGGCGTCGCTCGTGTGCGCTCTGTTCTTCACCGTCTCCGCCGTGACGGCCCAGCCCGCGCCGGCGGCCACGCCCGCGCAGCCTGAGCTGCCGGCCGAGGCCCCCCTCGACGTTCCCGCGGCCATCGAGCTCTACCGCTCGGCCCGCTACGACGACTGCGCGAAGGCGTTCGGCCGCCTGTTCGCCTCCCAGGCCGTCTCCGACGCGGACACGCTGCGCGCGCGTTACCATCACATTGCCTGCCTCGTCGGCGCGCACGACCTCGAGGCGGCCGACGCCGTGATCCGGACGGCGGTGCGCGAGAACCCGCAGCTCACGCCCGATCGGCGGGACTTCCCCGCGCCCGTCGTGGACAGGTACCAGGCGGTCCGCAACGACATGGTCGGCGAGATCGAGCGGCAGCAGCAGGCCTCCGCCGCCGAGGCTGCGAAGCGCGAGCGTGCGGAGCGCGCGGAGCGCGAGCGAAAACTGGGGCGCCTGCGGCGGCTCGCGGAGTCCGAGACCATCATCGAGCCTCGAAGCCGATGGATCGCCGGAGTGCCCTTCGGCGTGGGCCAATTCCAGAACGACGACCAGGTGCTCGGCTGGACGTTTCTCGTGACCGAGACGTTGCTCCTGGCCGGCCTCGTCACGGCGATCACCATCGAGCTGGACAACAACTCGAAGGCGGACGAGAAGAAGGACCTCGTGGTGCTCAGCGCGAACCTGAAGGACGCGCGAGTTGCGACGACGGTGACGAGCTGGGGGCTGCTCGGCTTCGCGGCGCTCGGGATCCTCGAAGCCCAGCTGTCGTTCGAGCCGGAGCGCCGCTCGGTGCGCAAGCGCCGGTTGCCGCCGGACCTCTCCTCCCGCGGCAACGGGGCTACGGTGCGGTCGCTGTCCGCGGGTGCGGTTCCGCTGCCGGGCGGAGCGGCCATCGGCCTGGGGGGGACCTTCTGACGCTACTGCCGCTTGGCGATGGCCGCGATGTAGAAGCCGCCGTAGACCCGCAGGGGTGAATCACAGAGGAGCCGCTCGACGCGCCAGAAGAGGCGTCGAGTCAGCGGGCCACGCATGAGCATCGCGGTGGGGATCGCGATCCGGACGCCGCGCGCGTCGATGAGATCGCAGCCGGGCGGAACGCGCCGTCGCACGTCCCCGGGCGAGTCGTAGCGCGTGAAGACGTGGCCCTCGTGGGCGTTCTCCGCGACAGCGCCCGCGGGTCCGAAGCGCTTGACGAGACCGCGGAGGCTGTTCGGGTTGTAGAACTCCGCGAGCAGAACGCCGCCCCGGCGGGTCACGCGCGCCATCTCGGCCAGCGCGCGATCGATGTCGCGGATGTGCGCGAGGACCTTGAACGAGCACGTGACGTCGAAGGATTCGTCGTCGAAGGGCAGCTCCGTCGCGGAACCCTCCACCACGTCCAGGCCGCGGGCCCTGGCCTTCTCGAGCATGCCCGGGCTCAGGTCCAGCCCCTTCGCCGAGCGCGCGAACTCCCGGATGCGCTCGAGGACCAGCCCCGTGCCACACCCCACCTCGAGCACGTCGCGGCCCACGCCGAAGCGGTGCACGAAGTCCGCCTCCAGGGCGTCGAGCAGCTCGTGGTACCCGCCCGGGTCGTTCACACCTCGCCGCGACTCGTACCTGAGGCTGAAGGCGTCGTAGTAGCTCTTGTTGGACTCGTGACTTCCGGAGGCGTCCATCGGGCGCCGAGACCATACGCGGGCTCGCGAGCCGCGCAAGGGCGCGCCGACGACGTCAGGCGGGGGCGCCGTAGATCCGCCGCTCGATGCGCTCGTAGGCGACGGCAGTGGGCGTGCGGCCGCTCGCCAGCGCGGCGCGGAGCAGGTCGCGGGTCCCGTCGCCGCACACCTTTCGCACCCGTGGCATCACCCTGTCCATCCGGGCGTTCTCCTGGTGCAGGTACTCTTCGTAGCCGGCCATCACGCCCGCCGTGTTGTGGGTCCAGTCGGGCTGGTAGAGGATCCCGCGCGCGGCGAGGCGCGCGGCGAGCTCGATTTCACGCTCGACGGACGTCGCGGCGAGCTGGTTGTTCGCCGACCCGTAGACCATCCTGCAATCGAGCGCGGCGATGGTCGCTTCGTCGAGGACGCCACCGTGCGCACACGGCGAGAGCACGTCGCACGGGTGGCCCAGAATCCTCCCGGGCTCCACGACGGTCACGTCACCGAGCTCCGCCCGGGCGGTCTGCAGTCGCGACGACGAGACGTCCGAGACGACCAGGCGGGCGCCCGCCTCACGCAGCAGGCGCGCGAGCGGAAGCCCCACCGCGCCGATGCCCTGGATGGCGACCGTCTTCCCCGCCCAGCCGCCGCCCCAGACGACGTTCGCCGCCTCGCACATCGCCGCGAAGCACCCGGCCGCCGTGGGTGTCCCGGTCGGGCCCATGGAGCCCCCCGGTCCGCCCAGGATGTTCCGGGTGAACCGCCCGCGCAGGGCGTCGCTGAGCTCGGTCGGGAAGCCCATGTCCGGGCCTGTCATGAAGCGCCCGGAGTCGATGCAGTAGGCGATGAACCCGAGACGCGCGAGGTCGTCCAGCGCGAACGGCTCGCATTGCACGGTCATCTTGGTTCCGCCGAACGGGATCTCGGCGGCGGCATTCTTGAAGCTCATCGCCCGGCCGAGGTTCAGGCCGTCCACGAGCACGTCGCCTTCGGCCTCGTCCGGCTCGTGGCGACGGATCCCGCCGGCGCGGACGGCGTGGAGCCCGTTCCCCCGCCCGAGGACGGACGAGTGGACGTTGTTGCAGGCCCGGATCCCGAGCCCGCGGTGCACCTTCAGCACGATCATCTCGTGGCGCCCCTCGCGCACCAGGGTTTCGAGGCGCTGAAGCGCCGCGCCGCAGCCTTCCCGGGCCAGCGCCGCGCGCCCGTCCACGTCGCCCAGGTGCGGCGACGTCCCGCGGGGGACCGAGTCCCAGTGGAAGTCGTGCGCGTACCGGGAGAACTCGACGCCGTCGTCCCAGTCCCGCCGCAGCTCGAGGCGCGTCGCGCCGCTCCGATGGTCGTGAAATAGGGCGAGCGTCGTCAGGTCGAGTGCGACGAGGGCCTGGTGAAGCTCCATTGCCGACGAACGTCCTCGTACTCGACCCGCCGCGCGACGGCGAGGCGCACGGGCGCTCGGCCCCGCCGCGGGTGCCCCGCGAGCGTCCACGTGTACGCGCCACGCACAATCGAGGGGGACGAGTCGCGCGATTCCGCGAGCTGCACGACGGCAGCGGGTCGAGCTCAGGACGCCGGGCCCGTCACGGACGCGCCCGTCTTCATCCGCGCGCCGGTCGAGGCACTGTGAGCGCGAGCCTTCGGAATTTCTCGCGCCTCCGCGGTCGGCGACTGACGCTCTGCACCCCGGAGTCGCGCGGTCGTCACCGCGACGGGCGAGCGAACCGTCCCGCGCGCACCCGCGCGTGGCGCGGTCCGTGCAACCCCACACGCACGATGCGGACTCACTGGACGTGGATGCTGGCGGCGGCCCTGCCGACGCTCGGGTGCGGACCCGCCGACCAAGGGAACCCCGGACCGCGCCGCGCCGGCCCGAACGGCGCTGCGGGGAGTGGTGGCGGCTCTGCGCCGGCGGCTCCTGGCTGTACCCGCGTGCCCGACTGTGGCGGGTGCTCGACCTGCACCGACCTCTGCGCGTGCCAGGGGAGCGCCCCGAGCGTGTGCGAGGGGGTCTGCTCGGGCTCCGGATGTACGGCGGCGCCCGACTGCGGCGGGTGCGGCAGCTGCGCCGACGCCTGCGCGTGTTCGGGCGGCGATGCCGCGACGTGCGCGACGGCGTGCGGTGGCGGAACCGGCGGATCGGGCCCCGGCGGATCCGGAGGCAGCGGCGGGCAGATCGGCGTCATGGATGACCTGAACGACGACATCTCGTTCGAGTGGGAGGAGACGGCGCCGGGGCAGGTGTGTCGGGCCGGTCACTACGTGGGCACGTTCGAGGGCACGTGGTCGTCGTCGTTCACCGTCGTCGGCGTCCCCATCCCGGTGACGGGCAACGTGGACATGTGGCTGGAGGAGTCGGAGAACGGCGAGTTCTTCGAGGTGAGCCAGGGAAAGATCAGCGGCGTCGCCGATTTCGTCTTCCCGTACGAGGTCGGACTCACGGGCCGCCTCGACTGCCGCACCAGGAAGTTCGAGAACGGAAAGCTCGTGAACGGCACTTACCTGGTCCCCGGACTTCCGGCGGTGCCGTGGGACGGAACCATCACTGCGACCTACGACAAGACCAAGGCGGCGTTCGTGAGTGGAAGCTGGACCGGCGTCGAGCAGGCGAACAACCTGTTCGGCGGTGCGGGCAACTGGAAGGCGGATTGGGTCCCATGAAGGAGCGCTCCTCGATTTCGTGCACGGTCGTCGTCGCGGGGGCGCTCGCGGCGTTCTTCGGCACGGGCTGCGATGCGACCAAGGCGGCGCGCCGGGCGGATGCCAGCGGCGCGGCCGGGTCGAGCGGGAGCGCCGCCGGGACCAGCGGCGGGTCCGGCGTGGGCGGTGGCTCCGGCGCGGTCGGCGGCGCCACCGGCTTCATCGACAACACGGGGGGTGAGCCGACGCCCGGTGGTCGAGAGGGCTGCGCGTCCGCGTCCATCCAGTCCGACTTCCTGTCGGCAAACGTCCTGTTCCTGGTGGATCGGAGCGGGAGCATGAACTGCAACCTGCCGCCGCTGCAGTCCTCCGACGACTGCGAGAAGAGTCCCAAGGCGCTCGACCCGTCGCAGCCGACGAAGTGGGGCATCATCACCGAGGCCCTCGAAGGCGCGCTGGCGCAGCTCCCCGCCGGTGCGTGGGCGGGGATCAACTACTTCAACACGGACGACATCTGTGGCGTCCACTCCACACCCGCCGTCCCGGTGCGCTTCCTGGATCAGCCCCAGCTCGACGAGATCGTCTCCAGCCTCCAGCGCGTGACGCCTCGCGGCGGGACGCCCATCATCGGCGCCACCGTCCTCGGCTTCCGGCACCTCCACCAGCAAGCGCCGCTTCCGATTCCATCCAACAGCTTCCTGGTGGTCCTCACCGATGGCGCCGACACCTGCGATCCGGGCGAGGGAGGGCGCCTCGTCACCGACGAGATCCCGAAAGCCCTCTCGGTCGGGATCCGCACGTTCGCCATCGGCGTGCCCGGGAGCGAGAACGGGCGCGCCCTGCTCTCGAGCATGGCGTGGGCGGGAGGGACCGCACGAGCCGAGGGTTGCGACCACTCGGCGAGCGCGCGGGACGCCGGCGACTGCCACTTCGACATGGCCTCGTCCCAGGACCTCGCGGCCGACCTCTCCGACGCCCTCGCCCAGATCGGCGGCAAGACCATCACCTGCCAGTTCGACCTGCCCGAGAGCACGGACGGCGCCCCCGTGGATCCGCAGCTCGTCAACGTGGATTACTACCCCGGCGGCGGCGGCGAGCTCGTGAGCATTCCCAAGGACGATTCGGCGGCCTGTGGCGCCGGCGCCGACGGCTGGCAGTACGCCGAGAACGGCTCGCGGATCGAGCTCTGCGGTGCCGCTTGCGATAGCGTGAAGAGCGATCCCTCCGCGCGCGTCGAGATCGTCCTCGGCTGCGAATCCGTCGTGCGGTAGCGGCGCCTCCGCACCGCAATCGTCGGACCTCGAGCGTCGCTCGGTGGTCGTTCGCTGGGTGAACTTCCCGCGGGGCAGCGGCGTGGTATGTCCGCCCTTCCCATGAACCCCCACGCCGCGGTCGCCCAGCGTCTCACGCTGGCGCTGCAACTCGACCAACCCCCCATAGCCCTCAGTCTCGTGGAGCGCGCACCCGAGGGAGTGCCGCCTCACGGGGGGCGAGTGCCTGCTGGTTGCTCGTTCTGGCAAGACGCCGCGCAGCGCGTGTTCGCCACCATCGCCGCGGACCATGCGCGCTGCACCGTCGGCATGCACACCCATGGCATGGCGCCCGGAACGGACGCCGAGCGGAAGGACCTCAGCGTCTCGCTCCAGGTGTTCGACGATCTGGGCTACGTGAGAACCGAGGACCTCGCTGGCATCCCGACGCTGCCGTCCGCGCCGAAGTCGGTGGTGTACGCACCGCTGGCTGCCACCCCGCTCGATCCCGACGTCGTGCTGGTCTTCGCGGACTCGCGACAGGGCCTCGTCGTCGCCGAGGCAGTTTCCCAGCTCGAGGGCGGCGTCCCGCCGGCGCTCGGACGCCCCGCGTGCGCGATCGTGCCCCAGGTGATCGGGACCGGGCGGGCAGCGCTGAGTCTGGGCTGCTGCGGGGCGCGGGCCTATCTCGACGGCTTCACGGAGTCCGTGGCGTTGTGGGCGCTGCCGGGGGCCCGCCTCGAGGAGTACGTGGCGCGCATCGAGGTGCTCGCCAACGCCAACCGCGTGCTCACACGGTTCCACGTCCTTCGCCGAGCGGACGTCGAGGCGGGCGGCCACCCGAGCATCGCGGAGTCCCTGGCGCGGCTCGAGGCGTCGGGGTGAGCCGTCCTACGGCTCGTCCGTGAACCGCGAGCCCACGGTCAACGACAGGGCATCCGCGAGGGACGGCGCGTCGAACTCACGGTCCAGAAACAGCCAGCGTTCGATCCGGACGGCCGGGGAGCCCGGGGCCGCGGCGATGGTGACACCCTCGGCGTCCAGGGACTGCACCGTGCCCGGCGCCTGCACGGAGGTCTCCGTCGCGAGTCGTGCGCGCCACGGTACGACCCGCGTCCCTCGAAGGAACGCGGAGGCGCGAAGGGTGCCGCGGCACGCACGAATCCGTCGCTCCACGTCCTCTGCGGGCCAGGTCCAGCGGATCACCCCGTCGGTCGCGCGGGCCGGCGGGAAGTGGCTGCCGGGCTCCGCCGGGAGCGTGCCGGCGGGAAGACGCCCGGAGCGCGCCATGGCCAGGATGTCCGGCACCAGCTCGGCGCCGCGCGCATCGACGTCGCGCGCCAGGGATTCGCTCGTCGCATCGGCCGGCACGTCCACGGAGCGTTGCAGCAGGATCGGTCCCTGGTCCATCGCTTCGGTCACGTGGTGAACGGTGATCCCGACCTTCGCTTCGCCGTGCACGATGGCCCAGAACAGGGGGTGACGACCGCGGTACTCCGGCAGGAGCGATGGATGCAGGTTCAGCGTTCCCAGGCGCGGTCGTTCGAGGAGCCGCCGGCCGAGGACGCGCGGCCATCCGGCGACGAGCACCAGATCCGGAGCCAGGGCCCCCAGGCGCTCGACGAAAGTGGGCTCGTTGGCGTCGTCCTGCCGGTCGAGCGGCACGCCGCGCTGGGAGCAAGCCTCCGCGAGCGACGCCCCGGCGGGTGCCGCGCACCCGGTCACCACCCGGACCGGGCTGACGCCTTCGTCGCAGAGCGCGTCGAAGTAGTACCTTGCGGTCGGGCACCACGCGAAGAGCACCACGTTCATGTCGGAGCCGGTCAGTGTAGGAGCAAAGTCGCGGCGTCGCGTCCTCCTCGTGCTCGCGGGGACGAGCTACCGGGCGGAGGCGTTCCTCCGCGCCGCGAAGGCGCTGGGCGTCGATCTCGTGCTCGCGACGGACCTCCCGGCGGCCTTCGAGCGCCTGGGCTGCACCGTCGTGCGGATCGACTTCGGGGATCCCGAGGCGGCGGCCGCCGCCCTCGCCGCCACGGCCCACACCGCCGCGCTCGACGGCGTCGTTCCGACGGACGAGGCGAGCGCCATCGTCTCCGGTCTGCTCGCCGCTCGCCTCCGCCTGCCGGGGCCCAGCGTCGCCGGCGTGCGGGCTGCGCGCGACAAGCGGCTCATGCGACGCGCGCTGCGCGACCAGGGCGTGCCGTCCCCGGGGTTCGTCGTGCTCGATCCCGGCGTCCAGCCGTCGAGCCTGGCGGGGCTGCCGGCGTTCCCCTGCGTGGTCAAGGCGCCCATGCTCACCGGGAGCCAGGGCGTGATCCGTGCCGACGACGTCCAGGCGCTCCGCGCGGCCGTCGCGCGCGTTCGCGCCATCCTGGAGCGCAGTCCGAACCCCGCGCGCGACGACCCGAACTTCCACCGTTTGCTGATCGAGGACTACCTCCACGGGGCCGAGGTGGCGGTCGAGGCACTCATGACGCGCGGCACCCTGCAGCTGCTGGCGATCTTCGACAAGCCGGACGAACTCGTCGGCCCCTTCTTCGAGGAGACGCTCTACGTGACGCCTTCGCGACTGCCACCGGCGACGCTCGACCGGGTGCTCGAGGTCACGGCGCGGGCCGCGCGGGCCCTCGGACTGCTCCACGGCCCTCTTCACGCCGAACTCCGCGTCGGGCCGCAGGGTCCGTTCGTCGTCGAGGTAGCCGCCCGGTCCGTCGGCGGACTGTGCTCACGAACTCTCGCGCTCGTCGCCAGGGACCTGGAGCGCGTGCTCGTCGCCCACGCCGCCGGGCTACCGCTCGACCTCGCCGCGAGCGGGACCGATGCCGCGGGGGTCATGATGATCCCGATCCCGAGGAGCGGCGTGCTGCGGGGCGTGGACGGCGTGGAGGCGGCGTCGAGAGTGGAGGGGATCGACTCCGTGACGATCACGGCGAGGCCCGGCCATGCGCTGCGCACCCTGCCGGAAGGCTCGAGCTACCTGGGCTTCATCTTCGCCCGCGGGCCCACACCCGCAGGCGTCGAGGCCGCGCTACGCGAAGCGCACTCGCACCTCTCGTTCGATTTCGCGCGGCTACTCTGACGCCGCCGTGGCAGGTGCAGCGGTGCGTGGTGGTGCGCAGCCGCGTCGCGCGACCTGCTCGATCTGCTGCGGGTTCGGCTCCGCGCAGCAGAACCAGGGCTCGCTCAGCTTGGGCACGAAGCGACCCGCCGGTGCCGCGCGCCGGGGTGGTTCGACGCCGCAGGCCCCGTAGGCCAGGTGACGGATGCGCTCGACGACGACGGCGTCTTCGATCCCTGCCTCGGCGGACTCCGCGACGAGGGCGCTCACTTCGCCGTAGAGGCGGTCCATGCGCGGATCGGGATGGGACCACGCGTGCCCGAAACCGCCGGGCTGCGGCTCCCCCAGCCAGCCCTCGTGCGCGGCGAGCTCGTCGGCGTTCTTGCCCGAGCGCAGGACGGTGCTGAGCGCCGAGCGAGGCGGCACCAGCAGTCGGATTGCGAGCTGGATGGGGTCGACGCTGCCGACGAGATCTTCGTCGAAGACGAACTCCACGAGATCGACGTAGTCGTCGAGCGTCGTCCACGGCGTGAACGGGACCAGCGACGGCCTGAGCGCGATTCCCGCGCCGCGGACGACGCGCAGGGCCTCGTACACGTCCTCCCGCGTGTGGCCCTTCTGCAGCGCGGCGAGCACGCGCTCGGAGAGCCCCTCGACGGCCGAGACGACGAAGACGCAACCGAGAGCCGCCAGCTCCGGCAGCCGCTCCCGGTGCTGCAGCAGGTGCTCGATCTTCGCCGTCACGTCGAAGGTCACCTCCGGGTGGGCTTCGTGCAGCCTTCGCGCGATGTCCAGGGAGTGCCGCGGCCCGTTCAGGAAGTCGGGGTCGCCGAAGGTGATGTGGCGGGCGCCTACAGCGATCTGCTGTTCGGCGTCCGCGAGCACGACGTCGGCGGGGACCACGAAGAAGCGTCCGTCGTAAACGGGTGTGATGGGGCAATGCCGACAGCGGTGGAGGCAGCCGCGGCTCGCCTCCACGTAACCCGCGAGGCGCGTCTCGCCCGGCGCTGGCCCGACGAACCGGGCGTAGCGTTCGAGAGGCGGCAGACGGTCGCGCCGAGGCGTGACGAACCCGAGCCGTCCGAGTACCGGCAGCTCGGGCGCCCCGCGACTCGAGGCGGCGAGCGTGCGGGCCGTGGTGACCCCCGGCACGTCGGGCGCGCCGCCGACGTGGAGCGCCCCCGCCAGCGAGACGAGCGCCTCCTCGAACTCGCCGCCGATGACGGAGTCCGCCATGCCGGTCAGGAGCTCCTCGGCGTTCAGCCAGGCGTAGAGGCCGAACATGCAGACGTGAGCGCGCGGGTTCCGAGCGCGCGCTCGCCGGGCGATCTGCACGCCCAGCCGCAGCGCGGTGTGCATCGGGACCGAGATGGCCACGAGGGACGCAGCGTCGAAGGCGGCATCGTCCACCGGGTCCACCGCGGCGTCGATGACCGCGACGGCGTGCCCGGCGCCCTCGAGGTGCGCCAGCGCCGACGCCAGGGCGAAAGGTTGGTGTCCGAGCTCGTAGGCCGAGAGCAGGAGCGTGGCGACGCCCATCGCGCGCCCAGCTACTTCTGCTGTTGCGGAACGAAGTCGGCCGGAAGGGCGGAGCCCTCACCGAAGAAGTACTTGTCGAGCTCGGTCATCCAGATCTGCTGGCCGTGGGTGCTGGTGACGTCGAGCCGATACTCGTTGATCAGCATCTTCGAGTGCTCGAGCCACATCCTCCACGCCTCCTTCGAGACGCTGTCGAAGATTTTCTGCCCGACCTCGCCCTTCAGCGGAGGCTTCTCCAGTCCCTCGGCTTCGCGCCCGAGCTTCACGCATTGGACCATCCGCGCCATGGGTTCTTATTGGCGCCGCGCCGCCGGAGGTCAAGTGAGCGCTCGGGGCCAGGCCGCAGCGCCCCGCGACACCCATCACTCGGATCCTGCGAAACCCCTGCTTCGGGCCCCTCGGGGCACGTGGCGCTTCGTCGAGCGTCGCCCACCGGCACACCGGGTCCGGGGGTGCTACGGGCTTGCGCGAGGAGCCGTCGCGTCACTCGCGGTGGATGCGCACGTCGAGGAAGCGCGAGCACTTGTAGTCGCGCTCGACCACGACGAACTGAAGGAGCTGGCATGCCTCGGTGACGGTGAACGTCAACTCCGAAGGCTCGGCGAAGTCCGTGACGGCGACGTTCGACCTCGAGGCGAGGCTGGCTCCGCCCTGGGTGACCACGCTGAAGTCGAAGCGCTGCGTGCCGCTGACGTGGATGTCGAACGCGATGACGTAGGTGCCCGGACCGAGCGCGATGAGGCTGCTGTCGAGCACGGTGCAAGCGGGGTCGCACGCGCACCAGTCGCCTCCACCGCAGGAGTAGCCGCATCCGTGGCGGATGGACGAGTCCGCGGCGTCCACGACGACGGGCAGCGACGACGGCGTGCAGACGGTCCCCGTGCCACCGGCGCCAGCGCTTCCTGCGACGCCAGCGCTTCCTGCGGCGCCAGCGCTTCCTGCGGCGCCACCGCTTCCACTCGCGCCGCCGGAGCCTCCCGTCGCGCCCACGCCACCCGTCCCACCCGCCCCGCTCGTCCCCGCAGTTCCTGCCGTCCCCGCAGTTCCTGCGGCGCCGCCGTTCCCTGCCGCTCCGCCAGAGCCGCCCACGGCGCTACCGCCGACGCCGCCGGCGCCGCCGAGACCGCTTCCGCCCGCTCCGGCCGCGCCCCCGAAGGAGCCTGCTCCCGTGCCGCCATCACCGCTGCTCCCTCCGGCACCGGTGCCGCCGGCACCGCTGCTC
>CAZARU010000041.1:0-47625 GCA_964487605.1 uncultured Polyangiaceae bacterium
GGCGAGTTGTTTCCGGACTTCGGGTTCGCTGGGCGTCTGCATAAGTAAGAAGTGCTGGGTGGAGGCGGCGCGCACGCGCCAGCGAGAGCGCGCCGCCATCGAGCGCGCCCTGGCGTCGGTCGAGCGCGACCGTGGGGCCACGGCCGCGAGGGTGCGACGGCACGAGGAGGTCCTCGCCCAGTGGCACGCGGCGCGGGCGCAGGCCTGTCGTGATCTATCGGTCGAGGCCGATACTTCCATCGAGGCGGCGCGCGCCGTGGTTGCGGGGCGCACGGCGTTCTTCGCGAAGCGGGCGGAGGCCACGGAGCTGCAGCGGCGCATCGACGGTATCGAGCGCGACGCCCGGCAGTTCGGCGAGCGTGTCGTCCGACTCGCGCAGCGCCACCTCCCGGAGCTGACGGACGCGCCGGTGGAGGATGCGGCCGAGGAAATCCTCCGACGCTGGGCGGCCGCGCGGCACGACGTGGCTCGACGGCGTCGCTTGGTCGAAGACGTCGAGCAGCGCAGCCTCGCTCTGCGCGACGCCGAGCAGCTCGAGGAGCGAGCCCGTGCGGAGCTGCGGCGGCTCGTGCGGGAGGCGTCCGTGCGCGGCATCGAGGAGCTGCCGGAGGCCGAACGCAGGTCCGAGAGGGCCCTTCAGCTCGACGCGGAGCTCGCCGAGCTGGACGACGAGATCCTCGCGCTGGGTGGCAACACGTTCGAGGTGCTCCGGGACGAGGTCGCCGGCATCGAGGCGGACGCGGCGAACGCTCGATGCCAGGCCATCGACGACGAAGATCGCGAGATCGAGGAGCGGCTGATGTCGCTGTCCGCCGACATCGATCGCGGCGAGCGTGGGCTCGAGCGGCTGCAGCTGGGGGCCGCCGACGCGGGGCTCGACCTGGAAGCCGCCGTCGCGCGCGCCCGCGCGCTGTACGACCAGTGGCTGCGTGCGCGGCTGGCGACCGTGCTCCTCGAGCGCGAGGTCGAAGCGTATCGCGAGCAGAACCAGGGTCCGGTGCTCGCGCGCGCCGCGGAGCTGTATCCGCGCCTCACCCTCGGCCGCTTTGCCACGCTGAAGGAGGGCTTCGACGACAGGGACCGTCCGGTGCTCCGCTGCGTGCGCGCAGACGGCACCGAGGTGGGCGTGTCGGGCCTCAGCGAGGGCGAAGCGGACCAGCTCTACTTCGCGCTCCGCGTGGCCAGCCTGGAGCACTACGCCGGAAGGAGCCCGGCCATGCCGCTGGTTCTCGATGACGTCCTGCAGAGCTTCGACGAGGATCGCTCCAGGGTGGCCCTGCAGATCCTGGGAGAGCTCGGCGAGCGGGTCCAGGTCCTGCTCTTCACGCATCATCGCCGCGTCGTGGAGATTGCAGAGAGCGCGCTCGGGGAGCGCGCGGTGATCCACGATCTGGATCGGCTGTCCGGCTGATGCCGAAGCTGACGGTCGTCTCGAATCCGCCCAACCCGTGGGACCGAAACCACGTCGATTGGCTGGGCGAGCCGCCCGCCGCGCGCCTCGACACGTTCGAGGAGCAGGCCAGGACCGTCCTGTCCCGGAACGACAGCCCCGACCTGCCGTTTCGATGGAGCGTCAATCCGTATCGTGGCTGTCTCCACGGCTGCGCGTACTGCTACGCGCGGCCGACGCACCAGTACCTCGGCTTCGGAGCCGGGACCGACTTCGAGCGAAAGCTCGTGGTGAAGGTGAACGCTCCCGAGGTCCTTCACGGCGAGTTCTCGAGGAGGAGCTGGAAGCGGGAGGTCGTGGTCTTCAGCGGCATCACGGACTGCTACCAGCCCCTGGAGCAGAGCTACGAGCTGACCCGGAGGTGTCTCGAGGTCTGCGCGAATCACCGGACCCCGGTGGTCATCATCACGAAGGGCGCGCTCGTTCGTCGCGACGTGGACCTCCTGCTCCGCCTCGGGGAGGTGGCGGCGGCGACGGTACACGTCAGCATTCCGTTCGCGTCGGACGACGTGGCGCGGCGCCTCGAGCCGTACGCCAGCGCTCCGGCGGCGCGGTTCGAGACCCTGCGCCTCCTCTCGGCCGCGGGCGTGCGGACCGGCGTCTCCGTGTCGCCCTTGATCCTCGGTCTGAACGACGCAGAGGTGCCGGAGATCCTGACCCGGGCTCGGCAGGCTGGGGCGACGCGGGCCTTCTCCACGCTGCTGAGGCTCCCGGGCGAGGTCGCGACCGTGTTCGCCGAGCGGATCCGCGAGACCTTGCCCGAGCGGGCGTCGCGCGTCCTCGCCGCGATCGCCGCCGAGCGGGGCGGTGAGCTGAACGACGCGCGGTTCGGCGCTCGCATGCGTGGCCGCAGCCCGCGCTGGGAGGCCGCCGAGCGCCTGTTCTCGGTCACCTGTCGCCGGCTCGGGCTCGAGCACGGCGAAGGGCCGGCGCTGGTCGTCCCAGGCCCGTCCCCCGAGGCTCCGTCGGCGACTCCCGCGCAGGGCGAGCTCTTCCCGAGCGCTGGCGCCGCTCAGCCGACGCGCGGTCGCCAGCCCCTCGCCGCGCGCTCGACGAAATCGAGCCGATCCTGACCCCAGAACACGGAGCCACCCACGGCGAAGGAAGGTGCGCCGCAGATCCCGAGGGCCGCCGCCTCGTCGGTTGCGGCGCGGAGCGCGGCTTTCGCTTCGGGCTCCGCCGCGCGGTCGACCACTCCGGCGTCGACGCCGGCGGTCGCGCAGATGCTGCGAAGCACCTCGTCGGAGGCGATGTCCCGGTCTTCGACCCAGTACGCCGCGAACAGCGCGTGGGCGAGCCTGGCGGCGTCGTCGCCGGCAGAGAGCACCGCGCGGAGCGGCGTCACGGTGTTCATGGGAAATCGTGACGGGAACGAGAGCTCGACGCCGTACCGGCGCCCGAAGCGCTGCATGTCGGCCATGTAGTGGCGCTGCTTGGGTGGCGAGAACGTCTGCAGCGGTACGGTGGGAGTCCCAATGATCTTGAAGAGGCCTCCGAGCAGGAACGGCTTCCACCGCAGGGGAGCGCCGGCGCGTGCCGCGACGCGGACGATCTGCGTCGACGCCAGGTAGGCGAACGGGCTCGAGAAGTCGAACCAGAAGTCGATGGGGACCGCCGGTCCGTCGGGCGGTGGCGCTGCGCCCCTTGGGGCAGCCCCCGGGGCGCCGAGGGCTTCCGCGACGAAGTCCAGGCGATCCTGCCCCCAGAACAGCTCGCCCCCGACGAAGGACGCCGGCGCGCCGAACACACCGCGCGAGATCGCTTCGTCGGTGCGCCGGCGGAGCTCGTCCTTCACCTCGGCGTCCGCGGCGCGGGCGACCAGACGAGGCCCGTCGAAGCCGGCGTCGTCGAGCGCGCGGGCCACCGTCGCTGCGGCCGAGAGGTCCTCCCCTCGCTCCCAGTACGCGGCGAAGAGCGCGTGCGTCGCCCGCGGCACGTCGTCCGACGCGAGCGTCGCGCGAAGCGCCGTGACGGTACGGTTGGGGTGACCGGCGGGCATGTTCAGAGGGACACCCCAGTGCTCGGCCCAGCGGTGCATGTCGAGGCCGTTCATCCGCTGGCGGTTCGGGCTCGTTCCGGGGAGCATCCCGTCGGCCTCCCCGAGCGCGCGAAAGACTCCGCCGAGCAGGAAGGGCCGGTACGTCAGGCGCGCGCCGGCGCGCTCCGCCAGTCCGCGGATCTGCGTCGAGGCGAGGTACGCGTAAGGGCACGAGTAGTCGTAGAAGAACTCGAGTTCAGGGGCGGCCATGGGGAGCGTTCATGGGGCCGCCGGGCCGCCGCCTCAAGGGTCCCCGGGGCGAGGGAGGCCTTGGGTCGCAGGCCCGCGAGAGCGCCGGGCCCCGCACGCCGGGGAACATGCCGGCCCCGGCGGCGCGACGCTCGCGTCCGCGTCAGAGGGGCTTTTCGACGAGCGGGCCTTCGAGGGCTTCGATGCGCGGGTTGAGCAGCTTGGCGCGCGCTTCGAGCGCGGCGGCCTTCTCGGGCTCGCGCTGCGCGAGGCGGATGCGAGCGCCAATCCAGAAGATCTCCGCGCGCGCCACGGGGGTGGCCAGCGCCTTGTCGATGGTGCGGCTCGCGTCGTCGAGGTTGCCGACGGCGCGCTCGGCGTCGGCGAGCGCAGCCAGGCTGGTGGCTGTGGGGCGGAGCACCGCGTTCTTCCGCAGCAGTGCCAGTGCCTTCTTCGGATCTGCGCCCTCTCCCGCGAAGAATCCCGCCGCGTGCCAGTACATGGCCTCGGGGAACGCCTTCAGACGCTCGTGATACGCCTTGCGGGCTCGTTCGACGAGCGCGCCGGCCTCGGCGGCCTGGTCGGTCTCGCGCAGCAGCTCCGCCAGCGCACCCACGAGCTCGGGGTCGTCGGTGAGCTGCAGCACGTGGCGGTAGCGCGCGATGGCGCCGGCGCGGTCTCCCAGCAGTGCTTCGATCTCGGCCAGGTGCTCCACGGCCATCGGGTAGGACGGCAGGCGAGCGACCGCTTCGGCGTAGAAGACGCGGGCGGCCTCGAAGTCTCCGGTGTGCAGGCCGAGCAGACCGCGCTGCACGTTCAACCAGGCGATGGGGACGGGGGACACGTCCCGGATCCGCGTCTCGGCCCGCGCGAAGGCCGCCTTCGCCGCGGGGACGTTGCCCAGGTCCAGCTCCAGCTGCGCAAGGCGCACCAGGTGCCCGAAGGAGGGCGTCTTCTGGGCGAGTTCCCGTATCTCCCGCGTGGCGTCGTCGTACTCACCCGCGTTCCACGCCAGGTCGGCGAGCATCGCGCGCGACGCGTCGTCGGGATGCTGGGCGTGCGCCGCCCGTGCGTCCGCGCGAGCCTCCGCGAAGCGGTGAAGGCTGGAGTTCGCCTCGGCGCGGAGGAGCCGGAGGCTGCGCGAGGTGGGCTCGAGCGCGAGGCCGTCCGTGGCGATCCGTACCGCCTCGGCCAGGTCTCCGAGGTCGCCGCGGATGCGTCCTCGCGAGGCCAGTGGCTCGACCAGCAGCGCGTACCGCCCGGGACGCTTCGGCGTCGCGGTCATCGCCTTTCGCGCCGCGCTGATCCGGCCCTCCAGATTACCCAGGAAGATCGCCTCGGCCGTCGACGGCAGTTCCTGCTGCGTGCGCGGTCGATCCAGCGGCTCGGTGCTCGGTGGGGTGCGCGGCTTGCGGCGCTCGCTGGAAGAAGGCGCCGCGGTCGCGCTGGCCGCCGACGCCGCGCTCGACGCGGGACCGGGGGCGGACGGATCGCGGGAACATGCCAGCAGCGTCAGCCCGGCGAGGAGGCCGCAGACGTGAGACGATCGCCGGATCATGGCAGATGGTGTCACGACTCCCGGCGTCGCGACGGCCGCAGACGTGCAGCCGCCGCGCGCCGGAGTGGAGCGTCAGTGTGGAGCGGCCAGGTAGGGAAAGCTGTCCGAGAACGACTTGTCGTTCGCGTCGATCGCGTCCGTGACGGTGAGTGACGGCGGACCGGCTCCGCCGTCCACCGGGGTGAACATGTGAACGACGGCCTGGAGCGTGAGGTCCATCACGTCCTGATCGAGCGTGCGTCCGCCACAGGTCCCGGCGCCGACCGCGCCGTTCGTCTCGAGCGCGAGGTAGCCGCCGTCGCACGTGTCGATCGAGATGTCCACCTTCAGGACGTCGTTGGCGAACACCGAAGCGAGCTGCGCGTCGGAGATCCCCAGCGCGGCGGCCACGTTGTTGCCGTCGATCCCATCCAGCCCGTCGTACACGCCGAGCAGCGTCGTCATGTCCGCTTCGAACCCGGAGGCGCTCGTCGGTGTCGCGGCGTTGTACTCGTTCTTGCGGCCGCTCATCACGAGGGCGGTCGCGATCCCGGGACGGCCCATGCGATCGATCTGTCCGGTGGGGAGCCCGGCGTCACCACCGCCGCTCCCGGCGCTACCGGCCGATCCGGCAGTGCCGGCGCTACCGGCCGACCCGGCACTTCCTGCCGATCCGCCCGTCCCCGACGTTCCACCGGTGGCGCTCGTTCCACCGGAACCGCTCGTTCCACCGGTGGCGCTCGTTCCACCGGAACCGCTCGTTCCGCCGGTACCGGCCGTGCCGGCCGTTCCACCGGAACCGCTCGTTCCGCCGCCGCCCTTCTTCTTGTCGTCGTCGTCGTCTCCACAGCCGACGAACGCGACGCTGGACGCCACGAGGAGACCGCCCATCAGCTTGATGATTCGATGGTTCATTGGGGCTTCCTCCTTTCAGTTCCGGACCGTGTGGGCCCAGACGTCGAGCTTCGTTGCTCCGCCGAAAACGGAGTTCTTCACGTCCACCACGATGGCGAGCACGTTCAGGCCGCCCAGAAAGTCCGTTCCCGCATCGTCGAGGAGAATCCCCACGGCGCCTGCGTCGGCCTGCACCGCCTTGAACGCGTCGAGATCGAAGAAGAAGGGGTCGTCGCGAAGACCCGCGAAGACGCGCATGTCGTCCGTCGCAGCACCCTGCACGGCGTTGAACGCGACCGTGTCCGTCACGCTGCCCGGACCCGTGCACGTGACGTTCTGGGTCGCCGCAGCGTCCGCGGTGCAGGTGATGTCGTACGACCCCGCGTCGCCGCTGTCGCCGATCTTGAACACGTACTCTACCTTGTCGGAGAAGCGTGACGTCGAACCGGCCACGGGCGTCACGGTCATCACGAACACGGTCCTCGGCGTGCCGCTCGCCGCGGGATCCTTGCTCCGGAACACGTACACGTCGTTGATGTCCGCTGCCGGGTCGGCCGTCGAGCCGGGCGCGTCGAGGTGGTCCGCGGCGTCGGTGCGCTCACCCACGAGCAGAAGCCCGAGGCCGCGCGCAGCGGGCGCGGCCAGGGTCAGGGTCCATTCTTTTCGCATGCTTACGTCCTCCCGGTCCTTGGAGAAAAGGCAGTGATTCCCGAGCCACGGCGCGCGCCGCGCGGGGAGCTGGCGGTGTCTAC
This sequence comes from uncultured Polyangiaceae bacterium, assembly GCA_964487605.1. GTDB lineage: Bacteria > Myxococcota_A > Polyangia > Polyangiales > Polyangiaceae > JAJDAH01. Next base: position 6,861 of record CAZARU010000041.1, read on the forward strand.
GGGGCATCCGGCCGGTCGGATCGACGGGGAGCGGGTCATCGCCCGTGGGCACGAGCGGGGCGAGCTGCCGAGACCTGTCGCCACGCCCCGTTCCGGCCTATCCCGTGCGCCGTGAGCCGCGCGTCGGATTCCGAGTCGGGCGGCGTGGAGGTGACGCTCGGACTCGACGAGCCCGACGATGACGAGGCCCTGCGTCGCAGAGCTGCGGACGCCCTCGGGCGCGATCCGGGTCCCGTCGAGGCGACGCGCCGCTCGCTCGATGCCCGGCGCGGGCGAGTGCGCTGGCGGCTGTGGCTGCAGCCCCAGCGTCCACGGACTCTCGACACGTCGCGCCTGCCGCGGGACGTGAGCGGCCGCGCACTCGTCGTCGTCGTCGGCACGGGCCCCGCGGGCCTGTTCTGCGCCTACGAGCTGGCGCGCCGTGGCATTCGGTGCGTGCTTCTCGACCGCGGCAAGCCGGTGCAACCGAGGCGCCACGACCTTCGAGCGATGAACGTCGAGGGTGCCGTGGACGACGACAGCAACTACTGCTTCGGCGAGGGGGGCGCCGGGACCTACAGCGATGGCAAGCTCTACACGCGGGCCACCAAGCGCGGCGACGTCCGCGACGTGATCGAGACGCTGCTGCTGCATGGCGCGCCTCGATCCATAGCTATCGACGCGCGACCTCACGTGGGAAGCAACCGCCTGCCCAAGGTGATCACGGCACTGCGGGAGCGACTCGAGTCGGTGGGGGTGGAGTTCCGATTCGGCGCGCGCGTGGAGGGCCTTCTGGTCGACGGCACTGCGACGGGGCATCGCGCCGTCGGAGTACGTCTGGCGACGGGGACCGAGCTCACTGCCGACGCGGTGGTCCTGGCGACGGGGCACTCCGCTCGCGACGTGCACCTGCTCGCGGAGCGCGCCGGCGCGACGCTCGTGCCCAAGGCGTTCGCGATGGGAGTTCGCATCGAGCACCCGCAGCCCTTCATCGACCGGGCTCAGTACGGACACTCGGCCGGACACCCCAGCCTGCCGAGCGCCTCCTACCACGTCGCCGAGACCGTGGAAGGGCGCGGCGTCTACTCGTTCTGCATGTGCCCAGGTGGCTTCACGGTGCCGGCGGCGACCACCGCGGGCGAGCTCGTGGTAAACGGCATGAGCCTCTCGAAGCGCGACTCACCGCATGCGTCGTCGGGGCTCGTCGTGGCCGTCGAGCTCGACGACCTGCGCGCGGCGGGGCTCGGGGACGCGACCGGTGGCGTTCGCCTTCAGCAGGCCCTGGAGCGCGCGGCCTGGGACGCGGGCGGCGGGGCGCTTCGCGCTCCGGCGACGCGCGCGCCGGACTTCCTCGCGGGTCGCGCGTCGTCGTCGCTGCCGGCGACGAGCTATCTCCCCGGGCTCACGGCCTCCGACGTGGGCGCCGTGCTCGATGCGGGTGCCGTGCCCTTCGCGAGCCGCCTGCGCGCTGCCCTCGCGGTGTTCGAGCGGCGCATGCCCGGGTTCGCGGGAAACGACGCCGTGCTGATCGGCGTGGAGTCGCGCACGAGTTCGCCCGTGCGGATCGTGCGGGACCCGGAGCGCCTCGAGGCCCACGGCGTGGCGGGGCTGTACCCCGCGGGAGAAGGGGCGGGCCATGCGGGGGGCATCGTCAGCGCCGCGCTCGACGGCATTCGCGTCGCGCGGAGCATCGCCGCCGAGTTCGGAAGGTAGCCCGCGGGCGCCTCACGCCGCCGCACGCTCGAGGACGATCTTCGTGATCTCGGCGGGCGCCCCGAGACGCATGGGGGGACCCCAGTAGCCGGTGCCGTTGCTCACGTACACGAGCGTGCGTCCGATGCGCTCCAGACCGGAGACCACGGGCTGCTGCAGACGTACCAGGAAGTTCCACGGGAACATCTGCCCGCCGTGCGTGTGACCCGACAGCTGCAGGCCCACGCCGTGAGCCTCGGCCTCCCGGACCGCTCTGGGCTGGTGCGCGAGGAGCACGAGCTCGCGTCGCTCGTCGCGGCCCGCGAGGGCCGCGCGCAGGTCCGGGCCCGTGCCGCGACGGCGCCCCGTGGGATCCTCGATCCCCGCGAGATCGAACGAGGCGTGTTCGTCCCCGATGGAGACGCGCTCGTTGCGCAGCACCCGAACGCCCAGGCGGTCGAGCTCGCGACACCACGACTCGACTCCCGAGTAGTACTCGTGATTGCCCGTGACGAAGTAGGCGCCGTGCTTCGCGACGAGTCGGGTGAGCGGTTCGACGTGGTCGCGAAGCTGCGCTACCGAGCCGTCCACCAGATCGCCGGTGATGGCGATGACGTCGGGCCGCAGGTCGTTGATGGTGGCGACGATTCGCTCGACGAACTCCTTGCCGATGGTGGCGGAGCCGACGTGCAGATCGCTGATCTGGACGATCGTGGTTCCCGAGAGCGCCTCGGGTAGCCGCGCGAGCCCGACGCGCACCTCCTTCACCGCGACGGGGGCGAGCCCCGAGCGGAGCGCGACGGCCCCGGCCGTGCCGGCGATGAGGGTGGCGGCGCCTCCGAACATCCGCGCGAGCGTCAGGCGGCGCTCGGGTTCCGCGGGGTCCGCGTCGCCCCCCAGGGTCTGGACCACCGTGACAACCAGGCGCCCCAGATCGAAGCTGCCGAGCACGACGAGGAGGAGCAGGACGAGGCCCATCCACGTGTGACCGGCGGCGGTCACGAGCTTCATCCGGTCCGGCGCGAGGGCCGCGTCGAGCCAGGACGTGGCGGGTACGGAGACGAAGAGTGCGACCGCGAGCCCCGTGAGCAGCCCGTACCAGGGCGCGGGCCACGCCGGATCGCGCACCAGGCGCGCCCAGAGGTAGAAGTGCACGGCTCCCACGACGGTGAGCGCGAGGGCGAAGAACACGGCGTAGGACACGTTTCGGCTCATGGGTGCACCGCGCTGGGCACGGCGTCCCCCGGTATGCGTCCGCGGCAGAGCGACGCCAAGCCGTGGGCCGCGCGAAACATTCCCCGTCCCGCTCCGTTCGCCTCGGCGTAGACTCGGCCGCGAAATGGGCGAGGTGAAGGTCTTCTCGCCCACGGCGATTTTGGGGTACGGCTACCCGGCCGAGTCCCTCGAGCGCGCCATGGCGATGAGGCCCGACGTGGTCGCCGTGGACGGCGGCTCCACGGACGGAGGTCCGTACTACCTGGGCATCGAGCCCGGTGGCGGCGGGGGAGGGCAGGTCTCCGCGTTCCTCGAGTTCTTGACCCGGGACACGGGGCCCCTGCTCGAGGCCTGCTGCCGTGCGAAGGTCCCGCTGCTCGTCGGGTCGGCGGGGTTCGCGGGGGCCGACCTGCACCTCATGGGTGCGCTCTCCATCGTCTACAAGGTGGCGGCGGAGAAGAAGCTGCGTTTCCGCATGGCGTCCATCCGGGCCGAGATCGACAAGGAGCACGTCAAGCGTCGGCTGCGCGAAGGGAAGATCAGCCCGCTCGGTCCGGTGCCCGAGCTGACCGAGGCGGAGGTCGACGCGTCGACGCGCATCGTGGGTCAGATGGGAGTCGAGCCCTTCGTGAAGGCGCTCGAGGGCGGGGCCGAGGTCGTGATCGCGGGGCGAGCCAACGACCCGAGCATGTTCGCGGCGCTGCCCATGATCCGAGGCCTGGATCCGGGCCTCGCGCTCCACATGGCGAAGATCCTGGAGTGCGGGGCCATCGCGGCGTCTCCGGGGAGCGGGAGCGACGGGATGATGGGCACGCTCGACGCCACGGGCTTCGTGCTCGAGCCGGTCTCACCCGAGCGACGCTGTACCGTGATGAGCGTGGCGGCGCACAGCCTGTACGAGAAGTCCGACCCGTATCGTCTCCATGGACCGGGTGGGCACGTCGATCTGACCGGCGTCGCCTTCGAGCAGGTGACCGACCGTGCGGTGCGCGTCACCGGCAGCCGCTTCGTCCCCGAGCGGTACACCATCAAGCTGGAGGGCTCGAAGCGCGTGGGGTTTCGCGCCATCACCGTCGCCGGGATCCGAGATCCGGCCGCCATCGAGCACCTCGACGAGCTCCTCGACGAGGCGAGGGCCAACGTCCGCCGGCAGTACTCGGAGCTCGATCCCGCGACCCACCGGATCTTCTTCCACGTGTACGGCCGCAACGCCGTCATGGGCGCCCTCGAGCCCACGCCCCGTGCTGGCCACGAGGTGGGCCTCCTCGTCGAGGTGGTCGCGCCGGAGCAGGGGGTAGCGACGATGCTCTGCGGCTTTGCGCGGAGCACGCTGCTGCACCACGGGTTCGAGGGCAGGATCTCCACGGCGGGGAACCTCGCGTCGCCTTTCTCCCCGCTGGACATCCCGGCGGGCCCCGTCTTCGAGTTCAACGTTTACCACCTCATGGAGGAAGAGGACCCGCTCGCGCTCTTCCCCGTGAGCTTCACCGACGTCTGACCGTCGCGAGCGAGGAGTCCCCTTGGCCACCAAGAAACTGCGAGAGATCGCCCAGGTCGTGCGGAGCAAGAACGCGGGGCCGTTCGAGCTGACGTTCGACGTCATGTTTACCGACCGACCGGCCTACGAGCGGGTGAAGCGAACGGGGGTGTTCGGCTCCGCGCTCTTCGAGCGCCTTTATCGGCTCCGTCCGGAAGAAGTGCTAAGTATCCACGCGTTCGATCCGGCCCTGAGCTTCAAGGCCACCATCGTGCGACGCACGAGCTCGGGAACCGCCGGCGATTCGGACGTCTTCGGCGCACAGCAGCACGCGCCGCTCTTGGATGTGGAGGTACCATGGGACTGATTCGGACGACGGGTTTCGGTTGGCTCGCACTGGCGGCTCTGGCCGGCTCGACGGTTGCTTGCGGAGGTGACGACTCCGGCTCCGGGGGCGCCGGCGGTAGCGCGGGAACGGGAGGCAACGGCAACCTGCCCGCAGGTTGCGATGCCCTGGTGTCCCCGTCCTCCGACGATACGGCGACCGTCCAGACGGCGCTCATCCAGATCCCGTCCGGGCAAACGCTCTGCTTCGACGAGGGGACGTTCAGCTTCACCGACGAGCTCAGCCTGACGGCGCCGAACGTCACGCTCAAGGGTGTCGGTGACGCAGTCGAGGACACCATCCTCGACTTCGGCGGCCAGGTCAGCGGCGACGACGGAGTCGTCGTCACCGCAGACGGGTTCACCGTCGAGAACTTCTGGATCAAGAACACACCGGGCAACGGCATCGTCGTGTCGGGGTCGAAGGACGTGACCTTCCGCAAGCTGAAGGTCACCTGGGACGCGGGCTCCGTCGTGACGAACGGCGCGTACTCCATCTATCCGAACTTCAGCGAGAACGTCCTCATCGAGGACTGCGAGGTCGTCGGTGCCGCCGACGCCGGCATCTACGTTGGGCAGGGAACGAGCGCCATCATCCGGCGCAATCGAGCGCACGGAAACGTCGCCGGCATCGAGGTCGAGAACAGCAGCGTCAGCGAGATTTACGACAACGAGGCATTCGACAACACCGTGGGGATCTTCATCCCCGTGTTGCCGAACCTGAAGCAGAAGGAAGGAAAGACGCACCTCGTGAGGAACAACAAGACCTACGACAACAACCACGAGAACTTCGCCGAAATGGGGAGCACCATCGGCAACGTCCCACCGGGGCTGGGCATTCTCCTGGTGGCGGCCGACGACGTGGAGATCAGGGATAACGAGATCACCGGCAACGACACGGCCGGCATCGGGATCTTCAGCCACGTGACGTTCACGTTGCTCATCCCCGGTGGGATGACGGATCCCGAGACGGACGGCTACCCGGAGCGCAACTACATTCACGGCAACACCTTCTCCGGCAACGGGTCGATGCCGTCGGGTGTGGCCACGCTCTTCAATCAGACGACGCTCGAAGACGTCATCTGGGACGGCGCGGTGAAGACCGATGCCGCGGCGCTCGAGATTTGCCTCGGCACGAGCGACGTCCCCACGTTTCGGATGCTGGACGTGGAGAACTCGTTCATGAACCAGACGACGGACACGACCGCGCACGAATGCACGCTCGAGCCGCTCGGGGGCGTGTCGTTCTGAGGACCCGCCCGCGGCTGGCCGCGCTCGCCGTGGGCGCGGCGCTCGGGTGCTCGGGGGGGGACCCGTCCATCGCGCGCGGTCCCGAGGGGCCGCCGCTCCCGTGGCGCGGGGCGCTCGTGCCCGAGCCGTCCGCGCCGGCGGACAACCCGACGACGCCCGAGAAGATCGCCCTGGGACGCCTCCTCTTCTACGATCCGGTGCTCTCCACCGATCGCGCCGTCGCTTGCGCGACGTGCCACAGCGAGATCTGGGGACTCTCCGACGGCCTGGCCGTCTCCATCGGCGTTCTCGGCGTGGGCCCCACCGGCCCCGGGCGCACCGGGCCGAACGCGACCCGGCGCAACTCCCCCACGCTCTGGAACGTCGGGCACCGCGAGAGCCTGTTCTGGGACGGCCGCGCGGCGTCGCTCGAGGATCAGGCGCTGCGCCCGTTGACGACGCCCGAAGAGCTCGGGCGCGACCCCGAAGACGCGGTGCGCGAGCTGGCGACGAACGCCGAGTACCGCGCGCTCTTCTCCGCCGCGTTCCCGGACGACCACGAGCCCGTCACGACGACCCATCTCGCGCGCGCTCTCGCGGCATTTCAGCGGGACTTCGTCTCGGCGTGGGCCCCGTACGATCGGTACGTCGCCGGGGATGGGCTCGCGCTCGACGAGGAGTCGGTGCGCGGAATGTTCCGCTTCGCCGACCTCGGCTGCGTCGGGTGCCACGAGCCACCGCTCTTCGAGAGCGACCGCTTCGCGGATCGTCGCACGGCGCACGCCGTGGAGGACGACCAGGGCCGCTTCGAAGCGACGGGCGACGACGCCGACCGTGCCCGCTTCCGCGTTCCGACGCTCCGCAACCTGCGCTTCTCCGATCCCTACTTCCACGGCGGCGTGGAAGCGACGCTCGAGGGCGCCGTCCGGCACGAAGCACGTCTGCAGGACGCGTCCGTGTCGGAGTCGGACGTGCGCGCCATTGCGCGCTTCCTCGACAAGGGCCTCACCGACATCAGCCGCGGCCCGTCCCGCCCCAAGGTGGTGCCCAGCGGCTTGCCCGTTCCCCTCGACGGGTTCAGAGTCCCGCGCTGATCATGACCCCGCTTCGCTTCGCACTCGCGGCCAACCTGCTGCTCTGGCTCGGACCTGCGTGTGGGTCGGAAGACGCCGGGTCGAAGGACCGACCCACGGACGTGACGCCACCGCTGGCCGGAGCGCCGTGGGACACGCTGGACCGGTGGAATCTCTTCACCAGCGCTGTGGAACAGCTCCCCGCGCCCCGTGTCGTCGCCTACGACGTCATCTCGCCGCTCTTCTCCGACTACACGACCAAGCACCGCTTTCTCTGGGTCCCGGAAGGCGCGACCATCGGCTACGACGACGTGGAGAAGTGGGCGTTCCCCGTGGGGACCGTTCTGGTGAAGACGTTCGCGTATCTCCACGATCGTCGCGACGCGTCGGCGGGGCGACGCCTGCTCGAGACGCGGCTCCTGGTCCACGAAGCGCAGGGCGCGTGGGTTGCGCACACGTACGTGTGGAACGAGGCGCAGACCGAGGCGCGGCGCGAGGTCGCGGGCAAGACGTTGAACGCCTCGTGGATCCACGACGACGGTTCCGAATGGACCAACGCCTACGCCGTCCCGAACACCAACCAGTGCCAGGAGTGCCACGGTCAGCAGGGAACGATGGACACCCTCGGGGGGCGGACGCGGCAGCTCGACCGCGATTTCGACCATGGGGGTGGCGGCGTGAACCAGATCGATCACCTCCACGCCATGGGCCTGCTCGATGCGGCGCCTTCGAAGGACAGGCGGCGGCTCGCCGATCCGATGGGGTCGGAGCCGCTGGAGCTGCGCGTGCGATCGTACTTCGACGCGAACTGCGGGCACTGCCACTCGCCCGATCGCTTCGCCGGTTCGAGCGGGCTGTACATCGACCTGGAACACACGGACTTCGCGACGGGCAACCCGACGCACTGGGGCGTCTGCAAGGCGCCCACCTCTGCGGGTGGCGCGACGTGCGGCCTGTCGTTCGACGTGGTTCCGGGGAGCCCCGAGGAGTCGATCCTCCACTGTCGCGTGGCCTCGGAGGAGCCGAAGGTCCGCATGCCGCCGCTGGCTTCGCGCCTCCCCGACGCAGCGGGCGTTGCATTGATTGCCGAGTGGATCGCGGGGCTGTCGCCCGCCGGCTGTCAGTGAGCTAGGATCGACCGGTCGTAGGCAGCGACGGCACCGTGGGTAACCTGAAAGCGGCTGCGCCCCCCAAACCGAGGCGCGAGTTCAAGGCCGGGGACGTGATTCACGACCGGTACGAACTCGTCCGCCCCCTCGGGGAGGGCGGCATGGGGGTGGTGTGGATCGCGCAGTCGTTGATGCTCGACGTTCCCGTCGCCATCAAGCTGATCCACGCCGATCTGCGCGGAACCGCCGTTGCCGAGCGCATGGCCAGGGAGGCGCGCGCCGCCGCGAAGCTGGGGCACCCGGCCATCGCCCGCGTGCTCGACTTCGGCAAGACGGCGGACAATCAGCCGTACATGGCGATGGAGCTGCTGCACGGCGAGAGCCTGGCCGACGCCCTCGACAAGACGACCCGCCTCTCCGCCACGAAGGCGATTCAGTCCCTCCTCCCGATCGCCGACGGCCTGGCCACGGCTCACGACAAGGGGATCGTTCACCGCGACCTGAAGCCGGACAACATCTTCCTCGCTCGGGACGAGGTGGGGCGCGTCCAGCCCAAGCTGCTCGACTTCGGCATCGCGAAGAGCGAGCTCGACGACGTCGATCGGAAGTTGACCCAGGAGGGGACCCTCCTCGGCAGTCCCGACTACATGTCGCCCGAGCAGGCCTACGGTCAGGACGACATCGACCATCACTCCGACATCTGGCAGTTCTGCGTCGTGCTCTACGAGTGCATCACCGGAAGGGTCCCGTTCGTCGGCAAGAACTACAACGCGTTGCTCAGGTCGATCACCAAGGACGACCCGCAGCCCATCACGGATTTCGCCGCGGGTGATGCTGCGCTCTGGCGCGTCATCGAGCGGGGCTTGAAGAAGGACAAGCTGCAGCGCTGGAGCTCGATGTGGGAGCTCGGCGAGGCCCTCGCCCTGTGGCTCTACGAGCAGGGCGTGCGCGAAGACGTCACCGCGAACTCTCTGCGCAAGACGTGGCTCGAGTCGGGGATCAGCGGTGTACAGATGGACCTGGACTCGGATCGGCCTCCGGTCCACGACACGTTGCCTCCGGCCAGCCGGCGTACGGCCAGTTTTCCCGGCGTCGCACCCGCACCGCTTCCCCCGTCCGCGCGCCTCCCCGGCAACGTCACCCTCGACGGCGCCGACGTGGGGCTCACCACGCTCGCGCCGCCCGCGGAGGGTGTCCGCCGCAAGGGAGTGGTGCTGGGGGGAGCGTCGCTGCTGCTCGCTGCAGGAGCGCTCGGCTGGTTCGTGTTCGCGCCGGCCGCCGAGCAAGACAGTGCACGCGAAGCAGCTGCCGTGAACGCCGTCGCTCCGTCGGCCACCGTGGAGCGTTCTCCGAAGCCCGGAATCACGCCGTCACGACGGGTCGCGACGCCGTCTCCCTCCGTTGCGGCTTCCGCGCCGACGGAGGGATCCGCCGCTGCCCCGTCAACGGAGCGATCCTCCGCGCGACCGATGAAGCCCCGACAGCTCGGCCCGTCGAAGGCGGCTCCCTCCGCGCCTCCCGCGAGCCCAGCCCCGGCCGCGCGTCCCGCGGTGCCCGCCGATCGCGACTTCGGCTTCTGACCCGCGATCGCCCCGGGCGTGTCGGCATTTGCCGGTGGTCACACTAGACTGCGACCCCCGCAAGAAGGAGCCCGACCGTGCACACTTTCCGACCCGAAGGGGGCGACATCGATCCCACGCAGACCCGCGAGTGGGTCGACTCCATCACGGACGTGATCACGACCGCGGGTCGCGAACGGGCTCGGTACCTCCTGAAGCGCGTGCTGGAGGAGGCGCGCCGGCGCGGCGTGATGCCCGATGGGCCGCTCACCAGTGACTACGTCAACACCATCCCGACCTCTGCGGAGCCGCCGTACCCCGGCGACATCGAGATGGAGCACCGGATTCGCCGCCACATTCGGTGGAACGCGGTCGCCATGGTCCACCGCGCGAACACGAAGTTCGCCGGAATAGGCGGTCACCTGTCGACGTACGCGTCGAGCGCCACGCTGTACGAGGTGGGCTTTCACCACTTCTTCAGGGGCAAGGACGGAGGCCAGAGCGGCGACCAGATCTACTTCCAGGGTCACGCGGCGCCTGGCATCTATGCGCGCGCGTTCCTCGAAGGCCGCATCCCGATGGACATGATGGAGTGCTTCCGACGCGAGGTGGAGTACGGGCTTCCGTCCTACCCGCACCCGCGGCTCATGCCGACGTTCTGGGAGTTCCCGACGGTGAGCATGGGGCTCGGACCCATCGCCGCGATCTACCAGGCTCGCTTCAACCGCTACCTGCTCAACCGCGGTGTCCACGACACGTCCGGCTCACGCGTCTGGTGTTTCATGGGTGACGGCGAATCCGACGAGCCGGAGTCGCTGGGAAGCCTCAGCATCGCGGCGCGGGAGGGGCTCGACAACCTGACCTTCGTCGTGAACTGCAACCTGCAGCGCCTCGACGGGCCCGTGCGCGGCAATGGAAAGATCATCCAGGAGCTCGAGGCCGTGTTTCGCGGAGCGGGCTGGAACGTCATCAAGGTGGTCTGGAGCGAAGACTGGGATGGCATTCTGGCCAAGGACGCGGAGGGGATTCTGCGCCAGCGCATGAACGAGGTCGTCGATGGGCAGTGGCAGCGCTACACCACGGCGCCCGGTGACTACACTCGTCGCGACTTCTTCGGCAGCGACCCTCGCCTGCTCGAAATGGTGGCCGACCTCACGGACGACGACATTCGCCGGCTACGGCGCGGAGGTCACAGCTTCCGGAAAATCTACGCCGCCTACAGGGCCGCGGTGGAGCACAAGGGGCGCCCGACGGCGATTCTCGCGCACACGGTCAAGGGCTGGACGCTGGGCGAGGGGTTCGAGGGGAGCAACGTCACGCACCAGAAGAAGAAGATGGAGCTCGACGAACTCCGAGCGTTTCGTGATCTCCTCGAGCTGCCCGTCGCCGACGAGAAGCTCAGGGACGCTCCCTTCTACCACCCGGGCATGAACAGCCCCGAGGTCAGGTACATGATGGAGCGCCGCCACGATCTCGGTGGCTGCGTTCCGAAGCGAAACGTGCACGTCCAGGTGCCCCTCGAGCTGCCGGCGGCGGACTTCTACGCCGAGTTCCACGCCGGAACCAAGAAGGGTGAGGCGTCGACCACGATGGTCTTCGCGCGACTCCTGTCGAAGCTTCTGCGTGACAAGAAGCTCGGCAAGCAGGTCGTTCCCATCATCCCGGACGAAGCGCGCACCTTCGGGATGGACGCGCTCTTCAGCCAGGTCGGGATCTACGCGGCCCACGGACAGCTCTACGAGCCCGTCGACAAGGGGCGCCTGCTCTACTACCGCGAGAGCAAGGACGGGCAGGTCCTGGAGGAGGGGATCACCGAGGCCGGATCGATGGCGTCGTTCCTGGCGGCGAGCACCGCGTACTCGACCCACGGCGTGCCGATGATCCCGTTCTACATCTTCTACTCGATGTTCGGGTTTCAACGGATTGGCGATCAGGTCTGGCAGGTCGGGGACGCCATGGGACGCGGATTCCTGCTGGGAGCGACGGCCGGACGGACGACGCTCAACGGGGAGGGACTGCAGCACGAGGACGGTCACAGCCACGTGCTCGCCTCCACCGTGCCGAACGTGCTCGCGTACGACGTGGCGTGGGCCTACGAGCTCGCGGTCGTCGTCGAGGACGGACTGCGACGGATGTTCCAGGACGGAGAGAACGTCTTCTACTACGTGACCCTCCAGAACGAGTCGTACGCCATGCCGCCGATGGACGATGGCGTGAAGAACGGGATCCTCGAGGGGATTTATCGGTTTCGTCCGGCGGCGGCGCCCGGGAAGCACCGTGCCCAGCTCTTCGGTAGCGGGTCGATCCTGAGGGAGGTGCTTCGCGCGCAGGAGATCCTGGCGGAGTCGTTCGACGTGGCGGCGGACGTGTGGAGCGTCACCAGCTATCAGCAGCTACGGAACGACGCCCTCGAGTGCGAGCGCTTCAACCGCCTCAACCCTGAGGCCGAACAGCGCGTGCCCTACCTGACCCAGGCGGTCGAGGGGAGCGAGGGGCCGATCGTCGCCGCGACCGATTACATGAAGATCGTCGCCGACCAGGTGGCGCGCTTCGTGCCACGCCGGATGGTCGCACTCGGCACGGACGGCTTCGGGATGAGCGACACGCGCGAAGCACTCCGGACGCACTTCGAGGTGAGCGCGGAGCACGTCGCCCTGGCCACGCTCGACGCGCTGCGCCGCGAGGGACGTCTGGAACCCCGGGACCTCGTCCGCGCGATCGGGATCCTCGGGATCAACCCCGACAAGACGGCGCCCATGAACGTGTGAGTCCCGTCCTGCGCGTCCACTCCGCGCTGGTTGCCGTCCAGGTGCTCTTCGGTCTCTGGCCCGTGGCCGGGGCGGCCGTGCTCGACGAGCTCTCCCCGCAGGCCGTCGTCGCGTTCCGGCTTGCGGCGGGCGCGCCCGTTCTGGTGGTGCTCGCGGGTCTACCGTGGCGCAGCCTGCCGAGCCGCGCGGATCTGGTGCGCCTCGCCTTGCTCGCGGGTACCGGGATCTCGCTCAACCAGGTCCTCTACGTGGAAGGCCTTGCCCTCGCCGGGCCGGTCAACGCCGGCGTCGTCGTGGTCGCGGTCCCCGCACTCACGCTGGCCGTCGCGTCGGCGGTCGGCGTCGAGCGGCCCGGCCCCGCGCGCCTCGCCGGGGTCGTGGTCGCGCTTCTCGGCGCCGCGCTCCTCGTGGGAATCGATCGGCTCGAGCTGTCGAGCGACGCGTCCGTGGGCAGCCTGCTGATCCTGGGGGGCGCCGCCGCGTACGCGGTCTTCCTCGTCTTCGCGCGTCCGGTGATCGCGCGTGTGGGAGAGGTCCGGGCGGTGGCGTGGTTCTACGTGTTCGGAGCCGGCATCGCGCTACCGTTCGTCTGGAGGGAAGCGGCGGCGGCGAGCTGGACGACCCTCTCCGGGGGCGCCGTCCGGTCGCTCGCGTTCATTCTGGTCGGACCGACGGTGCTCACCTACCTGCTCAACGCGTACGCGTTGCGACGGGTCGAGTCGTCGGTCGTCGCCGTCTACATCTGCCTGCAGCCCGTCGTCGCCGCGGTGTCTGCGCGCTTCGTTCTCGGTGCGGAGGTGACGTTGCGGCAGGTGGTTGCCGCCACCGTCATTTCCCTGGGGGTGGCGCAAGCCGCGGACGTGTCGAGCGTGTTCAGGCGTCGTGCCGTGGCTGGGCCATGAGCGTCGCCACGAGGCCGGCGTTCGCGGCGGGCATCGGGTAGCGCGGCAGCGAGTCGGGGGCGATCCACTCCACGGTGCGCGCCGTCATCGCGCGTGCGTCTCCGTCCGTCGCCTCGCAGTCCACCGGGTGCAGCACGACGGTTCGGTCCGCGTACTCCCATCGAATCGCCTCGCGCCGACCGCGCGCGCGGCAACGGAGGCCCAGCTCCTCGAAGACCTCGCGTTCGGCGCAGGCTTCCGGCGATTCACCGGGTTCCATCTTGCCCCCGGGAAACTCCCAGAGCCCTCCGAGGTGCGCGTCGTCCGGGCGCCGGGCCACGAGGAGCAGCCCGCCGCGCCAGACGAGCGCGATGCCCACCTCCCGCACCGCGTCGGCGCTCACGTGCTGCCCCGTGCTCGGCACAGCGCGGCGACGACGCGATGCCCGTTGGGCATCGGGAGTGCGTCGAGGTCTTCCGCGCGCACCCAGGCGACCTCTGCCGCGCGCAGCGGCTTCGCCGCACCGCTGCCCGGCGTGCAGGCGTACACGTCCAGGGTGATGCGGAAGCGCGTGACGGTGAATCGCGTGACCGTCGCGAGCGCGCGAGCGCTCGTGAGCACGCCGGTCTGCTCCAGGACCGCGCGACGAACGGCGGCTTCGGGCGTCTCCGCCCGGCGAAGGTCGTCCGTGGGAAACGTCCACAGTCCGCCCCAGCGTGGCGATTCATTCCCGCGCCGCGTGAGGAGGTAGCGGCCGCCTCGGACGACGAGCGCCGCCACGGAGCGGACTGGGGTCGCGCTTCGGCGCGGCGGCCGTTCGGGGAGGCGGTTCACGAGGCCCCGCCGCCGCGCGGCGCACACCTGGGCCACCGGGCACGCGTCGCAGCGAGGGCGCCTCGGCGTGCAGACGGTCGCGCCGAGCTCCATCATGGCCTGGTTGTGGGCGCTCGAGCGCCCGTCCGGGACCAGCGCTTCGGCGATTTCGCGAAGCGTTCGAGCCAGCGGCGCGCGCTTCGGCAGGCCGCGGAGGCCGAAGAGTCTCACGATGAGGCGCTCCACGTTTCCGTCCACGACCGCTGCTCGCCGCCCATGAGCGATGCTCGCGATCGCCGCTGCAGAGTAGGGGCCGATTCCGGGCAGGGTGCGCAGCTCCTCGACCGTCGTCGGCAGCTCGCCGTCGCGCTGGTCCACGACGAGCCGCGCCGCCTCCCGGAGCCTGCGGGCGCGCGCGTAGTAGCCCAGGCCCTCCCACACCCGCAGGACCTCGGACTCCGGGGCCGCGGCGAGATCTGCAAGTCGCGGAAAGCGGCCCAGAAAGCGCCGGTAGTAGGGGAGAACGGTCTCCACCTGCGTCTGCTGCAGCATGACCTCGCTCACCCAGATGGCGTAGGGATCCCGTGTTCGGCGCCACGGCAGGTCCCGGCGCTCGCGGTCGTACCAGGGCAAGAGGCGCTGGGTGAGCGCGGCCGCACGACCGCCGGCGAGGGCGCGCCGGACCGCAGCGTCCACGTCAGCGGATCGCTTCGACGTTGTCTTCCCAGTTCTGGCCATCGAACTCCGTGACGTCGAAGCGGCCCGGCGGGACACCGTCCAGGCAGCGGACGTTCACGTCCACGTGGTCCGGGTGCGACCGTGGCGTGTAGAACGCCTGTACGCCGCACGTGCGGCAGAACCGGTGCTTCGCGACCCGCGTGTTGAAGGTGTAAACCTCGAGCGCGTCCTCGCCGTGCACGAGCTCGAAGTCTTCCGGCGGCACGAGGAGGTGTAGAAAGCCCTTCTTCGAGCAGATCGAGCAGTTGCAGGCGATGGCGCGGTGCTCGCGGACGCGCACGCGGAAGCGGACGCGCCCGCAGTGACATCCCCCCTCGTAGCTGGTGGGCACCGCGCGAAGGTACCCCATCGACCGCCACGGCGCGCGCCTTTCCCGCTCGTCGTCGGCGGTGCGCCGGGCTGGTACGCTGCCCCGCGGAGGTCCGCGAATGGAGTACTTTCCGTCGGTCGGTCGGGTCGCCTACGAAGGTTCCGAGAGCAACAACCCGCTGGCGTTCAAGCACTACGACGCCGCGGCCGTGGTGGCCGGCAAGACCATGAAGGAGCATCTGCGTTTCTCGGTCGCGTTCTGGCACACGTTCCGCGGCACCGGCGCGGACCCGTTCGGGCCAGGAACCCTCGAGCGGAGCTGGGACGATGGTTCGAACTCCCTCGTCAACGCGGAGCGCCGGGTGCGAGCGGCGTTCGAGCTGTTCGAGAAGCTCGGCAACCCGTACTACTGCTTTCACGATCGGGACGTGGCTCCCGAGGGGGCGAACCTGCGAGAAACGAACGCGAACCTCGATCGCATCGTGAAGGTGCTCCGAGAAGAGCAGCAGCGGACCGGCGTGGGCCTGCTGTGGGGCACCGCCAACCTCTTCTCGCACCCGCGCTACGCCCAGGGCGCGGCCACGAGTCCGCGCGCCGACGTCTTCGCCTACGCGGCGGCCCAGGTGAAGAAGGCCATCGAGGTGACCCACGAACTCGGCGGCGAGAACTACGTGTTCTGGGGTGGTCGCGAGGGCTACCAGAGTTCGTACAACACGGACGTCGGGAGGGAGCTCGATCACCTGGCGCGGTTCCTCGGCATGGCGCTGGAGCACGCCCGGTCGATCGGGTTCGCCGGCCCCCTGCTCATCGAGCCCAAGCCTCGGGAGCCCATGAAGCACCAGTACGACTACGACGCGGGGAACGTCATCGCGCTCTTGCGGGGGGCCAACCTCCTGGGACCCTTCAAGCTCAACGTCGAGACGAATCACGCCACCCTCGCGGGGCACGAGATGATCCACGAGATCGCGTACGCGTCGAGCCAAGGGGCGCTCGGGTCCATCGACGCCAACTGGGGCGACACGCTCCTCGGGTGGGACACCGACCAGTTTCCGACCAACCTCTACGTGACGACCCAGATCATGATGGTCGTGCTGGGGCAGGGTGGGCTCGGTGCCGGTGGCCTCAACTTCGACGCCAAGGTGCGACGCGAGAGTCACGACGACGAGGACCTCTTCATCGCGCACATCGGTGCGATGGACGCGTTCGCGCGCGGTCTCCGCGCCGCGGCGAGGATGGCCCACGACGGCGTCCTCTCGCGCTTCGTGAGGGACCGCTACGCGTCGTTCGACGAAGGGCTGGGCCGGTCCATCGAGACCGGCGACGTCGGCTTCGCGGATCTGGAGCGCCACATCCTCGAGCAGGGCGACCCCGCGCGCCCCCCGAGCGGCAAGCAAGAAATGCTCGAGAACCTGGTCAACGAGTACCTCTGACGCATGAACCGAGCGGAGCTCGCGGTCGTTCTCATCGTCGGGCTGGCGTTGCTCGTCGGCGCCGCGATGCGGCTGTTCTCGAGCAAGCTCAGGTTTCCCTACACCATCGGCATGCTGGTCCTCGGCATCGCCGGCGGTCTCGCGTTGCGACGCGCCACCGAGGCGCCCGCGGGATCCTTCGTCGGGCTCGTGACGCTGGGAACGCAGGTCACGCCCGACCTGATCATCTTCGTGTTCCTGCCGGCGCTGGTCTTCGAGAGTGCGTTCGCGATCGACGTCGGATCTTTCCGGAAGAACCTGGGCGCGGTGACGCTCCTGGCCGCGCCCGCGCTCGTACTGAGCACGTTCATGGTGGGCGCCATGATGGTCTACGGCACCGCGAGCACGTGGGCGTGGGGCTGGCCCGCCGCGCTGGTGTTCGGGGCGCTCATCAGCGCCACGGACCCCGTCGCGGTGGTCGCCATCTTCAGCGAGCTGGGCGTGTCGAAGCGCCTCGGTGTGCTCGTCGAAGGCGAGAGCCTCCTGAACGACGGCACGTCGATCGTCGTCTTCAGCCTGGTTCTGGAGCTCCTGACGGGGCGCGTGGCTTCCCTCAGCGCCACGGACGCTCTGGTGCGGTTCGCCGTGGTCGTCAGCGGCGGCGTCGCGGTGGGCCTCGTGCTCGCGTTCGTCCTGTCGTGGTGGATCGAGCGCATGTTCAACGATCCGCTCAGCGAGATCACGCTGACGCTGGTGCTCGCCTACGCCTCCATGATCGTCGCCGAGGGGCTCCTGCACGTGTCCGGCGTCATGGCCGTGGTCACGGCAGGCCTGTGGATGAGCGCGACCGGGAAGCGGAAGATCAGCCCGGAGATCCAGGAGTTTCTCCATCGCTTCTGGCAGATGCTCGGGTACGTCGCCAACACGCTCATCTTCGTGCTCGTCGGTGTCGTCATCGGCCGCGAGCTCCACTCCGCCACCCTCGGGGACTTGGCGCTCGTCGGAGCCGTGTACGCGGGCGTCATGGTCATCCGTGCCGTCCTGACGTTCGCGTTTCGGCCCCTGTGCGATCGCCTGAGCGAAGGCATGAGCCACGCGGACTCTCTCGTCGTGGTCTGGGGCGGGCTGCGCGGCGCCGTGTCGCTCGCGCTGGCGCTCATCGTCGCGCAGAACCCCGCCGTGCCGGCGGAGCTTCGCCACCAGATCCTGCTGGCGACCGCCGGCGTCGTCCTGCTCACCATTCTCGTCAACGGGACGACCATTTCGCGGGTGCTCGCCGCGCTCGGCTTCGACCGACCACCGCCGTCCGAGCAGCTGGCCAACCTGACGGCGCGGTCCCTGGTTCTCGAGGGCGTGGCGCGCCAGATCGACGAGGTGTCGAAGTCGCGAGATCTGCGCACGGTGGACTGGACCGAGGTGAGTCGCCGTCTCGGCGCGAGACGAGAGGCCGTGGAGGCGGAGCTCGGACGTGTCCGCGACGAACTGGCGCAGGGGCCCGCGTCCGAGCGCGCGGCGGGGCACTGGCGAAAGATCCTGGCCGTGGAGCGGCAGGCCTACTGGGAATCCTTCGCCGCCGGCACGCTGGGCTCGCAGGCGGTCCGCCTCCTCACGGCCGAGATCGACCGGCAGCTCGACCGCATGGGTCGGGGCGATCTGGCGCCGCCGCTCGATCGGGCGCCGGCGATCACCGGCGGTGTCGCCTGGCTCTTCGGCCGTGGCGCCATGGGGTTCGAGGCCGTGGCCCTCCGGTACGATCTCTGGCGCGCCGAGGCCCACGCCGCGGACGTCGTCCTCGCCAGGCTCGACGCCATCAAGGGGTGTGAAGCCGCGACGCTGGACGACGTGCGCGAGACGTATCGCCGGTACCTGCGTGTCGCCAAGGAGCGCCTGGAGGATCTGCGCACCAACCTCCCGGAAATGGCGCGCGCCGTGGAGACCCGGCTGGCCCGCCGGATAGAGCTCAACCTCGAGCGCGAGGGCTTCGTTCGACTGATGGAGCACGGGGTCCTCGATCACCAGCAGGCTCACGCAGAGCTCCACCGGGTCGAGCACGACATGAGCGACCTGCGAAATTTCGCGGAGCGCGTCCAGATCCCGGAGACGGCGGACCTCGTCGCGAAGACGCCGCTCTTCCAGGCGCTGAGCCGCGAGGCGCTGGCGGAGCTCGCGGAGATCACGGAAGAGATGGTGGTCCCTCCCGGCGATTACCTGTTCCGCCAGGGTGAAGGGGGGGACAGCCTGTTCGTCATCGCCCGCGGGGCGGTGCACGTCCTGGTGACCGCGGGGGCGGAGGAAGCGCTCGTGGACGTCCTGGGCGGCGGGGACGTCGTCGGCGAAATGGCGCTGCTGACCGGCGAGCCCCGAACCGCGAGCGTCCGCGCCGCGACGTCCGTCACCCTGGGTCGAATTGGTCGCCAGGCCTTCACGCACCTCCTGGAGGCGGCGCCGCAGCTCGAAGCGGCAGTGTGGCGGGCGTTCGTGCGTCGCATCTTCGACAACCACGTTCGCGGCGAGCGTCGCTACCGCCACCTCGACCACGACGCTCGGCTCGAGTGGATAGAACGCGCGCGGATCGTCCGTCAGGAAGCCGACGAGAAGCACGAGGTGACGGCGGGAACGACCGCCGTGTTCGTCGTGACCGGCAGGGTGAGAGTCGGCGAGGTCCTCGTGAACGGACCGCGTTTGCTGGACGTCGAGCCGGGCGTCGTCATCACGGCCGCCGAGCGCTCTCGCGTCGCGCTGCTGCCTCCCGCGGATTCCACGGGTTCCGCGGAGCGCCACAGCCTGGGGACGGCCGTGGTCCGGGAAGCGCTCGACCGGTGAGCACGCGCGCCTCGCTCGCGGAGCGCCGCGCGGCCATCGGCGAAGCGCTGCGCCAGGTGGAGCGGCACTGCCGGGTCGCCGAGCGGCTGGGGTCCGATCCCATCGGCGTGGTACGGGCACGTCGCTACGCCGACCACGGAGACGTGGAGCTCGCCGCCCTGCTCGCCGCGTGTCTGGCGTTCGGCAACGCGAAGGCGCTGCGAGCGAAGGTGGCCGACGTGCTGGAGCGACTGGGTCCGCGTCCGGCGCGGTTCGCCGACTCCCCCGGCGACGTGCGTCGGGCGCTCGGCGGGTTCCGCCACCGCGTGTACGGCGGTGCCGACGTGGCCCGTCTCACCGTGGGTGCGCGCCGCGTTCAGGTCAGGGCCGGCTCGCTCGGTGGGGCGTTCGCCGAGGCGCTCACGGACTCCGGGTCGCTGCGCGGAGCCCTGGGCGCGTGGACCAGCGAGATCCGCCGCGAGGGAGGGCTCGACCGTGCGGCGCGCGCGCGGCGCGGTGCGGCGCATCTGCTCCCCGATCCGGAGAAGGCGAGCGCCTGCAAGCGGCTGATGCTCTACCTCCGGTGGATGGTTCGGCCGGACGACGGCGTGGACCTGGGCCTGTGGACCCGGTCGGTGTCCACCGCGGCGCTGGTCGTACCGCTGGACGTCCACGTCTTTCGCCTGGCCAAGAACCTGGGCCTGACCCGCCGTCGCTCGGCCGACTGGACCGCCGCGGAGGAGGTGACGCGCGAGCTTCGGCGGTACGACCCGCTCGACCCCGTCCGCTTCGACTTCTCGCTGTGCCACATGGGCATGGCCCTGCGATGCCCGTCCCGGCGGGATGCGCGGCTCTGCGAGGGATGCGGCGTGAAGCCCGTGTGCCGGCACTGGGCGTGAACCGCGCCTCCCGGTCCTGGAAAACCCGGACCTCCCGTGCGACTCTCCCATGACCCGGCCTCATGGCACCCCGCACGTTCTTGCTCGACGCGATCCGTACCGATGGGTGGTTCGAGCGCATCGGTGAGGGGATCGGGAGCTTCTCGGCGCTCTGCGACATCGTCGGTGAGCGGTTCTTCGCGTTCTCGATGATCACCGGTGCGCGAATCACGGCGCTGACCGTGGATCGTCGCAACCCGGACAACACCCTCGTCGACTTCACGGTGGGCCCCCAGGACGCCGAGGCCACCGACGTGGACACCCAGCGGCTCACCCTCGCCGATTTCCGTCGGCGCCTGGTGAGCGCGCTGGTCGCCGAGGAGCCGCCCGGCCCGGTTCCGGAGCGGGCGACCGACACCGAGGCCCTCCAGCTCCACATCGGCGTCAGGTACCTGCTGCTCGCACCGCTGTACGGATACAGCCTTCGCGAGCTCGCCAGTGAGGCCGGGACGTCCCGCCTCCACGTCCTGCACGATGGTATCGAGGAGTCGTTCGACCTCGATACCTTCCGCACGCGCCTGCGGGCGCACGTCCTCGAGGAGCTCGACCGCGCGTCGCGACGGGGCCGGAGCGCCATCGATCTGGCTCGCGTCGCGGAGGCCGAGAAGGCGGCCGAGGCGGGGGACAACGTCCGCATCCTGGAGCTGCTCGGCGCGTGGCCCGCGCCCCTGGCCATCTTCCTGCGCACGCCGGAGGGTCAGCTCCTCAACGCCGAGGCGCGTGCGCGCATCGCCCAGGGGCTCGGCTTGCTCGGCAGCGCGTGCATCGCCCTCGACGAGGTCGCGAAGGGGGAAGAGGTCCTGCGGCTCGGGGTGCAGTACGCGGGCGACGGCGCCGCAGCCCAGGGGATCTTCCTCCGCCTCGGTCGTGCCATGCTCACCGACAATCGACCCGGCGAGGCCATCGGCCCGCTGCGCCGCGCCGCCAACCTGGGCGGCGGCGGGAAGGACGTGTGGATCCTGCTGGCCCGCGCGTTCGCTGCGCGGCGCAAGCACGTGGCCGCTCTCGGCGCGCTCATCGAGGCGCGGGAGGCCGGCGCCGCCGAAGCCGAGCTCGACGCCATCCGCTCGACGGTCGAGGCCGGTCTCGGCGCCGCGTTCACGGCGTGGCGCGACCAGACGCGCGCCGTGTCCGCCTGAGTTGGTGATCGATCGGGCGCCCCGCACGATTGCTCAACCCGCCGAGATGTCAGCTCTTTGTCCAGGCGGGGCCCCGGCGAGCGCTGGCGCGTTCCCGTTGACAGGGCCGCCGGCAGCGCACTACAAGAGGCCACGGCGAGTGCCGTAATTTCGCGGTCTTGCGCTTCGCGAGGGCGGGGCGCTCGAGGCGGATCGATGGTCGATACCTACCTCCCCATGTTCCTGATGTTCGCGGTGTCGCTGGCGCTGGCCGGCGGGATGTTCGCCGGCGGGCACCTCCTCGGCAAGAAGAACCCGACGCCCGAGAAGATGATGCCCTTCGAGTGCGGCGCGGACACCGATGGCGCGCGTCACGTGAAGATGAGCGTCAAGTTCTATCTCACGGCGATCCTGTTCGTGGTCTTCGACGTGGAGGTCGTGTTCATCTACCCGTGGGCGGCGCTCTTCAAGGGGCTCGGGTGGACGGGGTTCGCGACCATGCTCGCCTTCGTCTCCGCGCTCCTCGTGGCGCTGGTGTACTGCTGGAAGAAGGGAGCGCTCGAGTGGGAGACGTGACCACGACGACCCACGTGATGGAGGCCGGGGAGGGCGCCGGTTTCGCCACGACGAAGGCGACGGCGCTCCTGAACTGGGCGCAGAAGTACTCGCTCTTCATGTACCCCTTCGTCACGGCGTGCTGCGGCATGGAGTTCATGGCGGTCACGAGCCCCCGGTTCGACCTCGCGCGCTTCGGGGCCGAGGCGCCCCGCTTCAGCCCGCGGCAGAGCGACCTGCTCTGGGTGGTCGGCACCATCTCGCAGCGCCAGGCGCCCGTGCTCAAGCGCATTTACGAACAGATGGCCGACCCGAAGTGGGTGATGGCGTTCGGAACGTGCGCGTCGTGCGGTGGGTTCTATGACAACTACACGACCGTCGCCGGCATCGACAAGATCGTCCCCTGCGACGTCTACATCCCCGGCTGTCCGCCGCGGCCCGAGGCCGTCCTCGATGGCCTCCTGCTGCTGATGGACAAGATCCAGACGGGAAACCGCGATCCGGCGATCGTGAAGCCCAGGATCGACCCTGCGACCAGCCATCACCATGGGCTGGTCAAGGTCCGCAAGTCGAAGGCCTCGCGCGACACGATGTACTGACCATGCTGGTTGCGGCACACCACACGCACGGGCGGGGGCGCTGACTCATGGCGCAGGTGCTCGTCGACCTCGTAAAGGACGCCTTCGGGGACGCCGTCCTCGCCAGCCACGCGCTGCACGGCGACGAGACCGTGGTCATCGCGCCGACGCACTGGAAGGCCGTCGCAAAGTTTCTGCGCGATGACCCACGCGCCGCCATGGACATGCTGGGGGACCTCACCGCCGTGGACTATCCCGATCGCGAGCCGCGGTTCGAACTCGTCACCCACTACTACTCGCTCGAGAAGGCGCACCGCCTTCGAGTGAAGACCTGCGTCGGCGGTGCCGACGGCGAAGGCGCGGAGATCGACACTCTGTCGGACCTGTTCGCTTCCGCCAACTGGATGGAGCGGGAGTGCTGGGACATGTTCGGCGTGAGCTTTCTCGGTCACCCGGACCTCCGCCGAATCCTCCTGTATCCGGAGTTCGAGGGGCATCCCTTGCGCAGAGACTACCCCGCGGAACGGATCCAGCCGCTCGTGCCGTATCGGGAGGTCGAGAACATCGAGAAGCTCGCGCCGTTCGGCCCGGACGAGGGCATGAGCTTCGGTCGCCAGACGCACGACTACCGGTCGGACGAGGAGTGAGATGGAGCCGCTCGATCTAGACCTCGAGGAGAGCGCCCTCGAACTCCCGTCGGACGCCTCCACGATGCTGAACGTCGGCCCGGCGCATCCCGCGATGCACGGGACCGTGCGCTGCGTGATGGAGCTCTCGGGCGAGACGATCGTGCACGTGGACGTGCAGGTCGGTTACCTCCACCGTGGCTTCGAAAAGATGTGCGAGCGAGGCACCTGGACCCAGGTGTTCCCCTACGTCGACCGGTGCAACTACGTGTCGCCGATGCTGAACAACGTCGGCTTCGCGCTCGCGTGCGAGAAGATGCTGGGCATCGAGGTGCCCGAGCGCTGCCAGTGGTACCGGATGGCCCTGGGGGAGCTCGCGCGAATTTCGGACCACCTGACGTGCGACGGCGCCATGGCGATGGAGCTCGGTGCGTTCACGCCCTTCCTCTGGATGGTGAAGGGCCGTGAAATGATCTGGGACGTCATGGAGGAGGAGACCGGCGCCCGCCTGACGCACAGTTTTGGTCGCGTCGGCGGGATGGCGCACCCCCCGACGACGGGGTTCAAGGAGCACGCTCGCGCGGCGGTGAAGCAGATCGCCAGCATCGTGGACGAGGTGGAGAGCCTGCTCTTCAAGAACCGGATCTTCCTCGACCGCCTCGAAGACGTCGGCGTCATTTCGCAGGCCGACGCGATCTCGCTCGCCTGGACCGGACCCTGCCTCCGCTCCACGGGGATCGCCTACGACGTTCGCAAGGCGCACCCGTACATGAAGTACGCCGAGGTGGATTTCGACGTGCCCGTCGGAACGCGGTCGGACTGCCTCGATCGGTTCATGGTGCGCATCGCCGAGATCCGCCAGAGCGCCCGGATCATCGAGCAGTGTTGCGAGCGCATGGCGGACGACGGCCCGGTGAACGTATCGGACCCACGGGTCATCCTGCCGCCGAAGGAAGAGGTCTACTCGAGCATCGAGGGGACGATTCAGCACTTCAAGATCGTGATGGAGGGGCTGAAGATCCCGGCGGGTGAGGTGTACGGATACTCCGAGGCGGGCAACGGCGAGCTTGGGTTCTATCTCGTGAGCGACGGAAGCGGCACGCCCTACCGCGTGCGCATTCGTCCCCCTTCGTTTCTAGCCACCGCCGGGCTCGAGCGAATCATCACGGGGCAGATGATCGCGGACGTCGTCCCGTCGTTCGGCTCCCTCAACATGATCGGAGGCGAGTGCGATCGCTGAAGGCTCACCACCCTTCAGCACACTCTTCAACCCCATGCCCACCTTCAAGCTAGACGGTCGCGAGATCCCCTTCGACAAGGGTGAGACCATCATCCAGGCAGCCCGGCGCGCCGGCATCGACGTGCCGCACTACTGCTGGCACCCCGGTCTGAGCGTTGCGGCCAACTGCCGCATGTGCCTGGTGGAGGTTCTCCCACCGCCGGGTCGGCCTGCGCTGACCCTGGACGTCCTCAACTGGGATCCGAAGAGCCGCGAGTACAGCGTTGCCAAGAAGCCCAAGCTGCAGCCGGCCTGCCAGTGGGCGGCGAGCGAAGGCCTGGAGGTCAAGAGCGAGTCGAGCGACCACGTGAAGCAGGCGCGGAGCGCCGTTCAGGAACTCCTGCTCCTGAACCACCCCGTGGATTGCCCCATCTGCGATCAGGCGGGCGAGTGCCGGCTACAGGACTACTGGCTCGAGCACCAGGGTACGAAGAAGCGGATGCACGACGAGCCCGTGCACAAGCCCAAGGCCGTCGTGTTCGGCCCCACCATCGTCTACGACGCGGAGCGCTGCATCGTCTGCACCAGGTGCATTCGGTTCTGTCAGGAGGTCGCGAAGGATCCCGTCCTCGACCTTCGCGAGCGGGGCAACTTGAGCGAGGTCGTGCTCTCGCCCGGCCGCAGTCTGGACCACCCGTACTCGCTGATGACTGAGTACGTCTGTCCGGTGGGCGCGCTCACCGCCACGGATTTCCGCTTCAAGGCGCGCGTCTGGTTTCTGCGGTCAGCGCGGACCGTTTGCCAGGGTTGCGCCACGGGTTGCAACGCCTTCCTGGACTACGATCCGCGCAACCAGACGGTGTACCGCCATCGGCCCCGGGAAAACCCCGCGGTGAATCAGTACTGGATGTGCGACGAGGGCATGCTCGACTACGCGCGCGTTCACACGGGGCGCGTGCTTCGCGCGCAGGTCGAGAAGAAGCCCAAGAAGCTCGACGCAGCGTTGAAGCGTGCCGCGAAGCTGCTCTCGGGGGTGGATCCGGAGCGGCTGGCGATCGTGCTGAGCGCGCAGCATTCGAACGAGGACAACTACGCGATGCTGACGCTGGCCCGCGACTTCGTGGGCACCGGCAACGTGTTCGTGAGCGGAAAGCCCGAAGGGGGAGGGGACGACATCCTGCGGCACCCCGACAAGAACCCCAACGCGCGTGGCGTCACCGGACTGTGCACCAGCGCGCCGCCCGCGTCGTTCAAGGAGCTGGCTACCGCAATCGGTGCCGGGAAAATCACGCACGTCCTCGCGCTGGGCGCGGACGCGACGGATCCGACCGAGGCCGCGGCGTTCGAGGACGTGGAGGCCCTGGTGCTCATCGCCACTCACGCAGGGCCCCTCGCGGACCACGCGAAGGTCGTGCTGCCGGCATGCACCTGGGCGGAAGCGAGCGGAACCTACGTCAACGCGAAGGGCATGGCCCAGGAGAGTCAGCGCGCCATCCTGCCCCACGGTGACTCGCTTCCCGGGTGGCGCGTGGTGGCGCTGCTCGCCGAAGCGATGGGGCACCAGCTGTCCTGGCAGCGCTTGAAGGACGTTCGGCGCGCCATGGCGCCCGACCCGGGCGCTGCCGTCGCCGCCGTCGCCTCCCCTGCGTCCGGCGCAGCCCCCACCGCGGGAGCCCAGGCGTGAGCGCCGTGCTCGCGTGGGTGGCGAACCCGGGGGTGCTCGGGTTCATCAAGGGGTTCTTCGTCGTCATGTTCTCCATGAACCTCGGCGCGCTCCTCACGTGGGCGGACCGGCGGCAAGGATCGATGATCCAGGATCGTGTGGGACCACAGCGCGCCGGCGTGTGGGTACCTCGTGACGTCGTCCGCGGGCTCGTTTCAGTGCCCGCCTTCGGAGCCGCGGCAGGTGTCCTCTACCTCGCCTTCGGTGCGCGCCCGGAAGTTCCGGCCGTGTTCACGGGCCGTGCGATGCTCTTCGCCCACCTCGCGATCTTCGTCTGGTGGTTCACGCTGCTGCTCATCGGCGGTCGCATCCGGCGCCGCGGGGTGAAGAATCCGTTCGACGCGTGGCTCGAGCAGGTCGGTGATCCGCGGCGGATCTTCTGGATCGGCATCGGAGTCCACGCCGCGGTGACGTTCGTGGGGGTGTTGCTCCGTGGCACCGAGCCGGGCAGGTTCCTGCGCGACCTGGCGTACGGTGGCGGCGCGGGCCTGCTGGCGTTCGGCATCGTCGGCGGCGCGGTCTACGCCGCGCTCAGGTTCCGCCACGAGCGCGTCCGCGTGACGCTGTTCGGGATCCTCCATCCCGCCGCAGACGGGTTGAAGTTCATCTTCAAGGAGGACTTCATTCCGCCGAACGCCGATCGCCTGCTTCACGGCCTGGCGCCCATCATCAGCGTCGTGCCCGCGCTCGTGGTGCTCGCCGTGGTGCCGTTCGGAGACACGCTCTGCTTCGGCACCGATGCCACCGGAGCCCTGCAGCTCGGAGAGCTCATGTCGCGCGTCCCGCGTGAGGGCGTGTGCACCGACGGCGCCCTGTCGCTGCAGGCCGTCGATCTCAACGTCGGCGTGCTGTTCTTCTTCGCGGTCGCCGGCACGGGAATCGTCGGGGCGGCCCTCGCGGGCTGGTCCAGCGACAACAAGTACAGCCTCATCGGCGGCCTTCGCGGCGCGAGCCAGATGGTCTCCTACGAGGTCACGCTCGGCCTGACCATCGTTGGCGTCGTCATGGTGTACGGCACCCTGCGGGTCGACGAGATGATCCGCTGGCAGGCAGAGAACAGCTGGGGCGTCTTCGTGCAGCCTCTCGCGTTCTGCCTGTTCCTCGCGGCGGCCATCGCGGAGCAGAAGCGAATCCCCTTCGATCTTCCGGAGGGAGAGAGCGAACTCGTCGCCGGTTACTTCACGGAGTATTCGAGCATGAAGTTCGCCATGTTCATGTTCTCCGAGTACGTGGCCGTGGTCACGTCGAGCGGGCTCATGGCGGCGCTCTTCTTCGGTGGGTGGAGCATGCCGTTCCTCGAGCGCGACGGACTGTACATCGCCCTCGGCGACACGGTGTTACTGCAGCAGTCGCTCACCCACGGCTTCGTCGTGCTGCTCGGCTTCCTCGCGTTCATCGTGAAGGTCATCGTCCTGTGCTGGCTGCAGCTCACGATTCGCTGGTCGCTGCCCAGGTTCCGTTACGACCAGCTCATGCACCTCGGCTGGCGGAAGCTGCTGCCCGCGTCCCTCATCAACATCCTGGTGACCGGTCTCGTGGTGCTGGCGCTGCAGGGCGGCAGCGCGAAGGTCCTCGAGGCGCTGCGCGTGCTGGGTCAGGTGAGCGATCTCGTCGTCGGTCTGGTCCTGCTCGGCGGCGTGGTGGCGCTCGTGGGACTCTTCCTGTCGCCGGTCGCGTACCAGCGGCTCACGGCGACGTCGGCAGCGAAGTTCGCGGTGCTACGCGGTGGCACCAAGACGGCGCGGATGGGCGTCTGAGGCAACTCGGGAGCAAGCATGTCGAGCAACGGTTCACTCGATGGGTCGGTGAAGCCCCTGGGGCCTCGCAAGGTAGTGGGCGTGCCCGTGGCACGCCAGGAGCGCACCGGCGCGGTCCAGAGCTACCTTCCCGAGATCACCAAGGGCCTCGGACTGACCATGAAGCACTTCTTCAAGAACACGAAGGAGTACCTCCTCGGCCAGCGCCCCGATCCCACGGTCGAGGGCATCAACGACGGCGTCAACACCATCCACTATCCCGAGCAGCGGCGACCGTACCCGGAGCGCTTCAGGGGCGTCCATCGCCTGATGCATCGCGAGGACGGCTCTCCGCGCTGCGTCGCGTGTCTCTGCTGCTCCACGGCTTGCCCTGCCCAGTGCATCCACATCGAGCCGGCGGAGTACCCGGAGGGAGAGCGACGGCGCGGCTACGAGCGGTACCCGGCTCGGTTCGTCATCGACGAGCTCCGGTGCGTCTTCTGCGGGTTTTGCGTCGAGGCGTGCCCGTGCGACGCCATCCGGATGGACACGGGAATGCACGCCGCACCCTACGACTCGCGGGAGCAGTTCATCTTCGAGAAGGATCTGCTCATGGCGATCCCGGGGCGTGACGGCTCGCACGTGAACGAGAACCCGCGTCACGAGCCCGGCGACCCGACCCATCCGGGCGTCACCCGTGAGCGCGGTCACTGAGGCGAGATCGTCGCGCAGGCGCCCTCGGGCGATGCGCGGCGCGAGGTCGTGGTGACCGACTTCGAGACCGTCATCGGGCTCGAGGTCCACGCCCAGCTCTTCACCCGGACCAAGCTGTTCTGCGCATGCTCCATCGCGTTCGGCGCCGCGCCGAACACCCAGGTGTGCCCCGTGTGCCTGGGCCTCCCTGGCACGCTCCCCGTGATGAACGAGCGGGCGGCTGCCTTCGCGGTGCGCGCGGCGCTCGCGCTGGACTGCCGGATCATGGCGCGGAGCATCTTCGCGAGGAAGAACTACTTCTACCCGGACCTACCGAAGGGGTACCAGGTGAGTCAGTACGAACGGCCCTTCTGCGTCGACGGCCATCTCGACGTTTCGACGGATGCGGGGGAGCGTCGCATCGGGATCACGCGCATTCACCTCGAGGAGGACGCGGGCAAGAACCTCCACGGTGTCGGAGGCGAGTCGCTGGTGGATCTCAACCGGGCGGGAACGCCCCTCATCGAGATCGTCAGCGAGCCGGATCTCCGCGCCAGCGGCGAAGCGGCCGCCTACCTCCGCGCGCTCCGCGACGTGCTCGTCTACCTCGGCATCAACGACGGGAACCTCGAGCAGGGGAGCTTTCGATGCGACGCCAACGTCTCGGTTCGCCCCCGAGGCTCCGGCTCGCTCGGCACCCGAACCGAACTCAAGAACCTGAACTCCTTTCGCTTCGTCCAGAAGGCCATCGACGTCGAGGTCGCACGGCAGATTGCCATCATCGATACGGGCGGTGCCGTTCAGCAGGAGACGCGTGCCTACGATCCCGACCGCAACGAGACACGCACGCTGCGCAGCAAGGAGGACGCGCACGACTACCGGTACTTCCCGGAGCCGGACCTGCCGCCTTTCGTCCTCGACGAAGCGTTCGTGGAGGACCAGCGAAGCCTCCTCCCGGAGCTGCCCGCCGCGGCTCGTGCCCGGTATCGGTCCGAGTTCGGCTTGACCCCGCAGGATGCCGCGACGCTGACCGCCCACCCTGCCTACGCGCGCTTCTTCGACGATGTCGTCCGACGGCTTTCGGGAGGCGCGGCGCTCGCGAAGAAGGCGTCGAACTGGATCCAGACCGAGGTGCTGCGCGGTGCCGAGACGCACGGCATCGAGTGCCGGATGCCAGTCTCCGCCGAGCAGGTCGCCGAGCTGGTCGAGCTGGTCGAGTCTGGTCGCATCAGCGGTAAGCAGGGCAAGGAGGTGTATGCGGCCATCGAGGGCGGTGCTCGACGTCCCAAGGACGTGGTCGAGCAGCGGGGACTCGCGGTGGTCGCGGCTGCGGAGGAGATCGAGCCGCTTTGCCGGGAGGTGCTCGAGAGGAGCGCGTCCCAGGTTGCGGCCTATCGCTCCGGCAAGAAGGGGATCCTGGGGTTCTTCGTGGGGCAGGTCATGAAGGCGAGCGGCGGTTCGGCGGATCCGAAGGCGGTGAGCGACACGCTCACGCGCCTCCTCGGGGGATGAACGTGGGTGTACCGCATCCGGATCCCCTGAGCGGTGCGAGCTACTCGGCTGTGGAGCTGCTTCCGGGGAACGATGGCGTGGTGTTGCTGGACCAGCGGCGGCTGCCCGTGGACGAGTCCTACGTGGTTCTCCGCACCCATGGCGAAGTCGCTCGCGCCATCGCGGAGATGGTGGTTCGTGGTGCGCCCGCCATAGGCATCGCTGCGGCGTACGGGGTCGTCCTCGCCGCGCGAGCCGGCGATGGCCTCGAAGGCGCGGGTGCCGCGCTCCGCGCCGCACGTCCTACGGCGGTGAACCTCGCATGGGCGGTGGATCGAATGCTCGCCCGCGCGGCGCTGGGCGCCGACCTCGATGCCCTGGCCGAGGAGGCGCGCGCCATCCACCGGGCCGACGTCGCGGCCAACCGCGCCATGGGAGCGCTCGGCGCCGCCCGCGTCCCCGACGGGGCAGCCATCCTCACCCACTGCAACGCGGGCGCGCTCGCCACCGGGGGCTACGGTACCGCCCTGGGGGTGATCCGGGCGGCGCGCGAGGCCGGCAAGCGCGTGCGCGTGCTGGCGGACGAGACGCGCCCGTGGCTTCAGGGGTCGAGGCTGACGGCGTGGGAGCTCGCCCGAGACGGAATCGACGTCGAGGTGATCGCCGACGGCGCCGCCGCGTCGTTCTTCGCCGCCGGCGCCATCGACCTCGCCGTGGTCGGCTCGGATCGGATCACCCGCAACGGCGACGTGGCCAACAAGATTGGCACCTACGGGGTCGCCATCGTCGCGCGCGCGCACGAGCGACCGTTCTACGTCGCCGCCCCCTTCAGCACGGTCGATTTCGCGACGCCGCGGGGCGCCGACGTTCCCATCGAAGTGCGCGCGTCGGACGAGATCACGATGCTCGGGGAACGGCGCGTGGTGGCGGAAGGCGTGACCGCGCGGAACCCGTCGTTCGACGTGACCCCGGCGAGTCTCGTCACGGCGCTCTTCACCGAGCGGGGGGAAGCGGCCCCCCTCGGTCCGGACACGCTCGCCGCCCTTGCGCGGCCCTCGGAGCGGTCCTGACGCGCCGCGCTCGACGGCCGAGCGGCCCGCGCCGCGGTCCGCCGCGTCGGAAGTGCCTTCCTGCTCCGGGTACGCGGTACTAGAGTTCCGTCGTGCCGACGTTCGAAGCCCCGCGCGCGCCCGCCCGCAAGCCGGGATGGTTGAAGGTGCGGGCCCCGGGGGGCGATCGTTACGCGCGGATCAAGAAGACGCTGCGTGAGCGCGACCTGCACACCGTGTGCGAGGAAGCCCGTTGCCCGAACGTCGCGGAGTGCTGGGGCGAAGGGACCGCGACCATCATGCTCCTCGGTCACACGTGCACCCGAGGTTGCCGCTTCTGCGCGGTGACGACGGGCAACCCGCGGGGCGCGGTCGATCCGCGCGAGCCACATCACGTTGCCGGCGCGATCTCCGCGATGGAGCTCGACTACGTGGTCCTCACGATGGTCGACCGCGACGACCTGCTCGACGGCGGCGCCTCGCACGTCGCGGAGACCGTCAGGGCACTGCACGGCGCACGCCCGGACCTCCTCGTCGAGACCCTCGTCGGTGACTTCGGTGGACGCCTGGGCGACGTCCGCACGGTCCTGGAGGGCGGCCCCGACGTGTTCGCGCACAACGTCGAGGTGGTTCGTCGCATCACGCCGTTCGTTCGCGATCGCCGCTGTAGCTACGACCAATCTCTTTCGGTGCTGGCGCACGCCAAGGAGCAGGCACCCGAGCGGCTCACGAAGAGCTCGATCATGGTCGGCATCGGCGAGACCGACGACGAGGTGCTGGAAGCGCTGGGGGACCTCCGGGCGGTGGGCACGGACGTCGTGACGCTGGGCCAGTACCTGCGCCCGACGCCGAAACACGCCCCCGTCGAGCGCTGGGTGACACCGGAAGTCTTCGAGGCGTTTCGAGGTGCGGGCCTCGCGATGGGCTTCTCCTACGTCGCCTCGGGTCCGCTGGTGCGGTCCAGTTACAAGGCGGCGGAGGCGTTTCTCCGGACGGAAGCCCGCACGCGTCGCGCGACCGGGTCCGAGCCTCTTCCATGCGACCCAGTGCCCCAAGTTCCCGTGGGGGCGCTGGTTCGGCGGTAACCGACGCGGAGGTCGAGGCAGGCCAGGCCCCGGCGCGGGCTCCCGGAGCTACTGACGCAGGCATCGGTTTCGGCTAGGCTCGCGCGCCCCAGCCGGAAGTTCTCGACCCATGTCCGTGGATGAATCGCTCCTCAAGCGCGTGGCCGCCAAGATCGGCGAACCCCCCTCCTATGCCGCCGATCAGAAGGGGTCGATCCTGACGGTCGCCGCCGGCTCCTACGGCTCACGCCCGGACGAGGAGGAGTCCACGGTACCCACCGGCTTCGACCCCCAGGCGGCCGCGCTCTTCGAGGCCGTGGTCGAGAGCGCGTTTCTCGTCGCGAACGCGGACGGGGAGTTCGACGAGACCGAGCGAACAGCCTTCAAGCACGTGGTGCTCACGGCTTGCGGCGACAAGATCGCATCAGGGCAGGTGGACGCGCTCGTGGCCGACCTGGCCGATCAGCTCGACGAAGACGGCATGGACAAGCGCATCGAGATGGTGGCGCGCGCCATCACGAAGCCAGAGCATGCGCGCGAGGTGCTGCGCCTCGCTGGCCTGTTGGCTCACGTCTCGGGCGGCGTCAGCGGTGAGGAGCGCGACATTCTCCAGCGGCTTGCCCGGCAGTTCCAGCTCGAGGACGGCGCCCTCGACGTGGCGCTGTCCGAGGTGACGCTCGCGCTTGCCGACTGATTCGTCGGCGTGGTGGCCAGCTGCCGCCGCGTGATCGGCGCGGTGGCGGGCGGCGCAGCGCGTTATCCACGACGGCGCGCCGAGACGACATTTCGAGGCGAAAAGGTGCTCCCGGAGACGGGACCCTTCGATTACCCTCCGACCGCGCGATGAATCACGCCGAGCCGCACTCCGCAGCCTCCCGGTCCTCGGCCGAAACGGACGTCGTCCGCGTGCTTCGTGAAGACGGCAGCCTGGACGCGCAGCACGATCCGGGGCTCGAAATGGCCGAGGTCGTCGAGATCTTCAAGCACATGGTGCGAACTCGCCTGATCGACGAGCGTCTGGTGGCGCTGCAGCGTCAGGGTCGAATCGGGTTCCACATCGGCTCGTTGGGCGAGGAGGCGGCCATCCTCGGTTCCACCTACGCCATGCGCCAGAAGGACTGGATCTTCCCGTGCTATCGCGAGTTTGGTGCCGTCCTGATGCGCGGGTTCGAGCTGCAGCGCTTCGTCGACAACATGTTCGGAAACGAGAACGACCCCGTGAAGGGGCGGCAGATGCCCGACCACTACACCTGCCGCGCCGTGCGCTGGGGCTCCATCAGCTCCCCCATCGGCACGCAGATGACCCAGGCCGTCGGCCTCTCCTGGGCGGCGAAGCTCCGGAAGGAGGACACGACGTGCCTGGTCTATTTCGGGGACGGCGCGACCAGTTCCGCCGAGTTCCACAACGCGCTGAACTTCGCCGGCGTGTTCAAGACGCCGACCATCTTCTTCTGCCGCAACAACGGGTGGGCCATCAGCGTGCCGACCGAGCGCCAGACCGCGTCGCGTACCTTCGCCCAGAAGGGGATCGCCTACGGGATCCCCGGAGTTCGGGTCGACGGCAACGACGTGTTCGCCGTCGTCTCCGTGACGCGCAGGGCCCTCGCGCGCGCGGCGGCCGGGCACGGTCCCACGCTCATCGAGGCGCTCACGTACCGAATGGGTGGTCACTCGACGAGCGACGATCCGAACCGCTACCGACCTTCGGACGAGCTCGTGCCGTGGGTGGACCGGGACCCTCTCGAGCGACTCCGTCACTACCTGACCCGCAAGGGCCAGTGGAACGACGATGCGCACCAGGCGCTGCGCGTGGAGACGGAGGGGAAGCTGAAGGACGCCGTGGCCATCGCCGAGAAGACGGCCCTGCCGAGCCTCGAGAGCATGTTCGAGGACGTCTACGGGAGGGTGCCATGGCACCTCGAAGAGCAGCGCCGGCAACTCTTGGCCGGACCACGTGCCCCCAAGGCCCACTGAGAGCCGCGGGAATTCGGAGATCGAGCTGATGCCTCAGATGAACATGGTTCAGGCCATCAACGACGCCCTCAGGCTCGAGATGCGCCGAGACGACCGCGTCGTGGTGATGGGCGAGGACGTCGGCAAGGTCGGCGGCGTGTTCCGCGTCACCGCCGGCCTCTTCGACGAGTTCGGGGACGAACGCGTCATCGACACTCCGCTCTCCGAGGGCGGGATCATCGGGACCGCGGTGGGGATGGCGCTCTACGGGCTCGTTCCCGTCCCGGAGATCCAGTTCTCCGACTTCATCTGGCCCGCGTACGATCAGATCGTGAGCGAGCTGGCGAAGTACCGGTACCGCTCTGGTGGGGAGTACCCCGCCAAGCTCGTGATCCGCACCCCCGTCGGCGGGGGTATCCGCGGCGGCCACTACCACTCCCAGCATCCGGAGGCGCACTTCATCCACGTGGCGGGGCTGAAGGTCGTTTGTCCCTCCAACCCGTACGACGCCAAGGGTCTGCTCCTCGCCTCGATTCGCGACCCGGACCCCGTGCTCTTCTTCGAACCGAAGCGCGTCTACCGTGCGGCCAAGGGCGACGTGCCGGAAGGCGACTACACCGTGCCCCTCGAATCCGCGACCGTCGTTCGCGAGGGGGCGGACGTCACGGTGCTCGCCTACGGAGCGATGCTGTACGAAGCCCTCGACGCCGCGGCCAAGGCCGCCGAGCAGGGCGTGGAGGCGGAGGTCGTCGATCTCCGCACGCTCTGGCCGGTAGACATCGAGACGGTGCTCGAGAGCGTGCGGAAGACGGGGCGCCTCGTGATCGTCCACGAGGCCCCGAAGACGTGCGGATTCGGGGCCGAGCTCGTCTCGTTGGTGTGCGAGCGAGCGTTCTACCACCTCGAAGCGCCGCCCAGGCGGGTCACCGGTTTCGATACGCCGTTCCCGTACACCCTCGAAATGGAATACTTGCCCCTTTCGCACCGAATACTGCCCGCCGTTCTCGAGGTGGCAGGCGCGTAGCCCGCGAGGGTGAGGACTGAGAAATGGCGAAGTTCGAGTTCAAGCTGCCGGACATCGGCGAGGGCGTCACCGAGGGCGAGATCGTCACGTGGCTCGTGAACGTCGGTGACGACGTTCGAGAGGACCAGGACATGGTCGAGGTGATGACGGACAAGGCGACCGTCACCATCGGGGCGCCGAAGCGAGGCGTCGTGGCCGAGCTGCGCGGCGCGGTGGGAGACGTCGTTCCCGTGGGGCAGACGCTCGTCGTGCTGGATCTCGGGGGAGCTCCGGACGCGGTCGCCGCTCACGCGGCGGCGCCGGTCCCTGCAGCGCCCGCTCCCCGAGCGCCAGAGCCGCAAGCGGCCGCACCGGCGCAGGCGCCGCCCCCGTCCGGAGCGAGCGACGCCGAGCCCAGCGAGAAGGACGTCGCAGCCAGCGCCGTCGGCGACATTCGAGAGTCTCTGCCAGGCATGGGCGCCATGCGCGCGCCGCGGGCGCCGTCGATCGAGGGCGCGGCGGTGCGGGGCAGCGGTGTGTCCGTGGGGGAGTACTTCAACGAGAAGCCACACGCCGCCCCGGCGACCCGGAAGCTGGCGAGGGAGCTCGGAATCGACCTGCGCCACGTCCAGCCGAGCGGCGCCTCGAACCGTGTCACGCGCGAGGACGTGGAGCAGCACGCCGCGCGGGGGTCGGTCTCGCACGTCGTGGCGCCGTCGTCGGTCGCCATCACCGAACACGACGCCGTCACCCTGCGCCCCGCACCCGCACGCCCGGCCTCCGCCGCGGTGCCCGCGGCGTCAGCGCCCGTCCGCCCCGCGGTTCGCCGTGACGATCAGCGCGTGCCCATTCGGGGTCTGCGCAAGCGCATCTACGAAAACATGGCGCGCTCGAAGCACACGGCGGCCCATTTCACCTACGTGGACGAGTGTGATGCGACGGCGCTCGTCGCGCTGCGCGACCAGACGCGGTCCGTGGCCGAAGCCCAGGGCGTCAAGCTGTCGTACTTGCCGTTCATCATCAAGGCGGTCGTCGGGGCCCTGAAGAAGCACCCGGCGCTCAACTGCGTCGTGGACGACGCAGCCGGCGAGATGGTCCTGCGCGGCAGCTACGACATCGGCGTTGCTGCAGCGACCGAAGCCGGTCTCATCGTTCCGGTGCTCCGGAACGCCGACAGCCTCACGGTGCTCGACGTGGCCCGGGAACTCGAGCGGCTTGCCACGGCCGCGCGGACGGGAAAGTCCCGCAAGGAAGACCTCGGGGGCAGCGGTTTCACGATCACCTCGCTCGGCAAGCTCGGAGGCCTCTTCGCGACGCCCATCGTGAACTACCCGGAGGTCGCGATCCTCGGCGTGCACGAGATGAAACGAAAGCCGGTGGTTCGCGGCGAGCGAATCGAAATCGGACAGGTCATGCTGTTGAGCTTGTCGTTCGATCACCGCATCATCGACGGGCACGTCGGCGCGGCATTCGCGCGGGAGATCATCGACTACCTCGAGACGCCCGGGCGGTTGCTCCTGGACCTCACCTGACCGGGTTCTCCGTCGGCCCCGGCGCCGCCCGGCCGACGTGCCGGACGGTCGTGTCTAAATCCGGCCCGCCGCCGCCCGCCCTTCGAAAAGTCTCGCAGAGTTTTCGTTCACTTCGCCCGAGTCGGCCGTAGGGTGTAGTCTGGTCGAAGGGTCTGCCCGCCGATGAGACGCCTGGTCCAAGCCACCGTTCTGGCGATCTCCCTCGCCCTTTGTGGGGGAGCTGGGGCCCAGGATGCCGCCCCGACGCCGGAGCAGGTCAAGAAGGCGGCCGAGGCCTTCGACCTCGGCAAGCGCGCCTTCAAGGATGAGGAGTTCGATGACGCCGCAGCCCAGTTCGAGGCGGCCGACCGACACGCGCCCAACGCGGCCGCTCTCAACCTGGCCATGGTCTCGCGGGAGAAGGCCGAACAGCTCGACCGGGCCGCGACCTTGGCGGAGCTCGCCAAGGCACGGCACCCCGACGACAAGAAGCTCGTCAAGCACGCCGACTCGATTCTCGCTGCCGCGTCGAAGCAGCTTCACCGAGTGACGGTCCGCTGTGACGCCGCATGCGACGTCG
The DNA here is from genome assembly GCA_964487605.1 of uncultured Polyangiaceae bacterium. Lineage (GTDB taxonomy): Bacteria > Myxococcota_A > Polyangia > Polyangiales > Polyangiaceae > JAJDAH01. The sequence goes on from CAZARU010000041.1 coordinate 44,136, forward strand.
TCGTCGGGACGCGGCTGCAGCACGGCGGCCCGCAGCAGGACCGCGTCGTCTTCCTGCCGCCGGGCGCTCACTCGATTCGCGCGGGGTGGTCGGACGACCGGGCCGAGACGCGGAAGGTCACGGCGACCGCCGGAGGAACTTCCGAAGTCTCCTTCGAGCAGCCGCCCGTTCCCGTCGCCGAGGAGCCGGACGATGAAGACGAGCCGGAAGCGGAGCCGAAGCCGCGCCCCGTCGCGTCGGTGGACGAATCGAGCGGCTGGTCCCCGGCCGTGTTCTGGGTGACGGCGAGCGCCACGGCCGTGCTCGCGGGCGTCACCGCCTGGAGCGGCGTGGACACACAGTCGAACCCGGGGCCGGACACCGTGCGCGAGAAGTGCATCGGTCTTGGCGAGTCCTGTCCCGAGTACCAGGACGGCCTTTCCCGCCAGAGTCGGACGAACGTCCTCGCGGGCGTCACGGGCGTCTTCGCCGTGGGGACCATCGTCATCGGCGCGGCGCTCACGGACTGGGGCGGTGGGTCGTCCGAACCGGCGGAGAAGGAGCGTGCGCGCCGTCCGAGCGTCGAGCCGCTGGTCGCCATCGGTGGTGGGGGCCTGGTCGGAGCGCAGGGGAGGTTCTGACGTGGCGCTGGCCTCGCCCAAGCTGCTCGAGCCGGGAGTGGAGGGCCGGCAGCGGGTCGATCGCTTCGAGCTCGTCGCCGAGATCGCCAGCGGCGGCATGGCGACGGTGTTCCTCGCTCGCCTCTCGGGGATGGGCGGTTTTCAACGGTTCGTCGCGATCAAGCGCCTGCATCCGCATCTCGCGCGCGAGGCGGAGTTCGTTCAGATGTTCCTCGACGAAGCACGTCTCGCCGCGGGGATCCACCATCCCAACGTCGTCCCCATCCTCGAGGTCGGAGCCAGCGAGCACGGCTACTACCTGGTCATGGAGTACATCGAGGGCGACACGCTGGCGCGGCTGCTCGCGCGTGCCGCCACCGCGGGGCACAAGCTGCCCCTGCACGTCGGGATCCGCGTCGTGCTCGACATGCTGAGGGGCCTGCACGCCGCCCACGAACTGAAGGACGAGAAGGGCCAACCGACCGGGCTCGTCCACCGCGACGTCTCGCCGCAGAACGTGCTCGTCGGCGTCGACGGCACGTCACGCATCACCGACTTCGGCGTCGCGCGTGCCGCCACGCGCCTGTCGGCCACGCGCGTGGGGCAGCTCAAGGGCAAGATCGCGTACATGTCGCCCGAGCAGGCGTCGGGCGATCAGGACGTGGATCGCCGCGCCGACGTGTTTTCTGCCGGAGTGGTCCTCTGGGAGGTGCTCGCGGGGCGACGCCTCTTCAAGGCCGAGACGGAGGCGCAGACGCTCTCGCGGGTGATGAACGAGGTGATCCCGATCCCGAGGGACGTGGCGCCGGATGTGAGCGCCGCCGTGAGCCACGTCTGCATGATCGCCCTCGCGCGCAATCCCGACCGCAGGTACCTGGACTGCAACGAGTTTGCCGACGCCCTGGAGGGCGCCGCCGAGGGCGCGAGCGTCCTGGCGTCGACTAGGGACGTCGCCACGCATGTTTCGGAGGTGCTCGGCGACGAGATCTCGCAACAGCGGGACGCGGTGCGGGCGTGGCTGGCGCGAAGCGAGCCGAGCCAGGCGATGCGACCCGTCATGGAAGATGCTCCGCTGGCGGGCCCGACGCTCGCGTCGAGCATGTCGGCTGGAGCCATGGAGCTGAGTCGAGCGTCGCTCCCGGGTGGCTCCGACGCGCGGAGGCGCCCCAAGGTTTCCCTCGCTCTCGGCGTCGCCGCCGTCTTGCTCCTCCTCGGCAGCGCCACCGCCGCCATGCTTCTGGCCAGGAAGCCCGCGGAGCCCGCGGAGCCCGCGGCTGCGCCGTCTGCCCACGAGCCCGCCGCGCTCGGGAGTGCGCCAGCGACGCCGCAGAGCCCCACTCCCGCCGCCTCGGCATCGGACGTGACCCCCGTGGAGGCGCTGGAAGCTGCGCCGCCGCCATCGCGGGAGCGCCACGAAGAGAAGCCCAGAGAGCGCTCGAAGGAGAAGGACGAGAACTCGAAGGCGGGCGAGAAGAGCTCGAAGGCCGAGCCGGCACCGCCGCCTGCGCCCCCGGTCGCCGCTCCCGAACCGGTGCGGCTCGAACCCGAAAAGCCGAAGCCGAAGCCGAAGCGCCCTGACGTCGATCTCTCGAACCCGTATCGCTGAGCGCCTCAACGTCGAGGGCTGCGATGCTGCGACGTTGACATCTCGCTTCGACGATCCACCCTGGCCCGGATGAGCAAGCCGGGAACCGCAGCCGTGTTGTCGTTCGTCGTTCCGGGAGTCGGCCAGATCTACAACGGGAAGTTCTGGCGCGGGCTCTTCTGGCTCATCATCACGCCGGGCTTCTGGGTCGGATCGGGCGGGTTTCTCGGTTGGGTGTGCCATCTGGTCGCGGCGTACACGGCGTACTCCTGGGCAAAGGACCACCCCGACCCCTGACCTTCCAGGGCGCCCACGGATCCCGCATCGCCGAAGCGCCGCGACCGTCTTGACCGGGCGTCGGGCGACTGCTACTGGTCCGCCCCGCCTGGCCGGGTCGCGGTCGTATCTCGCGCCAAGCTACTCGACAGGCCGGGCGCAGCCGTGGCCGTCAAGAGAGTCGTCGTCTTTTCGGGTAACGCGAATCCCGACCTGGCAGAGGAGATCGCGAAGGTACTCGCCGTGCCCCTCGGCGAGTGTCGCGTTTCTCGGTTCAGCGACGGCGAGACGTTCTGCGAGGTTCGGGAGAACGTACGAGGGCTGGACACCTACGTCGTTCAACCCACGAGTTCGCCGGTCAACGACAACCTGATGGAGTTGCTGATCATGTGTGACGCCCTCCGGCGCGCCTCCGTCAGCTCCATCACCGCGGTGATCCCCTACTACGGTTACGCGCGTCAGGACCGGAAGGTCGCCCCGCGGACGCCGATCACATCGAAGCTCGTCGCGGATCTGCTCGTCGCGGCGGGGGTGGACCGAGTCGTCTGCGTCGATCTCCACGCGGGACAGATCCAGGGGTTCTTCAACATCCCGTTCGATCACCTGTACGCGCTCCCGGTCTTCCTGGAGGACTACCTCCGCCACGCCTTCGACAAGTCCGCGTGCTTCGTCTCGCCCGACGCGGGGGGTGTGGAGCGCGCGCGTGCCTATTCGAAGCGCCTCGGCGCGTCCCTCGCGATCATCGACAAGCGACGCGAGCGTGCCAACGAGAGCGAAGTCATGCACATCATCGGCGACGTCGAGGGTCGGGACTGCATCATCGTCGACGATCTCATCGACACCGCCGGAACGCTCTGCAACGCGGCGCGTGCTCTCGTCGAGCAGGGGAAGGCGCGCCGCGTCGTCGCCTGCGCCACGCACGGCGTGCTGTCGGGGCCGGCGGTACAGCGCATCGAGGAGTCACCCCTGGAGTCCGTGGTGGTGACCAACTCGATCCCATTGCGACCGGAGGCACAAGGAACAGACAAAA
>CAZARU010000041.1:47635-53816 GCA_964487605.1 uncultured Polyangiaceae bacterium
TGACCAACTCGATAGCTCCGAGCGCCGAAGCCCGGGCCTGTGCGAAGATCAAGGTCATCTCCATCGGGAAGTTGCTCGGCGAGGCCATTCGCCGCATTCACAACAGCGACTCGGTGAGTTCGCTGTTCGTCTGAGAGAGAGTGCCATGAACGTCACGAAAATTGCTGCGTCGAAACGAGAAGGAGCGGGCAAGGGTGGGGCTCGTCGCTTGCGCCGCGAGGGGATGATCCCGGCGGTGGCCTACGGAAAGGAGCTCCAGGTGCTCTCGCTGTCGGTGGACCCGGTCGCGCTGCGCGACGTCCTCTCGAGCGAGCGCGGACGCAACACCGTCCTCGAGCTCGAGGTCGAGGGCGGCGGGAAGCACACCGTGCTCCTGACCGAGTTCCAGCATCACCCCGTGACCCGGGACCTGCTTCATGCCGACTTTCTGCAGATTCACGCCGACCGCACCGTGGACGTGGACATCCCCCTCGTCCTCACCGGGAAGGCGGGTGGCGTCGTTCAGGGTGGCATCCTCCGGCAGGTGTACCGTCGCCTTCCCGTGCGGTGCCTGCCCAAGGACATCCCCGTCAGCGTGAGCCACGACGTGACGCACCTGCTCATCGAGGATCACGTGAAGGCTTCGGAGGTCGTGCTGCCCACGGGAGTCACGCTGAGGCTACCGCCGGAGCAGACCGTCGCGGCGGTCGTCGGAGCTCCCAAGGAGGAGGAAGTGGCCGCCGACGCTGCTGCGGCCGCACCCGGGGCCGCTGCACCGGCCGAGGGCGACGCGGCCAAGGCCGCGGCTCCCGCCGAAAAGCCGTGATCCTCGTCGTCGGCCTGGGGAATCCCGGCGGACGATACGCGAGCACCCGGCACAACGCCGGCTACCTGGTCGTCGATCGGCTGGGGGCCTCGCACGGCGGGGCGGTTTGGCGGGACAAGTTCAACGGCCAGATCGCCCAGGTCGAGCTGGCGGGCGCCCCCGCGGTGCTCCTCAAGCCGGGAACCTACATGAACGAATCGGGCCGGAGCGTCCAGCCCGCCGTCGCGTTCTACAAGGTCGAGCTCGCGGACCTCGTCGTGGTCCACGACGAGCTGGACCTCCCGTTCGGTGTCGTCCGCCTGAAGTGCGGCGGGGGAGACGCGGGCCACAAGGGGCTGAAGTCGATTCGCGCGCACCTCTCGACCGGCGAGTTCACCCGGGTCCGGGTCGGCATCGGCCGGCCGCCGACGCACTTTCGGGGTGACATCGCGGATTTCGTGCTAGACAGCTTCCCCCCCGACGTCCGGGACGAGGTCGAACGGACCACGGAACGAGCGGCGGAGGCGGTGAGGCTCCTTGCGGAGCGCGGCGCAGCCGAGGCAATGCAGGTCCTCCACCGTAGCTGAATTCCGACCCACTCCTCGCTCCCCGCCTCGACGGGGGGCTCCAACCCGAGGGGAGACCCGATGACCCAGGCAGCTCCTGCGGCGACGCCGCGGACGAAAGAATACGAAACGATCTACGTCCTTCGCCCGGACGTGGACAAGGACGCCTCCGAGAAGCTCGCGGCGCGGATCCAGGGCGTGGTGGGCAGCGAGGGAGGCACCCTCACGCTGATCGAGTCGTGGGGCCGCCGTCGCCTGGCGTATCCCGTCGCTAAGCACCGCAGGGGCGTCTACGTCTACCTGAAGTACCTCGGAAGCGGAAAGACCGTCCACGAGGTCGAGCGCCAGCTCAACCTGCAGGACTCCGTGCTCAAGTTTCAGACCGTCAAGGTCAGGGACGACGTGGAGACCGGGAGCGTCGTGGTCAACCCCGACGATCTCAAGTTCGAAGCGCCCGAGGCGCAGGACGAGACCGACGCCGACGATTCGATCGAACGCCAGCTCGGCCTCGACGACAGCGCGCCGCACGATCGCCGTGATCGCATGCGGGACGACGACGACATGGGGGATGACGGCGATGAAACGCCGGGTGAGGGACCGTCGGAAGGCGAGGATGAGCGGTCATGAACAGGATGAACAATCGCGACAGCAGCCCCGCCGAAGCCGGCGGCCGAGACTCCGGTCTGTTTCGCCGTGGCCGCCGCCGCGGCTGTCCCTTCTGCAGCGACGACTCGCCCGGCATCGACTACAAGGACCCACAGTCGCTTCGCTACTTCATCACCGAGCGCGGGAAGATCGTTCCGCGTCGCATCTCCGGCGCCTGCGCGAAGCACCAGCGCCAGCTCACCGTGGCCATCAAGCGGGCGCGCACCATCGCGCTCCTGCCCTTCACCATCAACGAATGAGGATCTCCCGATGGCGCATCCCATCCGTGTCGTTCTCCAAGAAGACGTCGAGTCGCTCGGTTCGAGCGGCGACGTGGTCCGCGTACGCCCTGGCTACGCCCGCAACTTCCTGATCCCGCGTGGTCTCGCGGCCCCTGCCACGGAGGCGAACCTCTCGCGCGTCGCCTCGCTGAAGCGCCTGGCGGCGGAGCGCGCGGCAAAGCTCCGTGGAGAGGCCGTCGAACTGGCGAAGCTCATCGAGGCGACGTCGGTCAAGCTCGAGCGCGCAGTGGGCGACGAGAACAAGATGTTCGGTTCGGTCACCGCGAAGGACGTCGAGGAGGCGTTCCGCGCGAAGGGCATCGCGCTCGACCGGAAGAAGATCGACTTGAAGGAACCCATCAAGGTTCTCGGTCTGACCCAGGTTCCCGTTCGCCTTTACGCCGACGTCGTCGGTACTCTGCGCGTGGAGGTCGTGAAGGCAGGCTGAAGCGCGCTTTACTTCGCCGTCGCGTTCTGCGAGAAGAACGCGCTGACACCCCGGTTGCCGCCAAGGCCACCGGGGTGTCGTGCGTTTCAGGCCTGGTGCCTGGGGAGAAATCGTGGAACCGCGGTTGAGAAGCGGGGGGCATCGTGGGCCGAACGTCAAGGCCAGACAATGTCACGGAAGGAGCGCCGGAAGGTGGGCCGAGCGCTCGCCAGCCGGTGCATGCTGAGCGGAGCGGAGCCGTATGTACGTCGAGAGTCGATCGTCGCGTGAGCGCGAGAGGAAGCAGGAGGAGCTTCGTCCGGTGGGAGGCATCGTCCCGCCGCAGGACCTGTTCGCCGAGGCCGCGGTGCTGAGCGCGATCATCGTCTCGAAGGATGCGTTCGATCGCGTTCAGGAGTTCCTGCAGCCCGAGCACTTCTACTCCGACGCGAATCGGCACATCTACGAGGGGGTCTTCGCGCTGCAGGCGAAGGGCGAACCGGTGGACTTCGTCACGGTTCGCGGCTGGCTCAAGGACCGCAATCGTCTCGAACAGGTCGGCGGGTCCGCCTACCTCGCGAAGCTCACCGATGCGACGCCGTCGATCGCCAACGTGGAGGCCCACGCACGCGGCATTCACGCGAAGTGGCGACTACGGCGGCTCATCGGCGCGTGCCAGCGCTTCGCGGCGGAGGGTTACGGGGACTGCGGCGAGGTCCAGGACTTCATCGATCGCGCCGAGCAGTCGGTGTTCGAGATAGCTCGCACTCCCGAGGGGTCCCGCGTGCGTCCGGTGAAGGACGCCATCATGGGCGCGTTCGAGATCCTCGAGAACGCTGCGAAGCGGGGAGGGCAGATCTCGGGGATCCCTTCGGGTTTTCTGGAGCTGGACCGGAAATGCGCCGGGCTGCACGACGGCGACGTCTACATCGTGGCGGGCCGCCCGGGCATGGGAAAGACGGCGTTCGTCCTCAACATCGCGGTCAACGTCGCGTCGCCCGTTCGGCGCAGCGTCGATCCGGCGGACCCGTATGGCGATCAGGTGGAGACTGCGGGGTACGGCGTGGTCCTCTTCAGTCTCGAGATGCCTCGGGAGCAGCTCGCGTCCCGCCTCCTGGCGTCGGAAGCTCGCGTCGACGTGAGCAGGATCCGCTCCGGCAACCTCAAGACGGAAGACTGGAACAAGCTCACCGACGCAGCCAACCGGCTCAGCCGCTTGCCGCTGTGGATCGACGACTCACCCGCGCTCAGCATGCTCGATCTGCGGGCGAAGGTGCGGCGGCTCATCGCGGAGATCGAACGCGGTTCCGAGGATGGTCCACCGGCGAGCCGGCTCGGTCTGGTCGTCATCGACTACCTGCAGCTCATGCAGGGGCGGCGCGACGTGGCCAGTCGAGAGCAGGAAATCAGCGAGCTTTCGCGAGGCCTCAAGCAGCTCGCCAAGGAGCTCCGCGTGCCGGTGCTGGCCCTGAGCCAGCTGAATCGCAGCGTCGAGACGCGGACGACCAAGGACAAGCGACCACAGCTCTCCGATCTTCGCGAGTCCGGGGCCATCGAGCAGGACGCCGACACCATCCTGTTCATCTACCGCGACGAGTACTACTTCCCCGAGAGTCCCGAGCAGGGCGTCGCGGAGATCATCATCGCGAAGCAACGAAACGGGCCCACCGGCAAGCTGAACGTCCGCTTCACCCGGGAGTTCACGCGCTTCGACAACCTGGCGAGCGACGACTACGAGGTCAATCGGCTCGACGACTTCGACCCAGGCGGGTTCGGGGACGACGACGCCTGAGCTCCCGGGCCTCTCAGACGCCGAGCTCGCCCGCCAGATCGTCGAGGAGCTCCGGGACGCCTGCGCGCGTCACGGCGCTGACCAGGTGCACCGAGATCCCTCTGGCCTCGAGCTCGTGCCGCACGCCTTCGAACGCCGCTCGAACGTCGGGCAAGTCGGCCTTGGTCACGGCGACGACGTGGGGGCGGCGAGCCAGCTCGGGGTCGAATTGCTCGATCTCCCGTCGCAGCGTGCGGTAGTCGCCGAGCGGCGTGCGATCGGGCTCTGGGCTCAGGGTGATGAGGTGCAACAGCAGCCGCGTTCGCTCGACGTGGCGCAGAAAGCGCGTTCCCAGTCCCACGCCGCGACTCGCCCCCTCGATGATTCCCGGAATGTCGGCGACGACGAACGTCCGACCGCGCCCCTGTCGGGCGTCGGAGAGCGATACGACCCCGAGGTGCGGCTCGAGGGTGGTGAAGGGGTAGTCGGCCACCTTGGGGCGTGCGCGGCTCACGGCGCGAATGAACGTGCTCTTGCCTGCGTTCGGGAGGCCCACGAGACCGACGTCCGCCATCAAGCGAAGCTCGAGTCGGAGCTCGCGCTTCTCGCCCGCACCGCCCGGCTCCGCATGGCGCGGCGCGCGGTCGGTCGGCGTCGCGAAGTGCTTGTTCCCGCGCCCGCCACGCCCGCCGGCGGCGACGACCAGGCGCTGACCGTGGCGCGTCACTTCGCCCACGAACTCGCCGGTTGCGACGTCGTGGAGCGTCGTTCCGAGCGGCAGCCGGACTTCCCGGTCCGCTCCGGCCCGACCGTAGCGGTCGCGACCGACGCCGTTGGCGCCCCGCTCCGCGCGGATCACCGGAACCTGCTGCAGGTCGTGGAGCGTGCCGAGGCCACCGTCGCCCACGAACACGACGTCGCCGCCACGACCACCATCGCCCCCCGCGGGACCGCCGAACGGCACGAACTTCTCGCGTCGGAACGCGATGGCTCCGTCGCCGCCGTCACCGGCCTCGACCACGACCGTGCTCTCGTCGACGAAGTGCATCGGTCCGCGAGCTTGCCACGAGTCGCGCCGTCCGCTCCGAACGAACCGCGCGCTCGGAGTTCAGGTGCCTTCGCCGCTCGGGGGTTTCATGGGGAGCCGTCGCGGCTCGCCATTGGGCAGCGCGGGAGCGGCGGCGTCGAGCGCCTGCAGCGCGGCGAGCACGGCGTCCATGCCGTATTCAGCAGCCGCGGCCTCGAGGAACACGTCCGGAACCCGCATCAACCTGGCCACGGTCGCCTTGCCGAGGTCGATCTCACGCTCGATGAAGTTCTCGAACGACCCGTAGCCCTTCGCCTCGTAGAGCCGCTCGTCGCGCACCTGCGTGAGGTGGAGCGCCAGGTCGTAGAAGCCCCGAGGCAGCCCCTTCCGAAGCGTTCGCACCTTGTTCATCAGCGTGTGGAGCTCTCCCACGCGCGCCTTGATCTCCTCGGCGCGTGCCGGGACGCGAAGCGTGGAGCGCGCGCTGCCGGGGGGCGCGGGCGTCGCGTTGCGGGCCAGCGCCTCTGCCGCATGCTTGGCGGCATGCCGGGCGGCCCAGGGCGCCGCGCCGCGCAAGCCCAGCTTCCGCTTTGCGTCGGCACTGCGGCTCGCGGCCCGCCCCTTGGCGCCTCCGGCGCGCCCCGCGCCCGCCTTCGACCCCGGTCGCCCCGACCGGGCCT
>CAZARU010000042.1:0-12218 GCA_964487605.1 uncultured Polyangiaceae bacterium
GCCGTTACCCTACCAACTAGCTGATGGGCCGCAGGCTCATCCTCGAGCGCGAGCTTTCGTGAAGAGGCCCGCTTTGACCTCAGCCCCAGATAAGGCCGTGGTCTCATGCGGTATTAGCCCTCCTTTCGGAGGGTTGTCCCCCACTCGAGGGAAGATGACCTACGTGTTACTCACCCGTGCGCCGCTGTACCGGGGCCGAAGCCCTTTCTCGCACGACTTGCATGTGTTAAGCGCGCCGCTAACGTTCGTTCTGAGCCAGGATCAAACTCTCCAGTTGAATCCTGGTGGGCAAGAGCGGGTGCTCTTGCCACCTTTTGTTTGTTTGCCTGATTGACTGCGAGCTGCGCCGGCCTGGCCACGTGCCTTGGAGAAGGCGCGGGAGGCTGGCAGCGCGAGCGCTGCCGACAGCTCGGTCAATGGGGCCCACGAAGTTCTTTCGTGAAGTAGGTCTCAGTTTTCAAGGACCGAGGGGAGGCGCGATCGCGCCCATTCGGGGCGCGGCCGGGCTACGATCCTTGCGGATCGAGGGCCGGAACCCTCCCGTCAGGGGGGCGGATGATCTACGCTGGTCGCCCCACCTTGTCAACGAACATTCCGAGGCTTTTCTCGGCGCCTCATCTGGCTGAAATGACGAGGGAAAATGCGAGACACCACCCGCGGGTCCAGGCGCTCCGGGCCAGGGGCCGGTGCCCTCGGGGCCGATTTCGCGGCCCGATGTGCTGACCTGCGGGGAGGCCGGCGGGGCCCGGCGACGGGGCCGCGGCGGTGAGCGGCGCGAGGCTCCCACGCGATTCGCGCGCTCCAGGGGTTGGCGCGCGAGGCTATTCTTGGATCATGGGTTCGCCGGAGGCTCCGACGCTCGCGCGCGAGCTCGGCTCGATCGCGACGGGCGGCGGTCATGGCCACGGCGCGGCGGCGCGCTGGACGTCGCATGCACAGAGGGTCATTCCGGGCGGGTATGCGTGGGTTGCGACCGTCGCGACGCCGGCGGCTGGTCGCGACGCAACCGCGCTGGCGCGAACGCTCGGCCTCGCAGCCCTCGTCGCGCTGCTCGCGGGCCCTTTCATCGCCATGGAGCGTCCCCGGGCAGGCAGCGCCGTCGGCGTCGGAGTGTTCCTGGCGCTCTGTGTGGGAGCGTGGCTCGCGCTCGGCCCGCTACTTGCGGTCGGACAGCTCGACCCAGTGCGCGCCGCCCTCGGCGGGATAGGCTGGGCTTGCTTCGCGCTCGCCTGGGGCAACCCGCGGCGATCGGATCTCGTCCCAGAGGACGACCCCCGCGCGATTGCCGGTGACGCCCTCACCCCGCGCGGGACGCTCCCGTGGGGTGCGGGCGCGGTGCTCGCCATCGGGATCGTCGGAGCGCTGGTCCCCGTCGCGGTCGCCTGGCGCGTGGATCGCACGGGTCACGCGCTCCTGGCGCATGCTGCCGCGCTCCTGTGCGCCCTGTTCGTGCTGCGCACTGCGACCAACGTGGCGCTCGACCGGGGCGGCGGCGAAGCGCTGCCGAGCCCCGAAGGTCGGGTTCACGCCGCACGCCACGCCCTGGGCGCCGCATCGCTCCTCTTGGCCATTGGCGGCGTCATCGCGCTGGCGAGGTGATGGTCGAATGACGCGCGCCGTCGACGTGCTGAGTGTCGTCCTCCTCGTCTCGGGTATCGGCGCGTTCGGCGCGGGTGTGCACTCGCTCGGGGAACGGAGCGACGTCCTCGCGCTCTACTGGCTGGTGGTCGGAGCGCTTCTCCTGAAGGCAGCGACCGACATGCTCAAGCCCAAGGCGACGCGCCGCTGATGCGAGCGGCACTGCGCGCGATCGTGCGAACGGCGATCCTGCTCCCTCTCGTGGCCGGTGCTTGCTCTGAGCGCTCCACCGCGGGGCGTGCGACGCCGGAAACGGCCAACCTCGGCGGCACCACGGTGGCGACCGTCGGGAGCGACGCGATAGACGGCGAGGTGGTGGGGGCAGTGGCCGCCGCACGGCGGGTGAGCCTGGTGAAGGCGAGGGATTTCGCCATCCGCGACGCGCTCCTCGCCCAGGGCGCTCGCGCCACCCGACCGACGCTCGCGCTCGTCGCCGAGCGTGCGGTGCTTGCGCGCGCCGTCCTCGAGGCCGTCGATCGCGAGGCGAAGGCGCTGGGGCCGCCCACGGACGAGGAAATCGCGACGCTGACGCGCGAGCAGTGGCTCGACCTGGACCGCCCCCCCGCAGCACGGACGGTTCATTTCGTGGCGCTGCCGGCGTCACCACTGCACGAGCGCGCCGCGCGTGCGCTCGCGGAGCGGTTCCGGAGCGCGGCAAAGGGCCTGACCGAGGCCGACGCGTTCAAGAGCCTGGCCACCACGTTCCCCGGGACCGCCGAGGTGGGCACGCGTGCCGAGGATCTGCCGCCGATCACGGCCGATGGCCGGCTCGCCGATCTGGAGAACCGCCCGGAGCCGGGTGCGCCGACGCCGCGGTTCGACGAGCGCTTCGCGAAGGCCGCGAACGCGATCGGTGACGTCGGTGAGCAGAGCCCCGTGATCGAGAGCGACTACGGCTGGCACGTCATTCTCCTGGTCGAAAGGCTCCCGCCGGTCTTCGTTCCGCTCGAGGAGCGACGCCGCACGCTCGAGCCGCAGGTTCACGCCGCGCGAGCGAGTTCGGCCGTGGAACGGATCCTGTCGGCCCGACGCGCCGAGCACCCGGTCGAGGTCGTGCGGCACGCGGACGATCTCACGGCGAGGCTGGGGCACGTGCCGTGACGCGCGGAACGCAGGCGCCCCGGAACGCCGTGGAGAGGCGGCGGTCGCTCGCTCCGCGCGATCAGGCGGCTTCCGCCTTCAGCACCATCCTGCTGCGACTGGTCGATGGCACGGACGCCGTGTCCGCCATGCTCGTCGATGTCGCGGGTGAGACCGTCGACTACGCGGGATCCGGCCAGCCCTTCGACCTGAAGGTGGCTGCCGCGGAGTGGCGCCTGGTGCTGTGTGCCCTCGAAGCGTGCAGCATCGCGCCCTGGCGACGCACGACGGAGATCTACTTCCGCGCTCGGGATCGCAGCTTCGCGGTGTTCGCGCTGTCCGACGGGTACGCTCTCGTCCTGGAGCTACAGCCGCGCGCCTTCGACGTCTCCTCGCGGGCTCTGGCCGAGGTGTCCCGCGAGCTCGAAGAGGAGGGCGGGCTTAGGCTCGAGTGCGTCCCGCGGGACGAGGAACGCTGGGCGAGGATCGAGGTTCGAACCGATCCCCGGGACCACCGCCGACCCGAGGGCGTCTGGGTGGAGGGCGGATGGGTCGATGTGGACGTGCTCGGTCACTACCGCCTGGGGCGGCGGGAGGTGGGCTACCGGGCGCGATTGGCGAGCGGCGCCGAGATCACGCTGATCCGGGAGCCTCTGGGCAGGTGGTACGCCGACGTGTTGCCGGGCGGCTGACCCAGCGGGCGGCTCGGCGTCAGAAGGCCTCGTCCGCACCGATGTCGATGGCCGCACCCTTCGGGCGCACGTCGCCGTCCACGTCGCGCGGCGGTGCCTCCGTCGAGGTGCCCTTGTCGATGGCCGCGGACCCCGCCTGCAGGTGGTTCGTCGAGTTCAGCATCGGATCACCGACCAGGTTCGCGCCGATGATGCCGGTGGGAATCGTCATGCCATTCACCGCAGAGATGGCCGTGTGCAGCGTCGCGCTCGTGCCATCGAACTCGCGGTAGAGGGCGTCGTTCGGACCGACGGTCGAACCGAGCCAGAAGAGGTTGTTCTCCAGCGCCTCGGGCTCCTGGGTCTTGCCCGCGGGCGCCTCCTCCCAGACGCCGAAGCGCGTCTGAGCGGCACCGGCGATCAGGATGTTGTTCCGGATGCGCCCGACCCGCGCGTTGAAGCCGCAAGTGTTGCAGCTGCCGATCTCGACGACGATTGCCGAGCTTCGTGTCGCGCCTCCCGTCCGAGGATTCGGCGCACTGCCGTAGATGGTGTTGCCGTTCAGCACGACGGCCCCGGCAGGCTGCTCGAACTCCGCAAGCGCGACGCCGACGGAGAGCTGCGCCTTGAATCCGCGGACGACGTTGTTCGTGATCGTGACCGTGGAGCTCTCGCTCAGGATTCCTCCGCAGAACCGGCTCGTGTTCGCGCACGAGCCCATCAGGGAATCGTCGGAGTTGAGGGAGTTCGAGTCGATGTTGGCTTCGCCGCCCACGACGATGGCCCAGGACGTTCCGCCGCTCTGGCTGTCGCCCGCCGTGACGCGATTGCCCTGAATCAGCGTTCCCGCCCCGGAGGTCCACGCGGCGATGCCCTCGGAGTTGCGACCCGAGCGACCGCGGATGTTGTTGTTCCGGATCTCGGCGTAGGTGGGCCCCGGGGAAGGCCAGCTTCGTGACTCCATCACGACGCCGATCGAGCCGGAGGCGCCGGACTGCCCCCCCTCGATGGTGTTCGCCTCCACGAGAACGCCGGCCGGATCGTTCGTCGGGGACACGATCTGCAGGCCGATGGAGCGACCGGTACGCCAGTCCCCGCCGTTCACGTCCGGCCCTTCGATGCGGTTGTTCGTGATGATGGGACTGCCACCGTCCACCGTGATGGCGGCTCGACCGATGCCAGCCGCGCTGCCCGACTGGCCGCGAACCCGAAACCCGTCGAGCCGGGTGCTTCGCGTGACGGTGTGGGGCGCCCGGACGCCTTCGGCGTCTTGATTGCTGATCACCGAGTCGTACATCGCGGGGTTCCGCGCCCAGCCGCACGACGAGGAGTCGCACTGGTGTCCTCCGAGGAGGCTGACGCCGTCCACGAGCGTCACCTTCTCGGCGTAGGTGCCCTCCGCGACGAACACGCGAGACGCGCTGAGGGTCATCGCGTTCTGCATCCCCTTCCCGATGGTCTTGACGGGACTCTGCTGCGTCCCCGGATTCGCGTCGTCGCCCACGAGCTCCGAGACGAACGTGCCGAGGCCACCGCAGCCTTGATCCGGAACGTTGTCGCAGTCGTTGTCCTTTCCGTCCCCGCAGATCTCCGCGTTGCCCGGGTAGTTGTTCGGGTCGCTGTCGTCGCAGTCCGGCACGCAGACCGACTGTCCGTCCCCGTCCATGTCGGGGCAGCCCGCGTCCATGCCTGCCATGCCCGCCGAACCTGCCGTACCCGCCATGCCCGCCGAACCACTCGAGCCGGCGTTGCCCCCCGACGCGGTGGAGCCGGAGCTTCCCGACGCTCCGGCGCTCGAACCGCCCGCGCCTGCGCTCGTGCCCGCAGCTCCGGCGCTCGAACCGCCCGCGCCGGACGTTCCACCGGCGCTCGACGCGTCCTCGCTCGGCTTCGTCTTGAAGACCTCGCCCCCGTCACTGCCGCCGCATGCCGCCGGCGCCGCCACCCACCCGAGCCCGAGCACCACTGCGCTCGTCCTGAGAACCGTTCGCATGAGTCGCCTCCTGAAGAAGAAAGACCTCGCCCGCCGGTCATGGTGAGGCATCCGTCGACGTTCGTCCACGCCCACGACGCGGCGCGCACCACCGCCCACACGCACCTACTTCACGGACCCGGACGGGACGGCCGCGACTGGCGCGGCGGGCAGCGCGCGGTCGCGCATCTCGAAGTTGTACTGGCGCCGATAGATCCGGTGGCACGACCCGCACGACGCGCGAGCCTTCCCGAGCTCACCCGACCGCGCGGCAGCCGCCCCGTCCTTCGCGAAGCGGCTCCAGTTCTGCCACTTGGCCGGCCGCGGGTTCATGCCGTCGATCTGGTCGAAGGCGCGCGCCAGGGCCCGGGCGTCGCCGATGGCGAGCGGCGCAGCGACGCTCGTTCTCATGAAGTGCTGCAGTGGGCAGGGCGGTACACCGGGCAGACCACAGCGCGTCGGCGGCTCTCCGCCCACCGCGGGCGCCAGCGTGCCGAGGGCGACGGCGAGGGCGGCGGCGAGGCCCAGTGGCGCGGCACGGGTCACCTGCCGAGCCTGCCACGACCGGGGAGGGATCTCACGCGGCACCGCGCCGCGGGCCGCGGCGCACGCGAAGCGCGATCAGCGCCCCGGCGCCCGCGATGCCCAGCACGAGCGCAGCGCGCTGCCACCACGACGACGCCGGAGGCCCCCACGCGGCGTGAAGGACCCGTGGACCGGGCGCGCGTCGACTCTCGATGAACGTCAGCTCGGTGGAGACGCCGGCATGGTCGTCCACGCCCGCCGAACGGAGCGCAGAGTGGAGCGGGGCCGCGATGCTCACGTCCGTGATCTGGATCCCGCCCGGTTCCCAGGCCTCCTTCACCCGAACCGCACCGACCTCGAGCGCCGTCGCGTCCCAGCGCACCTTCCACTCGAAGTGCAGGTGACCTGGACCTGCTGGCGTCCAGCCCTCGGCGACGGCCGATGCGATGGCCGACGCCGCGGGACGCGAACAGGCGGTGTCGGACGGCTCCACGCCCGCGCAGAGCTCGAGCTCCGTCTGCAGGGCACGCGTCCATCCGTCCAAGAAAGCGTTGCCCTCGGCGGCGCTCACCGCACCGTCGCCGTTCGAGTCCGCGCGCCGGCGGATCTGCGACGCCACCTCCGCGCCGAAACCCACGCGGTACACGAGCGCCATGGGGGACTCGTCGAGCCGCAGCTCGATGCGCCGCTCCCCACGAACGGCGGGATTTCGCAGGTGTCCGGCCACGCTCGACACTTCGAACACGGCCGGGAGCACGACGGCCGCAGCGACCCATCGGCGAGCGCCGCGACGGGGCGCCCCATGTCGCACGCCGACGCTCCGCGGCTCAGACCTTGCGACGCTCACCGCGGCGGCGCTCGCCGCGATCGGAGCCCGCGTTCTCGACGAGTCGCAGGAACGTGAGCGCGGCGTGGGCCGTACCGCCCTTCGGGTAGATGCCTTTCGCGCGATCGGCCAGCGCAGGTCCGGCAATGTCGCAGTGGACCCAGGGAACGTCCCCGACGAACTCCCGGAGGAAGAGCGCCGCCGTGATCGACCCACCCCACCGGTCGCCGGTATGCTTGAGGTCGGCGATGTCGCTCTTGAGCTGCTCGCGCAGGTCGTCGAGGAGCGGCATTCGCCAGAACGCCTCGCCTGCGTCCTTGGCAGCGCCATCGAACTGCTTCGCCAGGGCGTCGTCCCCCGTGTAGAAAGCGGAGCACGTCTTGCCCAGGGCGACCACGCACGCCCCCGTCAGCGTGGCGGCGTCCACGATGGCGGCGGGCTCGAGCTTGCGCGCGTACGCGAGGGCGTCGGCCAGCACCAGCCTGCCTTCCGCGTCCGTGTTGATGATCTCCACGGTCTTGCCGTCGAGCGAACCGAAGACGTCTCCAGGGCGGTAGGCGGCGGCGTCGGGCATGTTCTCGGCGGCTCCGATGATGCCGTGCACTTCGACGTTCGGCCGAACCTCCGCGAGCGCCGCCATCAGCCCGAGCACTGCGGCCGCACCTCCCATGTCGGACTTCATTTCCCCCATCCCGGGCGCCGGCTTGATGCAGAGACCGCCCGAATCGAACGTGAGCCCCTTTCCCACGAAGACGAGAGACGTCTTCGCTCGCTTGGGCTTGTAGGTCATGTGGATGAAGCGCGGTTCGTTCGCGCTCCCCTGACCCACCGCGTAGTGGAGCTTCATGCCGGCGTCGGCGATCCCCTGCTTGTCGAGGACCTTGCACTTGAGCTTGCCCTTGCGCGAGATGCTGCGCGCGAGCGCGGCCATCGCCTCCGGAGTCAGCTCGTTGCCCGGCTCGTTCACCGCGTCCCGCGCGAGCCCGATGGCGGCGGCGACGGCGAGTCCGAGTCGCACGGCCTTGGTCTCCGACGGGGTGACGCGGCCCGACTTGAACGCGGTGACCTTCTCGAGCTGCGTGGTCGGTGCGCGCTCCCCGGTGAAGTACTTGCTGAACCGATACGCTCCCATGCCGACGCCCTCGCCCACGACACGCAGCGCGACACCGGAGAGTTTCTCGGGAAGCGCGAGGGCGAGCGTTCGAGCGCGAGCGCCGTTGGCACAGCGCGCAGCGACGGCGGCCAGGGCGCGAGCAGAAGCGTCGTCCAGGGTGCGACGGGGGCCGATGCCGATCAGGACCACGCGAGCCGCGGGTAGCCGGCCCAGAGTGGCGACGTCGAGCACCGTCTCGGCACGACCGCGGAAGTCGGACCGCGTCGCGAGCGCCGAGAGCTGTCCGCCCAGGGCGGCGTCGAGCGCGGAGAGTGCCTTTTGCTTTTCGAAGGGCTCCTCGGTCACGCCCAGGGCTAGGACGTCCGCGTTGGCTTCGGTGGGGTCGCCGCCGGACAGTTGGATCGTGAGCGCCATCGTGATTGGGTCTCCTTCCCCCGAAGCACCGGAGAGGCTCGTTGCGGAGCGGGGGCGCGCAGTGTGCCATAAGATGCCGGCAGTGCTGCGGGCTTTCGCGATGCTTCTTCGGGATCCGCGCTCCTGGGCGTGCGCCGGGCTGTGCGCCATCGGCTGCCGCTGCACGGATGATCCCGCTCCGCACCAGAGCCACGCCGCGCCGAGCGCGATTCGACCGGATCCCGTTCTGCGGCACGCGACGATTCGCCCGACGTGCGGGCCCAGCGGGCGCCGCTCGTTCAGCCTCATGGTGGCGCGGCAAGGCTCGGGGTGCGGCGAGGTGACCGCGGAGCGCTACACCATCCGCGTGTTCGCGACGGAGCCCGTGGCCCCGCGGACCCACGCCGTCGGATCTCCGGAAGACGGCACGGCCGTGCACTGCGCAGCCGGCGCCGGCGCCTGCGCGGCCGCGGTCGGCGGCCACGTGGTGCTGGAGCGCTTCACCGCGGGTGAACGCGCCGTCGGAACGTTTTCGCTGACGTTCGCCGACGGCCGGATCGAGGACGGAGCCTTCGACGCCGAGTGGTGCCCCCCGATCGGGGAGGCTTGCCCGTGACGATGCCGGACGCGCTCGATGGCAAGGGGAACCTCGACGTCACGAGCGTCGAGTCCGTCACCGCGGGCACCACCGCCGGACTCACGGCCGCCACCGCCACCACCGCGGTCCTCGCAGCTCTTGAGGAGCACACCGTGCGTCACCGAGGGGCGACCATCATGGCGCTCCTCGTGGCGATCGTCACCTTCGCCTCGATTCACCTGACGACCCGGCGCGCCCCGGGCTACCTCGCCGCAGCGCTGGGGATCGGGGCGACGATCGTGACCTGCATCGTACTGCTCGTCATCGACCGGCGTCGCGGTCGGATCACCGAGCGCCAGTTCCTGGTTCTGGGCTTCGTCGGGGTCTCCTCGATCCTCGCCATGACGTTCTACACGGGCGTCTTCTCGCCGGCTTTCATGACCGCCTACGTCGGCCTGTACTACTTCGGCCTGGGGGACTCGACGATCGGGTCGTGGCTCATGTACGCGTACGCTGCGATGGGATACGCGGCGCTCGCCGCCGTCGTCGCGCTGGGCGTCGTGCCCCCGGACGAGTCGCTGCTGCCGTTGGCCAGCGCCCATCCGCCGACACTCTTCGCCGTCGCGGTGGCGCTCGAGGGCATTCTCGCGCTGACGTTCTGGCTGGCGCGGTACAGCCGACGAGCGACGCTTCGCGCCATGGAACGCCTGGAGCGAGCGCAGCGCAACCTGCGGCAGCGCGAGGCGCTGCTTCACGAAGCCCGCGCGGACATCGCTCGCATGTTCGAGGTCGGCAAGCAGGGGCGCTTCACGGGCCAGCGGATCGGCCGGTACACCCTGGACGAGATCATCGGCCGCGGCGGCATGGGTGAGGTGTACCGAGCCGTCGACGACTCCAGCGAGCTGGCGGCCGTCAAGGTGCTGCACCCTCACCTCATCGAGGACGTCCACGCCGAGCGGTTCTTTCGCGAGGCGCGGGCCGCGAGCGCGGTCGCGTCTCCTCACATCGTCGGCGTCCGCGAGAGCGGCACCACCGAAGATGGACTCGCGTTCATCGCCATGGAGCTGCTCGAAGGCGCCGATCTCGGGTGGTACCTGCGGGAGAACCGCAGGCTCTCTCTCGAGGCGACCCTCGACCTCGTCTCGCAGGTGGCCGCCGGGCTCGGAGCCGCCCAGGATGCGGACATCGTCCATCGCGACCTCAAGCCGCAGAACCTCTTCCACGCCAGGGACGCGGCGAAGAACCAGGTCTGGAAGATCCTCGACTTCGGCGTGAGCAAGGTCGGCGAGGGAACTTCCACCCTCACCCAAGGCGGCATCGTGGGCACGCCCAGCTACATGTCACCGGAGCAGACCCGCGGTGAGGCCGTGGACCACCGAACCGACGTGTTCGCGCTGGGCGCGATAGCCTACCGCGCGCTCACGGGGAGGCCCGCGTTCACGGGACCCGACAGCATGTCCACCATGTACAACGTGGGTCACGTTCAGCCGGCCCGACCCAGCGACTACGCGAACGTCGGCGACGACGTGGACCGCGTTCTCGCTCTCGCCCTCGCCAAGGAGCGCGGGCATCGCTTCGACTCGGCAACGACGTTCGCCGCCTCGCTGCGGGACGCGACGAGGTCGCGGACCGACGGGCGCCTCCGCGCCGATGCCGACGCGCTGCTGGAGCGGGAACCGTGGGGCGCGGACCTGCTGCAGCGACCGCGGAAGGCTTGACCGGCCGGCAGCGAGGAAGCCAGCTCGGCGATCGAGAGAGAGAGGAACCGGACGATGAAGATCCCGAAATCCCGCAGCGACCAGCACGTGGTCCTCGAGGCGCTCCAGCGAGCCCAGCGCGGGGACATGCCCTTCGATCGCATGTTCGGCTACGTCTACGATCCTGGGCCCGAGGCCACCGAGATCGCCAACCGCGCCGCGGCGATCTTCCAATGGAAGAACGCACTGGACCCTACGGTCTATCCGAGCCTGCTGCGCTTCGAGAACGAAGTCGTTTCGATGATGGCGAGCCATCTGGGCGGAGACGACGCGGTGACGGGGAACTTCACGAGCGGCGGCACGGAGAGCATTCTGCTGGCGGTGAAGGTGGCGCGGGATCGCGCGAGAGCGCTGCTCCCCCACATCGCGCGCCCCGCGATCGTCGTGCCGAGCACGGCGCACGCGGCGTTCCACAAGGCGGCCCACTACCTCGACCTCGACGTCGTCAGCGTGCCGGTTTCCGCCAGGACCCATCGCGCCGACCCCGCCTCCATGGAGCGCGCGGTGACGGACGCGACGATCCTGCTCGTCGGATCGGCTCCCTCGTACGCGCATGGAGTCGTCGATCCCATCGAGGAGCTCGCCGCCGTCGCCCAGCGCCGCGATCTGCTGCTGCACGTCGACGGCTGCATCGGTGGGTT
Source organism: uncultured Polyangiaceae bacterium (assembly GCA_964487605.1). Lineage (GTDB taxonomy): Bacteria > Myxococcota_A > Polyangia > Polyangiales > Polyangiaceae > JAJDAH01. The sequence goes on from CAZARU010000042.1 coordinate 11,195, forward strand.
CCTGCTGCCGTACTTCGAGCGCCTCGGCGCGGCGATCCCGCCGTTCGACTTCCGCGTGAAGGGCGTGACGTCCGTGTCGGTCGATCTGCACAAGTACGCGTACGCGCCGAAGGGAGCGTCGGTGCTCCTTCACCGGAGCAAGGATCTGCGTAGGTACCAGCTCTACACGTGCTCACGCTGGCCGGGCTACACCCTGGTGAACCCCACGCTGCAGAGCAGCAAATCGGGCGCGCCCCTGGCGGCGGCCTGGGCGCTCCTGCATTACTTCGGCGACGAGGGGTACCTGCAGCTCGCCCGGGAGCTTCGCGACGCGACGACGCGGATCGCCCGCGCCGTCGAGGGCATGCCGGACCTTCGCCTCCTGGCCGAACCGGAGATGACGCTCATGGCCATCGCGTCGGACTCGGTCAACGTGTTCGTGGTCGCCGACGTGATGAAGGCAAAGGGCTGGTACGTGCAGCCGCAGCTCGGCTTCGACGGCGGGCCTCCCAACCTGCACCTGGCCATCAACCCGTCGAACCTCGAACGGATCGACGCTTTCCTCGAGGCGCTCGCCGCGTCCGTGCAGGAGGCGAAGGGCGTCGGACCGGGAGAGCTCGCCGCCCAGGTCTCGGGCGCGCTCGCCGGACTGGACCCGTCCGCCATCGACGCGTCGGTGCTTCGGCAGATGCTCGCGATGGGGGGCATCGCGGGAGTCGACCTCCCCGAGCGCATGGCCGACATCAACGACGTGCTGGACGCGCTGCCGCACGCCTTCAAGGAAAAGCTCCTCGCGGAGTTCGCGAACGAGATCTTCCGCACCCCGGAAGGCGCTTGACCCCGGGAGCGGCCCGACTGGGCCCCCGGGCGCGCGACCTCACACCGCGCGATGGATCTCCATGATCTTCTTCAGCAGCTCGACGCCCTCGGCGCGCGGACGCTGGAACGAGTTGCGACCCACGATGGAGCCGAAACCACCCCCTTTGGCGATCTGACGGGTCTCTTCCAGCACGGAGTCGGTGTCCTTGGCCTCGCCGCCGGAGAA
>CAZARU010000042.1:12228-52924 GCA_964487605.1 uncultured Polyangiaceae bacterium
GCTTGCCCGCGAACGCGGCTTTCACGCAGTAGCTCACCCGCTCGGCCAGCGTGCCGAGCGGGACGTTCGCCTTCTCGAAAGCCTTCTTCGCCTCCGCCTGCTCGATGTGCGCCTTCGGCGGCTTGATCTTGATGACGTGCGCTCCGACCTGGGCCGCGATCTGTGCGGCGTAGGCCACGACGTCCACCGCGGTCTCACCCTCCTTGGACAGCGCGCTTCCGCGCGGGTACGACCAGACCACGACGGCAAGCCCCTTGCGCTTCGCCTCCAGAGTCAGCTCACGCAGATCCTGCAGCATGGTGTTGCGAGCTTCGGAGCCGGGGTAGATGGTGTACCCGATGGCCGAACACCCCAGGCGCAGCGCGTCCTCGACCGAGCCGGTGATGGCCGAGCACGGCTCGACCTTCGACAGGGAGTCGCTGTTGTTCAGCTTGAGGATGAGCGGGATCTGACCCGCGTACTTCGCGGCCCCCGCCTCGAGAAACCCCAGCGGCGCAGCGTACGCGTTGCATCCCGCGTCGATGGCGAGGCGAAAGTGGTATTCGGGATCGTGCGCCTCGTCGTTCACCGCGAAGGACCTGTGGGGGCCGTGCTCGAAGCCCTGATCCACCGGGAGGATGACGAGCTTCCCCGTCCCAGCGAGGGATCCGGTGGTCAGCAACCGGGCGATCTGCGCGAGAGTCCCGGGGTTGTCGGACGAGTACCACGACAGGATTTGCTTCACCCGATCACTGAAAACCATGGGGTTCCCTCACCATTCTCCGTGGGCTGCCGCTGCGCGCCGGAGGGCGCCGCGTAGGTCCTTGAACGCGAGACAGGACCGTACTTCCTTATTGAAGCACCCGCAACGCGACCAAGTACGTCGCCGACGCCGACGAAACGCCGAACCGAGAGCGAGAGCCATGACGCTGTCCTGGAAGCCACCCGACGAATCTCAAGCCGGCGTGACGCTCGAAACGTTCATCCTCGAGGGCATGCTCCGCGCGCCGGAGGCGACCGGCACGTTCACGTCACTCCTGAACCAGATTGCGCTCGCCGCGAAGCTCATCACGAGCCGCGTGCGACGCGCCGGGCTGGCGAACGTCCTCGGCTACACCGGCGAGACCAACGTCCAGGGGGAGCGCGTCCAGAAGCTCGACGAGATCGCGAACGAGACGCTCATTCGCACGCTGGAGCGGCGCGGACACTGCTCCGCAGTGGCATCGGAAGAGCTGGAGGAGCCCGTCTTCTTCCCCAAGGCCACGGGGGGCTACCTCGTCGTGACCGACCCGCTCGACGGCTCCAGCAACATCGACGTGGACATCTCCATCGGGACCATCTTCGGCATCCTCGAGTGTGATCCGAAAGCGGTGACGGCAGACAGCTTCCTGCGGCGAGGTCACGAGCTGCTGGCCGCGGGGTACGTCATCTACGGCTCGTCCACGGTGCTGGTGATCACGACCGGTGACGGGGTGCACGGCTTCACGTGGGACCCGAGCGCCGGCGAGTTCTTCCTCTCCCACGAGAACATCCGTACGCCGACGAAGGGTGACACGTACTCGATCAACGAGGGCAACTGCTCGCGGTGGACGAGCGACGTCAGGCGGTGGAACGCCTTCGTGAAGGACGCGGGCGATGGGGATGGCCGTCCCTACACGCACCGCTACGTGGGCTCGCTCGTCGCGGATGCCCACCGGACGCTCCTGCGAGGCGGCATCTTCGCGTACCCCGCGGACGCGAAGAGCCCGGCGGGCAAGCTTCGCCTGCTCTACGAGGCCAATCCGTTCGCCAAGATCTTCGAGGCGGCGGGCGGTCGCGCCACGGACGGCGCTGGCCGCATCCTCGACATCGAGCCCACGGGCCTGCACCAGCGCGTTCCGCTCGTCCTCGGGTCCGTCGAGGACGTGGACACCTTCCACGACTTCGTCGCCGGGCGTCGCTGAGCGCGGGTCCGGGACGCCGGGCCGGCGACGCCGAGCCACGGCTGGGCACCCCGAGTCGTGCACGACACGTCGCCGCGCCGGCGAATTGCGCTACTCTGGCGAGCGATGAAGCCCTTCTTCGCAGCCTCCGTGATCTCGACCGTCGCGCTCTGGGGTTCGGGCGCGAGCGCCCAGTACGGGCAGCCCCCGCCGCCCGGATACGGGCAGCCCCCGCCGCCCGGGTACGGACAAGCCCCGCCGCCCGGGCAAGGCCAGCCGCCGCCGCCGGGGTACGGCCAGCAGCCGCCACCCGGCTACGGCCAGCAGGGAGGCTACGGCAACGATCCCTACGCGCAGCCGCCGCCCCCACCGCCCCGGGGCAAGAAGGGCGGCGGCGGCTTCGAGATGCCGTCGTTCTCCGTTCGCGTCGATCCGTTCAACTGGCTGCTCGAGGGCCGGCTCGGCTTCGAGCTCGAGGTCGAGCTGCTCGACTGGATGACCGTCGAGCTGGTGCCGGTCTTCGTGACGAACGCCGAGCCTCCCACCCTGAACTTCTCCGGTCGCGAGGACAACGTCTCCCAGCACTCGAACGGCCTCGGTTCGATGAGCGGCGCCGCCATCGACGTGGGCTTCTGGCTCGAGGGCAAGGCGTTCCGCGGGTACGTACTGCGCGCGATGCTCACCAACTACGGCTACAGGTACGAGGCCCAGTACGACGACGCGACGGGCGCGAGCGTGACCGACGAGCTGACGAAGACCGACCGGAGGTTCCTCGTGTACTTCGGCTCGCACAGCAAGTGGGGCGTCTTCACCATCGCCGGCGGCATTGGCCTGGGCCTGGAGCTGAACCGGGAGGAGCGCTGCCTGGACGACACCGGCGCCGTGCTCACGTCCGACTGCGACGGCGAGCTCTTGCTACAGGTGGGCGAGAACGGAAACCGTCCCCTGCTGGCCAACATGAACGAGAGCACCCACCCCGTCGTCCTCGAAGGTCGATTCTCCCTCGGTTTCGTCTTCTGAAGGGCCGGACGGCGCGGCCCCGAGCAGCGCCCGGATCAGTCCTTGCCCGTGAGCCGGACGTTGACCGTGGGAGCGGCCGTGAGTTCGTAGGTGGCCGACGCCAGCTGAATCTTGCCGCAGCTCGCGTCCACGCCGTCCAGAAGGCGCGTGAAGAGCGCGTCCTTCGTGATGCGCCGCTTGGTGAACTGTACGACGTAGCGCACCGTGAACTCGAGCCAGTTGTCGTTCGCGACGAGCGTCACCATGGGCTCTATTCGCGCCTCTTCGATGCGATAGCTGCGCACCACCTCCGCCCACCGCTTCTTCGCCGGGCCGACGAACTCGCCGCAGACGTCTTCGACGATCTCCTCGAGCAGCCGGCGCGCCGCCTTGTGATCCGACCCGTACCGGACCGGGACCACCACCTCGTCCCACAGGAACTCGAACTCGCCCGAATAGTTGAAGACGGGCTCCTTGAACACGAAGCTGTTGGCGACGCGCACGATCCGACCGTTGTACGCGTCGGCGCGCACCCAGTCGCCCATTTCCATGATGGTTGTCCGGAGCAGGCCGATGTCGATGACGTCACCCTTGATGCCGCCGAGCTGCACGCGATCACCCACCGAGTAGAAGTGCTGAAACTGGATGGCGACGCGTCCCGCGACGCTCGCGATGACCTCCTGCAGCGCGAACGCGACTCCCGCCCCCACCACACCCAGCGACAGCGCTATCCCGCCCAGCTTGTCGCTGAAGCTGCCGGCGACCACGAGTGCGACGAGGATCCACTGGATGACGCCGATGACCTTGCGCGCGCGATAGCGCAGGTCGGTGTCGTCGATCTTCCCGGTGAGGGCGCGCCGCAGGACGGCCGCGAGAACGAACACGAGGACGACCAGGAACAGTGTCGAGACGACGCGTGCAACGAGCGGGTTCTCCAGCACGCGACCCCACTTTTCGAGCTCATGCATCGTCGCGCGACCTCACGTGGCACCGCGGGGAGCGGCGTTCGAGCGCACCGTAGGACGCCCACGCCGCGCGGCGCAACGGTCGGCGGGGCATCCTGCCTCGGGGGCGAGTGCGCTCCCGAAGCTCAGTTGCAGGCGAGCTGCAGGGTGTAGTCGGGCTGATTCGAGGGCGCTTCGAGGTCGATGTAGTAGGTCAACCCCGCCTTGACCGGCACGGTCACGCTGTGCCGATCGCCCGTCGTCGTGGAGTCGGCGACGCAGAGCTTGGAGTGGCACGACCCCTCCATGACGAAGATCGCCATGTCCGGGCGATCGGGCGACGCGGTGTAGCTCACCGTGATGGTCCCGTCCGCGGAAGCCGTATGGACGAAGATCTGATCCTGATAGAGGAACGGCTTGCCGCAGAGATTCTCGACGTCCCCGTAGGCGCCGAAGAAGCTGCCCGATCTCGACTGGCCGCACGAGATGGTGGGGTGCGGATTGTCGGACTGACAGTTCGTCTCCCACTGGCAGGACGCGGAGCATCCGTCGCCCGGATCACCGTTCATGTCGTCGCACGCTTCGTTCGGCCCGACCACGCCGTCTCCGCACGACGTCGAACCGCCGGTGCCCGAGGTGCCGCCGGCACCCGAGGCGCCGCCCGCGCCCGCAGTCCCACTCGCACCACCTGTGCCGCCCGTTCCTCCGGCTCCCGCGGTGCCGCTGGCGCCGCCGGTCCCGCCGGTCCCCGCGCCGGCGCCACTTCCGCCCGTTCCGGCGCTCGATCCGGCGGTACCCGCTTCTGCGCCCGCGCCGGCCGACGACGAGCCCGCCATCCCCGCCGACGAGCCGCCGAGGCCGGCGTCGACGCCGCCGGCTGCCGCCGCGCCGCCGACGCCTCCGGTCGCGCTCGTTCCTCCGGTGGCGCCCGTCCCCGAGGCCGCTGCAGTCCCCGCGGTCCCGCCCGTTCCGCCGAGACCACCCTGGCCGCCCGTCCCCGCGGCGCCGCCCGACGACTCACCGCGAACGCCGGTGCCACCGGCGGCGGCGCAGGCGCCCGGGAGGAGGACGGCAGCGCCTACGGCCAGCCAGCGTCGCCACGACGGGCGTCGCCGTCCGCTCACGTGCACGACGTGCCATCGACGGTGAGCGACCACGTGGAGCACGACGAGCCGTCGTACCACCGCACCTCGATCCACAGCGGGTACCCATCGTCGAGGATGGGCGTGTCCCCGCCGTTGGTGATCGTGACCTGATCGGTGGGCGTGGTGAGCCGCGACGAGGTGATGAGGCTGCCGCACCCCGAGTACACGTAGAGATCGAAGTCGGCGCCCGCGGGGCTCTGAAGCGTCATGCGCATCCGGACCGGGGAACTGCATGTGGAGCACTCGTCCACGTACGCACGAAACCAGCGCTCCTGCGTGCCCGTGCGCGTTCCGATCGGCACCCAGGCGGACGCTCCGCAGCCACTGCCGCAGTACTGGTCACCGCAGCGCGCGCCCAGATCCTCCGCCGTGCCGCACGCGTTCGTCTGGACGTCGTGGGGTCGCTCGCAGCCGTTCCCGTCGTTGGAGTCGCAGTTGGCGAACCCGGCGTTGCACGTGCCGATCATGCAGGTACCCGTCGTGCAGCTTCCGGTGGCGTTCGTGCGCGAGCACGGCAGGCCGCAGGAGCCGCAGTTCGACGTGGTGGTCAGCGACGTCTCGCATCCGTTCGACGAGTCCCCATCGCAGCTCACGAAGCCGACGTTGCACATCGGATTGCACGCACCGAGCTCGCACGACGTGGTCCCGTTCGCATTCGTGCATCGCCTGCCGCACGCACCGCAGTTGTTCGCGTCACCGTGAATGGACGTCTCGCACCCGTTCGCCGCGTTCCCGTCACAGTCTTCGAACCCCGTGTTGCACGTCGTGGGCACGCAAGTTCCCGTGGCGCAGCTCTCGCCCGTTCCGACGATGTCGCACACGGCGCCGCACGCGCCGCAGTGGTTCAGCGTGTCCAGGGGCGTCTCGCAGCCGTTCGCGGCGTTGCCGTCGCAGTTCCCGAAGCCCGGCGCGCACGTGGGCGTGCACGCACCGAGCGTGCAGGCGACCGAACCGTTGGGGTTCGTGCACGTCGCGTTGCAGGCACCGCAGTTCGCCGGATCGGTCAGCAGATTCGTCTCGCATCCGTTGGCGTCGACGTCGTCGCAGGAGTCGAAGCCCGAGTTGCACTGGTCGAGGGTGCAGACGCCGTTCGTGCAGAGCTCCGACGCGTTCGCGAGGGTGCAGGCCTTGCCGCAGTCGCCGCAGTCCTGAAGCGTGGTCAGCCCCGTCTCGCAGCCGTTCGCCGGGTTCTTGTCGCAGTCTGCCGTGTTCACCGGGCAGTTGATCGTCGTGGAGTCGGGCGACGCGCCCGAGTCGAAGGTGACGACCACGTCGGTCGAACCGCCGTCCTTCGGCGGCGACCCCGCGGCGCCGCCCGTCGGCGAACCGGAGGCGCCCCCTGCCGGGCTCCCGGCGCTCCCTCCGGCGGGGGCACCGGCCGAGCCGCCCATCGGCGCGCCAGCGCCACCCCCGACGGCACCCGCGCTGCCGCCCACGGTTCCCGCGCTCCCGCCCGTGGTTCCCGCGGCGCCACCCGAGAACGACGCGCTCGACCCGCCGACACCCGAGGCCGCGGACCCGCCGCTGCCCGCCGGCTCGTCCTCGGGGATTTGGCCGCCGGTGGCGCAGGCCGCGATGACGAGAGCGGCGCCCCCGGTGACTGAAATACGTCGGTAAAGCATCGGTTCTGCCCCTGCGAAGGAAGGCGGACGGCTAGCACGCCTTGGACGGCGCGTCCGCCCGACTCGAACATGACGCAGGCCGATGCGGGAAGCCACGACCGAATCCGACTCGCCGCCAGGGGCAGCGGGTGACGGGACCGGCGCCGGCCCCACAGCCGGCGCCGGCGGCGTTCGGATTCTGGACGACGAGCCGTCCGCGCGGTGAAGGTCTCGGTGCCGGGCGAGATCCGGTGACCGGAGGTGGAGCGATGAGACGACCGTTCGACAGCGCTGCAGGGGCCTTCGCCATCACGATGTCGGCGGCCGCGGGCGCGCAGACCGGGGGACCACCGGCAGTTGCGCCGCCGCCGAGTTCGTACGGCGCGGCCGCTCCGGCAGCGACGGCGGACGAGACCGTGCACATGCACGACGGCTGGTACCTGAGCGCCGGTCTGGGCGGCGGCTACTTCACCGACGACTTCGAGCAGACGTTCGTGGTCGTGCGCGAAGCGCAGGGGCAAGCCACGGGAAGTTCCGGGGCGTTCCACATCGCCCTGGGCGGAACTCCAGCGCGCGGGCTCGTGCTCGGCGGCGCGGTGCTCGTCGATCAGGTCGCCGATCCGAAGATCACCGTGGATGGCGTCGACGTGAGCGACCAGGACGACATCAGCGTGGGCACGTTCGTCCTGGTCGGTCCGTTCGTCGACTGGTACTTCACCGCGGGCGAGGGGCTGCACCTGATGGGCGTGCTCGGCGGCGCGAGCATTCGCGTGAAGGACGCCAGCGGCAGTCAGGACGAGAACGTGAACCCAGGTGGGGCCGGAGCGTCCGTCGGACTGGGCTACAACTGGTGGGTCGGAGAGCAGTGGAGCCTGGGGGTTCTCGGACGCGGAACGGGCGCGACGCTCTTCGGCGAGAACCTGTCACACCGCGTGACCGCCGGCGCCCTGATGCTCTTCGCGAGCCACCACTGATGGAGCCGGGCCCTCAGGCCGCCGAAGAAATCAGCAGTGACAGCGCCCGGCGCTTCTCGGAATCGAGCCCGGCGAACTCGATTCCGCATCCGCGCGACGTCACCCAGCGCACCATGGCGGGAAGGAGCACCCAGTCACCACCGTCCACGCGCACGAGCAGCGTGAGGCGTTCACCGTAGGTCGGCGGCGTGGGGCATTCGACGAACGCTCCTCCCATGCTCAGATCGACGGCGCGCGCGGGGACCTTGCGCGCGTCGGCGCACGCGAGCACGACGCCGAGGTGCGTCCGGACGCGTGCCACGCGGCGACGGGTGCCGCTGCTCGGAGCTGTCCTGCTGTCGGGGGCGTCCGTCACGAGGCCTCGTGCCACCTTCCCTGAGGCGGCAGGGGGAGCATAGGCGCGACCGCGTGCCGATCAACCCGAACCAGCAAGACTGGCTTGTCTCGCTGAAAACAGGATGGACTACGCTCGACCCGTGCCCGGCAGAACGAGTGCTCGACGGTCCTGGCTGGCCTTGCTGGGCGCGGGATCGGTCGCCGCGCTCTTCGGGGCAGTGGCGGTCAAGAGAGCCACGACGTGCGGCGAGGGCCGCGGCGACTGTGACGGGCGGTGGTGGAACGGGTGCGAGACCGACCTCGGCAGCGTCCTCGACTGCGGGGCGTGCGGGGCCGCGTGTGACTCCACCGCAGGCGTCGCGTCGTGCTCCGCCGGCACGTGCAGGATCGCGTGCGAGCCGGGGCACGGCGACTGCTCGGACGCGCCGGGCTGCGAGACGAACCTCTCCGAAACGCCATCGCACTGCGGCCAGTGCGGCACCGTCTGCGAGTCGGGAAGCTGCAGGGCGGGGCGGTGCCTGCCCAAGATCGACGTCCGACCGCTCGACGAGCGTCTACCGCCGATCGTCGACGTCATCCCGAAGGGCGGTGCCGCCTTCGCGGTGGTGGCCCTGGAGGTACGAGGCGCCCTGCCTCGGGGGGACGTCCAGCGGGTGATCGAGCGACACGGTCGCAAGGTCCGCTCCTGCTACGCGGCGGGCCTCGCGGCTTCACCGAAGCTCGCCGGCACGGTGCGAATAGAGCTCGACGTCACACCCGAAGGGAAGGTGCGAACGGCGAAGATCGCCGAGGGCACGAACCTGGCGAACCAGGACGTCGTCGCGTGCGTGGTGGAGAGCCTCTCGCGCCGCGCCTTCCCGGCGCAAGCCGAAGGCACCTTGGCCGTCGCGACCCTCGAGCTCCGCCCGGCCGGTAAGTAGTGGGGCGCGTGCGACTCGGCTGGCGCCAGCGGCTGCTCGTCGGAATCGTCGTCGGGGCGTGCGTCCTCGTCGGACTCTGGCTCCTGTTCGTGAGGTCCATCCGGCGATACCTCGTGCAGCGGTTCGAGACGACCTACGCCGCGCCGTCCGGACCTCTCGGGGACGCGAACACGGTGAAGCTCGTCGTCGTCGCGCGCGGCTTCGCCAAGCCGACCGATCTGCAGTTCGTGCCCGGAGTGGATCGACGGCTCGTCGTCCTCGAGAAGGGCGGCCGGGCCCGTGTGGTGCGGCTGCCAGCGCCCGGAGAGACGCCCGCGAACGCCGAGCACGCCGGGGAGCTCTTCACCGTGAAGGTGCTGACGCCGAGCGAGCTCGGCTTGCTCGGCCTGGCCTTTCATCCGCGCTTCTCCGAGAACGGGCGCTTCTTCGCCCACTACAACCCGGACGACGGCGGGGCGATGCGGACGAAGATCACGGAGTGGCACGTCCCCCCCGGCCGGATCGGAAAGGAGCCCGCCCGAGAGGGTCGCGTCGTGCTGGAGGTGCCGCAACCGTACCAGAACCACGACGGCGGACAGATCGCCTTCGGGCCGGACGGAATGCTCTACGTCGCCCTCGGCGACGGCGGGTGGATGGATGACCCGGAAGGCAACGGTCAGAACCGCGCCACGCTCCTCGGCGCCATCCTGCGTCTGGACGTCGAGGCGACGGGCGGCGCGTACGCGGTGCCGGACGACAACCCGTTCGTCGGCGTTGCCGGAGCACGTCCGGAGATCTGGGCCTTCGGTCTGCGCAATCCCTGGAAGTTCGACTTCGCGGATCGCGGCCGGCTCATCGTCGCGGACGTGGGTCAGAACGACTGGGAGGAGATCGACGTCGTCGAGCGCGGAGCGAACCTGGGGTGGCGCATCCGGGAGGGTCGCCACTGCTTTCCACCGAAGTCGGAGTGCGCGAGAACCGGCCTCGTCGACCCGGTGTTCGAGTACGGCCGGGAGCTCGGCCAGAGCGTGACGGGCGGCTTCGTGTACCGCGGGCGCGCGCTCCCCATCGCCGCGGATCGCTACGTCTTCGGAGACTTCGCGACGGGGCGGATCTGGGCGCTGCCGGCGACGGCGACGCTCGAGCCCGGGCGCCCTGCGGAGGCCCAGCTCCTCGGAAGGGTGCCGTGGCTCATCTCCACGTTCGGTCGAGACGCGGAGGGCGAGATCTACGTCGCCGACTTCGCGTCGGGCGACGTGGCGCTGCTGGCGGCCGCGCGGTGACGCCGCAACCGTGGCGTCATCGTGCCCGCTGGGGGCTGGCCGCTCGCGCGCTGGGGATCGCGGTGTTCTCGACGGCGTGCCACGACGAACCGCTGGCCGCCGGACAACCGAGAATCGTCTCCCTCGTCGCCCAGCGCGCGGAGGACTCGCGCCTCGGCCCTGAACGCGGCGTGGTCCGCTTCGACGCCGAGATCCACGTCGGCGCACCCCGCGGCGGCGGCTCCGTCGTCGTGGAGGCCGCCCTGCGCGCCTTCGTGAGCGCCACGGGCGTCGCGGCGTACGAGCGACTGGTGACGCTCCACCCGGCTCACGGCCGGGCCCGCCTCGTCGTCGAGTGGCTCGACGCGCCGTCGGATGCGTACGTCGCAACCCTCACCGCGCACGTCCGCGAAGCCGATACGGGCCGGTCGGTGGGCTTCGCGGGACCTTCGCTCACCCCGTTCGCCGCGTGCTCGCCGGAACGCGGCGACTGCGCGTTCGCGTCGACGCGCCACGCGTGCGATCTCGTCGGACACCGAGGCGATCCGCGCGACCCGGCCTCCGCGCCGGCGAACGATCCCCGGGCGAACGGTGCGCCGCTCGTCGCCGGCATCGACCTCGGGTACCCCGTCGAGCACGACGGCAAGCTGGTGGTGATGTTCGGCGACACCATCACGATGGATCCGGTGTCCGGCGCGCTCGTGCCGCTGGGCGAGAAGCAGCCGTTCCCGCTCGGGCTCGCTCCGGGCAACGACGACGCGATGGCGACGGTCCGCGATCCGCTCGCCGCGCTGGCGGCGCCGGCCCGGGACGCCTGTCTCGACCTCGAGTTCCGTCGTGACGCGAAGGGCGGCCTCGCCACGGTTTCGCTGGACGGCCCTTTCCGGATCGACGGCAGCGGCGGCTCGTTCCTGGGCGCGCTCTACGTCGGTGGCGGAGGGTTCAGCGCCGGCGGCAAGCTCTTCGCCCTCATGCCCGACGGCCGGGAGATGTGCCGTCCCGGCAGCGCGTGCGACCACTTCGAGTTCTACGAACCGTGCCGGGAGGACGGGGACTGCCGCGAGACCGGCGACCGCTGCCTGGCGCATTCGTCCGTCCTCGACGGGCGGCGTTTTTGCTTCAGCGGGGACGACTGCGCGGCGGCCGGCGCGCCGGAGCACCCGACGCTGCGCGAGTGTCGGCCGCGGAGGCGACGTGCGCTCCTCGGGGTCTCCGCGGCCGGCGACGAGCGGTTCGAGCTCGCCCGCAAGGGCATCGACGTCACCGAGGGCTTCTACGAGGACGGCAATCTGGGTGTCTACGGTCCCGAACTCACCGTCGCAGCCTTCGCGCCGCAGGGCGATCGCATCTGGGTGTTCGGAAGGTCCGAGGCCGTGGGCAGCCCGAAGGCGCCCTCGCGCGTGGTCCTCGCGGCGCACGACGTGTCGGGCGGACTCGTGGGGCCGGCGCGCTACTTCGCCGGCTGCGCGTCGCGCGCCGGTGTGGCGGCGTCTTCGTGCTCCGCTTCCACCGAGGCGAAGGACGTCGTGCTCGCAGGACGCGAGCACGCCGCGGTGCTCTTCGAGGACTCGAAGCTCGTCGCGAACAAGAGCTTCGTCGCCTGGGCCGCGCCGCTCGACCGATGGGTCATGATCTACGGTGGGCGCTTGCCGCTGTCGTTCCTGAACGACCCGAGCGGACTCTGGCGGCTCGTCTACCCGACGCTCGATCCCAGGCACGTCTCGCAGCCGACGGTCGGCGTCTACCTGCGCACGGCGCCTCACCCCTGGGGACCTTGGTCGGAGCCGGTGACGCTGTACTCCGCGTGGTCGCGATTCGGGTCGGGCTACTGCCGCGTCCTACACTACCGCGGATCGCAGAAGGACGCCGTCCCGGAAGTCCCGCCGGAGTACCTCGAGTGCGACGACGCGCAGAATGCAGCGCTCGACTTCGGGCACCACGATCACGGAGGCGAGTACGCCCCGGCGCTCCTCGCGCCGCTCACCCAGCCCACCGCCGGCGGGGCGCGCCTCTGGTGGCTCATGTCCACGTGGAACCCGTACCGCGTCGTCCTGATGCACAGCGACATCTCGCTCGACCCGACGCTCCACCCCGAACACGAACCCGCGCTCCGCCGCGCGGCGCTCGAGCCGCGCGCTCAGGCCATCGTCACAGCGGGCACGTCTCGCGCTCCCAGCGCCACACCCCGCGATCACACGTCGCGACGATGGGACCTTCGGTAGCGCAGCTTCCGTACCGGCACGCCGCCGCTCCCGCGGGATCGCACTCGGCCCCCAGGTTCGGGACGGCGGTGGGGCACGACCCGGAAGGAGGATCGGCGCAGTACCAGCGGTTCTTGGGCTCCGGGCAAGGTGGGCCCGGCGGGCAGTCGAGGCAGGAGCAGAGCTTGCCGGTGTCGTAGTCGCACCGCGCCGTCAGATCGGCGCAGGCCACGCCGTCGAGCGGCCCGGTGGGCGGACACCCCATGCCCGGCGGTGGGCAGGTCGCGTCGGGCGCCGACCACTTGCCACCGGTACAGGTCGCGGTCACTCGGCACGAGGGACGCGTCGAGGCCCCGAACGTGCACTCGAGCCCTTCGTGCTGGCAGGACGAGCCGTCGGCTGGCCGCGCCTTGGTGCAGAGCACCTCTGCGAGCCCCGCGGCGCCGTCGGACGCCGCCTCGAACCCGGCGTCGGCACCCCCGGCACCCGCAGCGCCGGTAGCGCCACCGCTCGATGCTTCGTCACCGCCGCATCCGATCACGACGACACCCACCACGAACGCCAGGGGCCTGCGCAGCACGGCGCCGACCTTAGCTCCGGGCGCAGGCGCCGTCGATGGCGGCCGCGGCGGGCCGAAGGTCAGCCGGGCGGCGGCAGAACGGGATCGATCCGGTAGACGAAGGCCGTGGAGAGGTCGGCAGCGTACATCCTTTCGTCCGGGCCCACGGTCAGGGCGCCCAGGGCGCCGGGCGCCGCGCCGGTGTCCAGGGTCCGAACGAGCTCCCCGGTGGTCACGTCGAGCGCCACGATGCGACCGGTGGCGTTGTCACCGACGAACAGGATGCCTCGCCACAGGTGCAGCCCGCTGGGCGCCTCGAGGACCCCGGGAGCGATCACTTCGGAGAGGACGGCACCGTCCATCGCCCTGGCCTCGGCCAGCGCCTCGTAGACGGGAAGGTCGTCGCCCTTCGTCCCGGTGGTCGTGTCGAGGGCCACCACGCGACGATGCCCCGTGTCCGCGACGTAGAGCAGCCCGCTGCTCGGATCGAACTCCATGTGGCTGGGGACCTCGGGCACGCGAGAGAGCTGCCCCTCCACGTAGCGGTGAACCTCACCGTCGCTGTGGTCCGGACCTCCGGGCTCGTGCGGCAGGTGGAAGTCGTAGCGGTCGATGGAGCCGCGAGCGCCGTTGAACGTCCAGAAGACGTTGTCGCGTTCGTGCGCTATCCCCATGCAGTACGGCGTCGCGTGCACCATGTCCAGGTGCGAGCCGTTGTCGCCGGGGACCGTGAAGATCGCCGGGTCCGAGGACCACAGGGCAGGGCCGATGAAGTCCCTCGGATCGTCCTCGGAGTTGCCGGTTCGGTGCTCGTGGCACGTGGCGAACGTGTCTGCCGCACCGAAGGCCAGGGCCGTCGGACGGCGCATGAAGTGCAGTGCGTTGGGGTCCACCTTGACGACGGCCTTCGCGGCCGGCGTCCCCGCGTCGGACACGATCGCCACTCTTCCCCGGAGCGCTGCGCAGCCTTGCCGGATCGAATCGGTGCACGGGAGTCCCTCGAACGGTTCGCGCAACGCCACCCAGAGCTGCTCCGGCCGCAGGGGATCGAACGCGACGTCCGTCGCGACGCGGGCCGTGCGCGGATCGTAGACCTCCGTGAACGTCACCGACGCCGGCGTGCCATCCCCGAAGCCGATGGGGAACGCGGCGGGAACGCCGCCGCCATCGGGCTTCCCGTCGGAGGGTCCGGCTTGCGGCGACGAGCAACCGACGCCCAGCACCGAGGCGATCCAGAACGGCAGTGCGACGGAGGCGGGCGCGCGCTGCACCGACCCTCGAGGAGAGCAGTGGAGGGTTGAAGGCGGGGGCCATCGCGGCATCGAGCGCTCGGGGGCTACGTCCGCGTGCGCTACCATCGGCACCCGAGCATGTCGAGCGCACCACACGAGCCTCCGCTGCGGACCGCGGACCTGCCTGCCGCCGGGGGCGCCATCGGCCCTGACCCCGAGCACTTCGCCGTGGACGAGATCCCGCTGTACGCAGCCTCGGGCGTGGGACCGCACTGGTACGTCCGCGTGCTCAAGCGCGACAAGACCACGCGCGACCTGGTACGCGACGTGTCGCGAGCGGCGGGCGTCGGCGAGCGCGACGTGGGGCACGCTGGCCTGAAGGATCGCCATGCCATCACGACGCAGTGGCTGTCGGTACCCGGCACCGCACCCGATCCTTCGACGTGGAAGCTCCCCGACGGGTCGGAGGTGCTGGAAGCGACCCGTCACGGCAACAAGCTCCGGCCCGGGCACCAGCGTGGAAACCGGTTTCGCATCCAGCTCGTCGGCCTCGACACGGCGGCGACCGAACGTGCCCTGGCCATCGTCGCGCGGCTGCGTACCCGAGGCCTCACGAACTACTTCGGGGCACAGCGTTTCGGCATCCGCGGAGAGAACGTGGAGCGCGCCCTCGCCTGGCTCCGCGGAGGTCGTCGGCATCGCCCGTCTCGGTTCCAGGAGAACCTGCTGTCGAGCGCCGTTCAGTCCGAGGTGTTCAACCGCTACCTCACGCTGCGCGCCGCGGAAGGCATGGACCGCCTCCTGGACGGCGAAGTCGCGCGCGTTCACGGCAAGAACGCGATGTTCGTCGCAGAGAGCGGCGCGGCCGAGACGTCACGCCTCCGCACGGGCGAGGTCCACGCCACCGGGCCGATGATTGGACCCAAGATGCTGGCCGCCTCCGGGCGCCCGAGGGAGCTCGAGCTCGAAGCGACCCGCGCGGCGTCGGTGACCGAGGACGACGAGCGCGCCCTGGCACGCCGGGCGCCGGGCACGCGCCGCGACCTCGTGGTTCCGCTCGACGCGCTCGTGGCCACGCCGATCGAAGGCGGACTCGTCCTTTCCTTCGAACTGCCGAGCGGCAGCTACGCGACCGAGGTCGTGCGCGAGATCACGCGGCGACCGTGGCTGACCGACGCGCGCGAAGAACCGTAGTTCCTACCGCTGGGCGCCGATCTGCACGCCGACGCAGTTCTCGCCGAAGAGCACGGCCCCCAGGAACTCGAGCTGCGGCGGGTACATGTACCCGAAGAGGGTGCACATCTCGTTGGTGCCGGTGCCGTACACGATGGGGACGTCCAGGTCGTTCTCGACGGTGCAGACGTGGCGAATCTGCTTGTAAGCGTCGATGTTCACGGGCTCGTCGTAGACGAGGATGTCGCTCTCCGAATCGAACCCGACCTCCTCGTAGATCCGCTCCTCGGTCATCTCCCCCAGGAGGTCCACCGTGACCCGGGTGGTGCGCGCGTGATTGTGCGGCATGACGCTCACGATGTTGCCGCCGAACGTGTTGCACTGAGCCACCAGGTCCTTCGTCGTTCGCGGCGGGACGTTGAAGCCCTGATTGTGCACCACGAAGGGGACCAGCTCGTCCTGCAGCTCTTCGTCGGGCATCGTGAAGAAGTCGTAGACGACCTCGCTCACGATGACGTCCTGCGTGGTGTTGTACCAGTGGATGGTCGTGGCGATCTCGCGGCCTTCCGTCGTGATGACGTACGCCTTGCCTTCCGGGAACACGATCGACTCCCCGCCCTCGACCTGGGTCGAGTTGGCGAAGAGGACGTCCAGGATGTCCCCCGAGAGAAACTTCGGGACGTGCGTCGCGATGTCGGCCTGCCCCTTGGTGCACGCGGGGTACGGGCTCGGCGCCGTGAAGCTCACGCCGAACATGTTGCTGTGGTGGAGTCCGGCGTTCGTGTAGATGCGCGCCGCGTAGACGTTCTTGTGGGTCACTTCCGGATAGGCCCACGCGTGACAGTCCTCGATCTCGTCGCCCGGCTCGAGCGTGCGCGGCGGAACGATCAACCGAAACCCGCTCTTCGGGGGATCGGGCAGGTCGATGTCCTTGGGCAGGTCCCCGTAGACGGCAACGTTGTCCAGGTCCAAGCGCTCATCGGGCTCGTAGCGCCTCAGCGGCTCGACGCACTTGCCGCGAAAGAGTTCCTCGCCGGCACCGCACGCGCCGGAG
This sequence comes from uncultured Polyangiaceae bacterium, assembly GCA_964487605.1. Taxonomy (GTDB): domain Bacteria; phylum Myxococcota_A; class Polyangia; order Polyangiales; family Polyangiaceae; genus JAJDAH01. The sequence continues at coordinate 28,509 of CAZARU010000042.1, forward strand.
CCACCCGCAGATCCCCCGGCGCCGCCGGACCCCGCAGCGCCGCCGGACCCCGCGGCGCCTCCGTCACCGCCGTCGGATGAGCCGCACGCCGAGAGGCACAGGAGCGGAGCGAGGGCGAACAGGACGCTTCGATGAAACATTCTGCCGATTCTGCATTTTCAGAACACCGTGGCAAGCGGCGACGCGCGAGGCGGGTGGCTGGCGAACGGCGGCGACCCAGCGCGAGCGCGAGGGCCCCGGCCGCACCGAGGCTTCCCATCGGGTCGGCCCGCCGCCCGATGCCCGCTTCTCGCCGGAGGGTGGGCGGGGCGTGGCGAGCCGGGCATGGACGAGGAACGGCCCGCCGAAACCGGGCGGCGCCGGCAGGATGGGCGAAGCGACGGCGCGAGCGCGAGTGACGCCGGAGGGAGCGCTGCGAACCGATCCTGACGTCGACCGCGCCAAGCCGGTACAGGGCGTCGCGGGTGTCGATGGGCACGGCCTCCCGTCGTGACGATCACTGCGCCGCTACCACGCGTCTGGAACGGGCACTCGACTACGAGCTATAAGCGCGCCCGGCATTCGGAGAAGCACGTTTGGCCCCGCCTCAGTCGTTCCTCGCGACGTCCATTCGGTTCCTGCTCAAGAACTCCCTGTTCTTGATCTTCGGTTCGATCACCGGCCTGGTCTGGGCGAACGTCGACGGCGCGGGCTACCACCGCGTGGCGCACGCGATTCACTTCGCGGTCAACGACATCTTCATGTGCTTCTTCTTCGCCATCGCAACGAAGGAGATCTGGGAGGCGCTCTTGCCTGGCGGCGCGCTCAGTTCGCCGAAGAAGGCCGCGACCCCGCTCCTGGCGACGCTCGGCGGAATCTGCGGTCCGGCGCTGCTGTACGTCGCGGGAACTTACTTCTTCGACGCTCCGGAGCTGAGGCGTGGGTGGGCCATCCCCTGCGCCACGGACATCGCCTTCTCGTACCTGGTCGCGAGGATCGTCTTCGGCGCCGGACACCCGGCCATTCCGTTCCTCCTCTTGCTCGCCATCGCCGACGACGCCGCGGGCCTAGTGATCCTCGCCGTGTTCTACCCGACGGGCGACGTGAACCTTCCGGTGTTCGCGGCGTGCGTCGCCGGGGCGCTGGTCTTCAATTTGGTGGTCCTTCGCCGCCTGAAGGTGAAGACGTTCTGGGCCTACCTGCTCGTGGCCGGTCCCCTGGCCTGGTGGGGCTTCTACAAGGGCGGGATCCATCCCGCCCTGGCGCTCGTCCCGATCATCCCCACGCTCCCGCACGCCTCCACCGACGTCGGGCTGTTCGCGGAGTCCGAGCTCGGTGAGGCCGAACGCCGTCACGACGCGCTCAACGAGTTCGAGCACTTCTGGAAGACGCCGGTGGAGGTCGTCCTGATGCTCTTCGGGTTCGCGAACGCCGGCGTCGAGCTCGGCAACATCGGCCTGGTGTCGCTGCTCGTGATGGGGGGCCTGCTCCTCGGCAAGCCCCTGGGCATCTCGCTGCTCACGCTCCTGGCCGTGAAGGTCTTCAAGCTGGAGATGCCCGCCGGGATGGGAGCGCGGGACGTCGTCGTGCTGGGCATCATGGCGGGCATCGGGTTCACGGTGGCGCTCTTCGTGTCGACGGTGGCCTTCCCCGTCGCGGGGCCGACCCTGGACGCCGCCAAGATGGGCGCCCTGCTGTCGTTTTCCGCGGCGCTCCTGGCGTACGTGGCGGGAAAGGCGCTGGGCGTGGGCAAGCGCGCCGACGGGGCGTGATCCTCGGCCGCCGCAACCGTCGCTCGCGTCAGCCGCGCGAGAGCTTCTTGTACTTGATGCGCCGGGGCCGCTCGGCGTCCTCGCCCATGCGGCGGCGACGATCGTCCTCGTACGACTGGTAGTTGCCCTCGAACCACACGGCGGAGCTGTCCCCCTCGAACGCGAGCATGTGGGTGGCGATGCGGTCGAGGAACCACCGATCGTGGCTGATCACGACGACGCATCCCGGAAAGGAGAGGAGCGCGTCCTCGAGCGAGCGCAGGGTGTCGACGTCCAGGTCGTTCGTCGGCTCGTCGAGCAGGAGCACGTTGCCGCCACTCTTGAGCAGCTTCGCCAGGTGAACGCGATTGCGCTCGCCGCCGGAGAGGTCCTTCACGCGCTTCTGCTGGTCGCTGCCGCGAAACCCGAACCAGGCGCAGTAGGCACGCGAGTTGATCTCGCGCTTGCCGAGCTCGACCACGTCCTCACCGCCCGAGATCTCGTGCCAGACGTTGTGCTCACCGCCGAGCTCGTGGCGTGACTGGTCAACGTAGGAGATCTTCACGGTCTCGCCGATGGTGAGCTTCCCGGCCTGGGGCTGCTCCTCACCCACCAGCATCCTGAAGAGCGTCGTCTTTCCGGCACCGTTCGGGCCAATGATCCCGACGATGCCGCTGCGCGGTAGACGGAAGTCGAGTCCGTCGAAGAGCAGTCGATCTCCGAACCCCTTGGACAGCCCGTCGGCGACGATGACCTCGTCGCCGAGGCGTGGACCGGGCGGGATCGAGATCTCGCCGGCGTCCGACGGTCCCTTTGCAGCCTGGGCGACCAGCTCGTCGTAGGCCTGCAGGCGCGCCTTGCTCTTCGCCTGACGCGCGCGCGGTGAGGCGCGGACCCACTCGAGCTCCTGCTTGAGCTTTCGCTGTCGTGCCGACTCCTGCTTCTCTTCCTGGGCGAGTCGCGCGCCTTTCTGCTCGAGCCAGCCGGAGTAGTTTCCCTTGAACGGGTAACCGGCGCCGCGATCGAGCTCGAGGATCCACTCGGCGACGTCGTCCAGGAAGTATCGGTCGTGCGTCACGGCCACGACCGTGCCCGTGTACTCCTTGAGGAACCGCTCGAGCCACGCCACCGACTCGGCGTCGAGGTGATTCGTCGGTTCGTCGAGGAGCAGCATGTCCGGCTTCTCGAGCAGCACGCGACAGAGCGCGACCCGGCGGCGCTCGCCCCCGGACAGCCGCTCGATTTCGGCCTCCGGTGGGGGACAGCGCAGGGCCTCCATGGCGAGGTCCACGGCGGAGTCCAGGTTCCAGGCATCCACCGCGTCGATGCGATCCTGCAGCCGGCCCTGCTCGTCGAGGAGCGAGTTCATCTCGTCGTCCGACATGGGTTCGCCGAGCTTCGTGCTCACCTCCTCGAACTTCGTGAGCAGCGCTCGGGTGTCGGCGACCGCGACCTCCACGGCCTCGCGGACGGTCTTCGCACCTCCGAGGTCGGGCTCCTGCGCAAAGTAGCCGATCTTCGTTCCCGGGTGCGGTCGCGCCTCGCCGAGATGTTCCTTGTCCACACCGGCCATGATCCGCAAGAGGGAGCTCTTGCCCGAGCCGTTCGAGCCGATGACACCGATCTTCGCGCCAGGGAAGAAGGACAGGTTGATGTTGGAGAGGACCTTCTTGTCGGGAGGGTGGACCTTCGTGACCTCCTGCATCGTGAAGATGAACTCGGGCATGCCGGCCTCATACCGCGGCTGATCGGCGCGCGGTACGGGACGGTCGCGGGGCCGACTCGCGCCCGGCGATTCCAGGCTCACTGAAGCGGCGCGGCACCGAGGGCCCGAATCGCGGCGCGGGCGCCGTTCTCGCGGCGCAGCGGCGAGATCGCTCGCCTTGAATAAGCGGCGCGCCGATTGTTTCTCGACCGCCCCCTTGCCTTCGACTACATAGCCGCTCCCAACGGGGAGCACTGGTTCCTTCGACGAGGAGTTTGATCACATGAGCGCACACTTCACCAAGTCCATCGTTGCGGCCGCGGCCGCTGGTCTCCTTGCGGTCGCCTGCGGCGGCGACGCACCGGCGCCCGAGGCCCCCGAGGCCCCCGAAGCGCCCGCGGATCCCGCAGCCGGCGGGGAACCCGCCGAGGGCGCGGAAGCCGCGGAGGGGAAGTCCTGCTGCAAGGGCATGAACGAGTGCAAGTCCAAGGGCGGCTGCAAGACCGACGCGAACGAGTGCGCCGGCAAGAACGAGTGCAAGTCCAAGGGCGGCTGCAACGGCCACTGCCCCAAGTGACCGCGCCGCGGTAGCCGGCACACCGCCGGATGCCTTCGACACGCCCGCGACGTACGAACGTCGCGGGCGTCGTCGTTCCTGGGAGGCGGCCTCGGCGGCCACCCGCGACACCCGTGCGCGGAGGCCGGCCACCGGGTGGCGGCGTCGACGTCGGCGCGACGTCGGCAGATGAGGTACGCTCCGTTCGTGTGCGTGCGTCGGGCCGAGTGGCCAGCCATCGTGGCGGTCGTCCTCTGCGTCGCCTGCGGGACGAACGATCCGGAGATCCCCCCCGGCCTCCTCGACGCGATCTCGCGCTCCGGCACCGGTGCGGGTGAGTATCCATCGGGTCCTTATGGCGCTGCCGTCGGCGACGTCGTCCGGAACCTCTGCTTCGACGGCTGGCGAAACCCGTCGGAGGCGGCCTTCGACCCCGCGAGGTTCGAGCGGCTCTGCTTCGCGGATTTCTACGATCCGGAGGGGGCGAAGGGCATCCGAGTGCTGCTCGTCAACACGGCGGCCGTCTGGTGCCTGGCGTGCAAGCAGGAGTGGTGCGGCACGGGATCGCGCCGCTCGCTGTCGGAAGAAACGAGCGAACGGTTCGACCGTGGCTTTCGCACCATGGGACTGCTCTTCGAGGACGCCAGCAGCAACCGTGCGAAGCCCCTGCACGTCGCCGCCTGGACCGAGGCGTGCGAGGTCACGGTACCGTTCGGCCTCGACGCGGACTTCGCCATGGACACGTACGCCGACGCCACCGTTCAGCCTTTCAACATGGTGATCCGCACGTCCGACATGACCATCGCGGCGCAGAAGAGCGGCGATCAGCCGGCGGACCTCTTCGCGGAGATCGACGCGTTGCTGGACGCGGCCACGCGCTGATTCGCCCCCGACCCCGATGCGCAGCGCGCCCGTTCTCGTCGCGATGGCCACGTCGCTCGGCGCCGGAACCGTGGCCGGCTCCGCGCCTGCGCTCGAGCCGCCGACGCTGGGCGGCGAGCCCGTGAGCGTGGACGTCACCGACGCATCGAGCGTCGTGTACAACGCGAACAACCGGAACTCGGAGGGGAGCGCCGCGGTGAGCAAACGCACCGACGACGATTGGGGGCTCTGGTACAACCGGTTGAACGTCCAGGCGAGCTGGAAGAGATGGCAGCTGGGCCTGCGGCTGGACAGCGCGGTCTTCTGGCCTTCACCGTCGCCGACGGGGGTCGCGCTCGATCTGCTGGAGGACCGCCGGGGGGGATCCCTCGACGCACCGTTCACGGCAGAGGAAGCGGACTTCTTCGTCCAGAAGCTCGACGCGGCGGGCGCCGAGCTGTCGAACCGCTACATCAACTGGGTCTACCCTGCGAAGTACTACGTCGGCTACACCACGCCCGACGTGGAGGCGACGGTGGGCGACTTCTACGCCCAGTTCGGACGCGGCCTCGTGCTCAGCGTGCGCAAGCTCGACGAGCTGTCGAGCGACGTCACGGTGCGCGGGGGGCGCGCCACGGGGCGCCTCTCGGTCGGCGAGGTGAGGCTTCGGTTCACGGCGCTCGGCGGCACCATGAACCCCCTTCGCCTCGACGAGACCAGCGGCAGGTACCTCGCCACGGACGGCTCCGGGAGCTCGGGCCTCGCCACGTTGACCGAAGCCGGAATGCCACGAACGAACGCGACGCCCTTCGTGCCGAGCCCGACGCCGAGCTACGCGCCCGACCGCCTCGTCGGAGCACAGGTGGAGGGCGGCCCCCGCGTCGTCAAGGTGGGCCTGCAGGGTAGCCTGCTCGAGCGCGACGAGGCGCTGAACCCGGACGCCGTACGCGGTGCGCACGTGCGCACCGGCAGCTTCTCCGTGAGCTTGCCGGACCTCGACCGGCACGGAGACGCCTACGTGGAAGCCGCGTTCCAGACGCTCGATCACGCGGCCGCCCCCGAAGCCGGTCACGCCGTCTACGCGAGCGTCACGGCGCTCGAGCGCCCGGTCGCCGTCACGGTGGAGGCGAAGCACTACCGCCGCTTCTTCCCGCTTCGCGCCAACGTCGATCTGACGCAGGTGCCGGAGTTCAACCTCGTGCAGTACAGCGCACCGCCCACCACCGAGGCTTTCTGGATCGACACGGCCTTCGAGGAGCTCAACACCTGCGTCACCGGCGGTCGCGCGAAGACCGACGTCGAAGTCGGTGAGAACGAGTCCGTCTTCGTCTGGGTCGGTCACTATCAGACCTGGGCGGAGGTCACCGCCAACCTCTCGTGCGAGAACTCCGGCCTGTTCCGCGACGACCCGAACCGAAATCGGATCTGGGACCTGGCGGCCGGCACCGAGATCACCTCCCAGCGCCGCAAGAGCAGGGCCAGCGTCGTCGTCGGTTCACGCTTCGACGACACGGACGCGACGATCACGGACGGGCGCGACGACCGCACGACCGTCTTCTACCGGGAGGTGTACGCACGATACGACCTCATACGGCACCTCGGCGGCCCCTGGCAGATCCAGTTTCAAGGGTGGCACCGCCGACGGCGCCAGTCGGTCGGCGGTCCGGTGGATCCGTTCTGGCAGAGCCAGCACCTGACGGGCGTGCAATGGAAGGACCTGGCGGTCGCGATGGGCGTCGAGCTGGATACCGACCCGGGAACGCCGGACGCGTACCTCAACGGGCAGGTGCAGTACCGCATCGACGACGGTTCGAACGTGGGGCTCTTCGTCGGTCAGCGCCGGGGCGGGCTGCGATGCGTCGCCGGCGTCTGCCGCATCTTCCCGCCCTTCGAGGGCGCGCGCCTCGATCTCACGCTCCGATTCTGACCGCGCTCAGCCGAGGCCGGCGAGTGCCGCCAGGGCCTGGGAGACGTGCGATCGAGCCGAGAACTGGGCGGCGTGGACGTGGCGAATCGTGCCACCGCGGTCGATGAGGAACGTCACTCGCCCGTCGAAGAAGCCGAGGCTCTTCTTGACCCCGAACAGCGCGCGCACTTCGCCGTTCACGTCGCTGAGGAGCCGATACGGAAGGTCGTGGCGATTCGCGAAGCTCCTGTGCGACTCGACGCTGTCGCTGCTGACGCCGATGACCTGCGCGCCCTTTCCGACGAACACCTCGTGCTGATCGCGAAAGCTGCAGGCCTCGGCGATGCAGACCGGGGTGTCGTCCTTCGGGTAGAAGAACAGCACGACCGGGCCCGTCTTCAGCGCCTCGTAGAGGTCGAAGGCCTCCCCGGTCTGATCCCGCAGCACGAAGCGCGGCGCGGGATCGTTCTCCTGCAGCTGTCTCCGATCACCCACGGGACGGACCGTACCACGGAGGCAACGAGGGTGACCGGGGCATCGCGGAGCAGTATACTCGCCGGCATGCACCGCACGCTCGCGATCGCCGCGCTCCTGTTCGGCTGCTCTTCCACCCCCGACGTCCCGCCTTCCGATGCGACGCAGTCGCCGGCTCCGAACGCGGCGGCCACGACGGCGGAGCCAGGACGCCTCGTCGTCACCGTGCGTGCTCGGGGCGAGGTCCTGCGCGTGCTCTCGACTCGCGCGGGTCTCCGGTTCTCGGTCCTCGGGGACGATGGCCGCACCGTCTCCACCGCACTCCGCGCCGAGGAGCTGGCGTCGCGTCACGAGCACCTGCACCTGCTCTACCGCCAGGGCTACGCCCAGAACGAGCCCTTCCTCGACGCTCGACTCGACCTCCCCATCGGCGACGTCGACGCTCGCTGACGCGCGTCGCCGGGTTCACTCGCGCGGCACGACGAGAAAGTGCGCGCTGGCCGTGGCGATGGGCTTCTCACGCGACTCCTGCCATGCCAGGGCGCGAACGCTGGTCACCCGGCGCCCGCGCTTCGTGATCTCCGCGGCTGCGAAGGTGTCGAGGGGCTTGCCCGCACGCAGGTAGTCGATGGTGATGTTCACCGTCTTCGGCACCGAGACCGTCTCTGCCTCCCACAGCAGGCGGAAGATGGCCGCCGATTCGAGCAGGGCCCCCACCGAACCTCCATGGAGCGCGGGGATGGCCGGGTTGCCGATCAGCTTCGGCGTGAACGTCATCTTCGCCAGGAGTTCGCCCGTGGAATGATCCGCGGCGATGCCGAGGAAGCTCGTGTAGGGGATGGCCGCCGCGAGCCGGGTGTAGTCGCCGGCCGCCTTGCACGCCTCGAGCAGGGCCACGATCTCGCTCATCGAGGGGGCCAGTCCTTCGGCGGCGCCTCCTTGCGCGGCGTGATCATGAAGGCGCCGGCGGCCGCCGCGATGGGATCGGTCTCGTCGTCGTGGTACGCGATGCACCGCACGAACGCGATGCTCCTGGTGAACTTGTAGCACTCCGCACGCGCCACCACGTCCCGCCTGGGCGTCGAAGGCTTGAGATAGTCGATACGCAGATCGAGGGTCGCGACGGGCGAGATTCTGTCCATCTTCGTGAACACGCAGGCGCCACACGCCGTGTCCATGAGCGCGGTGACCGCACCGCCGTGCAGCACGCCGTTCTCCGGGTTGCCGATCAGCTTGTCGTCGTACGGAAGGCGCATCCAGACCACGCCTCGCTCCGAGCGCTCGATGGTGATCCCCAGCTCCTGGTTCAGCGGGATGACGCCGAACGCCTGACGAAGGCCGCCCAGCCGTCGGTCGTCCTGGGGATTCTCGCCGCTCACGACCAGCGCACCTTAGCCATGTCCAGCACCTCGGCCATGCGCTGGACGAGCCGCGTGCGTTCCACGTCGCCTGCGTTTCCTTGGAGGGTGCCGACGAGCCGCTCGAAGGCGGGGATGTCGACGCGATCGACCTTGCTGAGCGCCACTTGAAGCTCGACGATCGTCGAGTCCGGGCAGGGTTCGCCTGCCGCCTCGTACAGCTCGATGAGGTAGTCGAACCACCGACCGTCGCCGGTTCCGCTCGCGAGCTTGAGGGCGAATCGGCTCGCAGCCTCCAGGCTCCGGGCGAGCACCCCCTTGCCGGTCCTGGCATCCGCGAGGACGTTGGCGAGGTGCCCCGCCAGCATCCGCTCGGCTTCGTGCGCCCGCCCCAGCGCCAGCGATTTCTCCGCGATGCGGCCCAGCATCTCCAGCGCGTCGAGCCGGTCGGTGGCGTTCGGCTCCGGAGCGGCCGCGGGCGCCCTCGGACGCTCCGACTCGGCCTCCGCGACCACGGGGCTCGCCGGCGACAAGACGTCCTCCTTCAGCGACTCGAGGCTGGGTGTCCACAGGCGCGCCTTCTTGGCGACGTCCCCGAGGTGAACCTCGATCTCGTCGTGCCCCACGTACACGACGTCCCCGTCGTCGAGGTCCCGCGGCGCCACGCCGATCTTCTCCCCGTTGTGGTACACGCCGTTGCTGCTGCCCAGGTCCTCGATGGTCGTTCCGCCACGTCGAACGATGATCTTCGCGTGACGTCGCGACACCAGGGGGTCGTCGAGCACGATGTGACACGAGGCCGCGCGGCCGACGACGTACTCGCCCGGGGCCAGCCGCAGCTCTTCCGACCCGTACCGCAGCAGGCAAGCCGGAGCGTCCCGCGTGATGGAACCCGGCTGAAGGCGAATGACGTACCGGCTCACGCGCGGCGAGTATAGGCCGCGAGGCCCGACGATGGCGCGTTCGGTCAGGGGCCGCCGGGAGCCTCGCCCGGCTCCGGGCGTGCGGCCGGCGGGCTGAGCGGGACGGGCTCGAGCCCGCCGTGATCCTCTTCGTGTCCGGACGCACCGGGAGCATCGACCATCCCCTCCGGAGCCCCGAGCACGAGAGGCCCTTGCTCCGGCGACGAGCCCCCTCCGAGCTTGGGGGCCGGCGTCGGTGGCACGTCACGATCCATGGGCGGCGTCTTCCAGGCCGTCTCCACCACGCGCAACGCGTCGGCGGCATGCCGAAGGTGGTCGCAGTGCGCCATCGCGTCGCTCCCTCGATGGGACCACAGGTGCAACCCCTTGCGCTCGACGAGTCCCCACCGGGGAAACCGCTCCGAGCCGGTCTCTCGCTCGTCACGAACGAGCCCGAGGAAGGCGAGCAAGAGGTCCGCGGTCTGCCTCGTGGACGGATACTCTTCGGGAACGATGTCGGAGTGCGTGAGCACGAACGTCTTGTCGCCGACCATCGCACGGCGGGCGAACTCGAACGTCGGCTTCACGGTGGCGTCCGTCGCAGACTGGAGCGTCCGGCTGCGCTTGATGCCGGGCTTCCACGCGGCGTGCAGCCCGTCGAGCAGGATCACCGCATCCACGCCCTCTTCACCGTGCTTCAGGATCTCGTTGACGGCGCCGTATCCCGCGCTCCACGCAGAGAGTCCGAAGCGACGTATGCGCGCCCGTGGATCACCCGTCTCCTCGCGGAGCGCGCCGGTGATCGAATCGCGCAAGCGGGCCAGCTCCCCGGGGACGGCGAATGCACTCGCGTAGGGTCCGCTCCCGAGCCCCTTGTCCACTCCCACGAACGCGATCCCGCGAGCGACCTGGACCAGCGTCTTGCGAAACGCATCCGCTCCGTGAAAGTGCACGATGACGTCGAACGCGTGCTCGTCCGTGTGGCCGCCCTTCTGCGGAACGGCGAGCCGTCCGTGGCGAACGTTCCGGTAGGGGCGATAGGGGCCGAGACCGAGCGGGTCGGGCGGAAAGCACTCGTGGACGCCCTTCCGTCGCATCTCGTCGGTGATGCCGAGAGGCTCGAGCCGGGGAACCTGCAGCGTCGGCGGCGTCGGCATCGCGAAGTGCCCGAGGGTCGCCATCGCCGCGGGCGGCGTCTCCGTGCCCGTGGCGATGGCGAGGCCCGCGGCGACGAGTCCGGCCGCACCGATGCCGAGCGAGCGTGCCACGATCCGCGCGTCGCTCGGTCCCGCCTGACGATGGATGGGGCGATCCACTCGACCGAGGTGTCGAGTCTAGCGATCCGTGGGCGAATGGAAAGTCGAAACGGGCCGAGGGCTCAGGGTGACCGCCGAGCCGCCGCCATCACCCTCGAGATCGTTGGCGGCGGCCGCGACGGAGGGCACCCGCGCGTGGGGAACGACCAGCGGGACGGGGATCGCTCCCGCGGGAAGGGGAGTGATGGAGATGGCCGCAGCCTGGGGCAGGCTCACCGCGGCCATTTCACCGGACCGGCGGCGAATCTCCACCGACACGCTGTCCCAGTCGGACGGAACCGCCGAGACGACCCGAGAGCGGCCGGCACGCTTCGCGCGGTAGAGCGAGTCGTCCGCGACGCGCAGGAGCATCTCCGTGGTCGCGTGGGGATGCTGGTCCGTCGACGCGACGCCGAAGCTCGCGCTGAGCGTGACGTCGCCCGTGCGAGACGGCACACGCGTCGAGAGCATCGCAGCGAGCATTCGGTTGCTGATCTGCGTGGCGCGCTCCGTGCCGCATCCGGGGAGCACCACGACGAACTCTTCACCACCGATGCGACCGACGGCGTCGTAGTCGCGCACGGCACCCTTGATGCGGAGGGATGCCTCCACGAGAACCGCATCGCCGACGTGGTGACCGTGGTCGTCGTTGATCCGCTTGAAGTGATCGAGGTCGATCATGACGACGCCCAGCGGCCTGTCTTCGCGCCTCGCGCGCGAGAGTTCGCGCTCGAGGGAGGACAGCACCGCGCCGCGGTTCCACACGCCGGTCAGGGAGTCGTGCATCGCCTCGTGCTGGAGCAGATCGCGAGCCGTCATGAGCTGTTCCTGCAGGGCCAGGATGCGGCGGCCGGTCCGCAAGCGCACCTCCAGCTCGTGCCGGTGGCACGGCTTGGTGATGTAGTCGTCGGCTCCGGCCGTCAGCCCCGCCACGATGTCGGCGTGGGAGTCACGAGCGCTGATGAGTACGATGAAGACGTACGGCTCGGGCGGACCGCTGCGCACGGCCCGACACAGCTCTTCGCCACCCATCTCGGGCATGTCGCAGTCGACGAGCGCGAGCCGGAGCGTCGGATCGATGTCCAGCGCGCGCTTCGCCTCGAGTCCGTTGCGCGCGAGCACGACCTCGTAGCCCCATGCGGAGAGCCAGCTCTCGAGCAGACAGCGCGCGATGGGATCGTCGTCCGCCAGGAGCGCCTTCACGCCAGGACCTCTCCCCCCAGGTGCGCGAACTCCTCGAGCAACCGACCAACCTCTCGCTCGAGCGCGGGAAGCGCCGCGGCGACCCCCTGCAGGTCGCCCGTCTTGGCGCACTGCTCGACGGCGAGCGCCGCGTCGGCCATCGACCGTGCCATGAGCTGCAGCCCCGACCCCTTGAGCGTGTGGGCCGCCCGTCGGGTCAGCTCGGCGTCTCCGGCGTCGAGCCCTCTACGGACCTGCTCGACGCGCTCGGGCGCCTCTCGCGCGAGGATCCCGGCGAGTCGGTGGAGCATCTGCCAGTCGCCGCCCAGCTGCGCCAGCAGGGCATCGACGTCCAGGACCTCCGGGCTCACGGCCGCTCGCCCGGGGAGCGCGTGGCGCACTGCATCGTCATCGGTACCCACTTCGAGCATGGCCCTCGGTCCGGGTACGGTCGATCCGCCCAATCCTTGAGCCCCGCCGCGGCGGCCGGTCCGAGGGGCCCGCAAGACCCGAAGCCTGGTGCCGACCGCCTGCTACGCTGGCGCCCCCGTGCTGCGCAACGCCCGCGCGCTCTCCATGTTCTGGACGATCTTCGCATCGTACGCGCTGCAGTGGGTCCTCGCGCGGGTACTCGGGCGCCGGCGCCTGGCGGCGCGCCTGGCCCGGGTACACGCGCGGAACGCCGAGCGCCTGGCCAGGGGCTTCATGACCCTGCGAGGCGTGTACATCAAGCTGGGCCAGGTGCTGAGCGTCATGGGCGGTTTTCTGCCGCGCGCGTACGGCGACGCGCTGGCCCAGCTGCAGGATCAGGTACCCGCGCAGCCGTTCGGAGGAATCGAAGACCGCCTGCGCGAGGCACTCGGCGACGACCCGCTCGCCCGATTCGCCACGTTCGACCGGCAGCCGATAGCGGCGGCGTCGCTCGCGCAGGTGCACCGCGCGACGACGCTCGACGGCCGGAGCGTGGCGGTGAAGGTGCTCTACCCCGGGATCGAGCGGCTCATCGCCCGCGATCTGGCGGTCCTGCGCTCCATCGCGCCCGTGATTCAGCGACTCATCGTCGTGCAGCGTCTCGAGCGGATTCTGGAGCAGCTCTCTGCGATGCTGGCGCGAGAGACCGACTACGCCCACGAGCGCAAGAACATGGACCGGATACGGAACGTCCTCGGCAACCGCGACGACGTCGTGATCCCCGTCATCGTGGACGAGCTCACGGCCGCGGGCGTGCTGACGATGACGTACGAGGAGGGCACCAAGATCAGCAAGCTCGAAGAGCTGACCGCGGCCGGTATCGACACGGCGGCCGTCGCAAAGCTGCTGGTGGAGTGTTACTTCTCGATGCTCTTCGAGGCGCGCATCTTCCACGCCGATCCGCACCCCGGCAACTTCCTCGTTCGACCTGGACCGCGACTCGTCGTCCTGGACTACGGGGCGGTGGAGGAGGTCACCGAGCCGCTCGCCGCCGGCATGAAGAGCGTGGTCCTCGGAGCCATCACCCGCGACGAGGAGCGGATCCTGCGGGGTCTCGAGCGCATGGGGTTCGTCGCCGAGGGGGGCGATCGCGAACTCCTCAAGCGCGTCGGCCGCGACTACCTGAGGGTGCTCGCCGACGTCCGCATCGACGACTTCAGCAAGCTCGACCGCCGAACCGTCGAGCAGCTCAGCGGCTTCCAGCAGACGCGCGGCCGGCTCCGCGAGATCATGCGCAGCGTGGAGTACCCGGAAGGCTACTTCTACGTCGAGCGCACGCTGGTTCTCCTCTTCGGCCTGGTGGGCCAGCTCGCGCCGAAGATCGGCCTTCCCGGCGTCGTCGGGCCCTTCGCCGCGCGGGCGTTCGCGGCGAGCTTCACCGCGTCGTCGGGCAACGGCGAGACGCAGGCCACGGCTTGACGTTGCGCAGCGTGCGGTTCGCCGCGGGGTGCCTCGCGATCGCTGCATCGGCCTGTTCGCCGGTACCCCGAAGTGCGCCGCCCGGGAAGGAAGCGCGTGGCTCCTCGTGCGAGTACCACGTGACCGTGGAGCGCTCGCCGCTCGTCGAGCTGGCGGTCGAGGCCCGGTGCTTCGGCGCCTCGCTCGAGGCGTTCGTGGCGACGGACGGGACGACGCTGCCCTTCCTCGCGCAGGTCACCGACGGGAGGGGCACCGCGCTCCCGAGAGACGGACGTCGCTTCACGCTCCCGCACGGTGACCGAACGCAGATTCGCTACCGCGTCGCGCTCGAGGCGATGGGACACGCGGTGGACGATTTCGACGTCGCGCTGTCACTGGGCGGCGCCGTGCTCTCGCCGCTCTCGGCGTGGCTGCTGGTGCCCGATCCGACGCTGGACGACGCGCCGGTGAGGATTCACGTCACGACGCCCGCCGGCGTCGCCTTCGAGACGGCGCTCCGGCGGTCCGGAAACGACGGCGCCTACGTCATCGCCGGGCACGAGCTCCGCGTGGGCACCTACACCGTGTTCGGCGCCTTCGACGCGACGACACTCGCCCTTCCCGGCCCCGGAGCGCTCGCCGCGACGGAGCAGCGGGACAGGAACGCTTCCATTCGAGTCGTGCGTCTGAGGGCTCGTTCGGCGCTCACCGCGCGAGAAGTGGACGCCTGGGTCGAGGAGACGTCGAACGCCGTGGCGCGCTTCTACCGAGGATTTCCCGTGCAGAAGGCCATGGTCGTCGTCGTTCCCGTCCGCCGGCGCACCGGGACGGTGTTCGGAAAGGTGCTGCCCGCGGGCGGAAGCGGCGTCGTCATGCTCGTTGGCGCGCGCTCGACGCCCGAGGTGCTTCGAAGGGACTGGGTCCTGGTGCACGAGCTCTTCCACCTCGGTACGCCGTCCTACGTCGGGGAGGGGAAGTGGCTGGACGAGGGCCTGGCGACGTACTTCGAGCCCATCATCCGAGCGCGAGAAGGTTGGCTCGACGAGGACGAGCTCTGGACCGAGCTCGCCGGTGGCTTGCACCAGGGCGTCGACGCCCTGGTGCGAACTGGCCTCGAGAACCCCGCCAGCTTCAGGGCGCACTACTGGGGAGGAGCGCTCGTCGCGCTGTCGGCGGACGTTCGCGCGCGGCGCGCCAGCGCCGGGCGGCGCGGGCTCGAAGACGGCCTGCGAGCCGTGACCGCCCGCGGGGGGACCGCCGACCAGGTCTGGGCGCTCGCCGAGACCGTTCGCACCGTCGATGAAGCGCTCGGCGCCCCGATCCTGGCGGATCTGGTGGACGCGCACGGCCATCGCGGCAGCCCGTTCGACCTCGGCGCCATGCTCCGGGACCTGGGGATCGACCTCGGCCCGAACGGCGCGCGGCTGCGGGACGACGCGCCGCTCGCGTCGGTCCGGCGAAGCATCGCCGCCGGAGCGCCGCTCGACTGAACGGCTTCAGTCGAGCCCGAAGCGCGAGCGTCGCTCGTCGAGGAACCGGAGGTACGTCCCGATGTCCTGCTGCGGCGGGACCTCGCCGCCTTCCACCGCTGCCTCGAGCGCGTGCATCAGATCGCCCAGTCGGCGCGACGGCGGTACGCCGAACGCTTCCATGATCGCCGTGCCCAGCCCCTTCGGTAGTGGCGGCAGCTTCGCATCCTCGGCGGCGAGTTGGGTGATTCGCTCGGCCAGTGCCTCGATCATGGAGATGCCTCGGCGCTTCTTCTCCGGGCGCTTCGTCGTGATGTCCGCGCGCGAGAGACAGAGCAAGTCTTCTAGGTGCGGGCCCATCTCGCGGGCGAACCGGCGGACGGCGCCGTCGGTCCAGGAGCCGTCGTACTGACTGGCACGCAGGTGGTGCAACACGAGAAACCTCACGGACGTCCGAAGCGCGTCGTCGCTCGCGAACAGGCGCTGACGACGCTCGAGCTTGTCGAACATTCGAGCACCGACTTCGGCGTGACCGAAGAAGTGAACCTCACCGCTCGGAGAGATGCTGCGCGTCCTCACCTTGCCGATGTCGTGAAAGAGCGCGGCCCACCGGACCTCGAGGCGGGGAACGGCCTGCGTCACGACCTGCTTCGTGTGCTTCCACACGTCCTTGTGCCGCCACTCTCCATCGCCGAAGCCGACCATCGACTCGACCTCGGGCAGCAGCGCTTGAAGGACGCCCGCGTCGAGGAGCGCGTCGAGACCCCCGTCCGCGTAGTCCCCCATCATCACCCGGTCGAGGCGCGCGCGAACGTCGCTGCCCGACAGGGACGTGAGCTCGTCGCGCGACACCACGACGACGGCACGGTCGGCCACGCCCCGCTCCGCGCAGACGACCGCGCGGTCGAGGGCGGACATGGCCCGGTCGCGGCCGCCGCGGGGCTCCTCCGGGACGTCGGGCATGGCGGGAAGGCCGCTCTTAGCACAGGATCCCCTGCGCCGACGGCCCCGTATCAGGGCAGATTTCTTGAGGTATTCCCGAATCTCTGCCGCAGCCGGTGTCCAACGCGGCCGGGCGCAACGTCCAAGCCTCCGGCCATGCCATCCCCGGGAACCTCGAACGAACCTCGACTTGCGCACGCAAGTCGAAGCCGGGACGCCCTGGGCCCCTGGGAGGCCCACCTGCGGCGCAACGTCCCTGAATCTCGGCGAAATGGGCACCCGGGAGGGCCACGGGATAGGCTGGGCGCTTGCCCATGAGCCTCCGGCCCCGCTCGATGGCCGCGGGCCCCCGTGACCCCGGCCGGGTGCTCGCGAGGATCCTGTGCGCGCTCTTCGCCGTGGTCGGCGCGCTGCCCGTGGTGGCCGGGTGGCTGGTCGGAACGCCGACGGCCTTGCGGTGGGCGGCTGGCGAGACCGCGCGCGTCCTGCAGCAGGAACTCGGGGTCACGGCCACGTACGCGGTGGACCTGCAGGTGTGGCCACCCCGCGTGGAGCTGCGCGACCTGGTGGTTCCGTCGAACGACGGCGGCGCACCGGCGCTGACCGCGCGCCGGGTCAGCGTCGCGCCGCGAGTCTTCTCGCTGCTCGCGGGTAGGCTCGACGTCGGAGACGTCGAGCTCGAGGAGCCCGCAGCGCGGATCGTGCTGCGCGATGGGGAGCTCACGAACGTCAGCTATCGGTTGCCGGAGCGCCGTGGTCCGGCACGGCGGCTCGATCGCGCTCCGTTCACGTCGCTCTCGGTCTCGGGTGCCACGGTGGCGGTCGAGGCGGAGGACGTCGTCGCGACCACGTCGGCGGTGGACGTCGACGTGTTCGCCGAACCCGGACCCAGCTTCGAGATCGCCCTTCACGGGGGTGAGACGCACCTGACCAGAACGAGAACCTCCGCCGAGGAGAGCGCGACCAGGACGGCGATGGACGAGGACGTCGTGTGCCTGGTGGACGCGAGGGTTCGCGCGGAACCCGACTCCGTGCTGATCCGTCGCCTCTCCGTCGGCGGGTTCGCGGACGACGACGAAGCGCGCGGGACCCGACCAATGTGCGCGACCTCCGCGGAGGACGTTCGGCGCGTCCTCGTGCGCTTGTCGCAGGTCCGCGTGGATACGGCCGCCGAGAAGCCGTCGGCGTCCGGGCACGTCCTGGCACGCGGCCCGATGCGCATCTTGAACCGCTTCGTGGATACGCTTCCGTTCTCGGGGTGGGTGTCGGTGTCGGCGGAGGTGACCTACGGCGGAAGCAACGAGCTGCCGACCGTCCGCGGGCGTGTGGAGGGAAAGGGGATCCATCTCGGCGGCTATCGCCTCGGGGAACGTGTCGAGGCGGACCTCCGGATCGAAGACGACGTGATCGTGTCACCCACGAGCACCGTGGACTTCGCCAACGGAAGAGTCACGGTTCAGGGTCTGCAGATTGCACCGCTTCACGAGAAGGTGACGCTCCGAGCGACGAGGGTCGACGCGCGCGGCATGAACTTCCCGGGTTTCATGCGCGACCTCGACGTCACGGAGAACACGGTGGTGCACTGGGACCACGACCGCGTGATCATCACGGAGCTCGGCGGCACGCTCGCGCCACTGAAGCTGGACGGCGAGCTCGACGCGCACACCAGCGACTTCGAGGTCTTCGACCGCGCGTATCACGACCCTGCGAGACGACACATGATCGGCGTACGAGCGGCGTCGCTCCGCGGGAAGATCGCCGTGCGACCGACGGCGTTCGAGTTCGTCAACACGCGAGCCACGTTCGGAAACAGCTCCCTCGTCACGAGCGTGTCGCTCGGGTTCGACAACGACATCAAGCTGACCGTCTCCGAGGGATCACGAATCGACCTGTCGGACATCACGCCGCTCGTCGACATTCCCATGGCCGGCGTCGTGGAGCTGGCCGCGCGGATGGGCGGGAAGTTCGGCGATCCGCTCCTCACCGGCGAGATGAAGATCAAGGACTTCGAGTTCGGCGGCTTCCCGATAGGGCAGGTTCTTTCCTCCAAGGTGAGGTTCCGTCCGCTCGTCGTGGACCTCGTGGACGTGCGCGGCAGGAAGGGGAAGAGCAACTTCGTGGTCCCCACGGCGCGCCTCGACTTCGACACGCGCGCGACGGTCGTGGCCGAGGCCGACGTGCGCAGCGAGGACCTGGACCTGCGTGATTTCTTCGCCATGTGGCACTTCGACTCCGACCCACGCTTCGATCCCCTGTTCGGCCGGGGCAAGGTGGCGGCGCGCGTGCACTACGAGCTCGGAGGTCCTCGGGACGCGTGCGGCGGTGGCGTGCTGCGCGTCGGCGGGCGCATGGACATGGGCAACCTCGATCTCTTCGAGGAGCAGTACGATCGCGGCGAGGCGACCTTCGACTTCCGCTGGCTCGACCGAGACGCGAGCTACCTCGGCATCGAGGTGGACGTGCCCTCCATGACGCTGACCAAGGGTGACGGCGTTGCCCTGGGCTCGTTCCAGATGCGGTCGGGGGGAGTCGTGAAAGGGCACGCCGTGGCCACCGCGGTGCCCCTCTCGCGGCTTCAGTCCCTCGGTGCGCTCGCGGGCGCCGCGGAGGCGCGCGTCAGTGCAGTCGCCGAGGCGTATGGGACGATCGACGAGCTCTACGCCGACGCCCACGTGACCGTATCCCCGGCGAGGATCGGGAGTCGTCGTCTTCCTTCGTCCGACTTCGCGCTGAACCTCGTGCCCGTCGAGCGCGAGCGGGTGGTGGTGGGGCGCACGCCCTGCGGACGCCCCGTGACCCCCGAGTTCGATCGCAAGGACTACGATCAGGATCGGCGGCAGGGCGTCTTTCACATGACCGGACAGCTCTTCGGCGGACAGGTGCGCTTCGACGACCTCCAGGTCACGCGCCAGCGATCCAAGGTCTCGTGGGGCAAGGTGCTCCTGCGCGATCTCGACCTCTCGGCGCTCGGTGAGCTCGCCCCCACGAGTACCGGCGAGTCCCGCATGGAGGGACGCCTCTCCGCGGACCTGGCCATCGAGGAGATGCCCCTCGATCGGTTCGCCGAGTCACGCGCGACGATCGACCTCGGTCGCATCCGCCTGGCGCAGGGCGGCCTGCGCGTCGATCTGCTCCCGGGCGCAGGTCGGATCAGCGTCGGCGGCGGACGCCTACAGATTCCGGGCCTCGCGCTCGCGGCGACCACGCCGGGGGGCCACACGGGTATCGTGGACGTGACGGGCAGCGTGGACGATCTCGGTCGGGATCCGCAGGTCAGCGCCCGGGTCGTGGTTCGTCCCACCGACCTCTCGACGTTCGCCGCGCTCATTCCCCGAGCAGAGCGCGCTTCGGGAGCGCTGAGCGGGGCGCTGTCGGTGTCCGGCCCGGTTCGCGGACTCCGCTACCGTGGGAACCTCGAGCTCACCGACGGCGAGATCGCCGTGCGAGGTCTTCCCACGCCCTTGTCGAATCTGCAGCTCGCGCTCGCCGTCGACGGCGACGAGATCCGCATCACCCGAGGCTCGGCCGAACTCGGTGGCGGAACGATCCACCTTCAGGGGAGCGCGCCGCTCATCGGCTACGCGCTCGGCGAAGCGCGGGCCACGATCACGGTTCGCGGCGTCAACCTGCCCATCGTGCCCGGCGTGAAGTCCGAGGTGGACGCCGACGTCGTGGCGACCATCCCGGCGGACGCGGAGGAGGGCGCGCCGCGCCCCCTTCCTTCGCTGGACGGGAGCGTGACCCTCAGGTCCTTCGAGTACACGCGACCCGTCACCATGGCCGCGGACATCTCGACGATAGCGCGCCGAGGACGGAGGACGCAGTTCGAGGCGTACGACCCCGACGACGACCTGCTCCAGTTCGACATCACGCTCCGTTCCCCGCGGCCGCTGAAGGTCCGCAACAACCTGGTCGAGGCGGAGCTCGAAATCGACCGCGAAGGCCTGGTCATGGTCGGAACCAACCAGCGCTTCGGTGCGCGCGGAAACGTGAACGTGAAGCCGGGCGGACGGATTCAGTTCCGCCGCAGCGAGTTCGAGGTACAGCAGGGCACGATCCGCTTCGAAGACCCGACGCGAGTGGCGCCGCAGGTCGATGTGACCGCGCGCACGGACTACCGCCGATACTCGAGCTCCGGCGTGTCCGACGGAACCGCCACCGACACGGCGAGTGCGGCCGCAGGCGGACAGTGGAACATCACCATGCACGCCTATGGGGACGCGGAGAAGCTCCGCATCGATCTCACGAGCGAGCCCGAGCTCGCTCAAGACGACATCTTCCTGCTGCTGACGCTCGGCTTGACGCGCGCAGAGCTCGACCAGGCGCAGTCGGCGAGCCTGGGCGAGAGCGTCGCGCTCGAGGCGCTCGGAACGCTCACCGGCGCGGACACCGCGGTGACGCAGGCGCTGCCCGTGATCGACGAGTTCCGGTTCGGCTCGGCGTACTCGACCAAGACGGGCCGGACCGAACCGACCGTGACGGTGGGCAAGCGCCTCGCAGAGCGCATTCGCGCCCACGTCACCAGTGGCCTCGCCGAGTCACGGGAAATCCGCTCGAACCTCGAGTGGCGCTTGAGCCCGCGGGTCAGCGTCGAAGGGTCCTACGACAACGTCAACGACATCTCGAGCTCGTCACTGGGGAACCTCGGCGCGGACGTCCGCTGGCGCCTCGAGTTCGACTGAGCGCTCCGGCAAGACGGTCAATCGCCGGGATCGGCAAGCAGCGCGCGGACCACGCCCTCTTCGCCCTCGGCCGCCAGGAAGGCTCCGAGGAACGCAGCGTGCTCGGCGCGGCGCGCGAGGGCTGCCAGCAGCCGCAGATGCTGACCTGGATCGGCGTCGGGGCTCGCCAGGAAGAACAGGGCCCGGATGGCGGACTTCGGCGCAACGCCGCCCCAGTCCTCATCCGCAGGGTCCACCACGATGCCCGTGCGCGATCGCGCCACGACGAGGCGAGGGCGAGCCAGCGCGGCGTGACGGCAGTGCGGAAGCGCGATCCCGTGGGACACGGGGGTGGCGCCGCCGCGAGTTCCGTCGAGGATGGCATCGTGTATCCACTCGGGACTTTCCGGGATCCACTCCGCCAGGACGCGAGCCGCCTGCGTCGTCGCCAGCTCGAACGTGCAGCCTGGCTCGAGCTCCAGGAACGGGGCGCTCGTGACCATCTCGTCGAAGGGGTCGTGCTGCCGCATGCCCTTCTCCTTCAGGATGCCGCGCAGCTCGACGTCGAGCTCCGGCACCGAGGCGCGACCCAGTCTGTCGAACACGCGGAGCACGGCCCCTGGTCGCGAGACACGAGGCTTGGCGTACTTGAAGAACCAGATCAGCGACCCGCCCGCCAGGAGCACCGTGAACACCTGGGGGAGCCATCCCATCCTCGCGATGAGAAAGACTGCGGAGAATATTCCGACGATCTGCGTGTAGGGATAGAGCGGCGATCGAAAGCCAGGATCGTAGGAAGCGATGCCGCTCTCGCGCATGACGATGACCGCGCCGCACACCATCGCGAACATCAGCAGCAGGAACGCGCTCGCCAGCTTCGCCAGGCCCTTCGGATCGAAGAGGACGATGCAGGTCACGACCAGGGCGAGCGTGAGCAGGACGGACGCGCGCGGGATGCCGTCCTTCCCCACCCGCGCGAGGGCGGGGGGCAAGAGCCCGTCGCGCGCCATCGCCATGGGGTACCGTGAGGCCCCGAGGATCCCCGCGTTCGCGACGGAGGCGAAGCAGAGAAGTGCGGCGATGACCATGACGATCTCCCCGACTCGGCCACCGAGCACGCGGGCGGCGCTCGCCATGGGCGTCAGCGTCCGGTGAAGCTCCGTTGCGGGAACGACGCCGACCATGACGACGATGCCGCCGGTGTAGACGACCAGTGCCGTCACGACCGATGCGAGCACGCCGAGGGGAAGGTTGCGCTCGGGATCGCGCACCTCCTCCGCGACGCTCGCCACCTTCATGAGGCCGATGTAGCTCACGTATGCCATCGCAGCGGTCTCGAAGATGGACTCGAGCGGTGCATTCCAGAACCCGCCGAAGCGCTCCGCTTCGACCGCGGGCAGACCCGCCAGCAGGAGCCAGCCGATGGTCCCCAGGCCGCCAGCGACCATCACGATCTGCGCGGTCGCCGTCGCCTTCGCGCCGACCAGGTTCACGGCACCGAACACGACGGCGAGGCCGACGGCCATCCAGGTCACCGGAGCCCGTTCGAAGAACAGCGACACGTAGGCCCCCATGCCGACGAGCGCGAAGGCGGTCTTGAGCACGAAGCCGAGCCACGTCCCGACGCCCGCGATGGTCCCGACTCCTGGACCCATGGCCCGGTCGAGGAAGTAGTAGGGACCGCCGGACTTCGGCGTGGCGGTCGCCATCTCGATCACGCTCAGGACGGCCGGGACGAGCGGTACGGCCGCGATGAGGTAGCTGGCGATGACCGCGGGGCCGACGTTCGCCGCCGAAATGCCCGGCAACAGGAAGAGCCCGGAGCTCAGGGTCGAACCTGTGGCGATGGCGAACACCGAGAACGGCCCGAGGGCCTTCCGAAGTCGTGATGACGGCTCGCCGGGGCTCACCGGCGCCATCCTACCCGAAGGGTGAACGTGCCGCGGACGATCGCGGCGAAGCGTCACATCACGCAGTGCGAAGCGCCGACGGTCTGCCCGACGAACCTCGAGATCTCGTCCAGGTTCTCCGGTCGGTACATCGCGCTACGGTACTTCGCGTCGTCGATCCCGAGCTTCGGGAAGCGATCCGCGTACTGCAGGAAGAAGTGCGCCCGCAGCCAGCTGACCTTGACGACGTCTCGATACACGGGGTCGTGCCTGGCCTGCTCGTAGAAGGCCGCGTGGTGCGTCCGTGCGCGCTCGAGGTACCTCTGCAGGTAGTAGAGGAACGCCACCGTCCCGTCCCTCAGCGAGACCCCGTAGCCGGGAAAGTACTCCCCCACCAGCCCGACCGCGGGGAGTTCGTTCGAGTAGCACGTCAGCTCGTCCAGGAGCGCATTGAAGCCGCGCTGCCCGGAGGATCCGGTGAGGTAGGTCGACGCGTAATTCCCCTTCGTGGCGGGTTCGAGCTCGTCGTAGATCTCGGCGCGCGCGAAACCCTGGTCGGCCGGAAGATGGAAGATCAGGTCGTCGCGGACGAAGAGCGCGTGGCTCTCGTTCATGGCCTGAGCGTGGTAGGCGTTGAAGAGGTGGGTCTCCTCGTGGACCAGCGTGTCGAGCATGCCGACCATCCCGGTCCACGACGACGAGTCCGAGAACTGCCCGAAGTACGAGTCGCCTCGCTGCGCATGGAGGAGCCACGCTCCTGCAGGCCAGCGTCGCCGAACCGCCGCGATGAGCTCGTCCTTCCAGTCGCTCCCTCCGTACGTCGCGACCACGTCGTCGATGCTCGCGTCGGGGAAGACCGGCTCGGTGTAGCAGTCGTCGGAAGGCAGGCTCCCGACTGCGACGCCTCCGGAACCGCCGACTCCGGCGGTGCCGCCCGTACCGGCGCCGCCACCGCCGGCTGCCCCACCCGACCCGGACGAGCCGGCGGCACCGCCTCCGGAGGCTCCGCTGGCACCGCCCGCACCGTTCCCGGTGGTACCCGCCGCGCCCCAGCCCGCCGCGCCGGCGACTGCACCGTTCTCGCACGTGGGAACGCACGCGGCGACGTCGCCGGTGGCGCAGAGGCACGTCGCGAGGCAGCCGTCGCAGCCGCCACAGTCACCCGGAACGCACCGCGCCGGCCGGCTCGCCGCTTCGGTCGGTGGCAAGCTCGCATCGCTCGAGCACGCGGAAAGGAACAGGGTCGAGGCGAACGCGACGAGCGCGACGCCAGAGGGGCGAAGCATGGAGGCCTCCTGAAGCAAGCAGAGGAAACGAAGCGCCGCGCGTGGTGTCGCGACGCGGACGTTGTCGCCGGACCGCCGACGGCGGTCAAAGCCGGGCCCGGTGCGCTGGAAGGAATTTCCGTTTCGGCGTACTTTGCCGCCGAGGGCCGACTCTTGACGACGACCCATCCGCAGGATCGCCGAGTGCCGCCGTTACCCGTGGCGCTCGCAGCCGCGCTGCTGGCGTTCGTCGGCGGCGCGTGCGGAGGCGACGAGACGACGAGCAGCGGAGCGGGTGCTAGCGCGGGCGCCGCGGGGGGCTCGGGCCCCGGCGGCACCTCGGGCGGCGGAC
>CAZARU010000043.1:0-50292 GCA_964487605.1 uncultured Polyangiaceae bacterium
GCCGGACGCCCCGGCGAGGGCCTGATCGATGAGCGCGGCATGCACGTCCACCCGCGTGTAGAAGCTGTCCGACACGTTGCAGCTCGCCGGTCCGAAGCTGGTCACGCCGACGAGTTCGTTCCGGCCCGGGTGCAGTGCGGGTCCACCGCTGTCTCCCGTGCACGTCCACGACGCTCCGTTGGACTCGAAGATGCCGCTGCCGACGGAGGACACGGTGGCGGTCGCGGTGTGCTTCGCGCCGAGCTGGTCCGTTTCGGTGAACCCGAACCCCCCGATGAAGACCGTCTCGCCCACGGCGACCGGCGTGCGGGAGATGGTCTTGGCCGGAACGCCGAGATCCGCGTCGAGGGTCAGGACCGCGAGGTCGAGTCCGCCGAGCGCGTCACTTCGGGAGTACACGCCGGGGGTCGTCGTGATCGCCACGGCGCCGACCTCCAGCTGCACGCCGCTCGGGTCGGTGTAGTCGTGCCCCACCGCGACCGTGAACGCCGACGCGTCGAGGGGTTGCCACACGTCGTTGGTCACTTCGTCGAAGACGCAGTGCTTGGCTGTGAGCACGGCGCGCGGCGCGATGACCGAGCCCGTGCACAGGCGGATACGCGTCGTGCCCGGGCGCTGGTAGTACACCATGACGATCCACGGCTCTCCGAACTCGCGCGTCCCGTTCACGATCGGCGCGTGCGCTTCTCCCAGGCCGTCGTCGGGCGCGCCCGAGCAGCCGAGCGTGAGCGTGGTGAACAGGGTGAGCGCGCATGCCGTACGACGTGAGACCACCATGACTCAGGCTACAGCAAGTGTCGTGCCGGCGGGCCGCGAGGCAGCAGTCGGCGGGATTCGCGCCGTCGGCCGGCGAGGCCGAGCGCACGGGCGCCATGGTCGGGGAGTGATCGTCCTTGGTGGCCCGGACGCCGTCCGGACGCCGTCGGCTGGCGGTTCTTCCTCGGCGCGAGTCGGGCTACCCTCCGCGATCCAGGAATCCGTCGCCGTGACCCGCCCGCCGCGCCTCCCCGACTCGGACGACCAGACGGTGACGCACGCGCTCGATCAGAGTCCGGTCCACGAAGCGCGTGCGCGCGGCAAGCCGTTCGTGCTGGAGCAAATCGAAGGTCCGGGCGCGCCGCGCCGCTATCTGCTCGAGCTGGACGAGGTCGTCATCGGGCGAGCGCGCGAGGCGAACATTCCGGTGGCCAGCAAGTCGATCTCTCGGCAGCACTGCGCGCTCAGGCGTCGTGGTCCCGAGTTCGAATGTGTGGATCTCGGGAGCGCAAACGGCGTGTTCCTCAACGGAGTGAAGGCCCACTCCGTCGTGCTTCGCGATGGCGACACGCTGCGCGTCGGCGACGCCGCTTTCGTCTACCACGAAGGCCTCGCGTGACGGTATTCGTGCGTTTCTGGGGGACGCGCGGGTCGATCCCCACGCCGGGACACCGGACGCGCACCTACGGCGGCAACACCTCCTGCGTCGAGGTGCGGTTCGCCGAGCACGTCTTCATTTGCGACGGGGGTACGGGGCTGCGCGAGCTCGGGCTCGACCTGATGCGTCGGTTCGACGGCCGCGTCGAGGCGCACCTCCTGTTCAGCCACATGCACTGGGATCACATCCAGGGGTTTCCGTTCTTCGTTCCCGCGTACTCACCGACTTCCAACCTGAACGTCTACGAGATCACCAGGCACGACGACCGTGTGCGCCGCCTGCTCTTCGGCCAGATGAGCGCCGAGTACTTCCCGGTGAAGTTCTCGGATCTCAACTCCACCATCGCGTTCTCTCACCTCACGGAGGGCGCCACCGCCATCGGAGGCGTGTGCATCCGGACGCTCGAGCAGACGCACCCCGGCGTGAGCTACGCCTACTCGTTCGAGCGCGACGGCTTCAAGGTCGTCTACGCCACGGACAACGAGATCGATCTGGTCCTCGAGGCGCCGAAGGACGTGGAGAGCCGGATCGACGTTCCGCGGCGGGTTCCCGAAGCGCTGCGGGGCTTCTGCGCGGGCGCGGATCTCCTCGTGGCCGATGGCCAGTACCTGGACTCGGAGTATCCGACGAAGGTCGGATGGGGCCACGCGCGTGCGACGACCGTCACCGATCTGGCCGTGCAGGCCGGGGTCAAGCAGCTCGCCATCTATCATCATGATCCGATGCACTCCGACGACATCGTGGAGCAGAAGGTGGACGCGTGTCGCAAGCGCGCGGCAGCTCAAGGGTCGGACGTCGTCATCTTCGGTGCCCGCGAGGGCCTGGAGCTCAAGCTGTGACGCGCGCCCCACGGACGGTCCTGTTCGCCGTGGTCGTGCTGGCCCTGAGCGGGTGCAGGTCGGAAATGAAGCTCGTCGAGCAGGCCAAGGAGCTGCACGCGTCGGGCGCACTCGACGAGGCGCTCACCGTGCTCGAGCGAGTGCGGAGCGAAGCGCCGGGGACACCGGCCGAGGACGAGGCGAGGACTCTCGCCGCGTCGTGGCTCGTCGAGGCGGCCGAGCGCGAGACCTCGCCCCACGGGGCGCGCGTGCGCCTGGAGCAAGCGCTGGTGTGGCGCGCCACGAGCGGCGCTGCCCAGGCGCGGCTCTGCAGGCTGCTGGCCCAGGGAGGGAAGCTGGACGACGCGGAGAGGTGCCTCGGCGAAGGACTGGACGGCAAGTCCGACGTCCCGGCCGACCTCGTCGCCGAGACGCGGGCGCTGCTCGCCAGGCGACGGGACGAAGCGTCCGCCGTCGAGCGCAAGCGCCTCCTCGGGAGCCCCAGCGTGCACCACTGGAAGGCCGTCGTGGACCGCTTTCCGACGTCCGAAGAGGCGAAGCTCGCAAAGGACAAGCTCGAGCGGCAAGCGTCGCTGTGCGCCGACCTCGACACGTTCACGACCCTCGCTCGCGACGAGATCACCCGGCAGCGCGACGTCCGGGACACCGCCTTCTCGGCCGCCCAGAAGATGGAGCCCGCCGCGAAGCGACACGCTGCCTTCGAGCAGATCGGCAGGGACTCGGAGCCACGCGCGCGCGAGCTCAAGAACGCGTCGGGCAACCTCGACGCCCACGCGCGCCTGCCCGGCGAGGACCTCGCGAGCAAGCCCCTGCGAGCCGCGCTGTGGTCGCTGGCCGACTCCGCCGCCACGCTGGCAGAGCGGCTGGAGCGGCACGCCATCGAGAGCGAGGAGAGCTTCGACGGTGCGATCCGCCGGGCCGTCACCGGCTGGGGTGGCGGGCTGGGCAAGACCCTGGAGACCGCGGAGGGCCTGCTCACGGACGCGGAGACGGCGTGTCGGAAGGACGGCTCGGCGCGCTGACCTCGCGGGACCGACCGTCTTCGAACCCGACGGCGTCGCCGCGAGCGCGCGGGACCGCGCCCCAACCGATGGGCGTCGCGGCGAGCGGCTCCAGGTCGGCGATCATCGCGTCGAGGAACCCGGGGTCGGCGCCGCCGCGGGCTCGCAGGGCACGGAGCGCTTCGAGGTTGTGGGCGCAGAGCGGGAACGCCCCCCAGGGACAGCCTCGACAGGGATCGTCCGAGCGGCGCCGGCGCAGCAAGAGCGCGAGCGCGGCGAGGACGACGGCGGTCACCAGGAATGCGACGGCGCCGAGGACGCCGCCGGGGCCGACCAGCGACGCGAGCGTCGCGTTGACGCCCAGCGCGAGCCCACCGCCGAGCAGCGTTCGAGCGAGGATCTTGAACGCCTTCTTCTGGATGAACGGCTGGGCGAACGTGGGCAACGCGGCCGTGACGCCGCAGGCGAAGACGACGAGCGCCGAAGGTTCGGCGCGAAACGGAAGCCACCACACCGTGCCCGCTCCGGCGACCAGAAACCCACCGTAGAGGCACACGCACCCCAGGCACAGCGGGATGCCGAAGGGACGCAGCAGATGATGATCGTGGCGCGCGCACGTCGGGTGGTGCGCCAGCGGCGGGTACTGCCCCAGAACGGCCAGTGGGTACGTCCCCGCCTCGGCGCGCCCCCCGGGCTGCGCCACGGGGACGTTCACGGGACGTCAGCCCTTCTTGAAGACGAGCACGCCGCAGCGCTTCGGGCAGAACGGACCGAACATGCTGCGTACGTCGATGAAGATCTTGTCGAGGCTGTAGCCGCTCGCGGCCATTCGGTTCGAGATCTCGGCGACCTTCTGGTGCTCGATCGTTCCCGAGAAACATCCCGTGTCGATCGTCACGACCTGATACGTCTGTCCGCCAGCCGCGCCACCTGGAGGTGCGCCGTAGGCGCCGGGTGGCGGTCCATAACCGGGTTGCTGCATGAAGGTGACCTCCCTTTGACGGGGCGAGACTAGCCCAGGCGGTGCGGGCTCCACCAGAGCGACGCGCTCACATGAAATTGCGAGTGTGCAGGGCGGACAGGGCCCCGGCGTCGCCCGGCGAGAACCCCAGCCGTTCGAGCCGTTTCTGCCTGCCGGTCGCCATGTCTTCTTGAAGCCCCACGACGGCGTCCCACCCTCGTCGAACGTCGGACGGCGCCCAGGAACCCGCCGCCAGGAGCACGAGGGCGTCGAACACCTCGTCGTTCAGGCCTGCGGTGGCCGCGAGCGCCGCGTGCCGCCGCTGGATCGCCCCGGCGAGGCGGGCCCTGAGCCCCGGCTCGACCTCCGAGTGTCGCGCGAGGTGTGCCAGTCCGAACGCCACGTGGCGCGCCTCGTCCTGGGCGGCGAGCCGCGTCACGTCCAGGGTCACCGGGTCGGGGGCGTGCTCACGGAGAAACGCCAGGAGCGAGAGGAAGGTTCCCTCTCCGAGCACCGACAAGAGGAACGATGCGAGGGCGAACTCCTGCTCCTCGAGGAGCGTGGCGAGGGAAGCCTGGCCGCCGGCGGTCGTGAGTCCGAGCGCGTCGCCGCGGAGCAGACCTCGCCGTGTGAACACCTCCATGTGGCGCGCCTCGTCCGCCGCCTGAATCGCCAGCAGCTGCATCACCTCACGGAAGTGCGGATGGACGCGACCGGCGAAGCGAGCAGGAACGATCAGGGCAGCGGTCTCGTTCTCGACCAGGTACGTCATGACCTGCACCACGGCGTTCTCGACGGCGGGGGGCAGCTGGAACGCGGCATCCCACGCAACCGCCGTCGCCGGATCCCACTGCGCCGCCGCGGCCTGCGCGGACAGGCGAGCGGCCTCGTCCGCCCAGCAGTGAGCCTTCAGGTTCACCGTGAATCCGAGGTCCGTGGCGCCCTGCTCGACGAGCGCTCCGCGCGGTGCGAATCCCCACCGCGCAGGGGGCGCCTCCACGACCTCCTGCGGTCGCGTACGATCCGCCCCTTCGTGGCGTGCCACGTCGGCTGCGGATCGAACCACCGTGAAGGGCACACGCGCGCCGCGCACCTCGTGACCGCGTGAGCGGCACCAGGCGCGCAGCTCCGCGCCGAGCTCGGGCGCGGTGCCGGTGACGGCCACCGTCTCGCCGACGGCGACCTGCGCCAGGTGGTGCTTGACCAGGACGTGGCCGCCGCGGTCGAGGCCGAGGTCCCCGAGGTCGAGGGGCATCAGGCCGCGTCCATCGTCGCGAGCCACGCGTCCAGCGTCCCGAAGCGCTCCGCCGCGCGCGCCAGGGCGTCGTAACCGGTGGTTCGCCCTTCACGCCAGACCTTCAGGCCCTCCATGTCCAGAAGGGGGCGCACCTGGGGATCGTCGTAGCGCATGGAGAGCAGCAGCTCGGCGAAGTGGCGGACCGCGGGCTCGGGCGCACCGTCGAGCACCGTGAAGTTGCAGTGGTCGTACGGCGCCGTTCTGGCCAGAACGCGCGCCGCGCCGGGTGGAAGCGTACCTTCTCTGGCGAACGCCAGGTGGTTGCCGTCGAGGATGCACGCTGCGTCGACGCGTCCCTCGGCCAGCGCGGTGGCGGCGTCCCGCTCTCCGCCGATGTGGTCGCCGTGCTTGCCAACGAGCACGTCGTGCGCGACGACCTCGAAGTCGGTATTCGGTTCCAGGTCGGCCTCGGCGAGGTGAAGCAAGGGCAGCAGCGTCGCCTGGGGCGAATCCTGGGCGCCCACGGCGACGCGCTTTCCGGCGAGCTGCGACACCTCGTCGATGCCCGAATCTGCGCGCACCAGGATGACGCTCGTGAGGTCGCGATCCGTGTCGCGCATGGCGATCGCACGCGGTGCCCCGCCGCGCCGCGCCGCGAGCCGAGTGGCCTCGATCCAGGCCAGCGGCGAGTTCCAGGCGACGTCGAAGTGACCCGCGAAGTGGGCTTCGACCTGTCGCTCGTAGGTCGTGTAGAGCACGAAGTCGAAGGCGAGATCGTGAGCGGCGAAGTACCGCTGGAACCCCTCCCAGATGGTCACGACCTTGGGGTCGTACGCGACGGCTCCGAGCAGCAGGGGGCGCCGTGCCATGGCGTTCAACCGAACACCGGGAGGCCGCAGACCGCCTTGCCGATGAAGTCGTAGAGCTGGTCCGTGGTCGGCGCCATCACCGTGGAGGCGCGGGCGTCGCGGAAGAGGCGTTCCATCGGGAGGTCACGCCGCAGGGCGGCGCCTCCGGTGACCCGCATTCCGAGATCGAGGACCTCCGTGGCGCTCTCGCCCGCCACGGCTTTGCACTCGAGCACGCGCAGCGTGGCGTCGTCCCGACCTTCCTCCATCGCGTCGAGCGTGTCGAGGAGCAACGCGCGTGCGGCGTCGGTCTTCGTCCGCATCCGCGCGACGAAGGCGCGGATCGTCGGCAGGTCGGCGAGCGCCGATCCGGCGTGCTCGAAGCGAACTCCCGCCGCGTGCCGCGCGGTGGCCTCGGTGGCGGCGTTCATCACGCCCACCGAGAAGGCGGCGGTCATCACGTTGAACAGGGGCAGCACGACGCCGAGCATCACGTCGAAACCACCGCCGTCCGGGCCGAGCATGGCGCTCTTCGGCACGGTCACGGACTCCGCCGTCACGGCCGCGGAGTCGTTGCCGCGCAGGCCCAGGCCATCGAAGGGCGCCGGGATGCGCAGGCCCGTCGCGTCCCGCGGCACGAGCCAGATGGTGCTGGGCCCGTCTGCCGCCAGGGGCTTGCTCGACCACACGTAGGCCGTCGCGCGGGACGCGCTCGTGACGAACGACTTGCGAGCCGTGAGGGAGACGTCGTCACCGGCGGCCGTGGCGGTGCTCACCGGCGCCCAGAACTGGCTCCGCGAGCCCACCTCCGAGAACGCCAGCGTGCTCAGGTGCCTCCCCGCCGCCGCGGCTCGGCGTGTAGCTTCGGGCGCGTACTTCTCGAGCACCGCCGTCCCCGCGTAGTGCATGCACGCGATCATGGCGGTGGAGCCGCAGGCGCCCGCCAGCAGCTCTACGACGCGAGCGGCGCCGCGCGGTCCGAGGGCCAGACCGCCGACCTCCTGGGCGCTGACGGCGCCGAGCAGACCCGCTGCGCCCAGCGCCTCGATGGCCTGGTCCGGGAAGGTCCCCGTCCGGTCCACGGTCGCCGCTTTCGGGGCGACGACCTCCTCGATGATGGCCGAAAGTCTTACGAGTGCGTCCTGCGACATGGCTTCCTCCGCGCGCGCCCGGCCGCGCAGCGGTGGAAGGCCTCCACCGTCACACGGCTGGTGCTCGTCTTCCGTTCCCGGCGACGCCGGGGAACGGGTGAATTCAGGTGTGGGTTCGGTGAAACATCCGGCCGGGTCGTATCGCCACGGCTGCGCGGCGTCCACCGCTACTGCCTGGGCGCGCTGGCGGTGGCCTCGCGCGGGCCCGGCCGGCCCTGTATGCTCCCGGGCTCCGTGCGCTGGCTCGTACCCGTCTGCGTCGCCGTGTCCTCGCTCGCCCTCGGCGTGCTCGCGGATGCCCAGCCCAGGAAGGATGCGCCCGTCGCCGAGCCCGCGAAGGCCAAGGCGCCGAAGGGCGCTGCCGCAGAGCCGCGAACCGAAGAAAAGGCGGTGGAGTCCGCCCGCGCTGCCGACGAG
This sequence comes from uncultured Polyangiaceae bacterium, assembly GCA_964487605.1. Lineage (GTDB taxonomy): Bacteria > Myxococcota_A > Polyangia > Polyangiales > Polyangiaceae > JAJDAH01. The sequence continues at coordinate 7,869 of CAZARU010000043.1, forward strand.
CCCGGCAGAGAGGACGAGCGGAAGGTCGGCGGCAAGCCGGCCTCAGGCGGTCCCGAGGTCGTCGGGGTCAAGTCCGAGGGCGACGCCGGCGTGAAGACCTACCAGTTCGGGCCCGTCGAGGTCGAAGGGCGCCTGAAGTCGCCCCAGATCATCTACTTCCTTCGCCGAGTGCGCGCCGAGTTTGCGGCGGGCAAGCTCGGACATCGTTCGTTCATGAGGGAGCTGTCGGACACTCGCAGGAGCTCGGCGCTCAGGTGACCGCATCCGGCGCCATCGTGCTCCGCGCGGCCGCCGTCTGGGGCTCGACGGTCCTCGCGGTCCGCAACCTGCTCGCAGGCCAGTCGTTCCACGTCGGCGACGGCGAGGGAGCCGTCGTGCCGAAGCCGGACGGCAACCTCATGGCCGACTTCCCCATTCGTGCCGTCGGCGCCGGCTGGGAGCTCGACGCGCGAGGTGCGACGGGTGGCGCTCTCAAGCTGCGCGGCCGGGACGAAGACCCTGCGGTGCTCGGCGCGACCGGCGCACCCATTCCGATCGTCGCCGGCGATCACGGGCTCGTTCAGTACGGCTCGTTCTCGGTCTTCTTCCAGTTCAGTCCCGCGCCCCCGCCCCTGGCGTCCCGGCGGCGCATGGACTGGGCGCTCGTGCTCGCCTTCGTGTTCTCGCTCGTGTCGGTCGGCGGAGGGCTGTTCATCGTGCGCCTGCTGACGACGCCGCCGTTCTACGAGAAGCCCATAGAGCTGACGTCGCGCGCGGAGCTGCTTGCGCGTCTCAACATGGACACCGAGGAGCCGCCGCCCCCGACGGGTGACCAGGACGACGAGGGCTCCGGCGTGAAGGACCCCGGCGCGAAGGACGAGAAGGCGCAGGGCGGCGGCAAGAAGGTCGCGGGGCAGGAGGGGCAGCTCGGGCGTCAGGGGAAGGAAGACGAGACCAAGCAGATGGGTGAGCCCGCGCCGGGGCTCGGCGGGATGAGCGAGGTCCTCGCGAGTGACGTCGGACAGGAAGTGCAGAAGACGCTCGGGGCCATCAGCTCCGTGGCAGAGGCGCTCGGCGGACTGCGCAGCGACTCCATCGTGCTCGGACGGGGCAGCGGAATGGGCCTACGGGGCAGTGGTCCGGGGGGTGGCGGGGACGGACCCGGCGGCGTTCCGTTCGGATCGGGCACGCTCGACACCGGGTGGGGCCCCGGTCGCGGAGGCGGCTACGGAAGCGGATCGGGCGGGCCGGGAGGCGTCGGCAAGGGCGGCCGCGGCAAGGGCGGCTCGGGCGACGGCGACGGAACGGGCGAACGAAAGGTGGAGGTCGCCGACAAGCCGAAGTCCGGACAAGGGCTCTCACCGGGGCAGATCTCGCGCGTCGTGATGTCTCGCTACGGCGCGTTTCGTGCGTGCTACGAGTCGGCCGCCGCTCGCGATCCCCAGCTTCAGGGCAACGTCAGCGTGAGCTGGAGCATCACGCCGGGCGGCAGCGTCGGTGGCGCGAGCGTGGGTGGCTCGTCCCTCGGCAACCCGCGCGTGGAGGGCTGCATCGTCCGGCAGTTTCAGCGCCTCCAGTTTCCGGCTGCCGACAAGCCCACGAACGCGAGCTGGACGTTCAGCTTCCGGCCCAGCAAGAAGTAGCCGCGCTCGCCCGCGAGCGAGTGGCGCGGTCGCCGAGCGTCACGGCAGGCAGTGCGTGGGCGCGAAGCATCCGCCCACGCCGGCGTCGTCTCGCGAGCAGCACTCGTAGCCGGCGCGGCAGTCGTCGGCGGACGAGCACTCGGCGACGCAGATCCTCATCCCCGAGCCGGTCCCGCCCACGCAGCGCGATCCCGACGGACAGTCGTCGTCGACACCCGCCTGACACGGCCCCAGCGTGCAGTAGCCGCCCACGATCTCGGGTCGCGCGGCTTCTTTCAGGCAGGTGCCGCCGGCACACTCTGCGTCGGTCGAACACTCGCTGCCGATGGCGCCCAGCGCCGCGTCGAGGCGAGCGTCCACTACCGCGTCGGGCGTCGCGTGGACGTCGGACGTCGCGTCGCCGGTTCGCGAGTCCCGCGCGGCGACGTCCGTGCCGCCTTCACGCGCGGGCCCCACGTTCGGCGAACCGGCTCCGTCGCCTTCTCCGCAAGCGCCGAGCACGGGAAGCACGGCTACGGCGACGCTCGTGAGCACGGTGGCGTGGCGACTCACCGCGCCAGGGTGCCACGACGTCGTCGCGGGCGGGACACCCCTGGTGTGCGGCGCTGCCCCCACGCCCTCCGTGCCGGTGGCGCCTCTGGCACGCGCATGGCAACGTGACGGCGGCACACCCCCGCGGATCGACGAATAATGGCTTCATTTCGAGCTGCACGCCCCTCGGCCTCGGGGGCTCACTCCCACGCCGTGGGGTTCGGTGCCCCCATTCTCGCGGCAGCCGTTGCGGCGTTCTCGACGGGTTGCGGGGACGGGAAGACCACGACCCGACTCGAGCCCGTCATGGTGGGCATGACGTCGTCCATGGCTCCGGCGTTCGACGATGGCGAGGTGCAGTTCTACGAGGTCAAGCTTCCCGTCCAGCTCCCGCTGGTGGCGCCGACGGACGGGGAACTCGCGGATCTTCGTCAGCAGAACTATCCGCCGTTCCGCCGCGCACCCTGGGTCGTGCGCGGAGACGTGGACGTTCAGGTCACCTGGACGCTGACGAACCTCGATGCAGAGCCGCACAACGTCCACCTCTTGCTCGACCCCTGGAACGAGTTCGGCCGCTACTGGCCCGGCGTCGCCGTCGTGGACGAGGACGAGCAAATCCCCAACCTGTCCGGCATCCAGTTCTACTTCGAGATGCCGGGCGTGAACGGTGATCGACCTTCACGCAGACACGGGACGATCACGTTCGAGGACATGAACGAGCTGGCGATCGATTTCTCGACCGTGATGAACATCATCGACTCCGTGCCGCCGCCCGATCCGACCATGGGGGGCTACGGCAGCAGCTCGGACCCGGTGACCCTGGTGAACCACGCGTTCAACGTCCGCAACCGGTCATCGTCCGACCCGCTCGTCGATCCGTACATCCCGTCGCTCATCGCCGGCCTGACCGGGTTCGACCTCGGACTTCGAACCCTCGAGCCGGCGAACGTCGCCGTGGAGATCGTCATCGAGCTGGTGGACGACGGGAAGGGTCGCGTGGCGAAGGACGAGGACCACGACTGCCAGAACGGGCGGTGCGTCTGGCTGGGCGACGCCGACCACCGGTTGATCCGCCCACCGACGGACTACGTCACCGTCGGCGCCGGACCCTGATCGCGCCGTCGCGCTCTCGTCCTCATCGCAGCGACTTCACCGAGGCCGAAGGCGCCGCTCGGAGGATCTCGTCCGGTGCCAGCGTGGGTGCCGGGTGGGGCGCCGGGGCTTCGTCGGGGCCCGCGAGGACGCGCGCCATCGCCGCCGTAGCCTCGGCGGGATCGAGTCGCAGCGCGACGAGGACGTCGCCCTGATCGAGCGCGACGGCGAGCCGCTCGTCGTCGAGCTCGAGCCCGAGCGTGCGCCGCGCCCAGGGAGCGACGTCGTGATCCCGGAAGCCCTGCAGGAACTCGGCGACCGCCGTGCAGGCGCCGGTGTCGGAGCAGCGGATCACGAGTCGTCCGTCGATGTTCGGCGCGAAGTCGATCCGGAACGCGCCTGCGGTCACCTTGGCGAGCGGTGAGAGCGCCGCATCGGGTCCCGCCACCTCCTCGAACCACCCGCTCGGCGCGATCCACGACCCTTGCACGACGCCTCCGGTCTCCACGGCGGTGCGGAGCGCGCGATGGGTGCCGTTGCTCCTGGCGCTGGGCAGCCTGCCGTCGGCCACGTCCACCAGCTGTCGCAGGTAGCCTCCTCCGCCCAGCATCGCCAGGCCGCGCCGCACCGCGATTTCCCCGCCGTCCGGGTCGCCCGCGTCGCGCACCGTGACGAAGGATCCGACGCGCGTCGCGACGGGTGTCCCACCGCGCCGCTCGATGGTCGTCCGGGCGCAGAGTGCGATCTCGCTCTCCTCGAACGATCCCACCGCCACGACGCCGATCTCTCGCTCCGAGCGCGCGCTCGGCGGGAATGCGACGCCGATCTGACGGAGGCGTTCGGTGGGATCGAACCCGCACAGGTCGTCGATGCGACCGAGCCCGGGGATCTCGCGCCCGCTGGCCGTGAGCGCGCGTCCGAGCGCGCTCTGCCTCGCGCGCTGCAGGTCGATGAGCGCCACGAGGGCGGCGTCTGCGGGGAGCGCGTCGAGGGCGTCGAGGGTCGGCTCGGGCCCCCGCGAGCCGGGGTGCGGTGTCCGCGTCGCCGCGAAAATCGCGGCGGCGACGAACCCCGCGAGCGCCGCGGCCTCGAGGTGCCTGGGGGTCACGCCTTCTTCGAGGCCGCGCCACGCCGCCGGCGCAGGAGCATCGCCGCGCCGAGGGCGACGACCAGCCACGATCCCGCCGTCGGCTTCGCGCCGAGCGCCCGACATCCGCATCCGGCGTCCGGGGTCGGGTACGTGCACTTGCCCTTGGTGCACCGCGCCGAGACGGCGCAGTCGTCGTCGAGGAGGCACTCGCTCTTGCACTCGCCGCCGCCACACACTCCCGGACCGCACTCGTCCGCGAAGGGCTGCGCGCAGGGCACACCGCCGCCGGTGCACGACGTCGAGGGCTGCGCCACCTCGCGCGACAGGCACGTCCCTGCCCGGCACAGCGTGCCCTGGGGTGCGGGTTCGCACGCAGAGGCCCCGTTGCACCAGCCGACGCAGACGTCCCCGCTCGAGCACTCCAGGTCGGGATCGGTCTTCGCCGGGATGGGCGTGCAGATCCCCTGGCGCGTGGTGATTCCGCAGCTCTCGCACACGCCGTCGCACGCGATGTTGCAGCAGAATCCGTCGACGCAGTGACCCGTCGGGCACTGCGAGCCCGACGTGCAGGACGTGGCGACCTGGATCTCGCACTTGCCGCTCACGCAGTTCGCTCCCGGGGCGCAGTGGGTGACCGTGGTGCAGCTGGTGCGGCACGCGGTGCCGTCGGCGGTGCAGCCGAACGCGTCGGGGCAGGGCGTCGCGGCGCCGGCGGGGCAGGGCGCTCCCGTGCCGTCGCAGCTCGACGCCGTCCACTGCACGCCGTCCTGACACCTCGCGAAGGAACACTGCGTGCCCGCCGGCGCGGGCCCGGTGCAGCCGCCCTGGCCGTCACACTGCCCCCCGCACACCGGTTCGCTCGACGGGCACTCGTCCGCCGGATCGCTCCCCGCGGCCGTCGGCGTGCACACGCCCCGCGTACCGGGGAGGTTGCACGCGACGCAGACGCCGTCGCAGGCGCTCTCGCAGCACACGCCGTCGACGCAGTGCCCCGAGGGACACTCGGAAGCATCGGCGCAGCCCGTGCCGTTGGCCTTCGTGCACACGCCCGCGCTCGCCGCGTCGAAGTTGCAGGTGAAGCCCGGATCGCACTGCGTGACACCGCAGCAGGCGCCATCGACGCAGTTGCCGCCGTTGCAGTCGTCCGTCGTCGCGCACGGTGCGGTGCACACGCCCTCGTGGCAGTCGAAGCCCTGGGCGCACTGCGTGGCGTCGGAGCAGGCCAGGAGACAGGAGCCGCCGCCGCTGCACGCGAGGCCCCGGCACGCGCCTCGCAGATCGCTGCCCGCCGGGACGTTGGTGCACGACCCCTCGCTGTTCGGCACCGCGCACGACTTGCAGGCGCCGTCGCAAGCGTCCTTGCAGCACCAGCCGTCGATGCACTTCGGGCCGCCGCAGTCGGCATCGCCGGCGCACGCCCGCGTGCAGTGTCCCTGAATGCACTGGTGGGTCGGCGCGCACTCGGAGCCGGCCGTGCACGTCGTGCGGCAGGCAAGCGTCGTGTCGCTGCACGTGAAGCCCGCGCAGCTCGCCGGGGCGCCCGTGGCCGGGGTGCGGGCGCACGTGCCGTCGCCCTGGCACACGTCGTCGGTGCAGTCGTTGCCGTCGTCACAGCCCGAGAGGGCGCAGGAAGCCGCCAGCTCCAGCGCGCGGTGATTCAACGAGTCGGCGACGTGGAGCGTGCCCGCGGCGTCGAAGGCGAGGCCCTCGGGATTCCGGAGCGTCTTCGGGCCGACGCCACCCGGGTTGGCGGCCGAGGTCGTGAACGCGCCGTTCTGGCCGAGAACGAGGTTCGCCGTCGTGCTGCTCCCCTCGAAGCGGAGCACCCGGTGGTTCAGGGTGTCCGCCACCCAGAGGGCTCCAGCGAAGGTCAGCCGCGACGGCGCGTTGAGGGACTGCGCGGACACGCCGCCGGCGTTCGGGAATGCCGTCGTGTACGAGCCGTCCTGACCGTACACGCGGGTGGCGGTCGTGCTCGCGCCGGCGTAGCGCAGCACCCGCCAGTTGCCCGTGTCCGCGACGTACACGGCGCTGCCGTCCACGGCCACGCCGCTCGGGCTCTTGAGCGTGTCGGCGTCCAGGCCTCCCTTGTTCGGGTCGCGCGTGGTGAAGCTGCCGCGCTGTCCGTAGACCCGATCCGCCGTGGTGGTGCCGACGGGGAACCTCAGAACGCGGTGGGCCAGGGAGTCCGCCACGTACAGGTTGCCGGCGGCGTCGAGCGCCACGCCGAGCGGCTGGTAGAGCGTCGTGGCCGAGGGCACCGTTCCCGGGGTGTTCGACGACAGGTCCGACTGGCCCCAGACCTCCGTCGCCGTGGTCGAGCTCCCGGCGAAGCGAAGGACGCGGTGGTTGCCCGAGTCCGACACGTACAGTCCGCCCGCTGGAGCGCCGGCGTCGGCGCCCGCGTCGGAAGCCGCGGCGCTACCGAACCACGCGACGTCCGCTGGAGAATCGAGCGACGAAGCGGAGAGGCCGCCCGCGTTGCGTGTCGCCGAGACGAGGTCGGCTTGTCCGTAGACCCCGTCGGCGACCTTCGAACCCGGAGAGTACGTGACGACGCGGTGATTCGCGCGATCCGCGACGAACACGCGGCCGGCGCCGTCCACGGTGACCCCCGATGGGCCCGCGAGCGACGAGGCGGAGCGTCCGGCCAGGTTCGCGACCGAGGTCGCGAAGCCGGGCTGGCCGCGCACCCTGGTCGCTTCGCCGTCCGCCAGCACGGCGGCGTGCACCTTGCCGGAGGGATCCTCCCGGTCAGCCTCGCCCGCCCCGCAGGCCGCCACGAGACCCAAGCCCACCAAGAACCCCGCATAAAGACCACGCATTTTCGCCCGCGTGTACTCGCGCGGCCCGGGCAGCGCAAGCGGAACGCCCACCGTCGCCTCCCACCGGCACGAATCGGCGCGGGGTCCTCCCACCTGCGCGAGCCGTCAGCCGCCGTCGCGGCACGGGATCGCACGGCCGATCGCCGGATCCGAGCAGATCCCCGCCTTGCCCGTCGCCTGCTCGAACTGCGCGCTGTCGTGAGCCACGCACCTGAACGCTGGCGATCGGCACTCGTCGTCACAGTTGCACAGCTGCCCGCAGGCGCCGAGATCGCCCACTCCGGGACCTCCACCGTCCACGACCTCGGAGTACGCGTACACGCAGAAAGCGTCCGCGTCGCCGGTCCCCGGTCCGTCCCAGCCGCAGGCCGGCAGCGCGCCGGTCGTGCAGCGTTCGAAGCAGACGCCCGCGGTGCTGGCGTCCGTCAGCGGATAGTCGATGCACTCGCCGCGGCACGCGTCCGACGTCGAGGTGTCGCAGCTCGCGCCCACCCTCGCGCCCGCCACGGGTTCCCGCTGACAGAGTCCGGTGCGCGGGTTGCACACGCCTCCGTCGCACTCCCCGTCCGCGTTGCACTGCGGGAGGCACACCGGGCCACCGCCGACGGGGTTCGGGCTGCACGCGGCCTCCGAGCGCCCCCCGCACTTGGCCGGCTCGAAGGACTGCAGATTCTCGGGTCCGTACTGGCAACCCTCCACGCACATCGCGCGCCGGTCTAGCGCTGCAGGATCGAGCGGAATGCACGCGGCGTCGGCGCGGAGCCCGGCGCACACGCCGGGATCGTCGGTGCAGTCCAGACTGCACCACCCGCGCGCCGGCCACGCTCGGTCGGCTGAGCCGTCGCCTCCGATGCACGTGAGGCCGCCGCACTCGGCGGTGACGCGGCACGCGCGCCCCATCGCGGCGCCGTCCGGCGTGGGACTTCCGCCCGCGCCGCCGGGCCCCGCGCCGCCGGGCCCCGCTCCTCCCACCGCGACCGCGCCGCCGACGCCGGAGTCGCGTGCGGCGCCTGTGCCGCCCACGGACACGGCGCCCGATTCGCCGCCTTCGCCCGCGACCAAGGCTCCTCCGCGACCCCCGGCGCCACCGCTCGCGTCGCCCGAGGTGTCGCTCGCGACGTTCCCTCCGCACGCGGCGCCCGCGGCCAGCAGCGCAGCGTAGAGGGCCGGTCTTCCAGCACGGCCCGGCCCCAGCCCCGAAGCGCGCAGCATGTGCGGAAGGCTAGTTCGCCGCTCCGCGGCGTGCCACCTGCCCGCTCGTCACTCCGCGTCCGTCCCGCGCCGCCCGTCACTTCGCCGCCGCCCCTCGGGGCGCGGCGGAAACACGCGACGGTCGAGCGGGGAGCGTCGGCTCACGACCGAGCGCCGGCCCCCCGGCTCGGGGAACAGCGCGCGCAGGGCTTCGATCCTGTCGGGCGATGCCTGCTGGACCTGCTCGGCGTGCGTCTCGCACAGCGCCACGATGCGATCACCGAGGAGCACGCGGCGCAGCCTGGACCGACGCGTGACCGATGGGTCGCCCTTCGCCGCCGCCATTCCCTCACAAACCTCGCAGGGTCGCGCCATCGCCACACCCTGGGGCGCGGCCCCGCGGCGGGCCAAGAAATCGGCGTTGCCGTCCGCCGCGCCGCCCGTCAACCGCCCTTGCGCCGTCGAGACTCGCGCTCGACCCACTCGATGACCGCCTCTTCGGGTCGCGTGCCCAGGTGCCGGCCGAGCTCCTGGATCCCGGTCGGGCTCGTGACGTTCACCTCGATGAGCTTGCCGCCGATGAGATCGAGACCGACGAAATAGAGCCCGGCCTCGCGTGCTGCGCGCCCCACCTCCGTCACGACGGCGGCTTCGGCCGCGTCGAGCGTCGTGGGAGCCACGCGCCCGCCGACGTGGATGTTGGCGCGCACGTCGTCGTCTCGCGGCACTCGCAGGATCGCGCCGAGGGGCTCGCCGTCCAGGACGAGCACGCGCTTGTCGCCTCTCACGATCTCGGGAAGGAACGCTTGAACGATGCACTGCCGCCTGCCCTCGGCGGTCATGATGTCGACGATCGACCGGGCGTTCTTGTCGCCTCTGGAGAGCACCAGGACGCCGCTGCCTCCCGCGCCGTCGAGCGGCTTGATCACGGCCGTTCCGCCCACTTCGGTCACGAAGGCGAGGAGCCCCTCGCGGTCCGCGCTCACGAGCGTCCGCGGCAGCAGGTGCTCGAAGCGCAGCGCGAAGAGCTTCTCGTTCGCCGTGCGCAGGCCGGCCGGGTCGTTGACGACCAGAGTCCGATCTCGAACGAGGTCGAGCTCCTGGGTCAGGTGCAGGTACTCCACGTCGAAGGGCGGATCCTTGCGGACGAACACGGCGTCGAGGTCGGCCAGGTCCACCCCCACGGGCGCACCCGCGCTCGAGTGGGGGAACGTATCGCTGACCGTGACCGGGCGCGCGCGTGCGCAGACGCGCGCGCCTTCGAGGGCGAGCTCGTGGGGCAGGCAGTGCAGGCACTGGTGACCGCGGGCCAGGGCGCCGCGCATGAACGCGAACGACGTGTCCTTGTCGGGGAGCATCCCCTCGATCGGATCCATGACGAACAAGAAACGCATCGTGGTGTCGGTCGAGCCGCTCGAGTCCGCTCCCGAGCTTTACGTGACGTCGCCGCGATCGTAACAGGATCCGCGTGAACCGCCGCGCCATCGGCATGGGGCTCGGGGCGACCCTCCTCGCGGGTCTGGGGCTCTCGGTGCCTGCGGCGGTCGCGCAGCGCGCCGGAGCGGCGATGGCCGCGGCGACGGAGAACGCTCTCTGCACCCGCGAGGCGCTGGCCCAGATGGCGGCCGGGGGGACCGCGGCGGACGCCGCCGTGACGGCCGCACTCCTCGGGGGCGTCGCGAGCCCGACGTCGAGCGGCATCGGCGGCGGCGGCTTCGTCGTCGCCTGGGACGCGGCCAAGGGGGCTCCGTTCGTCCTCGACTTTCGCGAGACCGCGCCGAAAGGGATCGACGTCGCCGCCTTCGAGCGGCGCCCCCTGCCCGACGCGGAGCGCGGCAAGCTCACGGGCGTCCCCGGCGAGGTCGCCGGTCTCCACGAGCTCCACCGTCGCGCCGGCAAGCGCGCGTGGAAGGACGTCGTGGAGCCGGCCGCGCGCTGGGCCAAGCAGGGATACCCCGTCGAGCGCCACCTCGCCTCGATGCTCGCCGCGTCGGGGTCCAAGCTCCGGATCGATCCGGGCATCGACGGCGTGTTCTACCCGGCGGGCCGGCCCGCCGCCGTGGGGAACCTGGTGAAGAATCCGAAGCTCGCGCGCACCCTGGAGGCGATCGCGGCAGGAGGACCGAGAGCGTTCTACGAGGGCCCGATCGCGTCCGATCTCGTCGCTTCCGTCAACGCCGTCGGAGGTGCCCTCACCGAGGCCGAGGTGGCGGCCTATGCGCCGATCGAGCGCGCGCCGCTCCACGTGCGGTGGGAGGGGCACGACGTGTACACGATGCCGCCGCCGAGCGCCGGTGGACTGATGCTCGCCCAGACGCTGGGGATGTTCTCGAAGCAAGACCTGAAGCGCTTCGGACGCGAGAGCGGCGCGTACGTCCACCTCGTCGCCGAGGCGATGCGAGGCGCCATCGCCGACCGCATGCGCTTCGTCGGAGATCCGGCGCACCAGAACGTGGACCTGGCGAAGCTCACGAGTCCCGCGCGCCTCGCCGCGAGACGGGCGCGCATCGCCCTCGACCGCACCCACGGCGTACCGCGGTTCGGCCTGGAGGAGCACGGGACGCACCACCTGGTCACGGCGGATGCGGCGGGCAATTTCGTCTCGCTGACGACCACCGTGAACCGACTCTTCGGCGCGAAGGCGACCACGAAGGAGACGGGCATCGTGCTCAACGACGAGCTCGACGACTTCACGCCGAGGTCGAGCGTCCAGGTCTTCGGGATGACCGAGTCGCCCAACCGGCCGCGACCCGGGGCACGGCCGGTGTCGAGCATGACGCCCACGGTGGTCGTGAAGGACCGCTCCGTCGTGCTGGCGCTCGGCGGGTCCGGCGGGACCACCATCGCGACGAACGTGACCCAGCTCGTCCTCGCGAGGCTCGCCTTCGACGTGGCGCCGCAGAAGCTCGTAGCCGATCGGCGCTTCTACGTCCCCACCGAGGGCGCCTACGTTTCCCTGGAAGCCGACGCGCCGAAGAGCCTCTTCTCGGACCTCGAGTCACGGGGCGAGATCGTGTCGACGATGCGGTTCACGACGAGCGCCGTTCAGGTGATCGCGGTGGAGCAGGGGCGCAAGATTCCCGCCGCCGACCCCCGCAAGCACGGCTCGGCGGCAGCACGCTGAACTCGCGCGGTGGGTCAGTGCACCGAGGCGACGATCAGCTCGGCGCTCTCGGCGTCGGACATGTCGGTGGTGAGCGCGTGGCCCACGCCGCGCTGCTCCACGGCGGCAATGGAGTAACCGCGGCGCTGTCCGACGAAGACCGGCACGTTGCGGACCACGCGGGCCTCGAGCTCGGCTCGCAGCGGAACGCGCTTGGCGTCGTAGACGTAGAGGGTCACGCGGTGGCCATGGACGCGGAACCGAAACGACGCGGCGCGGTGATTGCGCATCGGGACCACCGTTCCGCCCTCCCAGCGCGCGCCGTACTGCTGCAGCTGGGGCATTCTCACGGGAACGCCGACCTCCGGCTCGAAGTTCGAGACGAGCCCCGACTCCGTCACCGCCGGAGAGGTCGTGCGAACGTGGGCGTTCACGATGTCGTCGAGCACGCCGTCCAGCGACGCTGCGCTCGAAATGGCCTGGGGCTTCGTCGCGCGGCTCCCGCCGTCGGAGACGCTGGCCGCGAGAAACAACGGCACCGCGGCCGCCGCAGCGACCGAAGCGATGGCGCGCCAGGAGAGCATCGTGTCGCCAGCAGACCGGTCGTGAGGGGAGCCGTGGGAACGAGCGGTGCCGGCCCGGGACTGAACGAGCTCGGCGGGCTCGCTCGCGCGCTCCGCGGCCATGGCACTCCGGAGGCGCGCTTCGAACGCTGCGGTCGGCTCGGCGTCGGCCAGAGCCGCGCGTCGCGTGCTGGCGCGAACCGACTCGGCGAAGCGGACGCGCTCGGTGCACAGGGCGCACGACGCGAGGTGCTGCTCCACGTCCAGGAGCCGCTCCGCGGGCAGCTCACCGTCGATGAAGGTGTCGAGCAACGGCCCGACGCTGCGACAGCCGCTCACCCTGCGCCTCGCTTGGCCCGGTAATCCGACAGGCTGACGGGTGGCTCGGCCGGCTCGGCCGCCATGTCGTCCGTGACGATGCCCATCGCGCGCGCGTGCTCGAACAGGCGGCGCTTCAAGATGCGGCGTCCGCGGTGCAGTCGCGACATGACGGTTCCAACCGGGCAGCCCATCACTTCGGCGATTTCCTTGTACGACAGCTCCTCGACGTCGCACAGCACGACCGCGAGGCGGAAGTCCTCGGGCAGCTCGTCGAGCGCCGACCGGATCTCTCCTTCGAGTACGGGGCGCAGGGCCTGCGCTTCGGGATCGCGCGCGGCCTCCATCGTCGCGCTGCTCGTCCAGCCGTCGGCGAGGGGACTCGCGTCGGGCCCCTCGAGGATGCTCCGCTCGAGGCCGCCGCGCCGGTAGCGGTTGATGAACGTGTTGGTCTGGATCCGGAGCAACCACGCTCGCAGGTTCGTCCCTGGCGCGAACTGATGCCGTGCGCGCATCGCCTTGACGAACGTGTCCTGCACCAGGTCCTCGGCCTCGGCCGCGTTCTTGGTGAGGCGACGCGCGGCCGCGAGGAGCGACCGCAGGTGCGTGAGCGCCTCCGTCTCGAAGCCGTCGTTCTGTCGTGCGCTGGGCGTGGTCAAGTGTCGGGGGGCTCCGGGGCAGTGAACCTCCCAGGATCGTGACCTATTCCTTCGGGTCGCCCAGCTTCTTCTCGAGGGCCTCGAGGCGCTCGTTGATGCGCCGCAGCTCCGATTGCATGTCACGAAATCCCGAAAAGTTGGGCAAAACCGTGCGGATCCGCTCGTCGATGGCCTGCTGCCATTGCTCCAGCGTCGCCTTCGAGCTCTGGATCACGCGCTGCAGGCCCTTCTGCTCCTTCTCGATCACGGGCTCCTCCTGTGTGGCACCTGTGGGCGACTCGCTGTCCCCGTCCCTGGGCATCAGCCGGCCAATCGGCCCCTCGCGGAGCGATGACAGGAGCTTCTCGCCTCGATGCCGTATCAGCACCTTGAGCGTCGCGAGCGGGATGCCCCGCGGCTTCGCCTTGAGCTCTTCCGAGATGATCAGCGCGAGGGTGACGTCGGTCTTGTCGTCCTTCGTCGCGTTGTCGATGATCTGAACGTCTTCGCCGGCGCGCACCATCTCCGCGATCTGCAGCAGCGTGACGTAGCGGCTGTCCTTCGTGTCGTACAGCTTGCGGTTCGAATAGCGCTTGATCACGCGCCGCTCTGCGGCGGGTGCTTCAGAGCCCCTGTTGTCGGGGATTTCGCTGACCATGGGAGTACGTCTACGGCGTCGAGGCTACAGACGACCGGCGCTCACCCAGGGGACACCATTTGCTGCATAGCGTCAAGGGCTCCAGTCACGGGATCAGGCCGGCCTCGATCCACGACACGAGTCGGCGACGCGCGGGGTCGTCGGGCTTGGGCCCGTCGCCGATCGGGAACTGGGACGGAGGTGGGAACCCGGAGCACCCGTCCAGCAGCTCCGGTGCGACGCCACAGCGAATCTTCGCCTGATCGCGGGTCACGTGGGCGAGGTCTTCATAGTCGCGCTCGGCCGATCCCGAACCATGGCAATCCGTGCAGTAGGTCGCGAACCACTCTCTGGCGAAGGACTGCCACGAGTCCCGGCCTGCGTCGGCGGCGGCCCCTCCGCCGGTGCCGGCGGTCGTACCCGCGGCGCCCCCCGCGCCCGGCCCGCGCGAGTCGCCGTCGCCGTCTCCGGAGCACGAGGCCGCCGCCAGGAAGACGAGCATCGCGACCCGCTGCATCCGCCGCAGTCTACGCCGGCGCTCGCGAGCCGTCGACCGCGCGCCTCTCAGACCGCCCTGGCGAGCCTCGGCGTGAGCAGCGCCTCGAGGTCGGCGGCGCACAGCTCGACCATCATCTCGAGAAGATCGGTGAACCCGTCGCGGCGCACGCCCAGTTCGTTGATCCACGCGACGACGTCCATCTCGCCATCGCGTCGGACCGAGTCGGGGACGAAGGCGAAGAGCGTCGTCGCCTGCGCGTCGATGCCGAACGGGATCAGGCGCGGCGCGCTGCCGAGCCTGGACGGCGGTCCGAGGTCGGGAACCGGTGTTTCTGCAGCGTCGAACACGGCGCGGACCAGCGCGTCGTAGCTCTTCTTTCCGAGGTCGGCCGTGCCGAGCAGCGTGGCGCCCTCGTAGAACCGCGGCCAGCCGTTGTGGTGCGCCAGGAACTCCCGGTAGCTCGGGGGAAGCTTTCGCCCGATGCGGCGCTCCGTGGCCTCGATGCTCCGCGGTGGGGCCGCGGGGTTCGGGACGAGCCCCGCATCCCTGAAGGGCGCAACGCGGAGGATCTCCGTTTGAATCTTCCTGTGCTCGCCGAGGAGCCACTGCCAGCGCGCCATGGCCGGAAGCTAGGCGGCGCCGTCGGCGGGGGCCAAGATTCTCCGGCACCCAGGGCGCGGCTCTCGGCCGCGCCGTTGGCATCTCGGCGTCCCGCAGGCACGATCCGGCGGTGACGAGCACCGCACCCGCCGAAACGCGCGGGCCGACCTCCGCGGGCGCGGCCATCGAAGCGCTCGACGTGACCGCCGGCTACGGCGCCGACCCGGTTCTCGCCGGGGTGAGCGTCCGCGTGGCGCCGGGCGAACTCGTGGCGCTCGTCGGGCCGAATGGTGCGGGGAAGTCCACGCTCGTTCGAGTGCTCGCCGGCACGCTCGCGCCTCGCTCGGGCAGCGTGCGCCTGGGAAGCTCGGACCTCGCGTCGCTCGGGCGCGCCGAGGTCGCGCGCCGGCTCGCGGTGTGCCCACAGGAAGCGGAGGTCGCGTTCGGGTTCTCGGTTCGCGAGGTCGTCATGATGGGACGCGCGCCCTACCAGGGGCGCCTGCTGCTGGCGAGTGACGAGGACCAGGAGGCCGTCGACGAGGCCCTGGCGACGTGCGAGCTCCTCGCCCTCGCGGATCGGCCCGTACTGACGCTCTCGGGCGGCGAGCGGCGTCGGGTCGTCGTGGCCCGCGCGATGGCGCAGCGCACGCGTGTGTTGCTCCTCGACGAGCCCGCCGCGCACCTCGACGTCCGCCACACCGTCGCGGTCTTCGAGCAGGTTCGGACGCTCGTCACGGGGCGGGGCGTCGCGTGCCTGGCCGTCGTGCACGATCTCAATGCCGCCGTCAGGTGGGCCGACCGCGCGGTGCTGCTCTCGCGCGGCGCGGTGTACGCCGAGGGACCGGCCAGCGAGGTGCTGTCGGTCCACAACCTCGAACCGGTGTTCGGCGTCGCGCTCGAGGCGATGCGCGACGAGGGAGGGGCGACGTACTTCGTCCCGCGAGCGGTGACGCGCCACGCGGCCCGCAGCACTTAGCGAAGCGGCGGGAATTCGCCCTGCTTCGTGGCCGGGCGCTATGGGGAGGATTGGATGCGGCTTGGCCAGAGTCCCCAGGGTGCGGGCCGCCCGGCGCCCCGAGTGCTCGCGCTCTGCGTGCTCGCGCTGTGCGCGGCGGCGCTGCACGGGTGCAGCCGAAGGCCAGCGCTACCGAACCTGCTCGACGTGACCGAAGTGTCGCCGAGCCGGGTCGAGGTCGGCGACCGCGTCGAGGTGCTCGGCGCCGGCTTTCCGGAGGGCAAGGCGGCCACGCTCACGTTCCGCGGCACCGTGTACCGGCCGGGCCGCGCCGCGATGTCGGACGTGGAGATCGTGGCACCGGCCACGAGCACGTCGCAGAACCGCATCGCCCTGACGTTCACCGACGAGCTCGAAGCGCGCATGGCCGGCAAGGGCGACGAGGCGGGGCACGCGACGTTTCGCGGGGACGTCGTCGCTGCCTTTGCGCCACGAGTCGCCGGCGCGCCACCCGTGACCGGCACGGTCACCAACGTGGTCATCGACCTTCCCGGGCCCAACGTCCCCGCGGAGACGGCCGCCGAGCGCGCGAAGGAAGGCGCGCGCTTTCTCGCGTTCGTCGGCGCCGTGCCGGCCGAGTCTTCGCCGCCGGACGGGCTGGCCATCGCGGAGGTCACGCCCGGTAGTCGCGCGGAGGCCGCCGGCGTGATGCCCGGTGACGTCCTCGTCGAGTTCGACGGCGTGACGGTGGGTTCCGTCTCGGACGTCGTTCCCTCCGGTGCGCAGCGCTTCTCGGAGGTCGCCGTCCGCCGCGGTCAGCCGCCCGAGACCTCGCGGCGGCGCCTCGACGTGCAGGGGTTCCGGGCTCAACCACCCGAAGCGCTCCTGCCCGCGGTCGTCGGTGTGGGTTTCGTCGTGGGCCTCGTGCTGCTCTTCATGGGGCCCCTCGGATCCGCCGTCGGCTTCCTGCAGCACCGGGTCGTGATGCGCCTCGAATCCGCCAAGTCGCGCCAGCGAGGGCTTCGCGGGCTCGGCGCATGGGTGCTCGCCGGGCTGCGCGGCACGCTCGACGCGGAGATCGCCGCTGGCGGTGGAGCCTCGCCCCTGGCGCGCGTGGTGCCGTATCTGCTCTTCGTCGCGGTCAGCGGAGCGTTCGCGGTACTGCCCCTCGGGCACCCGATCGTGGCGTTCGATCTCGACCTCTTGCTGCTCTTCGGGGGGGCCGTCGCGCTGCGGTTGCTGTTCGGCCTCGTGCTCGGCGGCTGGCGAGCGGGCGGAAGGTGGTCCCTCTTCGGCGGGCTCTCGGCGGCGCTGCAGACGCTGCTCCTGCAGGTGCCGGCCATGGCGGCGATCGCCGCCGTGCTGCTGGCGACGGGCAGTGCGCGACTCGACGATCTCGTGCGAGCGCAGGGCGGTTCGCCCTGGGACTGGAACGTGTTTCGCAGCCCCGCCCTGTTCGTCGCGTGCTTCCTCCTGGTCTCTTCCCTCGTGTCCGAGAGCTCGCGCGTGTCGCTGGTGCTGCCCGAGGCCGACGACACCGGGGGCCGTGCCGAGGCTTCCCACGCGCGCACACGCTACTTCGGGCTCGTCGCGGAGTGGACGAACGTGTTCGTGGTGAGCGGAATCGCCGTCGTGCTGTTCCTGGGCGGATGGCAGCTTCCGGGCGTATCGCTCCTGGAGCACGCCGCCACGCCGTGGATGCGCGTCGCCGGCGCCGTCGTTCTACAGGTCAAGTGCTGGGGCCTCGTGCTCGCGCTGCTCGTCACGCGATGGGCGCTCCCGACGCTCCGCCCAGGGCAACTGCTCGGCGTCGTCTCCCGCTGGTTCCTGCCGCTCTCCGCGCTCTCGGTCGCCGGCGCCCTGCTGTGGCGCCGTGGTCTCGCCGGCGCGGCGTGGCTCGGCGCGCAGAGCGTCCTCAGCTACGTGCTCTTCGCCGTCACGGTCGCGGGCGTCGCGCTCTTCGTGGGACGCATCGTGGTCGATCTGCGCTCCCGCCGAGTCCACGCTCACGTCAGTCCCTGGCTCTGAGCGGCTGGTGTCGGACGCCGTCTTCCGTGCCATGCTTCGCGCGCCCTAGCCATGCCCGAGCACTCCGCCGCGCTGCCCGCGATCGAGGTCGTCTCGTGGCTGTGGCTGGCGCCAGCGTTGCCCCTCGTCGGGGCAGCGGTCGTCTTCGCGACGGTCCGCCGGCGTGGCGAGCTCGCGCGCGCCGCGGCAGTGCTCTCCGGTCTCGGGTCTCTCCTCTCGATTGTGGGGCACGCGTGGGCGCTCCGCGGCTCGCTCGGTGGTCCGTGGCTCGTCGATCACGTCTCCACCTTCCTGCGAGCCGGGGCACTGGACGCGACGCTGGGGTTCGTCCTGGAGCCGTCGAATGCGCTGCTCGCCGGTGCGATCGCCCTCGCGGGCACGACCGCGCTCTTCGCCGCGACGCGGCGGGCGGAGGTCACCGGTCCCGGCCTGGGCGGCCTGCTGGTGGCCCTCGCCGCGTCCCTCGTCTGCGCGCTCGCCGCGGATCTGGTGCTGCTGGTCGCCGGGCTCGGTGGTGTGACGGTCGCGTCGTGGCTCGTGACGGGCGTGAACGATCCCGAGTCGGGCGGCCGCGGCGTCGCCTTCGGCGTGCTCGCCGATGCGGCGGCGCTCGCGGGCTGTGCGCTGCTCCTCTACGGAGCCAGTGGTGAGTGGACCGGGAGCGACTACACGCCGGCGTACCGCGCGCGCATCGTCGGTGTGCAGAACGAAGGCGCTGCGCGCCCGGCCGACACCACCGACGCGACGGGGTCGCTGACGATCGCGACTCTGCCGGGCTCCGTCGTCCGGGTGGACGACACGCTGCTCTGCGAGGTCGATTCGTCCGGGGCGCGCGGCGGCCTCGCGTCGGCGGGGGCGCCCTGTCTTCGCGACGCGAGGACCCCGCTCTCGCGGCTGCCGGTCGCCGCCGGACTTCGCGACGTGCAGCTGACGCCCGGTGGCGCCAGCGACGACCTCGTCGCCGAGCAGGTCCGCATCGATCGAGGCGTGGAGACGCACGTCGTCTCGGCGCAGGGCTCCCTGGGTATCGTGGATCTCCTCTCCTTGCCGCGCCTGCGGGACGGGTCGGGCGAGCACACCGGTAAGAGGCAGCTGACTCGGCCCACGCCGTACGGCCTCTCGGCGGCTGGCCTCGCCGCGCTCCTCTTCGTGCTCGCCGCGGTTGCCAAGGTGCTCTCCGGCTTCTTCGTCGCCGTGGCGCCCAGCAGCGCGGTCGTTCTTCTGGTCGGGGCTTCGGGCGTGGGGGCCGGCGTGACGCTGCTGCTGCGCATCTCGTTCCTCCTCGAACTCGCGCCTTCGGTGTCGCTGGCCCTGCTGCTCGCGGGCGCCGTGGTGGCTGCCTCCGCTGGCCTCGCGGCGGCCGGCACCCACGATCCGAAGCGCGCTCTGTCGCTCGTCGGCCTGGCGACCCTGGGAGGCGCGCTCGCCGGCTCGGGGGCGGGCGTGCCCACCCATGCGCTGCTCGGCGTCCTCGCGGCGGCTACCGGCCTGGGCGCGCTGTGTCTCGTTGCGCCCGTCGGCGACCAGGCCCACGGAGGTCGCGCGGCGAGCGCAGCTGCGCTCGCGGGTGCGTTCGTCGTTTCGGGGGCGCCCCTGCCTTTCGCGCTGGGCTTCTGGGCCCGTGAAGGGATTCTCGGGGCGGCGCTTGGCGCCGGCGCGCTCGCCGGTGCGGTGGCGTGGGTCCTGCTCGCCTCGTCCGGTGCGGCGTGCTCCTACGCGGTCTGGCGGGTCCAGGCGCGCTTCGCCACCGGTGCTCCGAAGGGGCCGGCGCAGGGCTCCCTCGCCTTGGCGGCGCTCGCGCTCGCGGTCGTCGGAGTCGTCCTCGGGGCGCTCGCGTTCTCGGACCGCGCGTGGGGCGGCACGGCGCTGTCCCCACTCGCCGAGTTCGTGGCGCCCTCTCTGGCGCGGTCCACGGAGGGCGCGGCGACGTCGGCCGGGTCGAGGGCGGTGCAGCTCGCGCTCGGCTTTTCCGCCGCCGTGGCGGGCTGGTGGCTCGGTCGGCGCCACGCCCGCGACGGGACCGAACCGCTCGAGCTGTTGCGGCGGAGCGCGGAGGCAGGGTTCGGCGCGGCAGCGGTCCTCCGCGCCGCGGGCGGCGTCGTCACATGGGCCGCCGAGCGCGTCGCGCGAATGGACGGCGTGCTCACCGTGGCGAGCGCGGTCCCGTCGAGCGCGGTCGAGGCGACCGCGCCGTCCATGGGACCCGAGGCGGCGCGTGCCGCCGCGTCGCCGCCCACCGCGCCGTCGCCGGGGCCGAAGCGGCCGAAGCGCAAGAAGCGCGGGAGCAAGCTGTGATGCGCGCGCTCCTGGCGATGCTCGCCCTCGCGGTCGTCGTGACGCTGTCTCGCGTCGGCGTCGCCCAGCCCGAGCTCGTGCCGGCGGCGGGGGGATCCGTGCTCCGCCTGGCGCCGACGTCCCGGGGCCTCGAGGGCAAGGTCCGGCTTACCGCACCAGCAGCCGGCGCGCTGGTCGCCCCCAGCGTGACTCTCGACCACGGGGGCGCGGGCGCACCGCGCTCTCCGCTCGGCATCACGCTCGAGGGCGCCGCCGTGCGGACGCTCGCCGCTGGCGCCACGCACGAGTTCGTCGTCCGGTGGAGTCCCGCCGAGGGCGATCGGACGCGCTTCGCGCAGGGCTTCGTCGTCGCCCGCACCCCAGACGGCAGTGAAGCCCGCCTGGGCTTCCGGGGCGACCGCGACACTACGTTCCCGGTCCTGGGGCTCCTCGTGGCGCTCCCGTTCCTGATCGCGTCGATCCTGGGCTCGGCGCACTTCGCTCGCTGGGGTCGCGAGCGGATCCTGCGACGGGTCGCGGTCGCCGGCTCCATCGCGCAGCTCGCCGTCGTCGCGTGGATCGCGGCTCGCCTGGACGGTGGTGCGAGTCGCCTCGATGGCAACGACGGCTACGGAGTGCTCGAGCGCTACGAGCTGTCGCGCTCGGTGGGCCTAGAATGGGCGCTCGGCCTCGACGGAGTCTCGCTGGTAATGCTCCTGGTCGTCGGCGTCGTGACGCTCTCCGCCGCGCTCGTCGGCGGATCGCTCCCGCAGCGCGCATGGGCCCTCTCGTTCGCGGCGTCCGGCGCGATCACCGGCGCAGTCCTCGCCGCCGACGCGCGCCTCCTGGTGTTCTTCATCGCGCTTTCGACCGTGGCCCTCGCGCTCGCAATGCGCTGCACGGAAGGCGGCGCGCGAGCGGGCGCGCTCCTCGGCGGTGCCGGTCTGGGCGCGTGCGGGCTCCTGGGCGTCGCCGTCCAGCACGTGGCGGTCGCCGCGGGGCCGCGCCCCATGGTGTCGGGGTTCGAGGCGACGGCGGTGTCGTACCTGCCCGAGCTCGGCAGGGCGGACGTGCTGTCGGCGAGCACGAGCCTCCTCGGCTTCTCGGGCGTGCCGGCTGCCACGACGCTCGTGGTCGCCGCGGCGTGTCTGCTCTCCGCCATGGGCCCGCTGCAGATCTGGCTCGCTGCGACGGAGCAGGTCGCCGCGCCGTGTCGGATCTTGGCGACGGGCGCGTTCGTGCTCCTCGGCCCACACGTGCTCTTGCGCGTCGGCTACGGCGTGCTGGCTCCGGGTATGCAGTGGGCCGGGACGACCCTCGCCGTGGTGGGAGCGCTGGGCACGGTGTACGGCGGGCTCGGCGCTCTGGGCACGACGGATCTGCGTCGGGTCGGGACCACGCTGGCGTCGGCGTCGTGCAGCTTCGCGGTGTTCTCGCTCTCGGGCTTCACCGCCCAGGGCATTCAGGCGACGCTCAGCGCGCTCGTCGCGCTGGCCGTCGCGGTGGTCCTGGTGCACGCGACGGCGGCCTACGTTCACGAGCGAGCCGGTACCTCCGACGCGCGGGACCTCGGGGGGCTCGTGCGCGCGATGCCGCGATGCGGTGCGCTGTTCGGGCTCGGTGTGCTCACCGCGGCGGGGTTTCCGGGGACTGCCGGGTTCGCTCCCCGCGTCGCCGGCGTCACGGGGGCGATCGCGCTCCACCCGTTCGCCGCACTGGTCGCCTCCCTCGGGCTCGCGCTGCTGGCGCTCGGGGTCGTTCGGGGCTTCGCGCGGGCGTTCCTCGGCGCCGTCCCCGAATCGTGGGCGGCGAGCCCGCGGCTCGAGCCCCATGGCGGGCGCTTCCCCGATCTTCGCGAGTCCGAAGTCGTCGCCCTGCTGCCGGCGGTGGCCCTCCTCGTCACCGTGGGCCTGGCGCCTCGCGCGGTGCTCGGCTTCACCGACGGCGCGTCCCTCGACCTGGCGGGTCGGGTGAACCCCGAGGGACCGCTGAAAATCAGCCGGGGAATCGACGCGGAAGCCCGGGAGATTGCACGGCGATAGGCGATTTCGGGTCTTCGCGGGGTCGGGTGACCTCAAGGCCCCCGCGGTCCGACCGTTCCAGAGGGGGCGATGTCTCCGAACCGGCTCGTACTCGTGGCTCCCGCGCTCGTCGGGGCGCTCGCCACGTCCGCGCCGGCGTCGGCGGCGGAGGTGCGCTGGGTCGATGCCGAGGTCGTCGTCAGCGTCGATCCGTCGGTCGTGAAGGCCGGTCCCGGGGCGGTGGAGGCGGCGGCGTCGGCGTGGCAACGGGCCGCTGGCGTACCGGTCCTGTCCATCGTGCACGAGCCCGTGGGCGCCATCGGCTTCCAGCCCGGGGACGACAACCAGAACGCCGTCCTCTACGTGGCGGAGGGTACGCCGCTCGCCAAGGGAGCTCTCGCGATCACCGTCGTGACTCACGAAGCGCAGAGCGGGAAAATCCTCGACGCCGACGTCGTCATCAACGGCGTGCATCGGTTCGGCGACGGCGGCGTCATCGCCGGCAAGAAGGCCAGCCGGGTCGAGTTCTTCGACCTGCAGAGCATCGTCACCCACGAGCTCGGGCACTTCCTGGGTCTCGGCGAGAACTACGCGCACGCCGGCGCGACGATGTACGCCTATGCCGAGCCCGCGGAGACGCACAAGCGGACGCTCTCCGAGCACGATCGGCAGGAGGCGGAGGCGCTGTACGGCGACCTGCTTCCGGCTCGTTCCGGCGAGATCGCGTGCGCGGTGACCGACGCGAGCGAGGGCGAGCCGGCGCCGTGGCTCATCGTGCTCGGGCTGGTCGGCGTGGGCGCCGCGCTGCGCCGGCGAACCCGGGCCCACGCCCTCCTGTTGATCCCCGTCGCCCTCGGCGCCGTCGTCGAGGCGCGCGCCGAGGGGCCCGCCGCGGCTCTCGTCCACGCGCGCGGTGGCTCTGCCCCCGTCGCGTTCGACGGCGTCGTCACCGAGACGCGGGTGCGCTGGGACGGAGGCCTGATGGTGACCGATCTGATCGTCGCTGCGCCGCACTGCCGGAGTGCGCCCGAGGTGTGTGACTCGCTCGGAGGAGTCGTCTCGGTGTGGGGTGGTGCCGACGGTGACGTCGTTCAGACGGTGGCTGGTGTGACGGTGCCTCGCCGGGGTGAGCGCATCGCCGTTCGTGTCGTCCGTGGGGAAGATTCGCACCGCGCGATTGCGGTCGAGGCAACAGGCGCCGCGGGTTCGCACCGCAACCTGCGCGTGGTGGAAAGGAAGGCAGCAACATGGCATTGAGGGAAAGCGCGGCACGTGCGGAGCCCGAGCAGAGCTACGGCGAAGCTCGGTTTCAGCGGACCAACAGCATCGGACCCGAGGCGACCGCCGATCAGCGGCGAGTGCATCCGAGGTTCTCCGTCGACCTCGAGGTGTCGGTGGGCAGTGACCACAACTTCTACGCCGGCTTCCTGGAGAACATGTCCGTCGGAGGTCTCTTCATAGCGACCCATCAGCTGCAGAAGAGCGGATCCATCATCGACGTGAACATCCAGCTCCCGGATCAGCCCGAACCCATCCGGGGCCGCGGCGAGGTGCGCTGGATTCGCGAGTACAACGAGCGCAGCAACGTCCCGCCCGGAATGGGGATCCGCTTCATCGAGCTGGCGCCGGGTGCGAAGGAAGCCATCGAGGGCTTCCTGTCGCAGCGCGACCCGCTCTTCTGGGACGACTGACCGGACGCCGGCCGCGACGCGGCTTCAGCCCTCTGGCGGTGAAGACCGCGCGCGAATGGCGCGCTCCTCGGCGCCGAGTTCTGCGATGGCCTCCAGGGTGCGCTCCGCGATGCGCTTGAACGTGCGCGGGGACGGTCGCTGATCGTAGAGGTCGTCCAGAGCGACCGGCGAACCGAAGACCATGTGGATGGGGATCCCGGTGCCGTCGAAGTTGCTCGCGATCTGCCGCGGTAGGTTCTCCTGCAGGGGTCCGTTGATGAACACGGGGAGCACGGTGGCCCTCGAGCCGTGGAGGACGCGACCGACGCCGCTCTGCGCGGGGAGCAGCGCATAGGCGTCGCTTCCCTTGTTCCGCGTGCCTTCCGGGTGGATGCCGACGAACACGCCCCCGCGGCGGAGCATCCACGCCAGCTCGTCCAGCGACACGAGGTTCAGCGCCGCCCGCTTCCTGTCCCGGAAGATGGGCGGGTACATCGCAAAGAAGCTCATCACGCCGTTGACGAAGAACCCCAGCGGCCTGTCGTAGAAGAACTCCGAGCGAACGGGGAAGAGGATCCGGTGGGGGAGGAGCCCGGCGCGCACGAGGTGGCCCGTCACGATGTACAGATCGAAGAAGCTCCGGTGGTTGGACACGCACACGTAGCTCCTGGCCGGGTCCAGCTCCGGCCACCGGTCGAAGTGATGCGCGTGGCGCAGCCGGTTGGTGCTCACGGTGATCCACCGCGAGCCGATGGCGCGCTGGCACCACCTGAGCGTCCTGTCGAGGCCCCCAGGCTCGAACGAGTCCCTGATCCACCGGATCTGCGCGCGCTCGACGCCGCTCAAGTCCTCCGCACCCTCGGTGAGCAGATCGGGTCGATCGTCCATCGCGGGCCCGGAGAGTACCCCAGCCCGAGCCGCGACGAGTCGCTCAGTGGCTGGCCGCCGGCGCGGCCGTTCGTCGCCACTCGGTGATCGAATCCACCACGATGTGGCCCCAGCCGTACTCGGCCTCGTCGACGACGGTGATCTGCGCCCGGCTGCCGCGAAGCGACGCCACGTTCCACACTCGCCGCGCGAGCATCTCCGACTGGCACCCGGTCGTCGAGAACGTGCGCTGGCCGTCCACCATCAGGCTGACCCGCAGGTGGTCCGGGTGGATGCCCCCGCCGACCTCGAGCGTGATGACGTCGCCGGCCACCTCGAACGTCGGGGATTCGAGGACTCCCATGGCGCTGTCGCCGGCGCGTGGGGGAAACGACGTGGCGAACTTGCCCTCTCTGCCCACCACCAGGGTCTGTCCCGCGGCCTCCGTTTCGGCGGGGAACCGTCTGAACGCTGCTCCGGTCGCCGTCCACCCCTCGGCGGATTCGAAGTCGAAGGTGCGCACGCGCTCCCATCCGGTCGTCGGCGCTTCGGACGAAGCAAGGAACGTTTCGAGGCCCGCCAAGGAGGGCTCGGCACGGACGATCTTGGCGATCAGCACGCGGAGCCGCTCGGCGTCCTGGTCGTGCTGGAAGTAGTACTGGCGCGCGAACCACAGGTCGCAGAGCAGCGCGTCGGTGGTGCGCTGGGGCTGGAACGGGTCGTACCGATCCAGGAACGCCGGGAAATCGGTGAAGCTCACCTCGCGCTGGCCCCGTAGCGCGTCGGCGAAGGAGCGGCGATAGCGCGGCATGTAGTATCGGAGCCCGTCGACGAAGAGCTGTGTGAGCCCGAGGTACTGATCCGGGTAGATGGGCAGCTCGCTCATGTCGACGCCACGCGTCGCGAGATAGCCCGGAGCGGCGACCTTCTCGTGCCCCGGCCGCCCCCGGTCGAACAGCCGCTGGCGCGCCACGGTGCGGTCGGTCAGGCCGTAGGTGTCGATCATGCGGACGTTGGCGATGTAGCCGGCGATCCCGACGGAGCTGATCGCGACGTGGGGGTCGAGACCGCGCGCGACCACGAAGCGATTCAGATCCTCGCCCCAGTCCTGGTAGACGGACTCGATGATCAGCGGATTGAACGACTTCACGCCGTAGAAGGTGCGCTCGTCCGCGATGAGCCACGCCTTCTCGAGGTGGCCGATGATCTTCACCGGGACGGCGGTCAGCGCGAACGCCGCGACGCCGGGGAACGCCAGGAGCCGAAGCGACCGTCGCCGACTCGCGAGGAGCCACCGCGCACCGAGCTCCGCCAGGATGAAGAGCGGCGCCGCCAGCGGCACGAGCAGCCGGCCCAGCATGAAGTCCCCGCCGATCTTCGCGACGTAGTAGACGAAGACGAGGGTCGTCAGGACGGTGTATCGCACGAGGACGCGCCTGTGGTGCGCCGCGGCCCCCACGAGCGCGAGCGGCAGCGCGGCGAAGAAGCCCCCGCCCACGACGGTCACCGCGACGTAGAGCCACCCCTGGGTGAAGTACTTCAGGTTCGCCGACTTCGCGTAGTAGGTGTTGGGGAAGAAATCGCCGTAGTACGAGGCGCGCCACGCGAAGTACGGCACGAACACGAGCACGAACGGAGCTGCGTACCGAAGGAGACCTCGGCGGCGCTCACCGTCCATGAGCAGGACGAAGGCGATGGTCGCGTAGAAGATGGCGTGATCTGGGTGAGCCAGGGTCGCCAGGATGGCGGCGAGCCCGGAGGAGAACGGACGGTTCGCTTCGGCGCGTTCGACGGCGAGCAACGCGAGCGCGGCGCCCAGCATCGTCTCGAGTCCGCTGGTCGCGTAGGAGGCCACGATGTAGTTCGCGCCGAGGGCGATCGCGGCGAACGAGACCGACACCGTCGTCCCTTCCGGCGCGTGCTTGCGGACCAGCTCCGTGGCGACGATCAAGAGCAGCGCGAAGGCTCCGAGCGACAGGACGACCGAGGCCGTGGGCGCGGCCACGCCGAGCTTCAGCGCCGCTGCGATCGCGAGGGTCCAGAGGAAGTTCGTGTAGCCCTCGACGCGCTCGCCGGGGTTGAAGACGAGCCCATGACCCTCGACCAGGTTTCTCGCGTACCGAAAGGAGATGAACGCATCGTCGGAGAGCCAAACCAGGTGCCACGCCCAGGCGCCCGCGCCCGCGACCACGACGGCGGTGGCCAGCGCGGTGACCCACCGCGCGTCACGACCGCGCCGGTACACGATCGCGACGGCGAGGAGCGTGAAACCCAGGACTGCCGCGATGGCCCAGGCCGACTCGGCGCGCAGCCCGACGAGGTAGCGCGTGCGCAGGTCGGCCCACGGGAGGTCAATCACCGGAATCAGCCCTCGTCGGCCTGCTCGAAGACGATGTCGACGTAGCCCGGAGGCGGCAGCTTGCCTTCCAGGTCGCCGACCAGGCGCGCGGCAATGGCGTCGTAGTCCGCTCCCTCGCTCGCGGTCACGTGGAGCGTCAGGTGCGGTTCCAGATCCCGCTCGGGGTGGAACGTCTGCGAGAAGCGGTAGCCGACCACCAGGTCCGTCTCCGCGACGAACCGCTCCAGCGCCGCCACCACCTCGGCCGGCGGGGGGCCTTCGGCCTCGCCGACCAGCGTTCCGTCCGCCGCGTCGAGCGGCAAGAGCTCGACGTAACCGACGAGCGGGATCGCCGTCCTGTTGGCCAGGCTGGCGACCTCGCTGCGCCTCAGCATCAGCTCGGAGTCATCGAGTGCGTTCAGGACCAACCCGAACACGCGCTCCTCGTCCACGAGGGCCAGCGCGACCTCGAGCACGGCGCCGGCCGGCAGGGCGCACACCTGGAGGTCTGCTCCGTCGGTGGTCCAGCCGAAGCGTTCGCCCACCGCGGCGGCGAGGTCGCGATCGGTGAACGCGCAGGCGAAGTGGCGTCCTTCATCGTCGAGCAACAGGTGCGGTGCGATGGAGAGCTCCGCCGCCAGCTCGATCTCCTCTCCGACCGGGACGTCGCGTAGCGCCTTCGCCAGCGGCACGAGCAGGTGACCCTCCTCGAATGCCACCAGCAATCGCGCGACGTCGCTGCGGAAGCCGCGCTGTGCCTGGAGCACGGCGTCTCGGAGCGGCGAGGCGCCTCCGTTCGAGGGCGGTGTGCGGCGTCGTTCGGGCACGGGCGGTGACTGCGCTTCGGGCGGGGCGAGACTGTACCGATTTCACGGCGGGCGAGCCACGCGGAGCGCGGTTGCAGCCCCCGCACGGATCCCGGATGCTGACCGTCCTCGGTCACTCGCAAACGAAGGAGCCAGCATGAGCCAAGTACGCGCCTCCCACATCCTCCTCATGTACTCGGGGTCGGCCCGGTCCAGCGCCTCGCGCTCCAAGGAGCAGGCGCTGGCGCAGATCAACGAGATCAAGTCGCAGCTCGACGGAGGTGGCGACTTCGCCGAGCTCGCGCGGGCGAACTCCGACTGCCCGTCGGGCAAGAGCGGCGGTGACCTGGGACCCTTCGGGCGTGGGCAGATGGTGGGGCCGTTCGAGGACGCCGCGTTCGGGATGCCGGTCGGGGCGACGAGCGGCGTCGTGGAGACCGAGTTCGGCTACCATTTGATCCGCCGTACGGGCTGAGGGAGCGCCGGAGAGGCTGGGTTTTCCTCGCCGCGGGGCCCCCCGCACCTCGAGAGTGCCCCGCGCCCCTCGCAGACGTGCGAACACCACCTCGCCGTCGAGGCGCGGGCGTGGCACGCTTTGCGTTCCAGTGGTGCGCCGAGTCGGGTGCGGGCGACTCGGTGCGCGGAGGTATCATGAGAGCTTCGACCTGGTTCCCTCGGTGGATGTACGCTTCCTCGGCGGCGCTGGCCGCGATCGCGGCCTGTTCGGCGCCCAGCACGGCCCCGCGCCAG
The DNA here is from genome assembly GCA_964487605.1 of uncultured Polyangiaceae bacterium. Taxonomy (GTDB): domain Bacteria; phylum Myxococcota_A; class Polyangia; order Polyangiales; family Polyangiaceae; genus JAJDAH01. Next base: position 36,287 of record CAZARU010000043.1, read on the forward strand.
ACCGGGAGTTCGGGCGGGAGTTCGGGATCGTCCGGCAGCTCCGGGAGCAGCGCGTCGGGTGGCGCCTCGGGTTCCGCGGCGACCTCCGGGGACGGTGGGTCGTCGGCGTTCGGCGCGTTCGGAGGTTTCGGGGGAACGAGCGGTTCCGCCGGGACGACCGGCCTCGATCCCGACGCGGCGTGCACGGGGATCCTCGAGCAGACCGAGGACGGTTTCGCACCCGCGGACGTCATCGTCGCGGTCGATACGTCCGGCAGCATGGATACCGAGGCGCAGTGGACGCAGAACGCGATGCCGACGTTCGCGAACACCATCGCGTCGAGCGGCATCGACATTCGCGTCGTCATGATCAGCGGCAACGACATCTGCATTCCGGCGCCGCTCGGTTCCGGGAGCTGTCCCGCGGACTCGAAGCCACCCAACTACCTGCACGTCGCGCAGGGCGTGGGCAGCAACGACGCGCTGCAGAAGATCATCAGCACGTTCCCGCTCTGGCGGGACATGCTGCGCCCCAACGCCACCAAGGCGTTCCTGGTCGTCACGGACGACGACTCGGACATGTCTGCCGCTGCGTTCACGAGCGCGGTCAACGGGCTGGATCCTTCCCTCATTCAGCCTGGTCAATGGGTGTTTCACGGCATCTTCGCGTCGCAGCCCCCCTTCCTGGCGCCCTGCGTGCTCCTGTCCGCGGCGGCGGGCACCGTCTACGCCCAGCTCGTCATCCAGACGATGGGGATCTCCGGCGACCTCTGCCTTCAGAACTTCAACCCGGTCTTCCAGCAGCTCGCGACGGCGGTCGTGACGTCGGCGCCGCTCGCGTGCGAGTGGGAGATCCCCCCGCCGTCGAACGGCGACTCCATCGACCCCAACAAGGTGAACGTCGTCTTCACTGGGAGCGGCTCGCAGACGAAGCTCGGTTTCGTCTCGAGCCAGGCAGACTGCGCGAACTCGCAGAACGGCTGGTACTACGACGACAACACGAGCCCGACGAAGATCTTCGCGTGCTCGGACACGTGCACGTTCATCCGCGGCGCGGGCGCCGTCAGCGTGGAGGTACAGCTCGGTTGCGCCACCGAGGTGGCGCCGCCGAAGTGAACCGCGCCCTGCTCCCGTCCTCGCGGCGTCGAGGGAGGCTCCGCTCATCGCGCCGGGCGAGGCGGCGGCTGGCTCGGGGCCGGTAGTATCCAGGCGGCGGTCGTGAGGCCGTCGCGGACCGAGACCAGGTCGACGGTCGGGTCGATCAGCGGCGCGGGAGGCCGGCCGTTCAGCGACGCGGCGGTATCAGCCCGCACCTCGACGCGCGCGACGCCGCGCGTCGCGAAGTCGCGCGCGATGTGGTGCGCGAGCTGGAGGATCAGGTCCGGTTGTCCCGACATCTCCTCCTCCTGGTACGGCGTGAGGTATCGGCGTGGGCCGACGAGGGTGGTCTCGCCGGTGGCGACGTCGGTGACCCTGTACACGACGCTCCCGCGCTTCGCGCGCACCTTCACGCGCCAGGACCACCGCATCCCCTCCTCCGTCCAGAGGACGTTTCCCGGATGAACCCAGTGACGGAGCGGAACGGCGAGCTGCAGCGTCGCGAAGGCCGCCAGCCCCGCGGCGGCGATCCGCCTGCCGCGCGTCCACGTTTCGGCCGGAGACTCGGGCGCGGCTGAAGCGCCTTCGGTGCGCGCCAGGCGCGCCGTGAAGACCGCGGGCAGGACACGACGCGGCCACGAAGGCGGGAAAAAGACGAGCGCGCCCAGCGTCATCACGAACGGGAAGATCCCGATGTTGAACAGGAGGCCGGTCGCGGTGTGGAAGCCAACGAGGAGCACGTAGGCCGCGAGTCGCGTTCGCGCCCAGGAGAGCCAGACGACGATCGTCGAGTCGAAGACGAATCCGGCCCAGCTCATCGCGAGCGCCACCGCCGGCACCCCGACGACGGGTCCGATGAGCGGCGTGTCCGCACGCGACGCGAGCCAGTGTCCCAGCGGCTGCCCGTACCAGAGCCAGTCGCTACCGAGCTTTGCCAGACCCGCGAAGACGTACACCACGCCGATCTGCGCGCGGAGCGCCCACGTGACCCACGCCGGATGGGTTCGACTCCGGAGTGCGGGTCGGCGCCATGCGTCCACGGACCACGTCCGGTGCAGCGGCAGCACGCAGCACCAGAAGCACAGGAGACTGACCAGGTAGTAGTGGTTCAGGTAGTTCGTGACGTCGATGAGCGACATCCACGTGAACCCGACGAAGAACGCGCAGGCCGCGAACCGGTAGAACGCGCCGAGGGCGATCATCGCGCCGAGAACCGCCAGGGCCGCAACGTGAGCGTGCATGGCCGGCGCCGGCAACGGCCGCACCCAGTCGAAGCCCCAGTAGTGAAAGAAGAACGTCCGCTCGACGAAGGCACGCTCGACGCCGCCCCCGACCAGGAAGCGCGTCATGCTCGCGAAGAGAATCGCGCCGAACAGCATGCGGAACACCGCGCCCGCCGCGGCGTCGTGAGGTCGAAAGGCCGCGGCCCCCCATCGCTCGAGTCGCCCCTCAGTCGTTGTCGGCGGCCTGTCCACCCAGAGCCTCGAGGTCCAGCGTCACCGCGAGCTGACTCTTCAGGAGGGTCGTGAGCGCCTGCACCGCCGCGTGGAGCGCGACGACGCTCTCACGATCCTTCTCGAGCGCCTCGTCGAGCGTCGGTTCCTCGATGGCGTCCACCGTCGCGAGCGCAGCCTCGATGGCCTCCGTCATCGCCCGCGCGAGGTCGGCGGCACCCACCACTCGCAGGAGGTCGTCCAGGCCTAGGCGCTCGTCCTCTGGGGGGCCACCGTGGAACATCCACTGGAAGCCCTGGAGGTTTCCCCGGACGTGCGCCTTGGAGGCGAGCGCGTGGCGCGACTCGAGCCGGTCCGGGCACACCGGGGTGGTGCACTCCGGCGCGAGGCCCGCGGGCAACCCGAGCTTCGCGTCCTTCGTCGCCGTGTCGAGGTACAAGAGCGCCGTGTAGAGCGCGTCGTACGCTTCCTTCTGGCTCGCGTACACGGTGCCTCCGCTCCCCGCCCACACCAGCTCGTGGCGAAAGTCTCCGCCGTTCGGAGCCCACGCGTCGCGAAGCTCGCGGGCGGCCTCGACGACGAGACGGCCGGCGACAGCGGCGTACGCTGCTCGCCGCGCGGCGACCTCGGCATCGCCCAGGGCGGCCCAGTCGCCCGACGTGTTGATGGTCGCCTGGGGCGCGCACGTGTTCGACGTACTGGCCGCGAAGAGCAGGTACTCCATCGCGTCGAGCCCGATGCGATTCACCGTGACGGTGGCAAACGCGCTTTCGTCGACGTAGGCGCCCGTGACGGTCTCCTGGTCGACGAAGCACGAGTTGACGACGGGCCACGAGTAGATCGCGGCGCGCAGGTCGGCGCCGCCCGGCGTCGCCGTCATGTCGCCGGCCGGTCCGAGCTGCATCATCTCCGCGCGTTGCCACGTCGCCATGGCGCCGCGCCACGCCTCCCGGGCGTGGTCCCGCGCGAGATCGGTCTGCGACTGCTCGTACTGGGCGGTCGCTGCGGCGAGGTCGTCGGCCCGTGACGAGAACTCGTCGAGCGTCCGCGCGATGGCGTTGTCGGCGAGGCTGGCCAGGACGGTCCGACGATCGATGAGGACGCCGGACTCCGCGGAAGCATCCGTGGGGGGCAGCGCTGTGTGCGCGCCGCCGGCGCCGGCTGATGCGTTCCTCGGATCCGTGCTGCACGCCCCCGTCGCCGCGAGGGCCCCCGCGACCAGCATGGCAGAGACGCTCGCGGTGTGACCTCGTGCGGCGGCCATCGTCGCTACCATCCGTTCTCGCCGTTGGCGTCTCCCACGTTGGCCGCGTCGAACCCGTAGGACGACCGGAGAACGTCGCGAGCGGTGAGCAGGGCGGCGCGGTAGTCGGCGATCTCTTGCGCGGTCGACCCGGCGCTCGGGGGGAGGACCGGGCGGTCGCCGAGCGCGGCGTGCAGCGCCGCGAAGTCGGTCGGCGTCACCTGAGAGCGCGGATTGAACTGCAGCCCGAGCGCGAAGCCCTTCAGCTCGCTCCAGTGCTTGGCGTGGTCGCGGAACGAGTAGTCCGTCGTGTCGAAGCGACTCATGTGCCCCAGCACCTCGTTGACGTAGTGAACCATCGTCGCGGCCAGGGCGCGCTCCCACGCGTCCACGGCCACGTCGCGGTGGGCGCGCAAGCGGGTGAGCTCCTCCGTCGTGAGCGCGTCGCCCGCGCCCGCTATCAGCTCGCGCCCCGCCAGGAACGCGTCGAACGCTTGCTTCGTGTAGTCCGTCCGAGCCGACGTCGCACTTCCCAGGTCGCGCTTCGCGGCGTTTGCGGACGCTCCGAACACGAACTCGCCGTGCAGGTCGATGAACCCGTCACCGTTGGCGTCGTGATGTCCCTGCCAGTCGTCGCGGCCGCCTGCCTTGGCGATCTCCTCGTCGGTGTACTCGTCGTAGTTGCGGGGCGCGCCGAAGTAGCCGAACCCCTCGTCCCAGGCGTGCTCGAGCGTCGAGTACGCGTTCATTCCGTCCCGAGCGTTGCTCGACAGGAGGCCTTTGTCGGCGACGTCGTCGTCCAGGTAGTCGTCGGCGCCCTGCGAGTAGGCCAGCGCCCCGAGCAGGTGCTTCTGCAGGAGCTGCTGCAGGTCCAGTCCCGTCTCGGTGACGTGGACGGGGAGGCGATCGGCCGCCGTCTGCGCCGAGCCGGGGATGAACCGCGGCGTCCCGTTCAGGTGGAGCACGGCGTTCCTGGCGATGGTGCGGAACAGGACGTCCACGAGCACCTCCGGCGACGTGACCATCGCGCCGTCGTTGAGCGTCGTGTCCGACCAGCCCGAGAAGGCCGTCGACCAGTCCCGGTGATCGGTGACCGCGTCGTTCCCGGCCAGCTTGCTCACCAGGTCCGAGTCGAGGTTGATGTCGTCGTACGTTACCTGCAGCGGCTCGGGTGTCGTCGTGATTCGGTGCGGCACCGAGCCGTCGCCGCTCACCTTGAAGCGGAAGTAGAAGTCGAGGGCCGCGATGACGCTCGCTTCGTCCGCCAGGCCGAGGGGGTTGCCCGCGTCGATGTCGGCCGTGAGGTTGCCGACGAAGCGCTGGAGGTCGTCGATGACGACGTGGCGCCAGATCTGCCCCGCGTACCTCACCGACGAGGTGCCCGGTTCGAAGCGGCTGTCGAAGCTATAGGCGCCGACCGGGGTGGCGACGCCACCCGCGGCTCCCGCGACCCCTGCGGCACCGCCGCCCGTTCCGGCCATCGCACCGCTGCCGGCGGCTCCGGCGCTGCCTCCCGTTGCACCGGCGCCGTCCCCGCCGGAGCGCTCGTCGTCGCCCCCACACGCGGTGAGCATCAGCGTGATCAGGAGAAAGGCATTCGAGAGTCCTTGACGCGCGCGTCGTGTGGGCATCGGGCGAACCTTTCGGGGCCGCGTGGTCTCCGCGGTGACGCCCGCAAGGCTACGCCCGAGCGGCCCACTAGTGAAAGTCATTTTCGATAACGGCCGGTCATGGACGGGTCACGGCGGTCAGAAAACAGGTTTTCGCGCATAAATTGCTCCAAGGGGCCGGACCCTTGTTGATGATAATGATAGGCGTTTGCGCTAAGGTCCTGTCCGGCGCCCGATGCAGCCCTGCTCGAAGTTCCCCCGCGCCCTCGGCGTCGTGGTCGCCGCGGCGACCGCGGCCGTACCCGCCCTTGCCGACCAGGCGCCGCCGGGCACCGGTGCGCCCGAGCACGTCATCGAGGTCTCCGCGGGGGTGGACGAGGCGACCGACGTCGTCGAAGTTTCGGCCCGAGCCGAGCCGGTCGCACCGCTCGCGCCGCCCCCGGGCCGGCCGCGCGGGGCCACGTCCGCGGTGTCCACGGGGGCCGGCGCCCCCCCGGACGTCACGGTGATGGGCGTGCGGGCCGATCGCGTGGCGGGCTCCACCCACGTGATCGGCAAGCGCCAGCTCGAGCGCAACGAGTACGACGATCCGCATCGGGTCCTGTTGCAGGTTCCGGGGCTCTACGTTCGAGGCGAGGACGGGTTCGGCCTTCGCCCGAATCTGGGGATCCGTGGCGCGAACTCCGACCGCAGCAAGAAGGTCACGCTCATGGAGGACGGGGTGCTGCTCGCTCCGGCGCCCTACTCGGCGCCGGCCGCCTACTACTTCCCGCTCATCACTCGGATGGTGTCGGTGCGCGTGGTGAAGGGCCCGGCGGGCATCGCCTACGGTCCGCAGACCATCGGTGGTGCGGTGGATCTCAGGACGCGCTCGGTGCCCACCGCCACCTCGGGGCAGCTCGACGTCGCCGCCGGGCAGTTCGGCTACGGCAAGCTCCACGGCTTCGCCGGATCGAGCACGGAGACGTCGGGGTTCCTGATCGAGGGCGCGCACCTGCGCAGCGACGGCTTCAAGTCGCTGGACGGCGGCGGCGGTACGGGCTTCCACCGCAACGAGTGGATGGCGAAGGCGACGCGCGTCGTCGATCCCGCGGCGCGCGTCACCCACGAGTTCACGCTGAAGGCGGGGTTCTCGAACGAGACGTCGCACGAGACCTACCTCGGTTTGACCGACGACGACTTCCGGGACGACGCCTACCGCAGGTACCGCGCCAGCGCGAGGGACGAGATGAGCTGGCATCGCACCCAGGTGGCGCTGACCCATCGCGTCCGATTCGACGACGCGCACTCGATGGAGACGACGGCGTACCGTCACGACCTCTCGCGCGTGTGGAACCGCCTGAAGGGGTTTCGGAGCGGCCCGACGATTCAGGACGTGCTCGCCAGCCCGGACGTCGGGACGCGACGCGTCTACTACGACGTCTTGCGGGGTGCCGACGCGGGTTCGCCCGGCGAAGCCCTCATGATCGGTCCGAACGATCGCCGGTTCGTCTCCCAGGGCGTCCAGACGGTGGTCCGGTGGCGTCCGCGAACCGGAGCCGTCGTTCATCAGGTCGAGCACGGCGTGCGCGTCCACCACGATCGCATCGACCGTGCGCAGAGTGAGAGCGGCTTCTTGATGACAGGTGGCCGCTTCGTGCCCGACGGCCTCGCGCCGACGACCACCGACGACAACACCGCGGCGACGACGGCGCTGGCGCTCCATGCGCTCGACGCGATGACCTGGGGCGTGCTCACGCTGACGCCCGGCGTGAGGCTGGAGGTCATCCGGTGGACCTACGAGGATCGTCTCGGTGGAGACGGGGGAGACGCCTACGCCGTGGCGATACCCGGTGTCGGCGCGTTCCTTTCAGTGACGGAAGAGCTCGGCGTCCTCGGTGGCGTCTACCGCGGCTTCAGCCCGACGGCCCCGGGCCCTTCCCCCACGACGGCGGACCCGGAGCTGAGCGTGAACTACGAGCTCGGCGCGCGCTACTCGAAGCGCGCGACCCGCGCCGACGTGGTGGGCTTTCTCAGCGACTACTCGAACCTCACCGACGTCTGCACCTTCTCGAACGGCTGTCTGGACGCGGACCTGGATCGTCAGTTCGACGCCGGCCGCGCCAGGATCTACGGCGTCGAAGCCGGTCTGCAGCACGACCTCACCACGACCTTCGGGCTCGTCGTGCCCCTCCTGGGCACGTACACCTTCACGCGCGGCGAGCTCCTCGAGAACTTCACGTCGGCCGACCCGCAGCTCGGCCTCGTGTCCGCCGGGGACGAGCTACCGTACATTCCCCGCCATCAGGCGTCCTTCACCGTGGGCGCCGAACTGGCCCCGGTCGCGGTGCACGCCTCGGGAACCTACGTCGGATCCATGAGGGAACAGGCGGGTTCGGGCGCGCTCGCCCCGGAAGCGTCCACCGACGCGTACTTCACGCTCGACGTCGGCGGGCGCGTGGACGTGGCCAAGGGCCTGCAGGCCTACGCGAACGTCTCCAATCTGCTCGACGACGAGCATCTCGTGGCGCGCCGCCCGTTCGGTGCGCGTCCCGGCATGCGACGCTGGGGACACGTCGGTCTTCGCTACACGTTCTGACGTTACGTGACCGGATCGAGTACCATGGCGACCAGGGGCACGATGGCGGCGAGCAAGCGACACGGCAAGAAGCAGCGAAAACGTCCCGCGGACGACCCCATCACCCCCGACGTGGCGAAGCTCCGAGGGGAGCTCGAGACCTACATGGCCGAACAGGGGCTGCGCGCGAGCGAACCGCGGCGCATCATCGTGGACGAGTTCTTCCAGTCGCGCGACCACCTCAGCATCGACGACCTGCTCGAGCGCGCACGCCGACACGACGAGCGCATCAGCTACGCGACCGTGTACCGCACGATCAAGATGCTGGTCGCGGGCGGCATCGCCCACGAGCATCGCTTCGGCGACGGCTTCACCCGCTACGAGCTCGCCGATGACGACGCGCATCACGATCACCTGATCTGCACGGTCTGCGGCGAGATCACCGAGTTCGAGGAGCCGCTGATCGAGGAGCTGCAGTCGCGCATCGCCGACCGTCACGGCTTCGAGCTGGTGGATCACAAGCACGAGCTGTACGGGACGTGCGGCTCGTGCCTCCGCAGCCGTGCCCAGCGCGCGAAGGCCTGACACCCGCGGCGGCTTCCGCGGGCACCCGAGGCGCGACACGTCGTTCCAGGCTGCGGCCTCGGAGAGGCCGCGCTATGAAGCGCCGCCGTGGCTTCGCCAAGCGCCGTGCGCGTTCTCGTCACCGGGGCTACCGGGTTCATCGCCATGCACTGCATCGTCGAGCTCGCCCGCGCGGGGTACGAGGTGCGCGGAACCGTGCGGAGTGCGTCGCGTGGCCCGGCGCTTCGTGACGCGCTCGCCGCGCACATGAAGGAAGGCGCGCCGCTCGATCTCGTCGAGGCGGACCTCGGGTCGGACGCGGGCTGGGCGGAGGCGGTCGATGGGTGCCGGTACGTGCTGCACGTCGCCTCCCCGCTCCCCAAGGAGCTCCCCGAGCACGAGGACGAGCTCGTCGTTCCCGCGCGCGAGGGCACCCTGCGCGTGCTTCGCGCCTCCGTCGACGCCGGTGTTCGACGGGTCGTGCTCACGTCGTCGCTGGCCGCGGTGTCGTCCGGGCACCCGCGCGACCGCTCCCGGCCGTTCGACGAGTCCGACTGGTCGGTGGTCGAGCACCTGCAGCCCTACGAGAAGAGCAAGACCCTCGCCGAGCGCGCCGCGTGGGAGTTCGTCCGAGGTCTGCCCGACGAAGGGCGCCTCGAGCTCGTGGCGATCAATCCCGGCCTGGTCCTCGGCCCCATCCTCTCGCCCGACACCAGCGCCTCGCTCGAAGCGGTCAGGAAGCTCCTCGCGCGGGAGCTGCCGCTGTGCCCGCGTCTCGGCTACTCCCTGGTGGACGTGCGCGACGTCGCCGTCGCTCACGTTGCCGCCATGACCAGCCCGCGGGCTGCCGGGGAGCGCTTCTGCTGCGCCACGGACTTCGCGTGGATGAGCGACATTGCCGCCGTGCTGAGCGCCCACTATCGCCCCCGTGGCTATCGGATCCCGACGGGCACGGCTCCTAACTTCGTCGTTCGCTTCTTCGCGCTCTTCGACGAGACCACGCGCATGATCCTTCCGCAGCTCGGCCACCGGACCGACGTCTCGAGCGCACGCCTGCGCGACACGCTCGGCTGGGCTCCCCGCGGGCACGAGGAAATGATCCTCGCCAGCGCCGAGGCGCTGATCGAGCACGGGGTGGTCGCGCGCCGCTGACGCCGGGGGCCGGCGCCGTCAGCCCAGGTGCTTCTTCAGGAACGCCATGGCCTCGGGCCACACCTTCGCGGCCACGGCCTCGTTCAACGTGCCCAGGGCGTTGTGCGGCGCCATGAACGCGTGGCCCGTGCCCGGGTGCACCGTCAGCGTGACGTCCTTCCCCAAGTCCTGCAGCTTCTTCTCCAGCGCGCGCGCCGCCGCCGGCGGGAAGAAGTCGTCGTGCTCCGCCATGTGGCCCTGCACGACGGCCGAGAGCTTGGACCAGTCGGGTTCGGCGTCCCCCTGGGGAAAACCGTAGAACGGAACGACGGCCTTCACCTTGTCCGGGCGATTCGTCGCGATGAGGAACGAGAGCATGCCGCCCATGCAGAACCCCACCACGCCCACGCCCGTCCCCTTCACGGCGGGGTGGCTCGCCAGGAAGTCGATGGCTCCGCTCATGTCTCGCCCCGCGCGGTCCGGCGGCAGGGACTGCATCAGCTTGCCCGCCTTGTCCATCTCGTCGTGGGCCGCGAGCTCTCCGTGATACAGGTCCGGCGCCAGGGCCACGAAGCCGGCGGCGCCAAGGCGGTTCGCCATCTCCTTGATGCCGGAGTCGAGCCCCCACCACTCCTGGATGACGAGCACGCCCGCGCCGGTGCCCGAGGGTGGAAGCACCAGATGTCCCGATGCGGTGCTGCCGTTACTCGCGAATTCGACGGTCTCACTCATGCCGTGAGCCTACACCAGGACGCTGCGCTCTCGACGGCCGTGGCACCGGGCCGCAGCCGTCCAGCGCGGTGGGTCGCGCCCGACCCGTGCCCCCGAGCGCCCGGCCGCGAAGAGCTCAGAGCCCGCCGCCGCTGCCGAAGCGCGAGATCAGGCGCTGGATGTCCTCGTCCGCCTCGGGAGGCTGGCTCGCGATCCACCCGCCGAGGTCGAACTTCTCGTCCTCCTCGTACATCTGGAAGGTGACGCACGACGTGGCCTCGCCGAGCATGATGCCGACGCGCCGCGTCTCGGGAGGGCTCATGTACCCGTAGAGGAAGCACATCTCGTTCTCGCCCACGCCGAACGTCATCTCGTGATCGGTCGTGTTGTCGAACGAGCACTGGAACTGAACCGTGTCCATGCCGTCGGTCTTGACCGGAGGTGAATACATCTCGATGTCGCTGTCGGCGAGCCCCGTCCCGGCGCGGTCGTACGCCAGGACCTGCTCGTTGAACGCGTCCAGGCGCGGCTCCGGTGCGTCGTCGAAGGCGCGCATGGGCGCGCTCCCGAAGGCCGTCCGGAAGTTCGTCGCCCACTGGTGCGTGTGCGGCATGATCCCCAGCACGTCGCCGCCACCCCAGTTGCAGTTGCCGTGGATCGTCTCCGTGGCGCGAGGCGAGAGCAGGAACCCGAAGTGGATGTAGACGAACATGGCCGCGGGGTTCACCACCTCGTCGGCCGGCATGGTGTAGAAGTCCCACGCCGCTTCCACGCGCAGCTCGTTCGGCGTGGGGTTCTGCAGGTGCACGCTCGTCGCGACCTCGTGGTTCTCCTCCACCTCGAAGGCGTAGCCGTCGGCGAGCGCGTAGCGCTCCGCGCTCTTGCCGATGACCTGGGTGGAGTTCGCGAAGAGGACGGACGGAACGAAGAGGTCCTTGCGCGGCGTGCCGGTGATGAACTGGAACACCTGGCTGAACACGAGGGAGTCGGCGGGCGTTCGGCACTTGGGGTACGGCTGGGGACCCGCGACCGGGTCGAGCGCCAGACCGTAGAGGTTCGCGTGGTGCAGTCCCTCGGTGGTGTGGACCACGGCCGTGTAGACCCAGCGGTGCGTCAGATCCGGGATGGGCCAGGCCTGGCACGAGCCGCCGTCCTTGATGCCCGGGTCCTCCGTCTCGGAGTCGTAGCCCGACGGCACGTTCTGCGGCGTCATCACCAGACGAAAACCGCTCCTCGGCGCCGGCGGCAGGTCCGTCAGCAGCTCCAGGGTGTCGGGCATCTCCGGGAGGAACTGCCCGTCGTACACGATGTTGTTCAGGTCGATGCGCTCGGTGGGTTCGAAGCGGAACGGGTTCAGCACGCACTTGCCGTTCTCCACGATCTCGGCGGAGCTGCAGGTCGGACCGGGGTCGCGGTCGGAGCCATCGTCGCTCGAGCCGCACGCGGGCAACAGTCCGAGGGCCCCGGCGGCGGAGAACGTGGTCAGGAGGCGGCGTGAGACGGTGCGGGTGAGCATGGGCCCGAGTTTGCCAGAACCGCGGGCGGATCGCACGGTTCGGAGGTGTCCCGCGGGCGACCCGTGGTCGCGCGTGTCCCGATGCGCGCCCGGCTCGCGAGGCCTTCGTTGCGCTGCGTCAACGCGGCTCGCCGGCTCGGCGCGTCCGGGGTCGCGACGCGCAATCCTTGCCGGCAGGGCCGGGAAAGACGCTTCACGGCTCGCGGCCGCCCGGAGCACCGTGGCCCGATGCCCCAGCCGCGCCGGGTACCGTCACCTCTTCGGAGCGGCCCGCTTCTTCATCGGAAGGCGCGCGAGGAGGGCGCTCCGGCCGAAGTCCCGGTTCATGCGGGCGATGAACTCGACGCTGATCTCCTTGGGGCACGAGGCCATGCACTCGTAGTGGTTCGTGCAGTGCCCGAAGCCCTCGGCGTCCATCTGCGCCACCATGTTCGCCACGCGCAGCATCCGCTCGGGCTGCCCCTGGGGCAACAGGCCGAGGTGCGCGACCTTCGCCGCCACGAACAAGCTGGCGCTCGCATTCGGACAGGCGGCCACGCACGCGCCACACCCGATGCACGCGGCCGCGTCCATCGCTTGCTCGGCATCGTCCTTGGGAACTCGCGTCTCGTTCGCTTCGGGCGCGGATCCGGTGCGCACGCTCACGTAGCCCCCCGCCTGGATGATCCGATCGAAGGCGCTGCGGTCCACCACCAGGTCCTTGAGGACGGGGAACCCCGCGGCGCGCCAGGGCTCGATCGTGATCTCGTCGCCGTCGCAGAACGAGCGCATGTGGAGCTGGCAGGTCGTCGTCGCCCGCTGCGGGCCGTGGGGCGAGCCGTCGATGACCATGCCACACGCCCCGCAGATGCCCTCGCGGCAGTCGTGATCGAAGGCGATGGGGTCCTCGCCCGAGGCGATCAGCCGCTCGTTCACGACGTCGAGCATCTCCAGAAAGCTCATGTGCTCGCTGATCCCCTTGGCGTCGAGGGTGTCGAACCGTCCGGGGTCGCCCGGACCGTTCTGTCGCCACACATGCAGCACCAGGTCGAGCGTGCGTTCCGTCACTTGTAGCTCCGGGTGGAGGGCTTCACGAACTCGAAGTGCAGCTCCTCGGTGTGGCGCAGGGGCACCGCGCCTTCCCCGCGGTACTCCCACGCGGCGACGTGCGCGAAGCGCTCGTCGTCACGCTTGGCCTCGCCTTCCGCTGTCGTGTGCTCCTCGCGGTAGTGGCAGCCCGCACTCTCGTCGCGCGCCAGGGCATCGCGGCACATCAGCTCTCCGAGCTCCAGGAAGTCCGCGACGCGACCGGCGTGCTCCAGCACCTGGTTCAAGGACTCACCGGCGCCGGTGACCTTGAGATTGCTCCAGAACTCCTCTCGAAGCTCCGGGATCCTGGCGAGGGCCTTCTCCAGCCCCGGGGCCGAGCGGCTCATCCCGCAGTGGTCCCAGATGATCTGCCCGAGCTCGCGATGAAACGAATCGGGCGTGCGGTCGCCGTCGATGCCGAGGAGCTTCGCGAGGCGCGCTTCCACCTGTCTCGTCACCTGCCGAACCTCCGGGTGCTCCGGGGAGACGCTGCCGGGCGTCACGCCGGCGAGGTAGCTCCCGAGCGTCGCCGGCAGGACGAAGTACCCGTCGGCGAGGCCCTGCATCAGCGCGCTGGCTCCGAGGCGGTTGGCGCCATGGTCCGAGAAGTTCGCCTCTCCCGCGACGAAGAGCCCCCGAACGGTGCTCATCAGGTCGTAGTCCACCCAGAGGCCGCCCATGGTGTAGTGCGTGGCCGGGTAAATCCTCATGGGGACGCGGTACGGATTCTCGCCGGTGATCCGCTCGTACATCTCGAAGAGGTTGCCGTACCGCTCCGCCACGACCGCCTCGCCCAGGCGCTTCACCGCGTCTCGAAAGTCGAGATAGACGCCGCGCCGAACTCCTCCCACGGCGGGGCCCACGCCGCGTCCCTCGTCGCACACGTCCTTCGCCCGGCGGGACGCGATGTCGCGTGGGACGAGGTTCCCGAAGCTCGGATAGATGCGCTCCAGGTAGTAGTCGCGATCGCCCTCCGGGATGTCGCCGGGCGCGCTCGGGCAATCGTCCGCGTTCTTCGGAACCCACACGCGGCCGTCGTTGCGCAGCGACTCGCTCATCAGCGTGAGCTTCGACT